>CAZHTS010000068.1:0-24830 GCA_964535315.1 uncultured Anaerolineaceae bacterium
GCAGTGACTTTTTCGGGCGGCGCCGCGGGCCAGCAAGACCCGCGGCGCCGCCAACACCCGGCCTTACAACCCGGAAATCAACGCCTTCCAGGTGTTCGCCCCCACAATCCCGTCCACCTTCAAGCCCTTGTCGTGCTGGAATTTGCGCACCGCCTCGTCGGTCTTGGTGCCAAATTTGCCATCTACCGTCAGGCTGAAACCGTAACCGTTCTTGAGCACATGCTGCACCGCCTTGACCGCCGCCCCGGCGCTGCCCTTGCGCACCGACTGGCCCTGGATCAGCGCCGACCAGGTCTGGTCGCCCACGATCCCGTCTACCTTCAAACCCTTGGCATCCTGGAATTTGCGCACCGCCTCGTCGGTCTTGGCGCCAAATTTGCCGTCCACCGTCAACGAATGACCGTGCGCCACGAGCAGGTATTGAAGCGCGTACACCCCCGTGCCCTGGCTGCCCTTGCGATACATCCCCCAGGAACTGCCCTGGCTGCTCTGGCTTTGCTGGCTGTCGTTCGACGAATTATTCGACGCCTCCGTCGGCCCCGGCACGACGATCTGCACGTACATCTGGCTGCCGTACAGCACCCCGCCCGGTGTGCGCATCTGCCAGTACGAACGGTAGGTGCCCTCGCTGGCAGGCGCCACAAAATTTACACTGACATCCGTCGTGGCGCCCGGCGCGATCGCCGCCACCCCCACCGCCGAAGGCCCGCCCATCGCTTCCCCGGAAATATACACCAGTTGCGTCCCGGTTTCCCAGGCGCAGTTGCCCGTGTTTTGCACCCGCCACGTCTTCTGGAAAGGCTTCCCCGCCCGCAGCACGGTATTATCCGGGACGGTCACATCGGTCACAAAGGTCGCCCCTAAGGTGCAGGCCAGCGTCGGCGTCAGCGTGGCGCTCGGTATCAACGTGGCAGTCGCCGTCAACGTGACGGTGGACGTCTGGGTAAAGGTCGCCGTGGTCAGCGGGGTCAACGTTGCCGTCGCCGTAGCCGGCACGGGGCTGGGGCTGCTGACCGCCGCATCCGCCTGCGCCGCCTGAAGCGGCGTCGCCGACGCCGCCGCGCTGGAAGGCTGCGCAGTGGCAGCCGGCGAAGACACGGGCGCATTGCAGGCCAACGCCGCCGCCAGTAAAACGGCGCACACCGCCAACAGGGAAACACGCAGTCGATTGTGATACATACCTCTCTCCTTTTCAAAAAAAAAATTAAACGCAAACGAACTGCTTACGCAGCCGGTGCACACAACCCCAGGCAGCAACGCCTCCCCTGTTCATTTGACCGCATTGAAAAGGACACGCCGTAACGGCGGGACTACCCCACACCACTAAAATAATTGGCACACCCAGACATCCCCACTACCCAAATTATCACATAAGAAATCAAAACACGCCAGCCCGCGCCGCGTACAAATCGAAAATTCACCCGAAATTAACTTGTTTTTAATCTGCGCGACTTGCTATAATTTACGTAATCGCATCCAAATTCACCAGTCGAAGGGAGGTGAGGTGATCGCCCAGGGCTCAAATATCCTCAGAGCAAGGTCGAAGCGTTACGGATCCGATTTTTGAGGAGAACGCAACCATGATAAAACGTATTTCCCCTCTCTTGCTGGCCGCGGGGATGCTGGCGGTGCTGGGTGGTGTGCTGGTGGTGATGGCCTTTTTCAGCGCCACGGGCATCGTTTCAGCCGCCACACCGCCGCCGCCCGAGATCCCTTATGAAAAACTGTGGGCCGCCTCGGCCCACGCCAAAGCCGATGCAGAGGCCTTCGTTCACTGGAACGAGGAAAAACCGCCCGAAATCCCGGTGACCTGCGCCAAATGCCACAGCACCACCGGATTCCGGGATTATGTCGGGGCGGACGGCAGCGCCGCCATGAAGGTGGACAAAGCCGCCAAGGTCGGCACGGTCATCACCTGTGTGGCCTGTCACAATGAGGCCGCCGCCCAATTGAGCAGTGTGATGTTCCCCTCCGGCGCCGAAATCAAGGGCCTGGGCAGCGAGGCCGTCTGCATGACCTGCCACCAGGGCACCGCCTCCAAAGTGCAGGTGGATGAGAGCATCAAAAAAGCCAATATCACCGACGTGGATAAACCCGTTAAGGAGTTAGGCTTTACCAACATTCACTACTTTGCCGCGGCGGTCAGCCGCTACGGCACACTGGTCAAGGGCGGTTACGAGTACGATGGCAAAACCTACGACGCCCTGTGGGATCACGTCGCAGGCGTACAGACCTGCACCGACTGCCATAACTCGCACTCGCTCGAGCTCAAGACGCAGACCTGCGTCAGCTGTCACCCCGGCGTCCGCAGCGCCGCCGACGCCCGTAAGATCCGCATGGCCAGTTCCGGCATGGATTACGACGGCGACGGCAACGTTAAGGAAGGCATGTACGACGAGGTCGACGGTCTGCGCCAGCTGCTCTATACCGCCATCCAGGCCTACGCCAAAGACACAGCCGGCACCCCGCTCGTCTATTCCCCCGACGCTTACCCCTACTTCTTCAAAGACACCAACGCCAACGGGAAAACGGATAAAGACGAGGCCGCCTTCCCCAACGCCTACAACGCCTGGACGGCGCGCCTGGCCAAAGCCGCCTATAATTACCAGACCTCGATCAAAGATGGCGGCGCCTACGTTCACGGCGGCAAATACATCATCGCCTTGTTGTACGACTCAATCGAAGACCTCAACCAGAAACTGACCAAACCGGTCGACCTGAGCAAGGCCCACCGCACCGACGCCGGGCACTTTGCCGGCTCGGGCGAGGCCTTCCGCCACTGGGACGCAGACGGTAAGGTACCGGGCAACTGCGTCAAGTGCCACACCGGCGCCGGTCTGCCGCAGTTCTTGAGCGAGAACGCCACCATCTCGATGGCGCCGTCCAACGGGTTGATGTGCGAGACCTGCCACAACGATCTGACCCAATTCACCCGCTACGAGGTCAAGCAGGTAACCTTCCCCAGCGGCGCAAAGGTGGCCTTCGAGCAAAGCCTGGATGACAATCTGTGTCTGAACTGCCACCAGGGCCGCGAGTCCACCAGCAGCGTCAACAAGGCGGTCGCCGGCATGGACGCCGACGCCGTCTCAGACAAGATCAGCTTCCGCAACGTACACTACTTTGCCGCCGGCGCCACCCTGTTCGGCACCGAGGCCAAAGGTGTGTACGAGTACGAGGGCAAGACCTACGTCGGGCGCTTCAACCACGACGGCAAACTCAACACCTGCACCTCCTGCCACGACGCCCACAACCTGACGCCCAAGATGGACACCTGCAAGACCTGCCACCAGACCGACGACGCCGCCAAAATCCGCATGCCCACCAGCAATGCCGACTACGACGGCGACGGTAACAAGACCGAGGGCATCAAGGACGAAGTGGAGACGATGAAGGAGCAGCTCTATGCGACCATCCAGGCCTACGCCAAAGAGGTCAGCAAGACGCCCATCGCCTACAGCCCCAACGCCTATCCCTACTTCTTCGTCGACACCAACGGCAACGGCAAGGCAGACGCCGAAGAAACCAAAGCCGAAAATGGCTACAAAGCCTGGACACCGCGCCTGCTCAAGGCCGCCTACAACTACCAGTACGTCAACAAAGATCCGGGGGCGTTCGTCCACAACGCCCGCTACATGCTCCAGGTGCTGTACGATTCGATCGCCGACCTGGGCAGCAAAGTCAAAGTCGAGCTAAAGGGTACACGCCCGTAAACCCTGCCGCCCGAACAGACATGCGCCTCCCTGCGGCATGGCGAAGCCGCAGGGAGGCGCGGGAGCAAAAATTACGATGCGCATCTCCTTCCTTCGTATCCTGATCTGGGTTCCGGCGCTGGTACTGGCGTTGGGGCTGGCAGGCGGCCTCGGCCCATCTCCGGTTCAGGCCGAAGTCGCAGCACCGCGCCCGCTATCCCCCGCCGCCGATAACAACGCCTGCCTGGGCTGTCACAGCCGCCCCGGGCTGACGATTGATCTCCCCAGCGGAGAACAACTCCCCATCTCAGTAGACGAAACCAGCTTCAACCAATCGGTACACGGGACGCAAAACTGTTCGGCCTGCCACACCAACATCCGCGCTTACCCGCACCCCGAACGCACGGCGCAGACGCGGCGCGACTACACCCTGCAGGCCAGAGACAGTTGCAAAACGTGCCACGACCAGCAATATCAGGAAAACATGGATGGCGTCCACCAGAAGGCCCTCGACGCCGGCAACCGCAACGCCCCGATTTGCAGCGACTGTCACGACCCGCACAACCAGAAGCAGATAACCGCCCAGGTCAACAGCGCCCCCACCTGCGCTCGCTGCCACAACGCCATTTTTGAGCAGTACGCCGCCAGCGTACACGGCGCCGGGGCGCAGGGAAAAAACAACCCCGACGTTCCCACCTGTACCACCTGTCACGGCGTACACCGCATCTCCGACCCCACCACCGCCGCCTTCCGCATCGATTCACCGCAGTTATGCGCCAAATGCCACACCGACGCCGCCATCATGGATAAATACGGCCTCTCCACTCAGGTGCTCAACACCTACGTGGCCGATTTTCACGGCACCACCGTCACCCTGTTTGAAAAACAGTCTCCCGACCAGGCCACCAACAAACCTGTCTGTTACGACTGCCACGGCGTACACGACATTCGTCGCACCGACGACCCGCAAAAGGGCCTCCAGGTGCGCCAGAACCTGCTGGTGACCTGCCAGAAATGCCACCCCGACGCCACCGACAATTTCCCCGACTCGTGGCTGAGTCACTACATCCCCGACCGGGAACGCTATCCCCTGGTGTATTACGTCCAGCTCTTCTACGCCATCCTCATCCCGCTGGTACTGGGAGGAATGGCGTTATACATCCTTACCGACATCTATCGCAAACTGCGCACGGGCGGCAAAAAACCGGCCGAAGCCAGTGTTGTCATCCCCCCTCCACAAGACAGCGATCAGCCCGGAGAGGAGGAATAAGCCATGAGCGAAACCCAAACCTACCTGCGCTTCCAGACCGCCCAGCGCATTCAACACGTGCTGTTGATTGTCTCGTTTACCACCCTGGCTGTCACCGGTCTGCCGCAAAAATATCCCCTCGCGCCGGTCTCCGACGCCATCGTCGCCTTCCTGGGTGGGATCGAGATCGTGCGCATCATCCACCGCATCGCCGCCACCCTGTTTCTGCTCGAAGCCATCTACCACCTGTTGGAAATCGGCTACGGGCTGTTCGTGCGCCGCAGCCGCGCCACCATGCTGCCGGGGCTTCAAGACGCCCGCGACGGCATCCAGGCCACCCTGTACAACCTCGGGTTGGCCAAAGAGCCGCCCAGGATGGGGCGTTACAACTTCACCGAAAAGATGGAATACTGGGCCCTGGTGTGGGGGCTGTTGATCATGGGCTTGAGCGGTTTTATGCTGTGGAACCCCATTGCCACGGCGCGCATTCTGCCGGGCGTGTTCATTCCGGCGGCCAAGGCCGCCCACGGCGCCGAGGCCGTGCTGGCTGTGCTGGCCATCCTGCTGTGGCATTTCTACCACGTACATCTCCGCCACTGGAACTGGAGCATGATCAACGGTCACATCTCGCGCCAGGAAATGGAAGAAGACCACGCCCAGGAACTGGAAGCCATTGAAAGCGGGCGCGCCACGCCGGCTGAAATCCCGCCGGCAGTCTTGCGCCGGCGCCAGACGATCTACTATCCGGTGGCGGGTGTACTGGCCGTCGTCCTGCTTTACACCCTCTTCCAGTTCGTCAACCTGGAAAACACCGCCCTGACCACCGTGCCGCGCATCCGCGAGAACGTGCCCATCTATTCGCCGCAGACGCCTACCCCACCCCCCAACGCGACGCCGGCGGTCACGGGCAAGGACGACCTGACCTGGGAAGGCGGCGTGGCCGCCTTGTTCAAGGAAAAATGCGCCGCCTGTCATGGCCAGTCTGGCGGTTTGGCGCTGGATAGCTACGCCAACGCACTGAAAGGCGGCGGCAAAGGCGCCGGCTTCGTTCCAGGCAGGTCCGACGAGAGCCTGCTGGTGACGGTGCAGGCCGCCGGCGGTCATCCCGGGCAGTTCTCGCCCGAAGAGTTGGACAAAATCAGGGCCTGGATCCAGGCCGGCGCGCCGGAAAAATAACCCGCGCCGTCACTCGAGGCGTAAACGGGTGCCACACACACGACAGAACGCGTCGCCTGGGGCGGCGCGTTTGCCGCATTGGTGACAGTAGACCGCTTCCGCGCCTTCACCCGGCAAAACCTTGCTCTTTGCCGCACGTCTGCGCCGGGAGGCGCCGCCCCCCCTGGCTGCTTTACGATACCACAACAACCCAACGGCGATCAAAAGGGCGCCCAAAAGCGCCGACACCCACGGCCAGATTTCCTGCAACATGGTACGGCCGGGGGTGTCGGCGTTAATCTCGGCTGCCTGCACCGGTTGGAAGTTGGAACTGAGCACCTCGTCCACCTTGTCATACTCGAGCCGCAAATTGAATTCGCTCCCTGGTTTCACTGCGCCCAGCAACAGGTTGTAATAATTCAACCCGTCCTGGCCTTTACGCCCGCTCCCCATATCGGGTTCGATCTTAAAAGAGCGCACACCCACCGGCTCCTGCACCTGGACCGCCAGGGACTGTACCGGATAATCGCTCAACCAGCGGTACGAAAAACTGCGCTGCGTATTGGCCCGTGACAGGCGCGGATCGTAATACTCCAGCTGAACGTCGAGCGACGGGGTGGTGAAGGTGATCTGCAGCCAGTCGCCTTTCGCCTCGCTGGTATAGTTCAGGTTATACAGTTGTCTGTCCACATCTTTCATCGCCAGGCTATACGGCTCGCCCGCCTGACGCGGGATGTTCAGGCGCAGCTGCGCCGGCAGGGTCGTTTGCGGTGAGAGCGTCAGACGATAAATAACCAGCACTTCAGGGCGGTCGTACTCCGGCCAGATGTCGATTTCGAGTGCGCTGATTTCCAGCGGCTCTTCAGCGCGCACCGGCAGGGGGGCAAGAAAGCCAAACAACAGCAAACAAAACAGCACCCAGTTTTTCACCACGACCTCCCGCACAAAGATGGCAGACGCCCGCCCGCGTTTTTAATCTTATCACGGAACCCCGCCGCCCGCCCAATAAAATAGAGCGGATGAATACTCATCCGCTCTTCACAATGCGATCAAAGCTCCGTTAATTGGGCAGCGTCGGGATCGTTTCGGGCTTGTCTACGTTCCAATCACCGTCAATGCACTTGCATTCCATGGTAACCGGGTCGGGCAGCGCGCCATCCCAGCACGGCGCCGGCAAAGATTTAAACAATGTCACCGTATTGGAACGCAATTCGCTCGTCCCATCTGTAACCGCCAGGCGATAAGTGATCTCCCAAACTGGCGGCACAACAAACCCCGGATTGGTGATGACGTAATAACCCACATTTGGGTTGGTGCTGGAGGGAATCAGCGCGGCCGTCAACCAGGGCTTTTGCTGTTTGTTGTTAAAAAACTGCACACTGGCGCCGGCCGGGAGCGGCTGGTCAAAGGTATAAACGAAGGTACAGAAGGTGGCCGGTACCTGTACGCGCATCACCTTATTGACCACCGTACCAACCCAGGCGCCCTGCGGCATCGTCTCCGGCTGGCTGCCGGGGTTCTTGATGCCCTTCTTGGCCGGCATACACCACGCCGCAAAATCGGCGGACGCCTCAGCCGGCGCAGCGGCGGTGGGCTCGGCGGCTACGGCCACCGGCTCAGGGGTAGGCGGCAGAGTCGGGAACGGCTCAGGGGTGGGCGGCAGAGTCGGGGATGGCTCTGGGGTGGGCGGCAGAGTCGGAACGGCGGTGGGCGTGACGGGCGGCGGAGGCGGCGTCGGCGGCACGGCAGTCGCCGTCGGAGCAGCAGCCGGGGAGAACGAGCAACCGGCCAGTAAAGCCAGCAGTATGCCCAAAACGACAAAACGAATCAGCGACTTATTCAAAACCATTTTTCCTTGCTCCTTTACAAAGTGCAGATTATATCACCCGTTACACAAAACGGCCAAACCAAAATTCTCGCCGCACCAAAATAAGGTATAATCGATCCATTGGAGAAAGGGTGAAGGTGTGTCTCGCCAGCGTCTGGCCAAAGATCTAACCACAGAAGAACTGCGCCTGCTGTTGATTCAAAAACAACGCAGCACGCGCCAGCGCCGCCTGGAAGAATTTCGCCGCAGCGGGCGCATTTCGTTTGTCGACACACCGCCAGCTACCGCCGTACAGAGTACGTATCCGGGAAGCGTCTTGCCCGTCGAAGAAAGCCTTCCCCGCCGCTCCACACAGCCGCCCCGCCGCATCTGGCTCGACCGGCTGCTGTTGATCATTGAAATCGGCGCGGTGTTGGGGTTGGTGTTCGTCCTGTTCAACGGCCTCAGCCTGCTGCGCAGCCTGAACCAAGAGGTCGCCTCTGCGCTGCAACAGCCCACCCTGACCCCCACCCCGTTGATCATGGCGGTCGTGCTGCCTTCAGGACACACCCCGCCCAACGCCCCAGGAGGGGTACGCCCTAACGAGGCCGAAATCCCCGAGCACCTGCGCCCGCTCGTCCAGAACCTTGCCAACCTGCCCATCCCCACCCCCAGTCCAGAACAGGCGGTGCGCATTCAAATCCCGGCCATCAACGTAGACGCCCCCGTTGTCCTGGGCGACGGCTGGGAACAGCTCAAAAAAGGTGTGGGCCAGAGCATCGGTACCCCCAACCCCGGCCAGGACGGGAACATCGTCCTCTCGGCGCACAACGACGTCTTCGGCGAAATCTTCCGCGACCTGGACAAGCTCAAAAATGGGGATGTCATCGTACTGTATACCAATCTGCGCACGTATAACTACGTCATCCAGCAAACGCAGATCGTAGAACCGACCCAGGTGGAGGTCATGGCGCCCACGCAGGAACCGGTCGTCACGTTGATTTCCTGTTACCCCTATCTGGTAGATGATAAGCGCATCGTGGTACGGGCGCATTTACAAAATCAAAAATAACCTCCGTCCAAATTCTTAGCTAAGGAGTTTTTAAAAATGGCAAAAAAGGTCAAACGACAGGTATCCCCAAGCGAGGCCCCCGTGGCAGTCGTCCGCAGCACCAGCAGCACCTCCTCGTATATGGGCCCCAGCAGCACCGACTTTAACCCGGATTACAGCTACGTCATTAAAGATCTGAAGCGCATCGGCATCCTGGCCGGTACGTTTGTCGCGATCCTGGTCGTGCTGTCTTTCTTCCTCCAGTAAAACGAGCCGGTAAAAACTGCCGCCCGGGTTATGGCTTAGGCTGCAACCCGGGCTAATTGTATATTCCACAAGGAGACCGTTATGGCGCCGATGTTTGTCCCCGGCCCGGTTGATGTGGCCCCCGAAGTGCTGGCAGCCCAGGCGCGCCCGATGCTGCCGCACCGCAGCAAAGAATTTGAAGAACTGTTCGCCCGTAATGAAGAAAAAGCGCAGCGGCTCTTCTATACCCGTAACCACATTTTTCAGGCGACCTGCTCCGGCTCCGGTATGCAAGAAGCCGCCATTCGCAATTTCGTCCAGGAGACGGTGCTGGCCTGTGTCAACGGCGCCTTCGCCGAACGCTGGTACTGCGTGGCGCAGGCCAACGGCAAACAGGCCGACAAACTGGAAGCGCACTGGGGTGAGGTCATCCAACCCGAGGCGCTGGCAGAAGCGCTGCGCAGCAAGCACTACGAAGCCGTAACCATCGTCCACAACGAGACCTCCACCGGCGCCGAGAACCCGCTGCCGGCTTTAGCCGCCGTGGCGCACGAGGTCAGCCCCGACACATTGGTGCTGGTCGACGCCGTTTCCTCGCTGGGCGGGGTAAAAATCGAGATGGACGCCTGGGGACTGGATTTCCTGCTCACCTCCTCGCAGAAGTGCCTGGCGCTGCCGCCCGGCCTGGCGCTGGCCGCCGCCAGCGAGCGCGCCATGAAAAAAGCCGCCGGGGTGCAGAATCGCGGTTGGTATTTCGACCTGCTGCTGATGGAAAAGCATCGCAACCGCGACTCAACGCCGATGACGCCCGCCATGGCGCTCATCTTTGCCCTGGACGTACAGCTGGATCGCATCCTGGCCGAAGGGTTGGACAACCGGTTTGCCCGTCACGCCGCCCTGGCCGAACAAACCCAACGCTGGGCCGAGGAGCGCAGCCTGCCCCTCCTGGCCCCCGCCGGGTACCGCTCCAAAACCGTCTCGGCCCTGCGCAACAGCAAGGGGATCGACATCGCCGCCCTCAACAAATTCCTCATCCAGCGCGGCATGCGCATTGCCAACGGCTATGGCGTGCTCAAAGACCAGACCTTCCGCATCGCTCACATGGGTGAAATCCAGATGAACCAGTTGCAGACTCTGCTGGCCGCCATCGACGAATTCATGGCCCAGTCGTGAGAACGTCTTGCCGGCGATGAAAAGCTTCTGGCGCAGGATCGCCAAACCCGCCACCCGGCAGTTTTTGAAAGAAGCGCGCCACGTGGCCGGGTTTTCCTGGTTCGACCGGCTGCACGCTTTTATTTATACCCGCTTTCTCTACCGCTACATCTCCCTGGCGATCCACGGTCACCCCCTGGCCGGCCCGTTGGGCCGCCTGGTCGAACGCCTGGCCGCCAGAAACGAAGCCGGCGCACCCGTTCAGATGGCCGACACTTACCACGGCAAGGTGGTGACGCTCGCCGCCGCCCGCCAGCTGGTCAGCGTCCGGGAAGAAATCCGCCTGACCGACCTGGAAAAAGTCATCCCCTACCCCCTGGCGCGCGATATCGTCCTCCAGCACCCCGACCACATCCTCGCCCTGGACTGTCCCTGCCGGGCAGCGCGTCCCAATCCCTGCCTGCCGCTGGACGTGTGTCTGATCGTCGGCGAGCCATTTGCCGGGCTGGTGTACGAACACCAGCCCAACCATGCCCGCTGGATCACCCCCGCTGAGGCGCTGGACATCTTGCAGGCCGAAAACGAACGCGGCCACGTTCAGCACGCCTTCTTCAAGGACGCCTTGCTGGGACGTTTCTACGCCATCTGTAACTGCTGCCCGTGCTGCTGCGGCGCAGTGCAGATGCACAAATCCGGCGTCCCTATGCTGGCTTCCTCCGGCTACGTCTGCCAGGTGGACGAAAACCTGTGCGCCGCCTGCGGCGCCTGTGTCTCGCGCTGCCCCTTCAACGCCATCGCATTGCAAACCAACGCCCGCATCGACGCCACGGCCTGCATGGGCTGCGGCGTTTGCCTGTCTGCCTGCCCGCAAGACGCCCTGAGCCTGCAACGCGCCCCCGAGCGCGGCGAGCCGCTGGAACTGGACGCCCTGCTGCGCGCCGCCCGCCAGTCAGGCCCATCAGCTTAATGGAGGCCGCCATGCAAACCGTTCTGAAAGTCATAGACCTGGTCAAAAAGTACGGCGACTTCGCCGCCGTCAAAGGGATCAGCTTTGAGATTTACGAAGGCGAGATCTTTGGCCTGCTCGGCCCCAACGGCGCCGGCAAAAGCACCGCGCTCTCGGTGCTCACCTGCCTGTTCCCACCCACCAGCGGCAGCGTGACCCTCTACGGGTGCGACGTGGTGCGCCAGGCGAACGAGGTCAAACGGATGATCGGCGTGGTGCCCCAGGACCTGGCCCTCTACCCCACATTGAGCGCCAGGCAAAATGTGGCTTTCTTCGGCGAAATGTTTGGTCTGAAGGGCAAAGAACTCAGCCGCCGGGTGGACAACGTGCTCGAATACGTCGCCATGCGCGAACGGGCCAACGACCCCATCAGGACTTTCTCGGGTGGAATGAAGCGGCGCATCAACCTGGCCGTCGGGCTGGTCAACAACCCGCGCATCCTCTTCCTGGACGAGCCCACCGTCGGCGTCGATCCGCAGAGCCGCAATCACATCTTTGAAAGCGTCGAACGCCTCAACCGCCAGGAGGGCATGGCCATCGTCTACACCAGCCATTACATGCAGGAGGTCGAGCGCCTCTGCCATCGCATCGCCATCATCGATCACGGCCAGATCATCGCCCTGGATACGCCCAAGAACCTGATCGCCCTGCTGGGCGGCGGCGTCATCCATCTCGGGCTGGCTCCGGACAACGCCAGCGACGACCTGCGCCTGGCGGTGTGCGCCCTGAGCGCGGTGCGTACCGCCGCTTACCTGCCGCCCGTCGTGGATGAGCAGGACGGCCAACCCAAGGCCATCCTCAAAATCGAGGCCCATCACGCCAACGAGGCGCTCCTCCAGATCATCCAGCGCTTCAACCAGCACAACATTCCCATCCTGTCGCTGGAAACGCTCGAACCCAACCTGGAAAGCGTCTTCCTGCACCTGACCGGCAAATCGCTGCGGAATTAGAGGCGGCATGCAGATGCTATCCATTCTCAAAAACGATCTGCGCCAGGCGCTGCGCGACCGCGGCCTGCTGGTAATGCTCTTCCTCATGCCGCTGGCCTTCATCCTGCCCATCAGTTTTGCCCTGGGTGGCGGCGATGGCTACGGCGCCGGGCAGCACAACCGCCGCCAGCGTCTGCCGCTCGCCGTTTATGACGAGGGCCCCCATGCCCAAAAACTGATCGCCGCCCTGGAAGAAAGCCTGAGCGTGGAGCGCTCTTTTTCAGCCGGAGAGGTCGCCGCCGCCGGCCTGCAAGCCGACCCGGCCTGCGCCCGGCCTGACGCCCCGGCCTGCAGCGAACGGGTGGCGGGCAAACTGGTCGAACAGTCGCAGCGGCCCGCCTTGCTGGTCATCCCGGCCGGCTTCTCCGCCGCCATCGATGCCGGCCAGAAGACCGCCGTCACCCTGCGCTACGACCCGCTGGGCGACGGCGCCAGGCGCCAGTTGATCGAAGGGGTGGTGCGGGGCAGCATCACCGAACTCGCGCTAACCCAGGCGCTGGATAACAGCACCCAGAACATGAAAGACCTGGTAGTCTTTGCCCCCGCCCCACTGCGTTCCTCCATCCTCGAAAACGCCGCACAGCAAGAAGCAGCCGGCAGCAACGCGCCGGCGTTCACATTCAAAGACCTGCCCCCCTCCAGTTTCACCCGCCTCCAGTACCCAGATACCTATCAGCAGACGGTCCCCGGCTATACCGTGATGTATGTCTTCTTTATCATCTCGTATCTGAGCGCCTCAATCCGCGAGGAAAAACTCAACGGCACCTTTCGCCGCCTGCTGGTGATGCCGCTGCGCCGTCCGGCGCTGTTGGGCGGCAAGATGCTGGCCTCGCTGGTCATCGGCCTGGCCCAGGTAACGGTTATGTTTGCCGCGGGCGCCCTGGTCTTTGGCCTCGACCTCGGGCCGAGCCCGGCCGGGCTGATCCTGCTCACCGTGGCGCTGGTCACCGCCGCCACCTGCATGGGACTGGCGGCAGCCAGCAGCGCCACCGGCGGGGTGATCATCCCGTTGCTGATCATAAGCGCCCTGTTGGGTGGCTGCATGTTCCCCGTCGACCTCATGCCGCCCTTCCTGCGCTCCCTCAGTTACGCCATGCCGCACAGCTGGGCGTTGAACGGCTATCAGGCCCTGATGGTGCGCGGCCAGGGGCTGGCGCAGATTCTGCCCAACGCCGGGGTACTGTTCCTGTTTGCCGCCGTCTTTTTCTACATCGGCGTGCGCCGCTTCGAGTTCGACGATTAGGGGAAGGCTAACATGTTCCAACAAATCTGGGCGATCACCCGCAAAGAATTGCACATCTGGGCGCAAAAACCCGGCCAGTGGATCATCCTGTTCCTCACCCCACTGGTTTTCATCTGGATCATGGGCGCTGCCTTTGGCGCGGGCGAAACCCCCACCGTGGCCATCTACGCCGCCGACGAAGACCACAGCCCGTTGAGCGCGGACATCCTGCACGCCTTGCAATCTTCCCCCAACCTGGAAGTTACCGTATTAGAATCGCGCGCCGCTGCCGACCGGCTGGTCGGCGGCGGGCAGCGTATGGTCGCTCTGATCGTCCCGGCGGGCTTCGGTCAGGCCGCCCTCAGCCAGCAGGGCGGCGACATCGAATTGATCATCGATCCCGCCAGGGCCGAGCGGGCCGCCATCGTCAAGGGGCTGGTTAAATCGGCGCTGGCCGACCTGATCGTGCGCAGCGAGGTCAATCGCGGCGTCAACCAGAGCATGCAGGGGGTATTGAAAGATAACGGACAGACCTCAGGGATCAATAACGAGGACGTACAGCGCTTCGCCCAGGTGTTGCTCCAGTCGCTGGTCTCCGCACAGGTGGAAGAAGCGCGTCGCGACCCGCTGATTCGCGTCGACGCCGAACCCATCGGCAACGACCCCATTACCCGTCCACCCTCACTGATGGAGTCGCTCGTGCCCGGTTATACCCTCATGTTTGCCTTTTTCCTGGTTTCCACCCTGGCCGAATCGGTGATGCAGGAGCGCGCCACCGGCACCCTGCGACGCATGCTCTCCACACCGGCGCAGCGGCGCGCCATCCTGGCCGGCAAGATGCTGCCCTTCTTCCTGCTGGCCTGTGTGCAATTCAGCGTCATCCTGTGGGTCAGCCACTTTGCCTTCGGCGTCGGGTTGGGCCACACCTCGCTGGGGCTGGCGCTGGTCATCATCAGCTGCTCGGCCACCATTGCTGCGCTGGGTATCTTCATCGCCGCCATCGCCAGAAGCCAGGCGCAGGCCGGCAGTGTTACCAACCTGCTGGTGCTGATGATGTCCGCCGTCAGCGGCTCGCTCTTCCCCGAAATCCGCATTCCCTTTTTGGAATACGTCACTCCGCATTATTGGGCCATCCAGGGCTTCCAGAACATCGTCTCGCGCGGCATGGGCCTCTCGGGAATCCTCCTGCCCGTCGCCGTCCTGTCGCTGTTAGCCGCGGCCTTCTTCACCCTCGGCGTCCTCCGTTTCCGCTTCGATTAACCGCCGCCGGCCCGGATGGGTGCAAGCCCGTCCGGTATCCTGCACGCCGTTGACCGCTTACCCATCATCTGATATACTGGACTTATATCCAGAATTACGGACGACACCCTTGCCCGAAGAACCACTTGCCCCCACCATCGAACGTACCCTGCGGCTGGTCGAACTGTTGCTGGCCCATCCCGATGGCCTGACGCCACAAGAGTTGTTGCAACAGTTGGACGTATCGCGCAGCACACTGTTCGTGCTGCTGCGCGCCCTCAAAACATTAGATTATGTCGAACAGAGCGAAAAACGCGGGCGCTACCGCCCCGGCCCCCGGCTGCAAAGCTGGCGCGGCGCGGCCGGCCCGGCGACCCAGGACCTGCTGACCGCCTTCCATCAGGAGGCCACCCAGCAAACCTGGCAGGAGACCCTGGCGCTGGTAAAAAATAGCAGCGAGGGCCTGCGCGTGCTGGCGCAGGTGGAGTGCGTACGGCAGGTACGCAGCGTGTTCATCCCCGGCCAGGCCTACCCGGCGTTGCGCGCCGCCCAACAGGTGCTGGCGCTGCACCCCAACCGCGAGGTGAGCGTCAATGGGTATAGCCTGGTGCAAACCGCCGACAGCCTGGACCTGGCGTTACCGGTGTGCCGGGACGGCAATCGCCCCGAGGCCGCACTGCTATTGAGCGCCCCGCTCTTCCGCTGGCAGCCGGCCGCATTGTTAGAAGCCTGCCTGGAACAGATGCGCACCACCGCCGCACGCCTGTCGTACCGGCTGGGGGCGCCCTGTTACACCCCATACCGCGACGGCGGCGAACCCACGTTGCAACCCACCACCCCGCTCTCGACCGGCGAAATCGGCGCTTTTTTGCAAGGCCCCTGGACGGCGCGCCTGGCCTGTGTTCGTCCCGACGGACGGCCGCACGTCATCCCCGTCTGGCAGGAATGGGACAACACCTGTTTTTACCTGGTGGCCTGGCAGGGATCGCAGTGGGCCGAATACCTGTTCGCCAACCCCAATGTCTCGCTGACGATCGACGAACCCTGGCCACCCTTACGCCGGGTGGTGGCGCGCGGTCAGGCCCGCCCGGTCGAAAACCACAGCAACCCGGCGCAGGTCGAACGGCTGTTGACCCGCCTGACCCGACGCTATTTAAGCCAGCCGGCCACGCCCGAGCTGGCGTTGCAGGTGGCCGCAATTTTCTGCCTCCAACCCGAAACGCTGCGCGGCTGGCAAGGCCTGACCCTGGGAAGCTAGCATGCATCTGCAAATAAACGCTGTATCGCACATATATACCGGCATCAACCGGCGTCTCGCCAGCCCAAGCCGCCCACCGCGCCCGGCGCTGCAAGACATCAGTTTTGAGGCCCCGGCCGGCGCGTTCATCGCCCTGATCGGCCCCAGCGGCTGCGGAAAATCGACCCTCTTGCGCCTGATGGCCAACCTGCTGCAACCCAGCCGCGGGCAAATCTTGCTCGATGGACAGTCGCCCGCTCAAGCGGTGGCCTGCCGGCGCATCGCCTGGATGGCGCAAAGCCCGGCGCTGCTGCCCTGGCTGACGGTGCGCTCCAACGTGGCGCTGGCCCAGCGTTTTCAGCCGCCCGGCCTGCCGCTGCGTATCTCGCCCGAAGAAGCGCTGCAACGCGTCGGGTTATCCGATGTGCTCGACGCCTACCCCATCATGCTCTCGGGGGGGATGCAGCATCGCCTGGCGCTGGCGCGCACGCTGACGCTCAACGCCGACCTGTGGTTGATGGACGAGCCGTTTGCCGCCCTGGATGAACTGAGCCGCGAGCGCCTGACCCAGGAACTGCTTGGCCTGTGGTTGCCCTATCGGCCCACGGTGTTGTGGGTCACGCACAATATTTATGAAGCCGTGCGTCTGGCCGATCGCGTCCTGGTATTCAGCCCCGCCCCCGGCCGGCTGGTCGGCGACATCCCCATCGACCTGCCGCGCCCGCGCTGCGAGGAAGGGAACGCTTACCAGCAACACGTCCAACGCATCCGCACTGCCCTGCTGCACGGGGACGCACAAACAATGCTCGCCGCCCCACAGGTGCAGCGGTGAAAAACGAGGGGCGCCGTTCCACTGCGGTCGCCTGGGGCATTGTGCTGACCTTCCTGATCCTGTGGGAGTGCGGCGTCCGGCTGTTTCAAACCCCGGTCTACCTGCTGCCCGCTCCCAGTTGCATCCTGAGCACCCTGGCCGAGCATAGCGCCCTCTACGCTCAGGCCACCCTGCTCACCCTGGGCGAAGCGCTGGGCGGGCTGCTGCTCGGGCTGCTGGCCGGCGCTCTGCTGGCGGCGCTGCTCACCCTGCTGCCCGACCTGGAAGAGGGGGTGATGACGCTCGCCATCTTGATCAAATCCACCCCGCTGGTAGCGATTGCGCCGCTGTTGACCCTCTGGCTGGGTTTTGGTGTGCTGCCCAAGGTCATCGTCACCGCCCTGATGACCTTCTTCCCCATGCTGGTCAACATTCTCAGCGGCCTGCAGCACATCGACCCGGCGTTACACGATCTGTTCCGCTCATGGCAGGCCAGCCGCTGGGAAATTTTCCTGCACCTGCGCCTGCCTTCGGCCGTGCCCTATCTGTTTGCCGCCCTGAAGATCTGCGCCCCGCTGGCGCTGGTCGGCGCCGTGGTGGCCGAATGGACCGGGGCATCGGGCGGGCTGGGCCGCACCATGTGGCTCGCCTATACGAACCTCAACCTGCCTTACCTGTTTGCCGCCATCTTCATCCTGGCCGCCGCCGGCATGCTCCTCTACCAGGCGCTCCACTGGAGCGAAACCCACCTGGTCTTCTGGCTGCCGCGCCCCAACCAGGAATAACCCCTCCCCTGGAGTGTGCCATGCGCCGCATCGTATCCCTGATCCTGCTCTCCCTCTTATTGTTAACCGCCTGCCAGAGCAACGCCAACCAGGCCACACCCCCGCGCCAGAGCCTGACCTTCATGGCCGGCTACAAACCCCAGGCCAACCTGCCCTTCGTAGGCGTATACGTCGCACAGGAAAAAGGCTTCTTTACCGCCCAGAACCTCGACGTCACCATCGAACATTCCCCCGGCCAGGGGCAGCATTTGCAACTCGTCGCCGCCGGCAAGGTGCAGGTCACCACACAAGACGCCGCCGTCTTGCTGCAACGCCGCGCCGACCCCGGCCTGCCGCTGGTCTCGCTGGCTTTGATCGGGCAACGCGGCCAGCAGGCGTTTGCCGCCCTGGCCTCTTCGGGGCTCAAGACCCCCAAAGACTGGGAGAATCATTCCGTTGGCTACAAAGGCTCCCCTCCACCCGATCTGTTCGCCCTGCTCAACGCCGCCCAGGCCGATAGCAACAAGGTCGACCTGATCAACGTCGGCTTCGATCCCCGCCTGTTGGTCGAGGGCAAGGTCGACGTCTACCCGCTGTATAAGTCCAACGAGCCCTACCTGCTCAAAAACTGGGGCCACGAGCTGACCCTCTGGGATGCAGCCGATTACGGCGTGCCCACCCTCGGCCTGACGTATGTTACCAGCGAAGATACCCTGGCCAACAGTTCCGACCAGCTCACCCGTTTCCTGCGCGCCGCCCTGCAGGGCATCGATTACGCCCGCCAGAACCCGGATGAAGCCGTGCAGATCGTGTTGAAATACGCCGGTCCGGAAACAGACGCCGGTCACATGCGCTTCATGCTGGACGCCGAACTCAAGGACAGCGCAAGCGACGTCACCCGCCAGAACGGCCTGGGCTGGCAGGCTCAGCAGCAGTGGCAGGCGCTGGCCGACATGCTGGTGCAGCACGCCGACATGAAGCCGGTGGATGTCAACCAGGCCTTCACCACCAAAATACTGGAAGCCGCCCGCAAATAATTGAAGAAAGAGACTTACCGCGCCGCTGGCTGAAAAGCCGGCGCCTCGAGCACCTGCTGCCCGGAACGCAGTAAATAATAAGGCTGCCAGGCCACACCGAACAGTTCGACGAAGATGTCTTTCTTCATCGGCGCCAGCGGCACCTCGCTGGTCTGGTTGACCAACCCGGCCCAACGTTCCTGCACCTGCGCCAATGCCTCGTCACGCAGGCGCTCCATCTCGGCCAGTTGCTCCTCGAGCAGTTGCAATTCCTGCTGCTCGCGCTCCAGGTCGGCCTGCGCCTTCTGTGTCAGGCGGCGTTTAGCCAGCGAATTGCTCAGGCTGCGTTTGCGCCGGGTAAACAGGCTCAACACCAGTTCGCCGTGCGTGCCCATTTCCTCCACCCGGCGCTGCTCCACTTCTTCGGCCTGGTTTTGCGTCTCGGTCTGTTGGCGGGTCAGCTTTTGTTGCAAGGCAAGCAGTTTTTGCTCGTAAGCATTCTGAATCTTGTTCAGTTCGGCCTGCATGCCCTGGCGGGCGGCCTGGCTGCAACGTTCGCGGAACTCACCCACGCCCACATCCGGCCCGCCGTATACCTTGAGCGCCTCGTTGGCGCGCAGATAAATCGTTCCGCTGCGGTAGACCCACTCAACGAAATCTTTTTGCAGGGCCGCCAGGCGGCGGGCATCGCCCAACCAGGCCGGCAGGGCCACAAAGCGCGCCTGCGGCAGTGGCTGGCTGGCCAGTTCCGCCGCTTCGTACGTATTCCAGGCGTTCTGCTCCCATCCCACCAGGTTGCCCTCCAGTTCGCCGATCAGGCAGGCCAGGCGGCGGTCGTATTCCAGGTTGTAACGGCGCGCCAGGTAATGCACCCCTGCCTGAGCAAACAGCGCCGGGCGATAGACGAACCCCTGCGGTTCGAGCGGCCCGCGGTTGCCCCATCCGGCGGCAGCAATCGCCTGGCTGACGCCCAGATCGTTGGGCAGGAAATATTCCACCACACCGGCCGGCACCGCCGGGCGGGTGGTGGTGGCGGCCAGCGCCGCGGCAGGCGCAGCCACCTGCACCGCCTGCGCCTGCTCCAATGGCGGGCGTGAGGTCGCTGCCGGCGTGGCCGGGGCCGCCGGCATACGCGCCGGTTGGGCCGCCGGGGCGAGCGGCGCAGCCAACGCCAGTTCGTTGAGCGCCGGGATTTGCGCCCGGGTCAGCGGCCCGGCCAGGTAATTCAACGTCCAGCGCGTCTGCAAGAGCCGTGGAGCGGGGTCATGTACATTGTGCAACACAAACACCCGCTGCCCCAGTCCCGAAATCAACCGGTCGAAGGCGTTGATATCCAGCGCCCCGCCGGCGCTTTGCAGCCCGGCCAGCAGACGTTGTTTGTCCTGCTCGGTTTGCAAACGGCCGATAAACCACGTGCCGGCGTTGGACAGCGCCTTGTAATCCACGTCCACCGGGTTCTGGGTAGCCAGCAGCAATCCCACGCCAAAGGCGCGCGCCTGTTTGAGCATGCGCAGCAGCACCGGCCGCGAGGGCGGGTTGGCGACCGGCGGCAGATAACCGAGAATCTCGTCAAAATACACCAGCGCCCGCAAACCGCTCGTGCCGCGCTGGGCGCGCATCCAGCTTTCCACTGCGGCCAACAGCAGGGTGACGAAAAACATGCGCTCGTCTTCGCTGAGGTGCGCCAGGTAGAAAATGCTGTGGCGCGGCTTGCCCTCCGGCGTATACAGCAGCGCCGGCACGTCCAGCGGCTGGCCCTCCAGCCAGGTCTGGAAAGAGGGCGCCGCCAGAAAATTGTTCAACCTCATCGCCAGATCGAAGCGCTCTTTGGCCGGAAAGAAATTCTCAACCGGGAAAGCGCCCAGGCGTTCGAAGGGCGGGTTTTGCGTTTGCAGAATCAGCTCGGTCAGATCCAGCGGGCGGGGCCCATCCGGGGCGCTCCAGGCGTGTTCGAGGATGTTGGCCAGCAAGATGTGCTCGCGCGAACGCAACGGGTCGATATCCCCCAACCCAATCAGCCCTAACAGGGCGGTGACGATGCTGGCGATCTTCTCACGCAGGATCTCGCGGTTATTCTGCCAGGGCAGATCGGGGGCTTGAAACGAGGACAGGATATTGACCGGAATGCCCGCCGAGGAACCCGGTGTATAGACGGAAAAGTGAACGGCGCCCTGCAAATCCAGCAGCTGCTGGCGCCCGAGCCCCCAGCCGGCCAACCCTTGCTGCCAGCGCCCCGCCGTCTCGGACGCAAACGTGGTCAGGTCTTTGCCCTGGCGGCGAGCGGCTTCCGGGTCGATCCACGGCTCGAAATCACGTGGCGCCAGGTCGGGAAAGTGCAGCAGAAGATTGGTCAGATCGCCCTTGACGTCGATCACAATGGCCGGGATCCCTTGCAGGGCGGCTTCTTCTAACAGCGTGATGCACAAACCGGTCTTACCCGAACCGGTCATCCCGGTGACCACCGCGTGCGTGGTCAAATCCGCAGGGTCATAGCGCAACGGCGTCTCGCCGGGTTTGCCGGCCGCCGGGTCAAATTCACGTCCCAGGTAGAAAAAAGAAGACTTGGCTTCCATCGTACCTCCAATCGTGCCTGTATTATCCCATAAGCCGGGAGCGCTTGGCAAGCCAACCACTCGCGGCGGTTGCCTTTGCGTTTCGCATACCGTATAATCACCAGAGACCCTTCATCCCATCAACGGAGGTGTTAAAATGATTGTACTGCTGGATGGCAGCCTGACAATAGAAATCTATTACTCGCAAGAAGACTGCGACTTTGAAGACAACATTTGCCTGTCGTTCGTCGAAGATTGTCCGGACGAGGAGAAAGTCTTTTACAGCGATGAGACCAACCTGTTGATCACCCGCGAACAGGCCCTCCAACTGGCCGAAGCACTGTTAAAGGCGGTCAAAGCGAGCGAATGCAGCCAATGAAAACGCTCGTGATCGCCTCGCACAACCCCGTCAAAGTCCAGGCCACGTTGAATGGCTTCGAGCGCATGTTCCCGGACGAAATCTTTAACGTCGAGATGGTCAACGTGCCTTCTGGGGTCAGCGATCAGCCGATGAGCGACGAAGAAACGCTGCGCGGCGCCACCCAGCGCGCCGCCAACGCCGCCCAGGCCTTCCCGAATGGCGATTACTGGGTCGGCATCGAAGGCGGTGTGGCCGAAGAGGGCGGCGAACTGTCTGCGTTTGCCTGGGTAGTGGTACGCGGTGGGCAGCGCAGCGGCAAGGGCCGCACCGGCGCATTCTTCCTGCCGCCAGAAGTAACCGAACTGGTGCAGCAGGGCAAGGAACTGGGCGAGGCGGACGACATCGTCTTCCAGCGGCGCAACTCCAAGCAGGAAGACGGCGCCATCGGTTTGCTGACCGGCGGCGTGCTCGACCGCCGGCAGTTCTACGAGCAGGCCGTCATCCTCTCGCTGCTGCCGTTCAAAAACGACGCCCTGTACCCCAGCATGCAGACCAAAGGTCGCCCCCCGGCCGAATTGCTGCCGGCAGATAGCAGCCCGTTGGTGCGCGCCTGCTTCGAGGCCAACCAGCTCAAACAACTCTACCGGCAAGGCTGGTTATGGCGCGGCATTCCTCCCGAACGCTGCGAGAGTGTGGCCGAACACAGCTATGGCGTGGCGCTGCTGGCGCTCTGGCTTGCGCGCCACAACCCTCAGCCGCTGGACATGCAAAAAACACTGGCGATGGCCCTGCTGCACGATCTGGGTGAAGCGTACGCCGGCGACCTGACCCCGGCCAATCCCACCAGCGCCCGAGAAAAACATGAGCTGGAAGCGCAAAGCATCGCCCGCATCCTCGCCCGCCTGGCCGGCGGTGAGGAATGGCTGGCACTATGGCAGGAATACGAGGAGAACGCCACGCCCGAGGCGCGCTTTGTTCGCCAGGTCGACCGTCTGGAGATGGCGGTGCAGGCCGGCGTTTACGAGCGCCTGGAATTAAACAACGACCTGAGCGAATTCTTTGCCAGCGCCCGCCGGGCGTTGAGCGCCCCCCATCTGCTGGCCGCCCTGGACGAAATCGAAGCAACCCGACCCACCGCGGCACACATCCTGCAACAATAAGGATGTATAATGAGAACATCTGATCGAGGACGGCCCACTCACCGTGTTTGACCTGTATTACTTCCCCATCTGCATCAGCGCCGGACGTGAAGAAAGCGACCTGCCAGGGTTGCTGGTCTCTCAGCCGCCGCGCCGCGCCGCCCGCCTGCGCAGCAGCGATCTGTTGATCGCCCTGTTCAGCCAGGCCGGCAGCACCCCGCTGGCGCCGGCCGCCGCCCAGGAATTACTGGCGCGCCTGGCAGAGACGTATTACGCCACCCCCGGTTCGGTCACCTCCGGCATGCGCGCCGCCATCGAAGAAGTCAACGAGACCCTGCTCAACCGTAACCTGCGCGCCAACCGCGGCGAAAACTGGCAGAGCCTGGGCATCCTCAACCTGGCGGTCATTCACAACGAACAGGTGTTGATGGCCCTGGCCGGGCCCACGCACACCTTCGTGTTGACCCGCGCCCAGGTACAAGATCTGACCGACGGCGGCATGGCCGGGCGCGGCCTGGGCGCCAGCCGGGCCGTGACGCCGCGCTACCTCCAGGTCGAAATCCAGCCCGGCGATTTGCTGGTGCTCTCGCCCAACCCGGCGGCCACCTGGACGGAAAAAACGCTGGCCGGCAGCCCGGTGCTGACGCTGGACGCCCTGCGCCGCCGGTTGCTCAACCAGGTGGGGCCAGAGCTGCGCGCCGCAGTGATCCAGTTACAAAGCGGCAAGGGCATCGTTCACCGCCTGAAACCGCGTCCCATCCTGTCGATGGCCAGCGAGACGCCTGCCCCACCGGCCAGACCTCAACCACAGTCCCCCAGCGCCTCCGGCGAACCCGTCTCCACGCCGCGCCCGCCCTTGCAGCGCCCCGTTGCCAGTCGGGTGGAAACGCCCCCACCCCCTGCGGCTGCGGTGGGTTCACCGTCGCAGCCCCGCCCGGCCGCCGCCATACCTGCCCCCGCCCCTCGCCCGGAAGCGCCCCAACCTCAGCCCTTTCCCCCCTCGCAGCCGGCCGAAGATACCTCGCCCGCCGCCCCGGCAATCGCCGGGGAACCACCGGCCGCCCCGATCGGCGCCGAAGAGCCGGCGGTCGCCTCGCTCCCACCGTTACAACGCCCGGCCCCCACCCGCCCGGAAACGTCCGCCGCCCCCGCCCAACCCCCTCAGGCGACCGGGGATGCTGCGCCGAACGCCCCGGCAGAACCGGCCCAGGCAGGTACCGAAACTCAGGCCCCGGCAGTGACAACCGCCCAGGCGCCGCTCAACAATCCCCCAGAGCACAGCGAGCCGCGCTGGCGCTCCATCCTGGCCGCGGCCTGGAAGAAGGCCGGCGAGTTAAAGAGCGCCGTTGGCGCCCGGCTGCGCGCTGCCCTGCCGCGGCTGCTGCCTTCACAGGGTGACCTGTTCCCGCCGCTCTCGCCGGGGATGATGACCCTCATTGGCGTCGCCGTCCCGGTGGTGGTGGTGGCCATCGCCATGACCGTCTACCTTCGCCTGGGGTCAAGCGAGACCCACCGCCTGTATCTGCAAGAGGCCATCTCCTTCGCCGAACAGGCTTCCACCCAGGCTGACCCCATCTTACAGCGCAGCAACTGGGAACAGGCGCTGCACTGGCTGGACCAGGCTGAGGAATACCAGCAAACGGACGAATCCAAAGCCTTGCGCCAGCGCGCCCAGCAGATGCTCGACCGCATGGATCGGGTCGAGCGGCTCGACTTTCGCCCGGCGATGTCCGGCGGTTTGGGCAGCATCGTGCAAATCCACCGTATGGTCACCAGCAACGACGATCTCTACGTGTTGGACGGCGCTCAGGGCCGTGTGCTCCGGGTGGTGTTGGCGGGCAATCGCTACGAACAGCAGACCAGCTTCGTCTGCGGGCCGGGCAAGACCAAGTCCGGGCTGATCATCAGCCAGCTCGTCGACGTGGTCGCTCTGCCGCCCGGCAACCGTCACAACGCCGCAGTAGTGAGCATCGACACCACCGGCAACCTGCTGTTCTGCGGCCCCAGCCTGCCAGAACCGGTGGCCGAACCCCTGCCACCCCCCAGCAGCCAGTGGGGGCGGATTACCGCCCTATCGCGCCAACTCAACGACCTGTACATCCTGGACACGGGCCCCAATACCCGCGCCGTGTGGCGCTATCGCCC
>CAZHTS010000069.1:0-24015 GCA_964535315.1 uncultured Anaerolineaceae bacterium
GATACCTATACCGGCGGCATTGAACACGCCACCATGCACCTGATTTACACCCGCTTCTTCCACAAGGCGGGGCGCGACATGGGCATTATGAAGGGCGGCGAGCCGATGGTGCAACTGCGCAATCAGGGCATCGTTTTGGGCGAGGACTCGGAAAAGATGTCCAAGAGCCGCGGCAACGTGGTGGCGCCCGACAGCCTGGTGAACGCCTACGGCGCCGATACGGTGCGGGCCTACCTGATGTTCTTTGCCCGTTGGGATCTGGGCGCGCCGTGGAACGGCAGCGGCATCGACGGCGTCAATCGCTGGCTGCGGCGCACCTGGAACCTGCTGCTGGAACGCGGCGGCAGCTCCGGACAGGTGGATGAGGCTGCTGTGCGCATCTTGCGGCGCAAAGTGCACCAGACGCTGCGTTCGGTGACGCACGACTACGAGAATTTCCAGTTCAACACGATCGTTTCCTCCTTGATGGAACTGCTCAACGAGATGGTGCGGCTCAAGCCGGTCGCCGGGGGTTCGCCTGCCTGGGCCGAAGCGGCGCGCATCTATCTGTTGATGATGGCGCCGCTCGCCCCGCACATCAGCGAAGAAATATGGGGGCAGTTGGGCCATCCCTACTCGATCCACCAGCAGAACTGGCCGCAGGTGGATGAGGCTGCTGCTGCTGAAGAGGAGATCACGCTGGTGGTGCAGTTGAACGGCAAACTGCGTGATCGCATTGTCGTCCCGGCGGACGTGAGCGAGGAAGAGGCCAAGGCCAAAGCGCTGGCGAGTGAGATAGTGCAGCGACATCTGGCGGGCAAACCGCCGCGCCAGGTGATTTATGTGGCCGGCAGGCTGGTCAACATCGTAGCCTGATCGACAAAATTGGGACAGGAGCACCCCTCCTGTCCTTTTTTATCGCTGCCGGTTGCCGGCGGCGATTTGAGTGTGGGAGAGTGCGGGCATGCGTCTGGAAGAACTAAACTGGATGGATGTAGAGCGGTATTTGCAGGGCGAAGACCGGCTGATGCTGGTATTGGGCTCGTGCGAACAGCACGGTTATTTGAGCCTGTTGACCGATGTTAAGATCCCGTTGGCGTTGGCGGACGCTGCCAGCCAGCAAAGCGGAGTGCTGGTGGCGCCGCCGCTCAATTTTGGCGTTTCGCCTTATTTTTTGCAGTATCCGGGTACAGTTTCGCTGCGTACCAGTACGCTCCTGGCGGTGATAGAGGACCTGGTACGCTCGGTGTATGGTCACGGGTTCCGGCGTCTGCTGGTGCTCAACGGGCACGGCGGCAACAGCCCGGCGCAAAGCCGTTTGTTTGAACTGGTGAACGAACTGCCGGGGTTGCAGGTGGCGTGGTATTCCTGGTGGCAGTCGCACAGTGTGGAAGATCTGGCGCAGCGCTACCAGCTCAAACCCAGCCATGCCTCGTGGATGGAGGCGTTTGCCTTTACCCGGGTGAGCGATTTGCCGCAGGGGGAAAAGACGCCCCCGGCTTACAAGGGGCTGCTCAGCGCGGCGCAGATGCGCCAGGTGATGGGCGATGGGGTGTTTGGTGGAGCGTATCAGGCCGATGAGGCCATCTTGCAGGAGCTCTTTGCGGTTTGCCTGCAGGATGTGTTACATCTGCTGGATTTTTGAGCGTTTAACGGATAGGACGGCGCGGTTTTTTTCGCAGGCCGTCGATGAGGTGCGCCGCCGCCAGGAGGGGATGGCGGAGGAGCATGCGTGGGCCGGCGTACCGCATGACCGTACGAACCCGCTGGCGCATGGCCGCCTGGTAACAGTGCACCGGGCAACGGGCGCAGGTGGTCTTGCCTTCCTGAAAGGGGCAGCGTTCCAGGCGCGCCAGGGCGTAATCTTGTAATTCCTGGCACTCGGGGCAAAGATCTGCCTGAGGGGCGTGGTGATGGCGGCAGTACAACCGGATCATAGCATGGATGGTCTGGCGTTCGCGGCGCATGCGGGGGCTGTCGGCGGGCACATTTCCTCCTAAGTTGATCATAAACCTGCTGTTTGCTGGATTTATTATAACCGCGTCTACGGCCAGTGGAACGGGCAAGATTTTACACGGATTTTACACCGGCAACATACGGTGATAACCTGCGTTTTCTATACTTCAGGGTGAAGACCATACTGAAAAGGAGATTTACTGATGAAAACGTCGTGGTTCAAGAAACTGTTATCGAGTGGTGTGCTGCTGGGTTTGCTGGCGGGGATGTTGGTATTGGCCGTCCCGGCGCAGACGGTGTACGCGCAGGATGACCAGCCGCCGGCGCAGGGCACCCCTTCTCCCGAAGAGAAGCAGGAAAAGATCAAGGCAAAACTGGAAGAACTGTACCAGCGTGAGCAGGAGCTATTGAAGAAGCAGACCGAACGGCTGGCGCGGGTGGACGAGCGGCCGGCCAAGATTCAGGCGCGCATCGACAAGCTGAAGGCAGCCGGCAAGGATACCAAAGTCCTGGAAGATGCCCTGGCGTTCTTGAAGGGAAAACTGGCCGAAGCGCACAAGGCGCACGATAACGCCGCGGCGATCCTGAGCACACACGCCGGATTTGACGCCAACGGTAAGGTGACGGACGTGCAGCAGGCCAAAGAAACGCTGCGTTCGGCCGGCGAGGCCGCTCGCTCGGCGCAGAAGGCGATCAATGAAGGCCTGGAGCGGATGCGGGACGCCTGGAGCGAGTTCTTCGAGAAGAACCCGCGCGATAAGGACAACGGCAACGGGAATGGCGCCTAGTCACACTCAGCGATAGATATTGTACAGCCCGGCAGGATGGATCTGCCGGGCTGGGGGTTTAAGAACAGGACAGGCAAGAGCAGAACAGCCGCATCTGCTCTCTTTTGTTTCAAAATCCGCCCCCATCTTGATGAATTTGTGTTAAACTTACCGTTTGCAATGAAACGGGTTGTGTTTTTCTTCTGGTTGATAACCTGGCTGCTGGGCGGCGCCCCGCGCAGTGAGCGCGCGCCGCGGCTTGATACGCCGCGCCCCGGCGATGCGCTGCAGGGCGTTGTCACCATCACCGGCAGCACCGATCTGGAAAACTTCCGTTCGGCCGAGGTCGCCTTCCGTTATGAATCCGACCCTGAAAACACCTGGTTCCTCATCCAACAGAGCAGCCAGCCGGTTTCGAACGGCTCCCTGGCGCAGTGGGACACCACCACCATTGCCGACGGCAGTTATCGCCTGCGGCTACAGGTGCTGCGCAGCGACGGCAGCCTGGTTGAGACGCAGGTCAGCGGCCTGCGCGTGCGCAATTATTCGCCGGTGGAGACGGCCACCCCCGGTTTTGACCCGGCCGCCCAGTCGCCCGGCGTCACGCCCTCGCCCACGGCCACCCTGCTGCCGCCCACCCCGACTCCTTTCCCGCCCAACCCGGCCCAGGTGACGCCTCAGGGACTGGCTTTTGGTCTGCTGCAAGGGGGCATTCTGGGCGTGGCGCTCTTTCTGATATTGGCGATTGTATTGGCGGTTCGCAGCCTGGCGCGCCGCCGTTAGGAAAGTGAATTGCATTCATGTTCGACATCAAGAAACTTTTCAATAAGCCCGAGGCCGGCGGCGATGCGCCGACCTTTTTACTGGTTGGCCTGGGCAACCCCGGCCGTGAATATCGCCAGACACGCCACAATATCGGCTTCATGGCCGTCGACAGCCTGGCCGGCGCGCTGGATATCCGCCTGAGCCGTCTGCAATCGAAAGCGCTGGTTGGCGCCGGCATGGACGGCGAGGCGCGCATCATCCTGGCCAAACCGCAGACCTTTATGAACCTCTCGGGTCAGGCGGTTTCTTCGCTGCTGCGGTTTTACAAGATCCCTTGCGGTCACCTGCTCGTCATCCACGACGACATCGACCTGCCGTTGGGCGCCCTGCGCATGCGCCCGAGCGGCGGCTCGGCCGGCCAGAAAGGGGTGGCCTCGATCATCCAACAATTGGGCACCCAGGATTTTCCCCGCCTGCGGTTGGGCGTCGGCCGGCCCCCCGGCCAGCGCACCGCCGCCGATTATGTGTTGCAGGATTTTACTTCTGCCGAGCAGCCGGATCTGGAAGCGGTGTTGGCGCGCGCCCGCCAGGCCGCCCGCACCTTTGTGCATTCCGGGCTGGATGCGGCCATGAACCAGTTCAACGGCAACGCGTTCAAGGAGTGAGCCGTGCAGTTCGACGCTCTTCGTGAACTGCCCGCCTACCGGCGTCTGCTGGAAGACGTTCGCAGCGGCGCGCCCCTCTCCGGGCAGGGGTTGTTGCGCTCCGCCCGATTGCCGGTGCTGGCCACCTTGCAGGCTGATTTAAACTTGCCGGCCCTGCTGCTCACCGATCGCAGCCATCATGCCCTGACCTTGCTGGATGAACTGGGGTTCTGGAGCGCCGCTCCGCGCCGGCTGTTTCCGGCCCCCAATCCGCTGTTTTACGAACAGGCCGCATGGGGCAGCGTCACCCGCCGCGATCGTCTTTCGGTGCTGGCGGGGCTGCTGGCCTATCACATGCCCGGCATGCCGCGTCCGGCGCAGGCGCCCATCATTGTTGCCCCACTGCGGGCGGTCATGTCGCGCACTCTGCCGCGGCGCGACTTTATCAAATCCAGCAAGCTGCTGCGTCTCGGCCAATCTTTTGCGATGGATACGCTGCTGCGTTCCTGGGTCGATATTGGTTATCAGGCGGTCGAGACCGTACTGGAGACCGGGCAGTTCTCGCGGCGCGGCGGCATCCTGGACGTGTGGCCGCCGGCCGAACCTTATCCAGCCCGCCTTGAGTTTTTCGGCGATGAACTCGATACCCTGCGCACCTTTGATCCCGCCACCCAGCGCACGCTGCACAGCCTGGAGCAACTGCTCGTTACCCCGGCGCGCGAGGCGCTGCCGGGGCGGGCGGCCGAAATCGGGCTCGACCTGGGCGATCTGGATGAGTTCTACCTGCCGCAGTTACATCCCACCCCGGCCAGCCTGCTCGATTATCTGCCCCGCCAGGCGCTGGTGCTGGTTGACGACCTCGGCTTGCTGCAAACCACCGCCAACGCCATCGAAGAGCAGGCGGTCAAGATGCGTTCCGACAGTATCACCGAGGGTACGCTGGCGCCCGATTTTCCCATTCCTTATCTGACCTGGTCTGAGGTACAGGACAGCCTCGTCGGCCATCACGGCATCGAGCTGGGTTTCTCCACTGCCGGTGACGCCCCGGCGCTGGCCTCCGCTTTTCAGCCCGGCCAGCGTTTCGCCGGACGGCTGCGGCCGTTGATGGATCATCTCTTTGAGCGCTGCCAGGCCGGCGACCGCCTGTACCTGGTCTCGCGCCAGATGTCGCGTCTGCATGAGTTGTGGGCCGAGCGCACTGACGGGTTGGATCTGGCCGGTGCAGTTGAGTTTGCCGAAGGCACCCTCAACGAAGGGTTTGTGCTCAACCTGGGGGACAGCCGTCTGCATTTGTTTACCGACAGCGAGATTTTCGGTTGGGAGCGGCCGCAGCCGCGCCAGCGCCACCAACCGTTGGCGGAGGCGCCCGAAGCGGTTTACGCCGATCTCAAGAGCGGCGATTGGGTGGTGCACGTCGATTACGGCATTGGCCGTTACCTTGGCCTTGTCCAGCGCAGCCTGGAAGGCAGCGAACGCGAGTTCTTGCTGGTCGAATACGATGGCGGCGATCAACTGTACGTGCCCGTGCACCAGGCCGACCGGCTGAGCCGTTATATTGGCCCGGACGGCGAGTCGCCCTCTCCGACCCGGCTGGGCACCCAGGAATGGGCGCAGGCCAAAGAGCGCGTGCGTGAGGCTGTGCTGGAAATTGCCCAGGAGCTCCTGGAACTGTATGCCCGCCGCCAGGCGGCCGAAGGGTATGCCTTTGGCATCGATGTGCCCTGGCAGCAGGAACTGGAGGCCAGTTTTCCTTACGTCGAGACGCAGGATCAGTTGCGCGCCATTGCCGAGGTCAAGCGGGACATGCAGAACCGCCGGCCGATGGACCGGCTGTTGTGCGGCGATGTCGGGTATGGCAAGACCGAGGTTGCTTTACGGGCGGCCTTCAAAGCAGTCATGGGCGGCAAGCAGGTGGCCCTGCTGGTGCCCACCACCGTTCTTGCCCAGCAGCATTACGAGACCTTTCGCCAGCGCCTGGCGGCTTTCCCCGTACAGGTGGAGATGCTCTCGCGTTTTCGCTCTAACCGCGAGCAGGACGAGATTCTGCTCAAGCTGGCGCTGGGCGAGATCGACATCATCATCGGGACGCACCGTCTGCTGCAGCCTGACCTGGCCTTCAAAGACCTGGGGCTGGTCATCATCGATGAGGAGCAGCGTTTTGGCGTGACGCACAAGGAGCACTTCAAAAAGCTGCGCACCGAGGTCGACGTGTTGACGTTGACCGCCACCCCCATCCCGCGCACCCTATACATGGCGTTGACCGGCGTGCGCGATATTTCCACCATCAATACCCCGCCGGAAGAACGTCTGCCGATCATCACCCACATCGGCCCCTATGCGCCGCGCCTGGTGCGCCAGGCGATTCTGCGCGAACTGGAGCGCGGCGGGCAGGTGTTCTTTGTCCACAACCGCGTGCAGACCATCGGCGCCATGCTGCGCCATCTCAACACGCTGGTGCCCGAGGCGCGGGTGGGCGTGGCGCACGGCCAGATGCACGAAAACGAGCTTTCTGGCGTTATGTCCCAATTTACCCGCGGTGAGATTGATGTTTTGTTGTGCACTTCGATCATCGAGTCGGGGCTGGACATTCCCAATGCCAATACACTCATCGTTGACCGGGGGGACACTTTTGGCCTGGCGCAGCTTTATCAACTGCGCGGCCGGGTGGGGCGCGGCGCACAACGCGCCTACGCCTATTTCTTCCGTCACCGCCGCAAGCTGCCCACCCCCGAGGGCCAGGAACGACTGGAGGTCATCGCCGAGAACACGCAGTTGGGCGCCGGTTATTCCATTGCCATGCGTGACCTGGAGATGCGTGGGGCGGGCGAACTGCTCGGCAACCGCCAGCACGGTTATATTGCCACGGTCGGGTTTCACCTCTATACCCGTCTGCTGGCCCAGGCCGTGCGCCAGTTACGCCAGCTGAGCGACCTGCCTGCCCCTGACGAGCCGCCGGGTGGTCTGCGTGAGCTGCGTCTGCCGGTGGCGGTCGATCTGCCGCTTTCGGCCGGCATCCCGGTGGATTACGTGCCCGATCAAAACATGCGCCTGCGGCTCTACCGCCGCCTGGCGGATTTACAGAGCGAAGCGGATGTGCAGCAACTGGCCGACGAATTTCACGACCGTTTTGGCCCGCCGCCCGACAGCGTGCAGAACCTTTTCTTCCAACTGCTGGTCAAACTGCGCGGCGAACGCGCCGGGCTGGCTTCGGTGGCGGTGGAAGGGGACCAGATCGTGCTGCGTTACCCGGCGCTGCCCGAAAGCGCCCCGCCGCGCAACCTGCCGTTTGTCGGCACGCTGGCCCGCACCGGCAAGAACGCCTTCTGGCTGTCGATGGAGGGTGATCCCGCCGTCTGGAAAGAGCGTCTTTTGCAGTTGCTCTCTGCTATAATGTAAATATGGCGACCCTGTTAATCATTGAGGATGAAAGCGAACTGGTACGCGTCCTGCGTTCTTACCTGGAGAAAGCCGGTTACACCGTTTACGCCGCCACGCGCGGCGACCAGGGACTGGCGCTATGGCAGCAGGTGAACCCGGATCTGGTCTTGTTGGATCTGAACCTGCCCGGCATGGACGGGCTGGAGGTGGCGCGCCAGATTCGCCGCCGCGCGGATACGCCCATTATCATGCTCACGGCGCGCGTCGAAGAAACCGACCGCCTGATCGGTCTGGAACTGGGCGCCGACGATTATGTTACCAAGCCATATTCACCGCGCGAGGTGGTGCTGCGCGTTAAGGCCGTCTTACGCCGCGGCGCTGCCGTGGCGGTTCAGCCGCAGCGCGTCCAGGCTGCCGATCTGGAAATCGACCTGGATGCTCATATCGTTAGCCGCGCCGGGCAGCCATTTGACCTGACGCCCACCGAGTTTGCGCTGCTGGCGGCCCTGGCGGCGCAGCCTGGACGAGCCTTCACCCGGCTGCAACTGCTCGAGGCCGCTCAGGGCACCGCCTACGAAGGGTACGAGCGCACCGTCGACGCTCATATTAAGAACCTGCGGGCCAAGATCGAGCCGGATGCGCGCAAACCGCGCTATATCGAAACCGTTTTTGGCGTTGGATATCGTTTTCGAAAGGAATAAGTCATGATGCATATTCGCCAGGAGACCCCGGCCGACGCCGCCCAGGTCTGGGCGGTCAACCAGCGCGCTTTTGAACGTCCGGACGAAGCTAATCTGGTGCAGCAACTGACAGAGGCGGACGCCGTTACCCTTTCGTTGGTGGCCGAAGAGGACGGTCATGTGCTCGGCCACATCCTCTTTTCGCCGATGACGTTGGACGGCGAACACGGTTCGCTGCCGGCGGTAGGATTGGGGCCGCTGGCGGTTTTGCCCGAGCGCCAGGGCCAGGGCATTGGCGCCCAACTGATCCGCAGTGGGCTGGATGAATGCCGCCGGCTGGGGCATGAGTTGGTGTTTGTCCTCGGTCATCCGGATTACTACCCGCGCTTTGGCTTTGCGCCCACCGCTTCAATGGGCATCCGTTGCGAATACGATGTCCCGCCCGAGGCGTTTATGCTGGTTGAGCTTCAACCCGGAGCGCTGGGCGGCCGCCAGGGGATAGCCCACTACCGTCCTGAATTCAACGGGGTCTGAGGTGCGTCTGCGCCTGGTGCTTTCGTTTATGGCCATTGCCATCGTGGCCATCCTGGGCATGATCGTCTTTGTCAGCCTGGACTCGCGCCAGCAGCTGCAAAATTACATGCTGCGCGGCGGTATGTTTGGCGCCGAAAACCTGGTGAACGCCCTGGAGGACTATTATCGCCAGCAGGGCAGTTGGGCAGGCGTCGAAACTTTCCTGGCCGATTGGAACCCGGCGCCGGCGCAGACAGCGTCTGCCGGGCGCCAGGGGCGCGGGATGGGGAACGGGATGATGGGCGCCGGTATGGGAATGGGGATGATGAATCGCCGTTTGCGCCTGGCGGACGGCCAGGGCCGCCTGCTGTTTGATAATCGCAGCCTGGCGGCGGTGGAAGGTTCTCTGAGTGACGAACAGCGGCAGCTTTCCATCCTGCTCAGCGGCGATACCGGGCAGACCGTCGGTTACCTGCTGATCGATGAAGGGCTGGCCCTCGATACGACCTCGACCCTTTTCCGGCGCATTACCTCCGCCGCTTTGCGCGCCGGTTTGTTGGCAGGGGTGCTGGCGCTGGCGCTGGGCCTGCTGTTGGCCAGCCGGCTGATCCACCCGGTTTTACAATTGACCCAGGCGGCGCAGAAGATGAGCGCCGGCGACCTGAGCCAGCGCGTCCCGGTGCAGGGGCATGATGAGCTCGCCATGCTGGCCGAGACGTTTAACCACATGAGCGCCACGCTGGCGCAGTCGGAGGAGCGGCGTAAGGCCATGACTGCCGACATCGCTCACGAACTGCGCACCCCGCTTAGTGTCCAGCGCGCCCATCTTGAGGCGCTCCAGGATGGTATTTATCCGCTGACCGCCGAGAATTTGCAGCCTGTTCTGGATCAGACCGAACTGCTTGCCCGGTTGGTGGACGATTTGCGCACCCTGGCGCTGGCTGACGCGGGAGAACTACGTCTGGAAAAACGCACCGTGTCGCTGCCGGTGCTGGTTGGTGATATGGTTGAGCGCTTTGCTTCGGCGGCCGAGGCCCGCCGGGTGCGGTTGGTGTACAGTTTGCCGCCCGGCTGCTCCGCCGAGGTGTTGGCCGATGCCGACCGCCTGGCGCAGATTTTGAATAATATCCTGGCCAATGCGCTGCGTTACACGCCCGAAGGTGGTAAGATTGAGCTGGCGCTGACCTGCAGCGCTCCCTGGGCCGAACTGAGCGTACGCGACAGCGGCCCGGGTATTCCGCCCGAGGCGTTGGCCAGTGTATTCGAACGTTTTTACCGCGCCGATCGCAGCCGCAGCCGTGAGGAAGGCGGTACGGGGTTGGGGCTGGCCATTGCCCGCCAACTGGCCCTGGCGCACGGCGGCGATCTGCTGGCGGCCAACCATGCTGAGGGCGGGGCTGTGTTTATCTTACGTTTACCGTTATGAGACGCCCTTTCCGGGCATCGCACTTTCTTGGAGGTCTTTCCGTGAAGAGGCAATGGTTCTCGTTCTTACTGGCGGCGCTGGTTGTCTGGTTTTCGACGGTCTTCTGCGCCGGTTCCTCAGGCCGGCGTACGCCCACACCGGCGGCCGATGCGGTGCAACGCACCCTGGCGGCCCTGCAGGCCAGCGCCACAGCGATGTCTGTCCAGGCGGCTGTCACCCCGCCGCCACCGCCTCCGGCGGATCAACCGGTGGCGCCCACCGCGCCCGCCGGCGGCCAGATCCGCGGCCGGTTATCTTTTCCCGGTGAGGGCGTCCCACCGCTGCGAATCGTTGCTTTCCGTGAGGACAGCCAGGACTGGCGCGCCGTGGAGGTGCACAGCGGCGACGAGTACACGCTCGACAACCTGCCGGCCGGCACCTATTACGTGGTGGCCTACGTGCTGGGTGGTTCCAGCCCGTCAGGCGGCGGGTATACCCGCGCCGTGCCTTGTGGGCTGAGCGTCGAATGTAGCGATCACTCGCTCATCCCCGTTCTGGTGCGCCCCGGCCAGGTCGCCGAGGGCGTCGATCCTGGCGACTGGTATGCTCCCGAAGACGCTTTCCCGTCCGATCCGATGGGTTCCTCCTCGTCCACGGACACGGGCAGCATCGCCGGTGAATTGAGCTACCCGGCCGAAGCGCTGCCGCCGCTGCGTGTCGTGGCGTTCCGCACCGACGACAGCAATTTTTTTCGCTACGTCGATATTCATAGCGGCGGCAGTTACCAGATTGATCATTTGCCGCCCGGTTCTTATTATATTGTGGCGTATGTCTTACCCAACGCCGGTTCATTCCCGGTCGGGCTGGCGGGTGCTTATACTCGCGCCGTGACCTGTGGCCTGCATACCGGCTGCGACGATCACAGCCTTGTGCCGGTGGAAGTTGCCGCCGGGCAGGCGGTCAAGCCTATCTATCCGGCCGATTGGCTTATGCCGAAAGGCACCTTCCCCCCAGACCCCGTGGGTGATTGAGTTCGAACGAGAGGCGTTATGGAATTTCGTTTGCAGGCTCCCTACCAACCGATGGGCGACCAGCCCGAGGCGATTCAGAAGCTGATTGAAGGCATCCAGCACGGCGACCGGCATCAGGTGCTGCTGGGCGCGACCGGCACCGGCAAGACCTTTACCATGGCCAACGTCATTGCGCAGCTGCAAAAACCGGCGCTGGTGATGGCGCATAACAAGACTCTGGCGGCGCAGTTGTACGCCGAGTTCAAGGATTTCTTCCCGGAGAACGCCGTCGAATATTTTGTCTCCTATTACGATTACTACCAGCCCGAAGCCTACGTCCCGCAGCACGATCTGTATATTGAAAAAGAAACGCAAATCAACGAGGAGATCGACCGGCTGCGCCTGGCGGCCACCACGGCGCTCATGTCGCGCCGCGATGTGATCATCGTCGCTTCGGTTTCCTGTATCTACGGTCTGGGCAGCCCTGAGGCGTACGGTAAGGTGGTGATCAACCTGGAAGTTGGCAATCTTTACCGGCGTAATGCGCTGCTGCGCCAGTTGATCGAGAGCCAGTACCAACGTAACGATGTCGATCTGCACCCCGGAACCTTCCGTGTGCGCGGCGACACGCTCGAAATCTTCCCTGCCTACGAAGATAAGCGTGTCTATCGCCTGGCTTTCTTTGGCGACGAGATCGAACGCATCCTGGCGCTCAACCCGGTGACCGGCGAGATCTACGAGGAGCCGCAAAAGATCGATATTTACCCGGCCAAGCATTACATCACCGCCGAGGATCGTCTCAAGAAGGCGATTACCGATATCGAGACCGAACTGGAGGAGCGTCTGCGTTATTTCCGCGAGAATAACAAACTGCTGGAAGCTCAACGCCTGGAACAGCGCGCCCGTTATGATCTCGAGATGCTGCGTGAGGTAGGCTATTGTTCCGGGGTGGAGAATTATTCGCGCCACCTCGACCAGCGCCCGGTCGGTTCGCCGCCCTGGACTCTGGTCGATTACCTGCCCAGCGACTACCTGCTCTTTATCGACGAATCGCACATGACTATTCCGCAGGTGCGCGGCATGTACAACGGCGACCGTTCACGTAAGTCGGTGCTGGCGGATTTTGGTTTTCGCCTGCCCTCGGCGATGGATAACCGCCCGTTGACCTTTGCCGAGTTCGAGCAGCACATGGGTTACACCATCTACACCAGCGCCACCCCCGGCCCGTATGAGATGCAGCACGGCACCCAGGTGGTGGAGCAGATCATCCGCCCGACCGGTCTGGTGGATCCCGAGATCGAGATTCGCCCCACGCTGGGGCAGGTGGACGATCTGGTGGGCGAGATTCGCCGCCGCACCGAGGTAGGGGAGCGCGTTCTGGTGACCACGCTGACCAAACGTATGGCCGAGGACCTGGCGGATTACCTGCTCGAGATGGGGATCAAGGTGCACTATTTACATTCCGAGGTTGAGACGCTCGAACGTATCGGCATCCTGCGTGACCTGCGCCTGGGGGTGTTTGATGTGGTGGTCGGCATCAATCTGCTGCGCGAGGGCCTGGATTTACCCGAGGTTTCACTGGTCGCGATCCTGGACGCCGACAAGGAAGGGTTCTTGCGCTCGGACACGGCGCTGATCCAGACCATTGGCCGCGCCGCCCGGCATGTTAACGGGCGGGTGATCATGTACGCCGACCAGCAGACCGACTCGATGCGCCGCGCCATCGAAGAGACCAACCGCCGCCGCGCCAAGCAGGTCGCCTACAACCAGCAGCACGGCATCCAGCCGGTCAGCATCAGTAAGGCGGTGCACGATATCACCGAGCGGTTGGGCGCGGGGGCCGGCGGTGTGGCCGAGAGCCGCGGCGAATATAGCACTGGCGGCGCTCGCAGTGGTCAGGCTGCCCTGCCCAAGGGTGAACTCAAGCGTCTGATCGAGGAGTTAGAAAAGCAGATGAAACAGGCGGCCCGCGATCTGGAGTTCGAGCGCGCCGCCATGCTGCGCGACCAGATCTTTGACCTGCGTAACCTGTTAGCCGAAGAATCCGATCTGCCGCCGTGGAAGAAGGCTCGCCTGCTTGCCGGAGAAGACGTGTAAAGCCGCCCACTCCGCGCTCTCCGCGTGCGCCATCTTACTATTTAATACGTCCCGGCGATACTGAAGGTGCGGAATCTCCTGTCGGCCTCTTCCCAGCGGTGTTCGACCTGGCTGACGTAAGCCCCGTGCGGGCCGATTTCGAGTGCGCCGAGCAATTCTTCCAGGGCCTGACGTTCGCCTTCGGCCAGCACCTCAACTTTGCCGTCGTAGGTATTACGTACCCAGCCCTTCAATTCCAGGTCAACGGCTTTTTCGAGGACGAAATAGCGAAAACCGACGCCCTGGACGTGGCCCTCGACCCATGCGTGTAGTCTGTCTGGCTCTTCGTTGCTCATTGCGCCACCTCGCGCCGCGGGTGTTTCGGGGCGCGCAACGCATTCAACAAAACCATCACCAGCGGCAGGAAGATTAACGCCGCCACCAGCAGGTAGGGCGCCAGGTTGCGCAGCACCAGGCTGGAACTATTCAACCCCAGCATCTCTTGCCGCCAACGTAAATCCAACTGGCTCAAAGAGACGTTTAAGGCCGACTCTGTGCCTGCCGCGCAACTCAACCCGTCACCGTATTGTTTCATCAACGCTTTCATGCCGCTTTGCCCGTAATTGCTGTGCAGATACCGTACGAACGAGGCGGACTGCGCATACGACAGGAATGCCACGGAGGCTTCACGCCGGAAGGGGCCGCACAGATCCTGGATGGGGAGCAGGCTGCCCTGGCTGGCAGCGTTGCTCAGGGCGCGTGGGTAGTCTGAATTGGGATACAACTCGGCCAGTGAGGCCATGCCTTCCATTAACCAGGTGGGCATACGCTGGTAATCCTTGCCCATCACTTCGTATTGCAGGATGTGCATGATCTCGTGGGGGATTTGCCGCTCCATTTCCAGGCGCGCCTCGGATCCGGGCGGGATCGAGATCAGGATCATCTCCAACTCTGGGCTGGCATGCCCCGCCACCCAACTCTGGCCCGGCAGGCGCAGGGCTGATTGCAGATCGGCGGAATTGGCGTAAACGTAGATGCGCAAGGGTGTGGGGGCATCTGCCTGCAGGTATTTCTGGGCGGACTCAAGCCCCTGGCTGGCGACATTGAGGATATTCTGACCGAATACCGTATCGCCCGTATACCAGAACGCTTTAAAACGTTCGTCCCCGCTTTCTTTCCATTGAAAACGGTTGTCGGTGTATTCAAAGCTATATTTCGGACTGGTCGTCTCGCTGCCGCTTTTTGCGGTGACTTTATACCAGTATTGCACCCTGGCGAACGGGTAGATGTTGAGCTGGCTCACGTCGTAAGCGAAAAGCACCTCGCCTTGGGTGTTGAGCGTTATTTTCTCGGTGTAGGTGCTCATCCCCTGGGGTTGGACGAGGATGTATACGTCGGCAATCGGCTCATTGGCTTCGATCTGTGCCTGAAAGGTGACCTGCCGGCCAAAATCGGCCGTGGCGCTCACCTGGCGAAATTCGGCTTTGAATTCCGGCCGGGGGACGGCCAACAAGTGGCTAAAAAGGAGGAGCGCTGCTGCCAGCCAGGTTTTCATCCCCGCCTCTGTTGTGACTATCGTTTGCCGTCGTCGGCAGTGTCGTCTTCGTCCTCTTCTGAGAAGTCGAACAGGTCGAAGTTTTTGCTCATATCCTCGGTGAAGTCCAGGTTTTCCAACGCTTCTTCGAGGAATTCGCTTTCCTCATCGTCTGCGCTTTCTTCCAGCAGGCGCACCAAACGTTCGCGCACCTCCTCACCGCCGATTTGCGACAATGACCATACCGCGCTCATGTAAATCTCGTCGCTCAGGTTCTCGTCGTCCAGCATATCCAGCAATTCCTGGCGCGCTGACGCCAGTTCCAGCTGACCGGCGGCCCGTACCGCCTCGGCCCGTACTTCGTCAACGGGGTGCGCCAGGCAGTCGAGGACGATTTTTTCCCAGCGATTGTTGGCCGAGCGCCCCATGGCGAACACGGCGCTGCTCACCCATTCGCTATCACCGCGGTTGTAAGCGGACTGAATTAACTCGTCGACCTCATCGCGGCCCGAGGCGCCCAGGGCTTCCAGAGAGCGACGGCGCACCAGCGGGGCATCCTGGCCGCGATAGACGGTCAACAACGCTTCTTCAGCTGCCACTTTGACCTTTTCGGGGATTTCTTCGATCTCCCCCAGGTATACAAAACGTCCCAGGGCGCTGGCTGCCGCTGCTCGCACCTGTTCGTTTGGGTCGTTTTGCAGCATGGTGATGTAGGTGGCGGTCAGTTTGGGGTTTTCACATTCCCACAACAGGCGCACCGCCACTACTCGCACGCTCGCCTCGCTATCGCCCAACGCCATCTGGCCTACGTCGTCAAAATTGACCAGCGTATCTGCCTCGGACAGTTCTTCCAGGTCTTCCAACAGTGCCTGGCGCCGTTTTGCGCTCACCTGCGACCAGCTTTTTTTAAGGCGGGCCAGATCGACCGGATTGAGATCCGAGAAATGGTGTAAGTAGCTGGGGGGGAAGGATTGACTGTCATCCAGCAGGGCATCGAGCACCTGTTGGAAGGATACCTGCGGTTTTTTGTTCGTCTTTGCCATCAAGCCTCCTTAGGGGCGAATTGCCGGGTTGAAGATATCCTGTACGGTGATGTAGGCCATCAAAAGCAGCAACAGCATCAACCCTACGGCGTGCACCATGTTCTCGTGTTCTGGACGCACCCGTTTGCGGATGATGATTTCGGGCAGCAGGAACATGATCCGCCCGCCGTCCAACGCCGGCAGCGGCAACAGGTTGAAGACACCCAACGCCAGCGAGATACTCGCCACCAGATAGAGGGTGTTGATCGAGCCGGCGGCAGGCTGTTCGGCCTGGGCCTGCTCGTCCATGTCGCGCGCTTTCTGGAAGATGTTGAACATGCCCACCGGCCCTACCACGCGCGCCGTCTCAGGGGCGGCCTGGCCGCGCAGCAATTGCGCCGGAAGCAAGAAAATCTGACGGCACTGCTGGTATAACATCTGCGTGGCGTAGGGTAGAGCCTGGAAATAATTATCGATCTTTACCAGGCGGTTGCTCATCTGGATGCCCAGTGCGCCCTGTCCCTCGGGGGGATTGGAGCGGGGTGTGGCCCGGATTTCCAGCGTCTGCTCGCCGCGCTGGATCGACAGGGTCACCTCGCGGTCGAGGTTGTCTAACACCCACTGCCGTAGTTGATCGGTTTGGGCGACACCCCGGCCGTTGAAGGCGATGACGATGTCGTCAGCCAGCAAACCGGCGCTCTCGGCCGGCGATCCCGGGCTGACCTGTACGATTTGCACCGTATCCAGATCTGGGGCGCTGCCCACCTGGCTGAACATCAATCCAACCAGCAGCACCGCCGTGACCAGATTGAAAACTGGCCCACCCAGGAAGACAACCAGCCGCTGCCAGGCAGGCGCCGAACTCAACCCACCGGGTACATTGGGGTCGTTTTCTCCTTTGGGGCGCACAAAGGCGCCAAAAGGAATGGCGTTGAGCGTGATGGCGGTGCCCTTAAAGGTGAACAGTTTAACAATGCGCGGCGGCAGGCCGAAGCCGAATTCTTCCACTTCGATGCCAAACAGTCGTGAGGTGAGATAGTGGCCCAATTCGTGCACGAAGGCCAGCGCGCCCAGCGCCAGGATAAACTCGACGATATAGAGGATTAAAGTTAGTGTGTCCATATTTTTGATAATTTTGATTATACTACGCAACCTCAAGCCGTGCTGCGCCGCCCACCTCGGCGTACAGCACTTGCGTTACCCCGGGCACCTGAGCCAGACGCGCCTTGACCTCGCCGGCTGCAAACGCAGGGCAGATGGCATGCACGTTGGGCCCGGCGTCCAGGGTGTAGAACACAGGTACGCCCTGTTTGCGCCAGGCGGGGATAGCCTTCATCAGGCTGACCGAAGCCGGCTCCCAATAAAACAGGGCCGGTTTGCTGGTGATGTTGACGGCGTGCATGAGGTTGCTGTCCAATTCGGCAATTTCGGCCAGGGCCTCGAAGTTGCGCTCCAGGATTGCCCGCCGGCACAGTTCCAACCGCCGCGGGGTGTCGGCGATGCGCGCCGCCTGTAACGGGCTGCTTTCGGCCAAGAGGTGGCCCTCGGTCGACCCCACCGGTTTGGGCGCCGCCTCGACCATGGCAATGCAATCTGCCAGCGGCCAGTGTTCCGCCCCGGCGAGGGTGTGGGCGTAGGAGTCGTGGTCGCCCTCGCCGCGCTGCCATTCGACGAACCCGCCTGGAACCGAGCGGCAGGCCGAACCCGAGCCGCGCCGCGCCAGGCGCGAGAGGTCGGCTTCGCTCAACTCCAGGCCGGCGGCGCGGCTGGCGGCCAGCCCGATGGCAGCAAAGGCTGAGGCCGAAGAGGCGATCCCTGCCCCAGCCGGGAAGTTGTTGCTGCTGACTACTTCGGCAGACAGGGTGAGGCCTGCCAACTGGCGGACAATATCCAGAAACGCCGAAACGCGCTCCAGCGCGCCGCGCAACACCGGCTGTCCGTTCATGATCAGGGTATCATTTTTTAGTTCTGGATCGAAGTGCACCCGGGCACGCGTAAACAGACCACCCAATGTCATCGAAATGGATCCGGTTGACGGCAGTCGCAAAATCGCATTACGGTTTCCCCAATATTTGATCAAAGCGATGTTGGCGCAGGCGACGCCAGTTGCACAAAGCTGTGTCATTCACATCCGTCCTTTCACGATATTCTCTCTCTAGTTTACCATGAACCGTTCCCGGTCGTCGCCTAGATATAGCGGGTTTTCTCGGGAATAACGGCCTGTGGGCGAGAAGTCCGAGATTACTCTGAATAGGAAGTACTGTCGCTGGAGCGCTTAAATGACATCGAGATCTGACCTGGATTCTGGCGTTCAGGGGTAGCAGGTAAAAAATAAAGGCTCCGGCAATCGGAGCCCTTATATCTACTGATGGGGTCTGTTGGGTGTTGCAACGCACCGGTGTTATGTTTTAGCCGTTTTTCTTCTGGAATTCGGCCATGAACTGTACCAGGGCCTGGGCGGAGGTCATGGGCAGGGCGTTGTAGATGGAGGCGCGCAGGCCGCCGACCGAGCGATGGCCCTTGAGACCAATCAATTCGGCTTTCTTGGCTTCCTTGACGAATTGATCTTCCAGTTCTTCACTGGGCATGCGGAAGGGCACGTTCATGATCGAGCGCGCTTCGGGCTTGGCGTGGCCGCGGTAGAAACCGCCGCTGTTGTCGATGGCCTGGTAGACCAGGGCGGCCTTTTCCTGGTTCATCTTGTACATGGCTTCGAGGCCGCCGAGGCCTTTGAGCCATTTGAAGACCAACCCGACGATGTAGATGGCGTAGCAGGGCGGGGTATTGTGCAGCGAGCCGCTCTCGGACAGCAGCTTGTAATCCAGCATGACGGGCAGGTTGGCAGGAACACGCTGGAGCATGTCTTCGCGCACGACGACGACGGTCACACCGGCGGGGCCGGCGTTCTTCTGGGCGCCGGCGTAGATCATGGCGTATTTGCTGACATCCAGGGGCTGGCTGAGGAAGTCAGAGGATACATCGCCGATCAAAGGCACACCTTCGGGCACGACCGGTTCGGTCTTGAATTCAACACCGTGGATGGTTTCGTTGTGGCAGAAATGGACGTAGGCGGCCTGGGGGTCAAACTTCAATTCTTCCTGGGCCGGGAGGCGTGAGTAGTTGTCGCTTTCGCCATTGAAGATGGTGTGGGTCGCGCCGAGTTTGGCGGCTTCTTTCATGGCGGTGCGGCTCCACGAGCCAGTGACGATGTAGTCGGCCGAGGCGCCCGCCGGGCGTAGATTCATGGGCAGCATGGCAAATTGCAGGCTTGCGCCGCCTTGCAGGAACATGACCTTGTAGTTGGCGGGAATGCCCAGCAGTTCGCGCAGATTGGCTTCAGCGGTTTGGATAATGCCTTCAAATTCCTTTGAGCGGTGACTCATTTCCATGACCGACATGCCGCAGCCCTGGTAATCGAGCAGTTCGGCTTGCGCCTGTTCCAGGACGGACTGGGGCAGTACGGCAGGGCCAGCATTGAAATTGTGCACACGTTTCACGATACCACCTCTTTTGGTTGGAATGTGTATGTAGAGCCGTGTTGGCTTTAATCCAGGCCGGGGGCGCGGGGGCGCTATGGCCTGGGAACGTCAACTTTATTATAAGCTGAAGTAGGGGAATAAGAATAGCGCTGAATGTGACCGGCTGGAGGGTGCGTTTGTCATGTGTCTGACAACTGCCTCTGACGGCGGATCAATCTTCTTCCTCTTCTTCGCTTTCTGGAAAATAGATGTCGGGCACGAAGGTCTGGTCGGTGATGGGCGGACGGACGTAGCCCTGGTCAGCCTGGCGCGGCGGTAAGACGATGGGTTCGGGCGTCAGGTCTTCGTAAGGGATGAGGCTGAGCAGGTGGCGGATGCAGTTGAGCCGGGCGCACATTTTATTGTCGGCGTTGACCACGTGCCAGGGGGCCTGCTTGATGTCGGTGTGGGCGAACATTTCGTCCTTGGCGCGAGAGTATTCGACCCAACGCGAGCGGGACTGCACATCCATTGGGCTGAGTTTCCACCGCTTGGTTGGGTCGGCGATGCGCGCCTGGAAACGGTGTTCCTGCTCTTTGTCGCTGACCGAGAACCAGTATTTGACCAGGATGATGCCGGAGCGCACCAGCATCCGTTCGAATTCCGGCACCGAGCGCAGGAATTCGCGATATTCGTCGTCGGTGCAGAAGCCCATGACGCGTTCGACGCCGGCACGATTGTACCAACTCCGGTCGAACAGCACCATTTCGCCGGCAGCGGGCAGGTGGGAGACGTAGCGCTGGAAGTACCACTGGGTTTTCTCGCGCTCGGTGGGGGTGGGTAGGGCCACCACACGGCAGACGCGAGGGTTAAGGCTCTCGGTGATGCGTTTGATGGCGCCCCCCTTGCCGGCTGCATCGCGGCCTTCAAAGATGATGACCAGTTTCAGGCCCTTGTAACGGATCCATTCCTGGAGTTTGACCAGTTCAATTTGCAACTGGCGGAGCGTTTTGAGGTAGGTTCTCTTGTTGATGGGGATGCGTTCTTCGGGCGGGACGGACGGGGGGATAACGATGGCGGCGGGGGCTGACGGTGTGTTTTTCGGGGGTTGTTCGTCGTGCTCGTTACGTTGTTTGTGCGGGGACTTCTTTGAGCTTTTCTCTTTCTTGGACATCTTACCCTCCATGAAAAGTGGAAACAGCCGGGGTGAGTTCTGTATCCATTATAGAGAGAAAGCGGGGTTAATGCAAAGGTTGGGGGCGGAGGGGGAAAAGGGGAGAGGGGGGCACGCGGAGGCGCGGAGGGCGCGGAGGGGGGAGAGGGGGGCACGCGGAGGCGCGGAGGGGGGCACGCGGGGGCGCGGAGGGGGAAGAGGGGGGCGCGCGGAAGGTCAGAGGTTTGTTTTAGGGGGGCGGGCAGGCTGAGGACCAGCGCCAGAAGAAGTCTGGGCAATAGGAGAATTCGACCAGGTGTTCGCCGGCGGTGAGAGGCACGGATTTAAAGGTGCCAAACAGCAGTTCGATCGGAACGGGGCGCTGATCGACGCGGGCGCGCCAGGCGGCTTCCCAATTGTCGATGAAGCTGAGGTAACCATCCTGGGGGACGACAACCTTAACGAGTAGCCGGTCGCTGGTGTAGTCAATTTTTTCGGCGGTAAACGATTGGCGGGCGGCATCATCCAGGAAGGCGGCAATGGTGGTGTATTGCAGCGATTGAGAGAAGTACAGGCGTTGGCCGTCTTGTATGCCAAGTAACTGGCGGGTGGCTTCTTTCTCCGACTCGGTACGGTCGCGAAATTCAACATAGCGGACGAAGTACCAGGTGGTACCTTTGTAGCCGGTGTGGAAGGTGGGGGTGAGCGAGATGTAACCGGTATCGTTGCGAGGGGTATCCCAGCCGGTAGTGATGACTTGTTCGGCGTTCAGGTAGCCGCGCGGGTTCTCCTGGAGGATGCCCTGCACCCAGAGCCAGGGGGCGGTGATCCAGGTGTTGAGCGTGGACAGCAACACGAGGGCAGACAGGGCAAGACGGCCGGGTGAACGGCGGCGCTGCACCAGGATCAAGAGCGCAAGGAAGGAAAGGACGGTCAGAATTACATAGAGGGCGACATAGACGTTGGAAAGCGCATCGACCCTGGTGGTGAAGACGATGCCGGCGCGGGCGGCCAACATACGCAGGAAGGCGGCCAGGCGGTGGAGGAAGTGACTTTTCCAGTAGAAATCAAACAGGTTGGCCTGCGAAATGTACACCTGGCACCCCAGAATGGCGGCGAAAGCAATGATAAGGGCGGTCAGCGGGCGGCGCAGCGGCGCGCCGGGTTGGCTGAGCCGGGCCTCAAGGTGACGCCAGGCGATGGCCAGCAGCCAGGCAAAGATCGGCACCAGGATGATGCCCAACCTGCCCCAGTAGCGCAGCCGAGAGAAGAAAGGGATGTGTTTCCAGAGCAGGACAAACAGGTACGATTCTTTGCCGTAAGAGATGTAACTGATCAGGACGATCCAGGAAATGAAGAGGGCTTTGACCCAGGGTGCAGTGTATGGGGCGGCGCTGCGCCGGTCGAACAGGTAGATGAAGATGACCAGCAGGGCGGCAATGCCAAAGAAGTAGACGCCTTCGGTCTGGGCGGCGGGGGGAAAAAGCAGGGCACCCAGAGAGTCTTGCAGGCTGAAGACGTTGGCGGTCGAGAATTCAAAGTTGCCGCCGGAGCGGTTGTACGTCTGCATCAGGGTGTTGTTGACCTGATACAGGTAGGGGGCGCATAACCCGCCGGCGAGCAGGGCGGGCAGGAAGATGGCGGGCAGGGAGCGTTTGAGGTGAATGTGTTCGAGTGCAAACAGTGTGCGGCGTGCGGCTGGGATGAGAAAGAATATCCCATAAGGGCCAAAGAGCAGGAGGGGGTAGTAGATATAGTAGGGGTAACCGCCGGTGAACAGGCAAAACAGAGAAAAGAAGAGCAATAAGCTATACCCCAACAGGCGACGCAGTCTGGCGTTCTTGAAGATCTGGGTCAGGGCGAGCAAGATCCAGGGGTACCAGGCGGCGCTATGGATGGCGTTCGGCCAACGCAGATTCTCGACGATTTTCAGGCTGACGCCCATGATCAGGGCGGCGCCTAGCGCCTGACTGCGGCTGAAGTTCAACGAACGCAGCCAGCGATACAGGCCGAGTGAAAAGATGGCGATGCCAAAGACGGCGAAGCGCTGGTAGTCCAGGACGGTGTAGAATCCGCTCCAGTGGTAGTACCAGGTGAGGGGCAGGTTGAAGGGGTAGAGCAGCTGGACTTCGGGGTTGGCGTAAAAGGGGTAGCCTGCGCCTTCGGCCGGTGACCAAAGCGGCAGCCAGCCGTTACTGAGAGCGTCCAACAGGTAGACTTTGTAGTAGTAATACCAGGGAATGAAGTCGTTTCCTACACTGACGTGCTGGTTCTTCCAGGAGATGACATAGGGCCACATGTACACGAACGGCCAGGCAAAGGCGAGAACGCTTGCCAGGATTTCGGCGGTGACAGGGTGTCTGCGCCAGTACGTCAGACGGGTGCGCAGGGGACGGGCCAGAAGAAGGGCACGCAGCGAGGCGTCACCATAGGCGGCCTGGAAATAAAGGGTCTGGAGGTTGAGTAGAAAGAGCCAGAGGAGCAGCGGGCGCAGCCGCTCGGCGTAGGCGGCCAGGTCGGCGGCATCGGGCAGCCAGGAGAGGATGAGCAGGAGGAGCAGCGTCAGGCAGAGCGCCGGGGTAAAGCGTGCCAGGAACGGTGAGAAGAGCAGCGCTTCTAACCGGGCGGCGACAGAAGGCCGGGCGTGGCGTAGAGCCAGGCTGGCAATCAGCGGGATCAGGAGAATGCCGACCAGGAACAGACGGCGGGCTGAGAGGCCGAGAAACAAGGTGTTCTTGGGGTCGGCCGGGATTGAGAGCAGGTAGAACAGGGAAAGCAGCGCGCCCAAGGCGGTAAGAAGCAGGAAGCGAGGAAGATGGGAGGGGCGGTTGTCCATGTGGGGGCCTGTAGGGGTGCGGTTCTATTTTTACCACATTTTACGCCGGGGGTGGGGAAAAGAGGGGGAGATGGGGGTACGCGAAGGCGCAGAAGGGGGGAAGGTCATGCCTATTGACAGATGAGGAGGGCGAAATCTGGCAGTCCACGATGATGGACATGGACAGCCGCCTGCGGACAGCCCGAGGCATCGGAGAAGATGAGACCCAGGCCAGCATTGAAGTCTTGCAAACCCTCACCCGGATGCCCCGCCACCGACAATCTCCGACGGGCGGGGCGGCATTGAGGATGCCATGATTGAAGTATATGGCCTCGTACTTGTTTACGGGCGGTGTTTGGCAAGAAGAGCGAACTGATGATCCGCCCACACAAATCCTTGCGCCTCACGGGATGGGAACGAAAAGCTCATTCCTCACCCTTAATCTTAATCGGGCTACATTGATAGTTGGTCAGCCCGCTTTGTTTAATAACGGCACAAGCCCTTTCTGTCACAAATACCAGATTGGGGTAGTTCTCATCAAGAATAAAGTCGTTTCCATCCCAATTCTCTTCGCACAATTCCATCAGGTAAACTCCTTTACACTTGCCACATATTGGACAACAATCAAACTTTATGGGGGAAATAATCCTTCCAGTAACAAGCAAAACGTATAAAGAGGGCAATGGATTTTCGCGGCTCTTCTTGCTTCGTTTGTCAATCAGTTCAACTTTAAGAAACTGACATCCCATAAGTTCGGATTTTATGATTGCGTCTCTGGCTTTTTCTGTAACCAGGATTCCACCTCTCCACGGGAAAATAAAATCAGACACTTTCGCACTGGTTATTTTTGCCGTTGGGCC
>CAZHTS010000070.1:0-23970 GCA_964535315.1 uncultured Anaerolineaceae bacterium
GGAGCGAGGCCAGACTCCCTCGCCCTCGAGGGCGAGGGCCGGGGTGAGGGTGAAAGCACCGTTTTACCTGTGCGCCGCTCGTTTGGACGGATTCCCCCCTCACCCAACCAGTTTCTTGACAGTTGGTCAAAGTTCATGTAGACTTTTTTTATGGTTGGGGAGTAGCGACCTGCCCCCGCAGGAAGGGACGTCGTCAACACAGAGCTTTGCTCTCGGCGCCCTCTCGTTCGAACGAACGCAAGACCACCGGTTCTGGTGGCCTTGCTTATTTTTAACCGAGGAGTTACATGAAAAACCAAAACTGGCACGAACTGAATGCGGAAGAAGCGCTCGCCCAACTAAACGTTTCGGCGGAAAACGGGCTGGACGAAGCCGAAGCGGCCCGGCGGCTGGCGCAATACGGCCCCAACGAATTGATCGACCGGGGCGGTAAAAGCCCGTGGAAGATCCTGCTTGAGCAGTTGACCGGGGTGATGGTATTGATCCTGATTGTCTCGGCCGTCATTTCTATTTTTTTAGGCGATTACGAAGACGCCATTGCCATCCTGGCGATCGTTGTGTTGAACACCATCCTGGGTTTCACCCAGGAATACCGCGCCGAGCGGGCCATGGCGGCGCTCAAGAAGATGACTGTGCCGGTGGTGCGCGTGCGGCGCGGCGGTCGGCTGGCAGAAATCTCAGCCCGTGAGCTGGTGCCCGGCGACGTGCTGCTTCTGGAGGCCGGCAACACCGTGCCGGCGGACGGGCGCGTCATCGAGTCTGCCAATCTGCGTGTGCAGGAAGCCGTGTTGACCGGTGAATCGGAGCCGGTGGAAAAATCGGCCGGGGCGTTGAAGCAATCCAACCTGACCCTGGGCGACCGGCGCAACCTGGTCTACTCGGGCACTGCGGTCACCTACGGCCGCGGCCGGGTGGTGGTGATTGCCACCGGCATGCACACCGAATTGGGGCGCATCGCCGAAATGATCCAGAGTGTGGGCGAGGATAGCACCCCGTTGCAGCGCCGGCTGGAACAGCTCGGCAAGGGCCTGGCCATCGCCGCGTTGGTGATCGTTTCGGTCGTCTTTTTGCTGGGCCTGGCGCGCGGCGAAGAATTGCGCCTGATGTTCCTGACCGCCATCAGCCTGGCGGTGGCGGCGGTGCCCGAAGGGTTGCCTACCGTGGTCACCATCGCCCTGGCGCTGGGCGCGCAACGCATGCTGCAGCGCCGGGCGTTGATCCGCAAGCTGCCGGCGGTGGAGACGCTGGGTTCGGTCACGGTGATTTGCTCGGATAAAACCGGGACGCTGACCGAAAATCGTATGACGGTAACCATTCTGGATGTAGCCGGCCACCAGTTGGATCTACAGGAACGGCTGCACGATTTCAGTCCCAGCCTGAAGAGCGGTGAAAATGGGATTGGCGCCGGCGAACACGCCGCCCTGAAACTGCTGCTGGCAGGCGGGACGTTGTGCAACGACGCCGTGCTGGAAGAAACCGGCGAGAATCAGTTCTCGGCGGTGGGCGATCCGACCGAGGGCGCCCTGGTGGTGGCGGCGGCGCGGGCCGGGCTGCGGAAAGAGACCCTGGCAGCCGACCTGCCGCGCCAGGACGAACTGCCGTTTGATTCTGAACGTAAGCGCATGACCACCCTGCACCGCTATCCCGGCGGCGTTCTGCCGCTGCCCGGGGCGGGCTGGCTGGCCTTTACCAAAGGCGCGGTGGACGGTCTGCTGACCATCTGCGACCGGGTATGGGTCAACGACCACAGCGAAACACTGGACGAGACCTGGCGCGGGCGTATCCAGGCCAGCCATAACCAGCTGGCGCAGAAAGGCATGCGCGTGCTCGGCCTTGCCTATCGCCTGTACGAAGGCGAAACGGCGCCGCTCTCGAGCGAACTGGAGCGCGGGCTGGTATTCGTCGGCATGACTGCCATGATCGACCCAGCCCGGCCGGAGGTGCGCGACGCGGTGCGTACCGCCCAATCGGCGGGCATCCGCCCGGTGATGATCACCGGTGACCATCCCCTGACCGCCCTGCACATCGCCCGCCAGTTGGGCATCGCCCGGGAGGGCGACCGGGTGATGACCGGTCAGGAACTGGCCGAATGTTCACCCGAAGACCTGGAAGGCCTGGTCGAACAGGTGCCGGTGTATGCGCGCGTTTCGCCCGAGCACAAACTCAAGATCGTTGAAGCCCTGCAAAAGAAGGGCCACATCGTCGCCATGACCGGCGACGGCGTCAACGACGCCCCGGCGCTGAAAAAGGCCGACATCGGCGTGGCGATGGGCATCACCGGCACGGATGTGTCCAAAGAGTCGGCCGAGATGGTGCTGCTGGACGATAACTTCGCCACCATCGTGGCGGCGGTCGAAGAAGGCCGGCGGATCTACGACAACATTCGCAAGTTCATCAAGTACGCCCTGACCTCCAACTCGGGTGAAATCTGGGTCATGTTGTTTGCGCCCTTCCTGGGAATGCCGCTGCCGCTGCTGCCGCTGCAAATTTTGTGGATCAACCTGGTCACCGACGGGCTGCCCGGGCTGGCTTTGACCCTCGAGCCGGCGGAACGCAACGCCATGCGCCGCCCGCCTTACAGCCCGCGCGAGAGCATCTTCGGCCGCGGCCTGGGACGTGACATTCTGTGGATCGGCTTCCTGCTGGCGGCCGCCTCGCTTGGCCTGGGGTTGTGGGGCTGGCAGAACGGCAAGGAAACCTGGCAGACGATGGTCTTCACCACGGTAACGCTGGCGCAGATGGGTAACGCCCTGGCGCTGCGCTCGGAACGCGAATCGCTCTTCTCGATCGGGCTGTTTTCCAACAAACTGTTGCTGTTGAGCGTGTTGCTGACCACCGCTTTGCAACTGGCGGTGGTCTACGTGCCCTTCCTGCAAGAGATCTTCAATACCGTGGCGCTGCCGCTGAACGATCTGCTGCTCAGCCTGGGAATGAGTCTGTTGGTATTCCTGGGCGTTGAGGCCGGCAAGTGGCTCCAGCGTAGAAGCAACCCGTAATTATTTTACCGTCACCTCAACGAATTGCTCGTACTGCTGTCCGGCCAGGTCCTCGACGATCACACCCACGACGTACTGGCCGGGCAGCGCTTCGGCCTGCAGCGCCTCGAAGCGCTGCCCGGTGTAGGTCAGTGTGCCGCCGTCGTAATCGTTGAACTCGCCTTCGGGGTCGTTGTCGTACTCGAGCCACTCCTCGGTGATGGTAAACCGATCGCCTTTTTTCATGTTGACCTGGCGGGCGGCGCGGCCATCCCGCCCGCTCAACACCACCAGCGTGCGGAAGTTGCCCTCGCCGTCGAAACGCAGGAAGGCTTCGCGCCCGCTTTTCGCTCCCGCCGGGGTGTAGGTGCCCCACACCACGTAGGAACGATCTTTGGCGCTGCGGCCGTAGATCTCCGATTCAAACGGGGCAAACTCCTCGTTTTTGCCATCCGAGAGAGAACGGGTGACCGGCTGCCACTCGATCTCCAAATCCAGGTTTTCGTCCTCGCCCCAATCCGGATACGTTACCCCGCCGATCTCTCGGGTCTGACCGGCGTCGATGAAGTCCATGTCCAGGGTCACGTACGAATCGCTCTCGTCGTCATAATACAACGTGTAAAGGTAGATGTAGCCCACGTTCCCGCCGCGAATCTGAGCGGTGAGCGTCAGGGCGCCGCCCAACGCAATCTGTGTGGCGCCGGCGGTCAGTTGTTCGAATTCGATCTCGCCGGCGCCCGGCATGACCAGCGTTTTGTCTCGAGAAACCGTTGAGGCATTTAACGCCTTGCTGAAGTCCTGTTGCGGCAGGGCGGTTTGCAGCACACTTAAATCGGCGGCGCCGGCGTCGATGGGCTGCCCGGCGTAATGAAAGGCGAGAAAATCATCCCACAGCGAGGCGGCGGCAAAACGGCTGGCGTCCTGGGTGTAATTGGGGTCGGCGTCTTCCGGCGCACTCTGTTTGTAAATGTTCCCCGTGGGAAAGAAAATGCTGAGACCGCTCGAACCGGGGCGGTCGGGGCCGTGTCTCTCGACCAGCACGACTTTCTGGATCGCCGCCTGGACACCGGCGGCAGCCTGTGAAACGCGCTCGTCCTGGATGCTCTCGGCCAGCAGCGCCGTAAAATGTCCCAAATCGATAAACGAGCCGGGATCACGACTGCCGAACACGCTGTCGTACGCCTGGGTGTAAGCACGCGCCTCGGCCACCCGTTTTGCATCGCTGCCGGCCAGGGCCAGCGCCAGCTGGTTCAGGGCGGCGTGCAGATCGCCCAGCGCCCGTAGATCCACCGCCGTCAACGTCAGCGTGGCGCCCAATTCGGCCACCGCCTGCTGGCGGGTGAGCGGCTCGTCAAACAGGGCGGCGCGGGTAACATCGTCCGACAGGCGAGCGTCCTGGTCGACGTAACTGTTGACGATTGCCTGTGATAACTGCGCCCCATCCATCTCCGGCCGGCCGAGCAATTGGCTTAAAAAAGAAAAATAAGCCCACCCGACCGAAGGCTCGGTCTCTTCGGAAGCCACGGCGTAATCTGCGTAAGGGGCCAGCGAACTGAGCGCTTCCACCTGTGACATGAGGCAGGCGTCGAACCCGACCAGGTCAAAACGCTGGATGCCGGTGCGCTGCACGATCTCGGCCAGGGCCTCATCAATATGGTTCACCTTCAGACTCGAATCCGGCTGTGGATCATCGTCCGTCCAACCGCCCATCCAGCCGGCGCCGTGATCCGAGAGGATGAGGGCATATTTGCTGGCAGGGTAGCTCTGGATGGCCCACACGCCAAAATCTACCAACGTCTGGGTGTTGCCCATGTCCAGTTCGCCCAGTTCCTGTAATTCCTGCGCCTTGAGGTGTTTCAGGTCGTCGTCTTTTTGCGAAAGCAGAAAACGCTTGGTTGAGTCCCAATCCCCGTCGCCGTCGTAGCCGCCGGCGTAGCGGTCGATCTGCGCCACCACCGTCACCCGCTCGGAACCGCCGGCCTGCTCGATTTCATTCAGATCGAGATAGATATCTTCTTCGAGAATCTCGTCGTCGGCGTCCAGATAGACCATCACCAGCCAGGTATCTTGCGCCGCCGGGGGCTGAGCCGCGGCTGGTGATAGGGTAACCGCTGGCTGCGCCGTGGGGCGTTCAGGCGCACCCTCGTTGCAGGCAGACAGAAAAACACTCAACCAACTGATGACGAGCATCAGACGCAACCAACGTTGGGCTTTCATCACACCGGCCTCCAAAAAACAGGAATGGATACAGCGCCCCCGGCAAAAGATTCTATCAGCATCGTCCGTTAAAAAGCAAGAGCCCTCCAGCAGGCTGGAGGGCTCCCAAAGTCACAGAAACGATTTACTCGGTGACACCGATGTTGATGAACTCTTCGGTGCTGTTGCCGTCCAGGTCTTCGACGATCACACCCAGCACGTACTGCCCGGAGACGGGCTTTTCGTCCCATTCCATCGTGAACGGCTGGCCGGCATAGGTCAACACGCCGCCATCGTAGTAGTTAAACTCGCCGTCGGGGTTCTTGTCGTACTCCAGCCACTCTTCCGAGATGGTGAAGGTGTCGCCCTTCTTCATCGTCACCTCGCGCGGGGCCTTGGTTTCCTCGCCGCTGAAAACCAGCAGACCGGCAAAGTTACCCTCGCCGTCAAAGCGGACGAAAGCCTCACGCCCTTCTTCCGATCCGGCTTCTTTGTAGGTACCCCAGACAATGTAGCTGTTTTCTTTCTCCGTCCGGCCGTAGATCTCGGACTCGAACACGGCGAATTGGCGGTTCTTGCCGTCGTTCAGATAATAGATGGTCGGCTGCCAGTCGAACTCGATGTCCACCTCACCGGTGTCGCCCCAGTTCGGGTAGGTGACGCCGCCCACCTCTTTGGACTCCTCAGACAGCAGATAGCTGAGGTCGGTGGTTACGAACGAATCGCTTTCCTCATCATAGTAGATGGTATAGAGATAGATATAGCCGATATTGTCGCCCTTGATCTTGCCCTTGACGGTGACCGTCTCACCGGCCTTCATCTCTTCGGCGCTGGCGACCAACCCCGAAATTTCGATCTTGCCCGCACCGGGGGCTTCGATCTGGGTATCCGCAGCAATCTCCGAAGCGCTTTCAGCCTGCGCCAGATTCTCGTCGGGGGTCTTGGATTCCAGCACGGTCAGGTCGGCCACAGCCGGGTCAATTTTGCGTTTGGTGTAGTGGAAGGTGAGGAAATCATCCCACAGCGAAGCGGTGGCGAAACGGCTGATGCGCTCCGTGTATTTGATGGCCGGAAGGGTAGCCGTGGCTTTGAATAACTGTGAGATGGGGAAGTAAATGCTCATGCCGGTGGAACCGGGGCGGTTGGGGCCGTGCTTCTCGGCAACCACCGCCTTGCCCAGCGCAGCCAGCAGCGCCTCGGAGGCCGCCTTGACGTCAGCATCGCCCGAGGTTTCTGCCAGAATGGCGGCAAAGTGCCCCAGGTCGATGTAAGCGGGCGGGTCTTTCTTCTCGCCAAAAATGTTGGTGTACGACTGGGCGTACGTGCGCGCTTCGGCCACAGTCTTCTGGTCGATGGCGGCCATCTTGACCACCAGGTCGTTGAGCGCCTCGTTGAGCGCCATCATCTGCGACAGATCGACGGCCGTCAGGGTGATGTCGGTGCCCAGCGCCTCGGCCACCTGGGCCTCGGTGACCTCGCTGGCCTTGACGTTAAACATTTCGTTGACCAGCACGGTGCGGGCTTCTTCGTTGGTGATACGCCCATCTTTGTCGATGTACGATTCAACGATAATCTTGCCCAACTCGGCGCCCGTCATGCCGGGTTTCTGGGCCAGTTCGCTCAGGAAAAATGAGTAGGCCCATCCCAACGAGGGTTCGGTCTCTTCGGAGGCGATGGCATAGCGGGCGTAGGGCGCCACAGCGCTCAACGCTTCGATCTGCGCCATCAGGCAGGCGTCGAAACCAACCAGTTCAAAGCGCCCGATCTGGGTCTTGTCCAGAATCTCGGCCAGGGCGTCGTCGATCTGGTTCATCTTGAGTTCGCCGCCCTCCACAGGGTCGTTATCGCTCCAACCGCCCGGCCAACCCGAACCATGATCCGAGAGGATCAACACGTAATGATCGGCGGGGTACTGGGCGATGGCCCAGGTGGCGAAATCGACCAGGGTCTTGGGATCGCCCATGTTGACTTCGCCCAGGTCCTCTAACTCTTCAGCATTGAGCGTTTCCAGGTCATCATCCTGAGCAGAAATGCGGAACCGCTTGGTCGAGGTCCAATCACCGCCGCCATCGTACGAGCCCTTGAAACGATCCATCTGGGCCACGATGGTCACCTTGTCGCTGCGCTCGGCCATCTCGGCTTCGTTCATGTCGACAAAGATGTCTTTTTCCAGCACCTGATCGTCCCCATCCTGGTACATCATGATCAGCCAGGTGTCTTTGGCCTCAGCGGTCGGCGTCTCGGTGGGGGCGGCCTCGGCCGCTGGGGCATCCGTGGGTTTGGCCGGCGCTGCGCTGGGCTCAGCGGGCGCCTGGGTAGGTTCGACAGCAGCAGCCTGGGTCGGTTCGACCGTAGGCTCTGCCCCGCCACCGCAGGCGGCTAACATGCTGCTCATAAGTACTACAATTAAGAACAGTGACAGCCAACGATACGTTTTCATCCTTCTTCCTCCACTGAAAAGTGAACATAAGGTAGATACCAGCATGCCCCAACAAGGGTATCCATGATTAAGTATATTTATTTTTCGTTGCCGGGGTAGATTTTCCAACCTTGCAATACTGTAATCTGTTTCGTGAAAAACGACCGCAGAAATCCGCCGCATCGCAGTGCAAGAGAAAAAAGGCGCATGTTCATGCAGCCTTTATCCAATATCAGATGTATACCAGTATAGCAGGCGCCACGGCAAAAGCATATCTCAAAAGGCAGGTTTTTTCCTGGCTAAAAGTTAAGTTTTTTTAAGATGCGCGTACAGCCATACCAGAACGTACATGCTATAATTGAGGCATGAGCTTTGCCCACCTGCACGTTCATACCGAATACTCCCTGCTCGACGGCTTCAGCAACATCAAAAAACTGGTCAAGCGGGTGAAAGAGATGGGCATGCCGGCGGTGGCGATTACCGATCACGGCACGATGTTTGGCGTGATCGAGTTTTACAACGCCGCCATCGCCGCCGGCGTCAAGCCGATCATCGGATTGGAAGCCTACCTGGCGCCGCGGCGCATGAACGAACGCGACTCCCGTCTGGACAAACAATCCAGTCACCTGCTCCTGCTGGCCGAAAACGCAACCGGGTACCGCAACCTGCTCCAGATTGCCAGTACCGCCCAACTGGAAGGCTTTTACTATCACCCGCGCATCGACCGCGAATTTCTACAGACGCACTCCGAAGGGCTGATCTGCACCTCGGGCTGTCTGGCGGCAGAAGTACCGCGCACCCTGCGCGACGAGGGGATCGAAGGCGCCCGGCGCAAGCTGGACTGGTATTACGACGTCTTTGGGGCGGATCGTTTCTTCCTGGAATTGCAGGGGCACGACATCCCCGAACTGACCACGTTGAACCGCACGCTGCTCGAACTGGGGCCGCGTTATCAGGCCCGCTACCTGGCGACCAACGACGTGCATTACATCAACCCCGACGACTGGCGCATGCAGGATATCATGCTGGCGGTACAGACCGGTTCGTTGATCAGCGAGCCCAACCGCTTCCGCATGAGCGGCCACAGCTACTATCTGCGTCCGCCGGAAGAAATGGCGGCCCTGTTCTCCGAGGTGCCCGAGGCGTTGAGCAACACCCTGCTGGTGGCCGAACGCTGCAACGTCGATCTCTCCACCAAGGGCTACCACCTGCCGCTCTTCCCCCTGCCCGAAGGCAAGACGGCCGAAAGTTACCTGCACGAGTTGTGCGAGGAGGGCCTGCAACGCCGCTATGGCGCGCGCGCCAACGACCCCGAGGTGCGCAAACGCCTGGATTACGAACTCTCGGTCATCCACCAGATGGGCTTCGATGCCTACTTCCTGATCGTGTGGGATCTGTGTAAATACGCCACCCGCCAGGGCATCTGGTACAACGCCCGCGGTTCGGCCGCCGGTTCGATGGTGGCCTACACCCTGGATATCACCCTGGTGGAACCCATCGAACACGGGTTGATCTTTGAACGCTTCCTCAACCCCGGGCGTATCTCCATGCCGGATATCGACCTGGACTTCCAGGACGACCTGCGGCCGCGCATGATGGAATACTGCGCCCAACGTTACGGCGACGACCGCGTGGCGCAGATCATCACTTTTGGCACGCTCGGGGCGCGCGCCGCCATCCGCGACGTCGGCCGGGTGCTGGATATCCCCATCTCCGAGGTCGACCGGGTCTCCAAACTGATCCCCAACGTCCCCGGCAAGGCGGTCAACATCGCCGACGCCCTGGAACAGGTGCCCGATCTCAAGGCGGTGTACGGCGAGGCGGAGTATCTGAAAGAATTAATCGACACCGCCCAGCGGGTGGAAGGCACGGTGCGCAACGCCGGTACCCACGCCGCGGGCGTGATCATCACCGACGAGCCGATCATCAACTACATCCCGCTGCACCGCCCCACCAGCGGCTCGGAAGAGAGCCCGATCAAGTCGGTCTCACAGTTTGAGATGTCGATTGTCGAGTCGCTGGGCCTGCTCAAGGTCGACTTCCTCGGCCTGGCCACACTGACCATCATGGCCCGCGCCTGCCAGTTGATCCGTGAACGGCACGGCATCGACTTCAACCTGTACAACATCCCCGTCGACGACGCAGAGACGTATCAGTTCATCAGCAGCGGTCACACCGCCGGCGTCTTTCAGTTGGAAGGCACAGGGATGACCCGCTACATCGTGCAGATGCGCCCCAAGAACCTGGCCAACGTCATCGCCATGGTGGCGCTCTACCGCCCGGGTCCGCTGGACTTCATCCCGACCTACATCAAGCGCATGCACGGCGAGGAAGAGGTCACCTACCGTCACCCCGGGTTGGAGCCGATCTTCAAGGAAACCTACGGCATCCCCATCTATCAGGAGCAGATCATGTTTGCGGCCATGGGCCTGGCGGGTTACACTGCCTCGGAGGCCGACGATCTGCGCAAGGCCATCGCCAAGAAGAAGATCGACTCGCTGATGAAGCACCGCCAGAAGTTCATCAGCGGCGCCAAAGAGCGCGGGGTCGACGAAGCGACGGGCACCGCCATCTTCGAAGACTGGGAAAATTTCGCCCGCTACGGCTTTAACAAATCGCACGCCGCCGACTACGGCGTGATTGCGGTGCAGACCGCCTATTTGAAGGCGCATTACACCGTCGAGTACATGACCGCCCTGCTTTCGGCCTCGAAAAACGAGACCAGCAAGGTGGCGCTCTACGCCGCCGACAGCCGCAGCATGGGCATCGACGTGCTGCCGCCGGACGTCAACACCAGCGGTTGGGATTTCACCATCGAGGACCGCCCCGAGCAAAAAGCGGCCATCCGTTTCGGGTTGGGGGCGGTCAAGAACGTCGGCCAGGCGCCGGTGGAATTGATCCTGCAGGCGCGTAAAGACGGGCCGTTCCGCGACCTGAACGATTTTGCCCGGCGCGTGGATCTGCGCCAGGTGGGCAAACGCGCCCTGGAGGCCATGATCCGGGTCGGGGCGCTGGATCGTTTCGGCGGGCGCAAGGCGCTGTTAGAGGCGCTGGAGCGCATCCTGTCGGTCAGCGTCAGTCACTTCCGCGCCCTGGCCAGCGGCCAGCTCAGCTTCTTCGGCACGGTGGCAGGAGTGGAAGAAAGCATCGATCTGCCGACGGTGGATCTGCTCGACCGGCGCGAACTGCTCGAGTGGGAGCGTGAATTGATCGGGTTGTACGTCTCCGATCACCCGCTCTCGCCCTACCTGCCGCTGCTCAAACAAAAGATCACCCATTTCGCCGGGCAGTTGGGCGAGGCCGCCAACAAGGAAAAGGTGGTGGTGGCGGGCATCGTCACCCGCTTCCGCAGCCACCAGACCAAGACCGGCAAGGCCATGGGGTTTGTCACCCTGGAAGACATCCAGGGCAACATCGAACTGGTTTTGTTCCCCAAGACGTGGGAGAAATACGGCAAGCTGGTCAACATGGATGAGGTGTTGAGCGTCGAAGGCAAGGTCGACGCCGAAAACGGCGACCCCAAAATTCTGGTCGACAAATTACAGGTCGAGGCGCTCGACGACGTGCCGCTGGATGTACCGGTGGACAGCGCGCCCCTCACCGATGTGCCGGAGGCCTACGGGTATGCCTCATCCGAGGCCGCCCAACCGCCGGCCGATTTGCCTGCCATCGCCGAGCCGGCCGCGGATTGGGACGCCGGAATGCCGCCGCCCCCGCCCGATTTCGACGACGATTGGGACTTTGCCCCGCCAGCCAACGGGCAGGAATGGTCACTCCAACCCGCCGGTACGCCGGCGCCCGTGGTCGAGACTGTGGCTGCGCCGGTTGCGCCCCCCCCGCCAACGCTTCTCTCCGCTGCGCCGCCCGCCAGGAGCGCACACCCCGAGGCGGTCGTTTTGACGCCGCCGGTGGAAAGCAGCGCGGCGGTCGAGCCCCAGCCTTTCGTTCCCATTCCCTTCATCGTTTCCCCCACGCTGCCCAACGGCGGCGGCGACCAACCGCGCATGGTCACGCTCATCTTCCGCTCACAGGGCGATAAAAATCGCGACGCGCGCCGCCTGCGCCGGGCGCACGGCCTGCTCCACTCCAGCCCGGGCAAGGATCGTTTTGCCTTCCTGGTGTTTGAAGGCGGGCATCGCTATCTGCTGGAGTTCCCGAACACTACCACCGGGATCACACCCGAATTACTGCGCCTGTTGGGCGAGCTGGTCGGCGAGGAGAACATGCGCATCGACCCGCTCCAGGTGCACTGATTGCGAGGTCAAGATGAAACTTTATCAGGTTGACGCCTTCACTGCCGAACGTTTTCGCGGCAATCCGGCGGCGGTATGCTTGCTCGAAAGCCCGCAGGAACCTGCCTGGATGCAGGCGGTGGCGGGAGAAATGAACCTGTCGGAGACGGCCTTCGTTTTACCCGAGGGCGAGGGCTACCGGCTGCGCTGGTTTACCCCGGCGGTTGAAGTGGATCTGTGCGGGCACGCCACACTGGCCACGGCGCACATCCTGTGGCAGGAAGGGCTCCTGTCGCTGGAGCAGGAGGCGCGCTTCGAGACGCGCAGCGGGCTGCTCACCGCCCGCCGCCAGGGCGACTGGATTGCCCTGGATTTCCCCGCCAAGCCGCTGGAAACGGCCGAACCGCCGCGCTCGCTGCTGGCCGCCTTAGGGTTGAGCGGCGCCCGTTACATCGGCAAGAACCGCACCGATTATCTGATCGAGGTCGAAGCGGAAAGCGTGGTGCGCGGCATGCAGCCCGATTTTGCTGCCCTCAAGCTGGCGCCGTTGCGCGGCGCCATTGTAACCAGTCGCTCCAGCCAGGCGCCGTACGATTTTGTCTCGCGTTTCTTCGCCCCGGCAGTCGGGGTGAACGAGGACCCGGTCACCGGCTCGGCGCATTGCGCCCTGACGCCCTACTGGAGCGCGCAACTGGGCAAGACCGAGATGCTGGCTTACCAGGCGTCGGGACGCGGTGGCGTGCTGCGCGTGCGCTGCGAAGGTAAGCGCGTCATCCTTGCCGGCCAGGCGGTCACCCTCTTTAAGGGCGATTTGCTGGCCTGATCCGCCGTGCTCCCCGCTGCCACGACGAATTACTGGCTCAACGCGCTGCAATTATTGGGCGGCGGGCGCATGCTGCGCCCGCTGGTCGTTACTTATTATCTGACCACGCGCTGTAACCTGAACTGCGCCTACTGTGAAGATTTCGGCGCCCGGCGCAACCCGCAGGCCATGCCCCCGCTGCCGCTGGCTGAGGCGGTGCACATCCTTGAGGTCATCCGTACCGCCAGCGATCACCTCATCCTGACCGGCGGCGAGCCGCTGCTGCACCCTGAGATCGAGGCGCTGGTGCAGCGCGCCCGGCGGATGGGGTTTCATGTGACGCTGCAAACCAATGCCGCCCTGTTACACGAACACCCGGAGGTGCTGCCGTATATCAACCGCCTGGTCGTCAGCCTGGACACGTTGGACGGCGACCGCTGGGGGCAATTGCTCAACGCTCCGCCGGCGGTCGTGGCGCAGATCATGGAAAATATCCGCACCTGCGCCGCCGGCCAGAGCCGGCACGGCTACCGCATGGTGCTCAACTGCGTGCTCACCCCGCACACCCTGGACGAAGCGCCGGCCATCCTGGATTTCTGTCGCCGGCACAACCTGCTGGTCAGCTTCTCACCGCAGGCCGTGCAGAACTGGCCGGATTACCACCTGTTGGTTTCGCCCGCTTACCGCGCCCTGTTGCAACGCCTGCTGGATGAAAAACAACGCCGCGGGCCGGTGTTAGGCAGTCGCGCCTATCTGCGCACCCTGCTCGATTTTCGCCCGTATGCCTGTTACCCCACGCTGGCGCCGCGCGTGCTGCCCAACGGCGACTGCGTCTACCCTTGCCGGCCGGTCGAGAAGGAGGATAACGGTCACGGCGGCCGGCCCTGCAACCTGCTACAGGTGCACCACTGGCGCGAGGTCAACGCCGCGGCGCTGGCCGCCTACGGTCAGCCGCCGGTGTTGTGTACCTCTTGTTTCCAACAATGTTTCGCCGAGACCTCGCTGCTACAGGCCCAACCGCTGTCCTGGCTGAGCGAGTGGCTGCGCCATCCTGCCAGCCGCCAGGCGCAGCTGTTCACCTACGCCCCAGGGTAAGCGATGATCACCCTGTTTGCCGCCAGCGGTACCACCGGCCGGCGCGTGGCCCACGCTCTGACGCGCCAGGGATTGTCGCTGCGCCTGGCGGGGCGTTCGCCGGAAAAGTTGGCGGCGCTGGCCGCCGAACTGGCCGGCGCGGGGGGCGCCGCTCCGGCGTGGGTGTGGGCCGATGCCCGCCGGCCAGAAAGCCTGGGGCGTCTGTTTGAGGACACCCACCTGCTGGTCAACTGCGCCGCTCCCTTTACCGACCTGGGCGAAGCGGTGGCGGCGCGCGCCGCATTGAGCGGCGTACATTATCTGGATACGAGCAACGAATTGGGTTTTGTTTACCGTTTGCGCAGCTACAGCGAACTGGCCCGGCGCAAGGGGGCCATCCTGCTGCCTGCCTGCGGCTTTGAGGTGGCGCTGGCCGATTGCGCCGCCGCTCTCCTGGCGCAGCGCCTGCCGGGCGCGCTGGATGAGGTGAGCGTCGTTTACACCTTAAGGGGCACGGGCGCCAGCGCCGGGTCGCGCCGTTCGGCCATCCGTTCGCTGGCCACTTCGTGGATCACGTATCAGGATGGGACCTGGCGCGGCAGCCTGCCGGGCGGACGGGTGCAGCGCTGGGCGCTGCCGGGCGGCAAACGGCACGCCCTGACCTTTCCAAGCTGCGAGAGCGTCACCCTCCCGGCCCACCTGACGGTGGGCGCGGTAAATACCTGGTTGAGCGTCTCACCTGGGGCGCGCTTCTGGGCGCCGCTGGTCATCCCCTTGTTTGCCTGGCTGGCGCGCGGCGCGCTGGGCCGGCTGTTGCTCCACACGGTCGGCGTGCGCGGCAAAGAGCGCCGCGGAGACAGCTTTGACGTCTACGTGTGCGCCCGCCGCGGCGCACAGGGCGGCTGGATCAACCTGCACGGGCAGGCGGTCTACGATCTGACCGCCGAAATCGTGGCTTATGCCGCCGGCGTGCTGCTCCACGCCCCGCCGGAGGGCGGCGGGCTGCTGGCGCCGGCCCAGGCGCTCAACCCCGGAGATTTCCTGGCCTGGGTGCAGCGCCAGGGCGTGCGCTGCGAGGAGGGGCCGCTTGACTGAGCCTACCCGTCCGGTGATCGTGATCGGCGCCGGCGTCGCCGGGCTGACCGCCGCCCTGCACCTGGCCGAACGGGGGCAGCAGGTGCTGGTGCTGGAGGCCGACCCGCAGTATCCCGGTGGGCGCCTGGCCGGGCGCGCCGCGGTCAGCCTGAACGGCTGGGAATTCCCCGGCGAACACGGCGTGCACGCCATCTGGTCGGGGTACCTCAACCTGCAGGCCATGCTGGGCCGTCACCGCATCCGCCCTATGTTCGTCCCGGCGCAGGAAGAGGATTGGATCTACCGCCGCCACAACCACATCAGCAAGGCGGCGGTGGGCAGCGCCATCCGCCAGAGTTGGATCCCGGCCCCCTTCCATTATTTGAACCTGTTTCTGCGCCCCAGTTTCCTGGCCAGCATCGACCTGCGCGACTGGCTCTCGCTGCTGGGCATCTGGTCGGGGCTGCTCTACGCCATCGGCATCGATCCGTTGGGGGAAGACCAGCCGTTAAGCGGGCTGTACATGAGTGACGTGGTCTCGAGCTGGTCGCCGGCGCTGCGCGCCCTGTTCATCGGGCTGGCGCGCAGCGGGCTTTCCGGGCAGCCGGAAGAAATTCCGCTGGCGGGCTTTCTGGCCTTTTTGCGCTTTTACACCGTGCTGCGCCGGGACGCGTGGGCCTTCTCCTATCTGCCCGGCGACGGCGGCAATCGCATCGTCCAGCCGCTGGTCGACCGGCTGCACGCCCTGGGCGGGCGGGTGCGGCTGGGGTGCAAGGCGGTTGGACTGCACCCGCGGGCAGACGGCTGGCAGGTCGACTGGCAGGACGAACCCGCGGGCCGGCCCGGCGCGCCGTGGAATACCTCGCAGTTGATCCTGGCGGTCGACGCCCCGGCGGCCAGCGCCCTGCTGGCCGCCAGCCCGCGGCTGGCGGAGAGCGCCAGCCGGTTCACCCTGCCGCGCGGCACGGCCACGGCCATCGCACGCATCTGGTTCGACCGGCGCCCACGCCAGAGCGCCGAGGCGGGCATCCTCAGCGGCGATTTCATCCTCGATAACTTTTTCTGGCTGGACCGCATTCAGGAGCCCTATCTGCGCTGGAGCCGGGCGAGCGGCGGCAGCGCCATCGAGGTGCACCTGTACGACCCCGGGCGTTTGCTGGCGCAGCCGGATGGGGCCTTGCTGGCGCGCGCTCTGTACGAGGTACAAATTGCCTTCCCGGAATTACGGGGCCACGCCATTTACCAGGTGATCCAGCGCAACGCCGCCACGCACACCCTGTTTGGACTGGGCCCGGCGCAGACCCACCCCGGCACCTACGCTCCCTGGCCCGGCCTGTTTTTCTGCGGCGACTGGGTGCGTCACCCCACGCCGGCCCTCTTCCTGGAGCGCGCCTGTATCACCGGCATCGCCGCGGCCAACGCCGTTCTGGCCGGGCGCGGGCTGGAAAGCTGGCCGCTGCTGGCGGCCCCGCCGCCCGAGGCGTTTGCCGGCTGGATCGAAGGCGTCATGCGTCGCGGTCGCCGGGCGCGCCGGGCACGGCGCAGCCGTTAGCTCGTCCTTCAAACTGTGCGTTCAATAACGGCACAATGTTGATGACCGGTTCCTCGTACGGGTGGATGGCACGGATGACCTTGAGCGCTTCTGCCACACGGGACAGGCGGCAGTTGACCTCGACCTTGGCTTCGCTGCCCGTCTCTACCGCCCCGACCGTGCCGAGATAAGGGTTGGCGCCCGGCAGGGGACGCCAGTAGCCGCGCACCGGCATGACCGACATACAATGATCGTAATTGCCGATGTGGCCCACGTCCACGTCCGCCAGCGCATCGCTCAGGCGGGCGACAAATTCTTCGGGGATAAAGATCTCGATTTTGACCCAATCGTTCGCTTGCATGGTAGCATCCTGTTCGTTTTCTAAAATGCCGAGCACATCGCCCAATACACCCGGCGGGGCCGGCTGCAGGCGCATCCCCAGGCGCTGCATGAGGCGCAGCGACGGGGCGTTGGCGGCTGCGGCGATCCCGGTCAGGCGCGCCAGGTGCATCTCGGTAAAGGCAAAATCGATCAGCGCCCGGCAGGCCTCGCCGGCGTAGCCCTGTCCCCAGTACGGCCGGCCGAGCTTGTAAAACAACCCGACCTCGGGCGTGGCCTGCGGCCGGGTGGGCAATACGTACAATTGCAGGCCGGCCAGCCCGAGCAGTTCGCCGCCGGCTTTGGAAACCAACGCCAGCACGCCGCAGCCATCCTCGTGGTTTTCGGCGCTGTAGCGGCGGATGAGGCGGGCGCGCTGCTGGGGTGTGCGCTGGTAACCGGGATCGTAGCGCCACACTTCGGGGTGCCCCTCCAACAGCGGATACAGGGCGCGGGCGTCTTCGGCCTTGAACGGTCGCAGCCACAGTCGCTCGCTTTCCAGCGTATGCGGCATGGGGCCTCAGATCGCCAGCACCTGTTTGAGCAGCGGCACGGCAGCCAGCACGGCGCGGCCGCGATGACTGAGGCGGTTCTTCTGTTCGCGGCTGAGTTCGGCCATGCTGCAGCCCAATTCGGGCAGCCAGAAAATCGGGTCGTAACCAAAACCGTTCTGACCGCGCTCCTCGGGGATGATCTCGCCAAAGCAATCGCCTTCGGCGTACCACACCTCTCCGCCAGGGGTGGCCAGCGCTACGGTGCAATGAAAATGAGCGCGCCAGGGGCGCGGCAGGCCGTGCAAGTTGTGCAGCAGGTGGCGCCGGCGGTCGGCGTCGCTGGCGTTGGGGATGGGCGCATAGCGGGCCGAGTAAATTCCCGGCTGCCCGTCGAGGGCGTCCACCTCCAGGCCAGAATCGTCGGCCAGCGATGGCAGTTGGCTGGCCTGAGCAAAGGCGCGCGCCTTGAGGGCGGCGTTCTCTGCGTAAGTCAGGCCATCCTCCACCACGTCGAGATGCAGCCCCAGGTCATCGGGCAGCAGCAGCTGGATGGGGAAGTCGCCGATCAGGTGCTGAAATTCGACCAGCTTACCGCGATTGTGACTGGCAATTAAGAGGGTGGCGGGCATGATTTGACTCCATTTTTATTAAATTAATCATAAAAACTTGACTTGACTCAATGCCTATGCTATAATTCTTCTGACCAATTATATCTTATTTCAAAGCTATCTTAGTGCAAAGCAGCCAGCCGTGAACCTTCCTCGCCATCCATTGCGGATAAATGTTGGATTCCTGATCAACCAACCGATCGGATACAGCCGCGATATCCACTTTGAATACGCAGCACTCCGATTATCCGATCTGGAACTGAGCGATCTGAAGGGGGGTGTGCGCCTCACGCGAACGCCACAGGGATTGTTGATGCAGGCTAACTTTAGCGCCAGCGTCGCCGCCGAATGTGTGCGTTGTCTGTGTACCTTCCAACAACCGTTAGAAGCAAGTTTCAGCGAATTGTATGCCTTCAGTCGCCGTACGGCGACGGAGTCGGGTCTGATTCTCCCGGAGGATGCCAACGTTGATCTCGACCCCCTGGTACGCGAATATCTGTTGTTGGAAATCCCCATCAGTCCATTATGCCGGCCCGATTGCAAAGGACTGTGTACCGTTTGCGGCGAGGATTTAAATGTTACCCGGTGCGAACATGTTAATTAGAGAAGTTGGCCTGAAAATTGCACGGTTCGGTGGATATGAAGTTTAACGTTATTGCAACCACCACGCACCTGGAAAACAGGGTCTTTCGGTTGAGGAGGGTCATCCGTGGCAAATCCTGGTAGACATAAAAAGAATACCGAGATTCTCAGCATGCTGCTTGAAAAGGCGGACGTTCAGGGCTATCTGACCACCGAAGACCTGATGGAATTCTGTCCCGACGTCAGTAAGGATGCCGAACGGCTCAGTTCGCTGGTGCTCATGCTGCGCCGCAGGGGAGTGGACATCCTCGACCGTGAACCCGAATCGCTGTACGACGAAGACCTGCTGGACGAAGAAGACCTGGAAACCTACACCGATCTGGCGCCGATTTCCAGCGACGACACGATCGGGTTGTATTTGAAAGAAATGTCGCGCGTCCCGCTGCTCTCGTTGGAAGAAGAGCAAACCATCGCCCGCAAGATCGAGCGCGGCCGCCAGGCGCGCAACGAACTGCACCGCCTGAACGGCAACACCCCGCCGCAGCGCCGCCAGCAGTTGGAGGAAGAGACGGAAGAGGGCATGCAGGCGCGCGAACACCTGATCAAGGCCAATACCCGCCTGGTGGTCAGCATCGCCAAACGTTACATGGGGCGCGGTGTGCCGTTTCTGGATCTGATCCAGGAGGGCAATCTGGGGTTGATGAAGGCGGTCGAGAAATACGAATACCAGCGCGGTTTCCGTTTCTCCACCTACGCCACCTGGTGGATCCGCCAGACGATCACCCGCTCGATTGCCGACCAGGGCCGCACCATCCGTGTGCCGGTGCATATGGTCGATCGCATCCGCCAGTTGTACAAGACCACGCACGAGATGGAGCAAAAGCTGGGGCGCATCCCCACCAACGACGAGTTGGCCGACGTCCTGGGCTTGAACAGCAATAAGGTGGATTGGATGATGCGGGTCTCGTGGCTGCCGCTTTCGCTGGAGAGCCCGGTCAACGATGAGGACGACTCGGAACTGGGTATGTTCGTCGAAGACGAGATCACCCCGACCCCCATCCAGAGCGCCTATTCCAAGCTGCTGCGCGAAAAGGTGGAAGAGGTGCTTTCCACCCTGCCGCCGCGCGAGGCGCGCATTCTGCGCCTGCGTTTCGGCCTGGATAACGGTCGCACCTATACCCTGGAAGAAGTCGGCCAGAAGTTCGGCCTGACGCGCGAACGCATCCGCCAGATCGAAAGCAAGGCGCTGCGCCGCCTGCGCCACCCGCGCCGGGCGCGGCAATTGAAAGATTACCTGTAATTTCCCTCTCTTCCCATCCTTCTTCAAAAGAGCCTGCCATGACCACCAGCCTGACCCAGACTGCTCGTTTAACCTGTCCACAGTGCCAGACCGACTTTGAAGCCGAGATTTGGATGGCCCTCGACCCGCAGCAGGAGCCGGACGTTTACCGGCGTATTCTGGACGGGACGCTGCACGATTTTTCCTGCCCGACCTGCCGGCGCCCGGTGCGGATCAACGCCCCGCTGCTGCTCCTCCGGCCCACAGAGCGCCCGGCCCTGATTTACTCGCCGGCGCACAACGCCGACCCGGCCGAAGACCAGGAGCAGGCCGATGGGCTGCTGGCGAAACTGCGCCAACAAATGGGCGCCGCCTGGCAGGAAGCCTGGCTGAACGATACCGCCGGCGTGCCGCGCCCGATTCTGGCGACCTACCTGGAACAGGGCCCCGAGGCGGCGCAGCAGGCCTGGCGGCAGTTGCAGCAGGCCCGCCTGGAAGAACTGCGCCAGCAGGACCCGCAGGGTTACGAGCGCGCCCGCGCCTCGCAAGACTGGCTGCAACAACGCAGCGAGCAGATCGAGTTGATCCAGCGGTTCGTCCAGGCGCGCACCTGGCAGGAATCGCAGCAAATCGTCGAACAATCCCCGCAGCTGCTGGATGAGGAAATCGATGCCATCCTGGCCCGGTTGATCGATCTGACCGAGGCGCAAAACAACCACAGCGACAGCCAGGTGCTGAACGAGCACCGCAGCCTGCTGGCCCGCTGCCGCAGCGTGGGGGTGGCGGCGGCCTTCGCCGAAAAGAACCGCCCGGCGTCGACCGGTTTCGATATCATCGCCCCAAACATTCCCGAGCCAATGCGACCGTTTTTCGCCGCGCTGGCGCAGATGCCCGAAGAACAGCGCCTGACTATCCTGGAAAAGATGGCCCAGGCGGGCAGCGTCGAAGGCGCCCTGCAAGGCCTGCAGGACTACCCCGAACTGCGGGCGCTGCTCGACGGCCTTCTCTGAGCGGCGTCCCGACCGCCGCCGGATGACCGGCATCTCCTTGAATTGTACGCCCGCCGCACCCTTGCACACGGCGAGTGGGTTAACGGTATAATCAACCCCGTTATCCCTGTATCGTGGAGATGTCTGTGAACGAACCTTTGGAAACCCTGGTCGGGCGTGAACTGCTCAAACGGCAGTACAAACTGGTGGCAGCCGAGTCCTGCACGGGGGGCTTGATCGGGCACTGGATCACCAACGTGCCCGGCTCATCGGAATATTATCTGGGCAGCGTAACGGCCTACGCCTACGAAGCGAAAGAGCACCTGCTGGGCGTGCGCCATGAAACGCTGGCGAAATACGGCGCCGTCAGCCGTGAGACGGTATTGGAGATGGCTGTCGGGGCGCGCCGGGCGCTGGCCGCCGATTTCCCGCTCGAGCGCCTGGTCGGCGTATCGGTGAGCGGCATCGCCGGGCCGGGCGGCGGCATGCCCGGTAAGCCGGTCGGGCTGGTGTGGATCGGGCTGAGCGCCCCGGACGGCGACTGGGCCTGGAAATACGTCTGGGCCGGCGACCGCATGGAAAACAAGACGCTCTCGGCCCATCAGGCCCTGCAACTGCTGCTCGATTACTTCCACGGCTGCCTGCCGGCCGAAACGGCCTGAGCGAGGCGCGGATGCCCAAAAAGCAAAAACAGCCTGCCCCTCCGCCGCCGGCCACCCCGGCCAACCCGCGCCGCATCCTCATCCTGACCGCCGACGCCGGTTTCGGCCATCGCAGCGCGGCCAACGCCGCCGCCGCCGCCCTGGCCGAAGCGTACGGCGAGGCGTGCAAGGTGGATATCGTCAACCCGCTGGAAGACCGGCGCACGCCCTTCTGGCTGCGCGACAGCCAGTCGGATTACGATAAACTGGTGCGCGAGATGCCCGAGCTGTACCGCCTGGGCTACGACGCCAGCGCGGCGCCGGTGCCCAGCGCCATCGTCGAAAGCGGCCTGACCGTGCTGCTGTTCGAGGTGATGTACGACCTGCTCGAACAATACCGGCCCGACGCCCTGCTGCTGACCTTCCCGCTCTACCAGGCGCCGCTGGCGGCGGTGTTCGCCATTACCCGGCGTTTCATCCCGATGTTTACCGTGGTCACCGACCTGGTGACCGTGCATCGCCTGTGGTTCCACCGCGAGGCCGACGCCTGCCTGACGCCCAACCCGCTGGTATCCGACCTGGCGCTGGCCTACGGGCTGCGCCCCGAGCGCGTGCAGGTAACCGGTATCCCGGTGCATCCGGACGTGGTGCGCGAGCAGCGTTCCAAGGCCGCCATCCGCGCCGAACTGGGCTGGCAGCCCGACCTGCCCACCTTTCTGGCAGTCGGCAGCCGGCGCGTCGACCGGCTGGTGGATACGCTGGAAGTGCTCAATCACTTCGGACAGCCCTTACAAGTGGTGGCCATCGCCGGCAAGGACGAGAGCCTGTACCAGCAGATGCGCGCCATCGACTGGCACGTCCCCGTCCACCTGTACGAATATGTCACCAACATGCCCACGCTGATGCACGCCGCCGACGCCGTACTGTGTAAGGCGGGCGGGCTGATCGTCACCGAAGCGCTGGCCTGCGGGCTGCCGTTAATGCTGGTGGACCTCATCCCCGGTCAGGAGACCGGCAACGCCGAGTTCGTGGTCAGTCATGGCGCCGGCGACATGGCGCGCAACCTGCTCGAGGCGCTGCAAACCCTGGCGCACTGGATGGCCGCCGACCGGCGGCTGTTGAACGAACGCGCCGCCAACGCCCGCCGGGCGGGCAAACCGCGCGCCGCCTACGACGTGGCCGAGATCGTCTGGCGCGCCGCCCAGACCGGCCCGGTTACCCGCCCCGCCGGACACATCGCCGGCAGACCCAACCTGGTCGAGCTGCTGACGAATTTCAACGTGCGCCTGGGCAACGAATTCATCCCTTCCCGGCCGCCCAAAGGCGGCAGTTCGCTGCCGCATTGGTTGCAGCCGCCGGACAAATCCGAGAAGGACGAATGAAATCCACCCCGCCGGTCGTCATTTTGATCTCGGCCAACGCCGAGTGGCGCGCCGTGAGCGCCGCCTATGCCAATGCCGTGCAGCAGCCCACGCCTTACGGCAACTGGTTCGAAAGCAGCGCCAACGGGCGTACACTCATCTTCTTTCACCAGGGCTGGGGCAAGATTGCCGCCGCCGGCGCCACCCAATACGCCATCGACCGCTGGTCGCCGCCGGCGCTGATCAACCTGGGGACGTGCGGCGGGTTTACCGGGGCGGTGGCGCGCGGCGAGATTCTCTTGGCCGAAGAAACACTGGTCTACGACATCATCGAGCAGATGGGCGACCCCGACGAGGCGCTGCGCGTCTACACCACCCGCCTCGATCTTGACTGGCTGCCGCAGCCCTACCCGCTGGCGGTGCGCCGCGCCCGGCTGATCTCGGCCGACCGCGACATCCTCGCCGCCGACATCCCCCACTTGCAGCAGCGCTTTGGCGCCATCGCCGCCGATTGGGAAAGCGGCGCCATCGCCTGGGTGGCGCAGCGCAACGGGCGGCGCTGTTTGATCCTGCGCGGCGTCACCGACCTGGTCGGCCCGCAGGGCGGCGAGGCCTACGGCGATCCGTCTGTCTTCGAACGCCAGACGCACAGCGTCTTCGAGCGCCTGCTGCCCACCCTGCCGGCCTGGCTGGAAGCGATCTAAGCCGGCTCGATGCGCTGCGGGTCGCCCAACACCGGCGCCCAATAATTGTGGATCACGCTGCGCTGCTCTTCAATAGACCTCTATTCGCGCCAACACATCCGCGTCATCAATCGCTGGCCTGCTCGACCGAGACTGGGTGTTCGTCCAAAATTTCGTATTCCGTTTTATACCGCCGTCAGCATCTTTTCGAACATCACCCGGCTCAGGGCTGTTGATCGTTTGCAGTCTTCATCGCTTAACTTTTGCACTGTCTCGTATCGCATGCACCTATTATCAGGCCACATGCTTCACTTACGCGAGAGGTCTATGGGTTCGACGGTGGATCATTCACCCCCTCCTGCCTCCCCCATTTTAAAAAACAAAATGGGGGAGGAAAAACGCTATGGTGTACAAGCGATCTCAAAATTCATTTTACACTTGTTCGGTCAATCGTCTAACCGAAACATTCCCTCCCTGAATTTCGTAGAAATTCGGGGAGGGCCAGGGAGGGGTGCTTTTAAAAAACGCCCTCCACACCGTTCTGCACACGGTTGCATCACTCACACCACAGGTCAAGCCAATGTGAAATTCTGTCCGCTATTCGCGCCAACACATCCGCGTCATCAATCGCTGGCCTGCTCGACCGAGACTG
>CAZHTS010000071.1:0-3428 GCA_964535315.1 uncultured Anaerolineaceae bacterium
GCATGCTGGCGATGATTTTCAGCAGTTCGTCCTTGTAGACCTTGCCCGGTTCGCCGGCGTTGCGGAACAGAGAGAAGTAGTAGCCGCCGGCAGACCAGTCCAGTTGCTCGGTCGGGTTCAGGTATTGGTAAACGATGGGCACACCGTCAACCTTCAGCACCTCACAACCTCCGGGCGCGGCTCCTTCGCAGGAACTCATGTAGAAGGGCGGCGCCTCTTTGTACTGGCTGATCTGGAAAAACCGGCCCGACTGGCCGTGCTGCCGGTTCAGGAACTGCAAGTGGACTGCGGGCCCCGGGTCTTTTTCGTAGGTGGCATAATAAAACACCACGTCCTGGGGCAGATAGCCGGGCGCCTTGACTTCGATGCCGCTCAGTGTTTTGGCGTCGGCGACGGAGTGCAGGCACTCGGGGTCCAGTTCACTGGCAGGGTGGGTGGATGTGCCCGTCAGGTCTTCTGCCAGGCGCAGCAGGTCGAGATGGGTCAGCCCGCCGGGGGTGGCGCAGCCGCCGCTGGCGGAGTAGATTTCGAACTGCATATCGCCGGCCTGCCAGGCAAGGCGCGGCGCCAGCGCAAAGGAGAAGGGCGTTTTCTCGTTCTCGGCAAACCCGGCGCAGGCCCAGGCGCGGCGGCGCCAGCCCAACAGACTCAGGCCGTTTTGTGCGCCGCCAATTTTTACCTCCTGGCGCAGGACGGCATAGTCGGGCCAACCGGCGACCGCTTCGAGCGGCGGCGTCAGGGCGCCGGGGCCCTGGGCGATCCACAGGATGCTATCGCTTGCCTCGCTGTGGCGATATTGCAAGCATACGCTGCGCGTCGCCGCCTCTGCACTGGTCTTTTCCAAAACATAACCGCCGGGCAAAGCGCGCGGGGCGCGGACATCGTAACCGACGATGCTTTTCAGACCGGCGATGTCGTCCGAAACGGCGCCGGCGGCGGGGGTGGTCGTGGCTGCTGGAACGGCGGTCATCGTGGCCGCCGCAGTTGGGGCAGGTTGTGGGCTGACAGTCGCGGCAGGCAGAGAGGGTGTGGGGCTTGCCTGGCATGCCGACAGGCCGGCCAACAGCGCCAGCCCTAAGATCATGGAATAGGTAGTTTTCACACGGTATCCTTTCGTTGACTGAATTGGTGGGTGATACGTGCGATAATCATACCATACGGATTTTTCGTGTTTGTTGAGGGCGCGGCAGGTGGTCATTTCCAACTCGCGGTGCTATGATGCGCAAAGAAAGGCGGTCTGAGAGAGGATATGGCGGACAAAGATCAATATCTGATTGGCATCGATATTGGCACTTCGGGGCTGAAGTGCGTGGTCGTCAAGCGGGATGGGCGGGTGTTGGGCAGCGCTCTGCGCGCCTATTCACCGCTGACCCCACGGGCCGGGTGGGCCGAGCAGGATGCGGAGACCTGGGTGGCGGCGGCGCTGGAGGCGGTGAGCGCGGCGTTGCAACGCTCCGGGGTGAAGCGCGCCGCCGTGGCGGGGATTGGCTTCTCGGGACAGATGCACAGCCTGGTCTGTTTGGATAAACACAAACGCTGTCTGCGACCGGCGATTCTGTGGCTCGACCAGCGCAGTATGCGCCAGGTGGCTGCGCTGCAAGAAAAGGTGGGGCAGGAGCAGCTGGCGCAGTGGATCGCCAACCCGCTGCTGCCCGGTTTTCTGCTGGCCTCGCTGCTCTGGGTGCAGGAGAACGAACCGGCAGTCTGGGAGCGGCTGGCGCACGTCCTTCTGCCCAAAGATTACGTGCGTTTTCGCTTTACCGGCGAGATCGGCAGCGATTACAGCGACGCCTCGGCCACTGCGCTGCTGGACGTTGGTCGCCGCGCCTGGTGCGGCGAGCTTGCCGCTGCGGCGGGCATCCCCGGTGCGCTGCTGCCGCCGCTCTACGAGTCGGCTGCGCTGGCGGGCTATCTGACCCCGCCGGTGGCCGAGATTCTGCGCCTGCCGCCGGGGATTCCGGTGGCGTGCGGCGCGGGCGACCAGCAGGCCCAGGCGGTCGGCAACGGCCTGATCCGCCCCGGGCTCGTCTCGTGTACGATCGGCACGGGCGGGCAGTTGTTCGCCCCCATCGAGCGCTTTCAACGCGCCCCACAGCTTCGCCTGCACACGTTTTGCCATGCGGTGCCCAACCAGTGGCACTGGCAGGCAGCCACGTTGGCCGCCGGTTTCAGTCTGAAATGGCTGCGCGACGAGGTGTTGGGCGGGGCGTATAGCTACCAGCAACTGGCAGACGCCGCCGCCGCCGTCCCGCCCGGCGCAGAAGGGTTGGTGTATTTGCCTTACCTGCAAGGCGAACGCACGCCGCACATGGATCCCCGGGCGCAGGGGGTATTCTATGGGCTGACCGCCCGCCACGGTTGGCAGCATATGAGCCGCGCCGTGATGGAGGGGGTGGTGTTTTCCCTGTTGGACGGTTTGCGCCTGATGCAGGCGATGGGAATGCCGGTTGAGCGGGTGGTGGCCTCGGGCGGAGGTACGCGTCACCCGTTGTGGTTGCAGCTTCAAGCGGATCTATTTGAGGCCGAAGTGGTGCACACCGAGAGCGAGGAGGCCGCGGCGCTGGGCGCCGCTTTGCTGGCGGGGGTCGGGGCGGGCGTTTATGCCGGCCTGGATGAAGCCTGCCAGTCTGCCGTGCGTTTCAGCCCCGAGGTGTACCGGCCGCGCCCACAGGCGACCGCCGTCTATCGCCAACAGGGTGAGATCTTCCGGGCGCTCTATGGCGCACTGGCGCCCATTTTTCAGCGCCCGGCGCCTGCCGCCTCACTGCGCCCCGATGGGGGCGGCGTTTAGCAGCCAGCGGCTGATGGCCTGGTCTTGCCCTGGGGCATCGTGGCGGCTAGAACGCTTCTCTTGATCAGGCGTTTTCCGGGTCGGGGCGGCGCGGCCGGGTGCAGGATTGTAAAAATTGCATACCCGCCAGGATTTGCTGCACCCGCTCTTTGCTTAACGTTCCGATGTATGCGCCCAACTGCGCCTTGTCGACGGTGGAAACCTGCGAGACGACCACGACGCTGGGTTTGGGCAGGTTGGCTTCACCGGCCGCCAGCAGTACGTTGCCTGGGGCGCTGATGCGCTTGAGGTTTGAGGTCAGCGCGCACACCACCACGCTGTGGATGCGGCTGTGATTGAGCACGTCTTCCTGGATGACCACGTGGGGGTGCGGGTATCCCGAGGCGGCTCCCTCTGTTTCTTGCGACAGCGGAACCCAATACACGTCGCCCTGCTGGATACCTGCCGGCGCCGGGGGAGGAGGGTTTTGCGCCGCCGGATCAGGGCGGCGCTGGACGAAGTCCTCAATGGCCATTTCAATGAAACGTTCCGGGGTAACGCCCAACTGCTGCGCCAGCGTTTGCACCTGTTCAAAAAGCATGGGTTGTATCGTAACCGATTGTTTGATCGTCGCCATACGGGGATCCTTGCGCACTTG
>CAZHTS010000071.1:3528-14541 GCA_964535315.1 uncultured Anaerolineaceae bacterium
AGGAATCGTAGAAGATGGGGCGTGGACACGGCGTTTGAGCCTTTCAGGCGTTGAGGATCGTGGTCAGGGTGGCGGCGTCGATGTTGCCGCCGCTCAGAATGATCCCCACCCGGCCCGCCGGCGTCACCGAGCGGCTGAGCAGGGCAGCCAATCCCAGCGCGCCGGACGGCTCGACCACCAGTTTCATGCGGTAAAACAGAAACTGGACGGCGGCAATGATCGCCGCTTCTGAGACGGTTTTCATGTCGTGCACGTATTCCAGCACCAGCGGGAAGGTGATCTTGCCCAGCGAGGTGGTGCGGGTTCCATCGGCGATGGTGGGCGGGTTTTTGACGCTGTGCAGAATGCGGGTGTGGAACGAGCGGGTGGCGTCGTCGGCCAGTTCGGGTTCGATGCCGATCACCTTGCAGCCGGGCGCCACGCCTCTGGCGGCGATGGCCGAACCGCTCAACAACCCACCGCCGCCGCACGGTACCAGCAGCATATCCAGCGCGCCCAGTTCGGCGAACATTTCCAGCGCGGCGGTGCCCTGCCCGGCAATTACTTCCGTGTGGTCGAACGGGGGGATCATGGTGTAACCGTGGCGGGCTTCCAGTTCTCTGGCGATGCCTTCACGGGTGGCCTGTTCGGGATCGTAGTCGACGATGGCGGCGCCGTATTCTTCGGTGGCGGCGCGCTTGGTGGCCGGGGCGTTGTTGGGCATCACGATGGTGGTCTGGACGTTGAGCATCTGCCCGACCAGCGCCACCGCCTGAGCGTGGTTGCCGGAGGAATAGGTGATCACGCCGCGCTGCTTCTCTTCGGCGGAGAGCTGCGAGATGCTGTTGAAGGCGCCGCGAAACTTGAAGGCGCCAATGCGTTGGAAGTTTTCACACTTGAAATATACTTCTGCCCCCACCAGGCGGTTCAACGTCCGTGAGGTCAGGATGGGGGTGAGGTTGGCATAGCCTTTCAGCCGCGTCTGGGCGGCCTGGACACGGTCAAACATAGTTTTCTCCATTTTACAAATCATCGATGGGCGCTTCGTGTTCCAGCCAGTTTAATTCGCTGTCCAACAGAAAGTGGTTGGGCCAGTCGAGCGATTTTTCTTCCAGCCCGACGAACTGCATCATCCCGTCGCACAACGGATTGACGCTTTCAAGGGTGGGGTGCGCCATCACTTCCTCCAGGGCGCAGTCGAAGCCGGTCGGTTTGCTCTGCGCACTGCGGGTGACGTTCAGCAGCCACTTGTGATAGGGGTAGAGCATCTGGTTCTCGTTGAGCACCAGGCGGCAGGCAAACAGCACGATCTTTTGCACGGCGAGATAAGTCAGGTAGGGGTTTTGCTTTTTGACCGCTTCGCTGTAATACCATTTCCAGGCCAGCAGTTGTGCGGCGAATCTTCTCTTGCGGCCATCTTTTTCCCGCAGCGGGAAGCGGCTTACATCTTGCAGGAGGTCTGCCAGGTCGTCGATCCTCGAAAACAGGATGACGTTATCCAGATAGGCGTAGCGGGCCGGGTCGCTGCCTTTGCCGGCGAGCAGGCGCAGAAAGCCGGTGCTGACCATCTTGCAGTCGATGTACCCGCCGGCGTAGGTGCAGATATCCCAGCGGCTGAACGCCAGCCTGTTTTCGCGTTTGCGCCGCTGGTATTCGTCTTCTGTGACGATGAGGGTCACGTCGACATCCGAGTCGCTTCTGGCAAAACCGTGGGCAATCGAGCCGCTCAACAGGATCGCCAGAATGGTTGGGTCGCTTTGATACAGACCGACAAATTTTTCGATTGCTTCCTGGTGGTGGTTTTCCATGTCCGTTCTCCTTTCAGTACGTCTTATATCGATTTACCAGAAGCCATAGACCGGCCCGATGAAGAAGAACGCCACCATCCCGATGGTGTTGCTGAAGCCGTGGGCTAAAATCGACGCCCAAAGATTATTGCCGTATTTGTGCTTTAACCAGCTAAAGAACAGGGCGTCCAGGGTGGTGATGATCACGCCCGACAGGCCCTGCTCGGTGTGCGCAATGCCAAACAGGATGGAAGAAACGCCCACCGCCAGCAGCAGGCCGGCCCTGTTAAAGCCAAACAGATCACCGATGCGTTTCTGTAAATAGCCGCGATAGACGATCTCTTCGCCAAAGGCGGCCAACGTCCAGGTCAGGGCCAGTAGAGTGAGCAGCAGGCCAACATTTCCTTTCAGCTTTTCAAAGGCGCTCAAATCCTGTGTGACTCCGGTCAGGTGATTGAGGACAGGCATGATCAGGCTCAACTGGATCAACTGCCAGACGACGACCAACAAAAAAACCGTCGCCGCCATGCGCAGCGCCCGCCGTTCTCGCTTGAAACCCAGGGTCGCGATGCTCTCCCGGCGAATCAGGAGCGAAATCACGAGGATGCCGAGGATGACGATTGTAGGGATGAGTAAATCTAGCACGATGACGCAGATGGCAAGGGCGACTTCAATCGCAGCAACAATTTTCCACAGGCTGTTTTTGTTCATTCTGGATAACCCCTCCGAGAGCGATCTTTTTGAATTGCATTGACCGGGCCTGGCGTACAGTTTACAAAAAACTTAACGCCAGGCACAAAGAAGCCTTGTTGAACGAAACCGGATAAGAATAATTGTAACCCCAAAAGCGATGGTAAAGGTGTGTTGCCGGGCCCTTTTGCGGCGAACTCTGCGAGATTCGATCTGCCGCCATCCTTGCCGCCTGCCGTAAGCGGTCTGTTGCTCTACGCCGGAGTGAGGGTGAGTCCGTATTTGCCGGCCAGCGCTCTGGCCTTCCTTTTTGTCTTGGGGCTGATGCTGTGGGCGGCCTCCTGGATGAATTCGGCCAGCGCCTGCCGATTTGCGGTTTCGGCGTAGAACTCGTCCAGGATATCCAGGATATCGGCCTTCAACAGGGCCTTCTGCCGGGGCGGATAGGCGCATTGGCGGTCGATGTCTAATAAAAGCGCAATGATCCGTTCCCGCAGACCGGGTTTATGCCGTACGATCTTCCGGCTGTTCTGGATGCAGCACTGGGCGGTCATAAAACGTTCGTCGTGCAGGTGTTCAAAATAGTCGTGGTAGATGGCGGCAAAGCGATCTTCCCGGTCGACGTGGGTCAGATTGGCGAGCAGGGTCAGGGCGATGTCGCGGTGGTAAGAATTCTTGTGCTGCAACAGCGGCGCGATCCCATCCCAGTAGGGGTAAAACAATTCCGGCCTCTCCTGGCTGGCCTGGGATACGACGTAATAGCAGTGGTAATACACCAGGATGTGGGGGTGGGTCGTCAACAGGTGGACGATGGCGCTGCGGGTATTTTCTTCGTGGATGGCCATCTGCACGAAACGCCCGACGTCGACATCTTTGACGGATATTGCCTGGATTAATTCATCGATCTGCATGTTTCCTCGGCGGGCGGTGTCAGGGTTGGCGCACGCAGCGATAGCTGTGACGCGGGTTGCCGCCCAACTTGTTACTGACGTTGACGCTTCCATTATAGGCAACAAAGTACCCCAAACTGTCATGATAGTCGTCGGCCGCCCAATAATAGATGGCGGGTTGATCGGTGGCCCACAACGGCGATTCTTTGTCCGGTTCGATGGCGCACTGCACCTGCCGGCCGAGTTCGCCCTGCCAGGCGCAGCCGGCGTTTGCGCCGTGCCGACCGAGCGAGCGGACGATCTCATCGACGGTGGGCATGCGCCAGATGTCTTGGGCTGTGCCCATCAGGGTCTTGCCATCCGCGCTCAGATAGCGGCACAGATGGGTGTGGGCCATTTCCGCCGCGCCGGCAAACACCGTTTCGCCGGTGGTCTGGCGACCGTAGCCGGGTTTGTTGGTCAGTCCCGGCGGCGGGACGCCATACAGGGCGATGCTTTGCCAGGCCGGGTAGCCGCCCCAGGGCTGCTTCCAGTTCCAGCCCGGCCCTTCTGGAGCCCAGACGAGGGCGACGCCGTTGCCGGCAATTTGCCGGGCGCCGCGCTCACCGTCGTCCACACGGGTCAAGACCACCGGCAGCCGGAAGGCGGAGATGATCAGGAATACGAGGGCGGGCGCCCCGATGGCGAGCAGGTAACGCAGGTGGCGGCGCCACCACGGCGCCTGCCCGGTGGGCGCTGCCGGCAGGGCGGTTTTTCGCCGGTCGATGCCGTAGATGAGAAAGACGCCCCCCACCAGGGCGATGGACAGCCCGATATAGGCCACGTCGCTGCTGAAAAAGAAGAGCGCAAACCCGCCGATCGCCAGGATCAACGCCCCGCCGGCGACCGGCCAGCGAAAGACGATCAGGGTGGGGATCAGGATGAGCGCCAGCGGCGCCAGATAGGGCAGGCGGTTATACCACGCCCCCCACCAGCCCTCATGATACATCTCGGCCGTCCCCCAATAGGCCCAGAAGACGGTGAAGAAGATCATCAGCGCCGATGCGCCCTGGCCTGCCAGATGGATGAGGGTTTGCTTTGAGGGTTTCATTTTTTTTGATGGGTTCAGCGGGAAGACCGGGCCGTTTCCAGGACGTGTTGTATGCCCCGGATGACCCGCGGCGTCTTGATCTCGCCGCCGCATAGCAGCAGGGTGAAGTTTTCGGCCAGAATCTCTTCCGGGTGGATGATGTAGTCGGTGTTCAGACCGATGTTTTCGTAGAGGTTGCCGATGTCTTCTGCCCTGTACAGCCGGTTGTGCGTGGGATCATAGAACTGGAGGTTGAAGTTGTGCGGGTCATCGCCCGCGGCGAGGAACAAGAGGGGATAGACATTCCTGTTCTCTTCATCGATACGCGCCTTGAAATAGTATTGCCGGGTGGGAGCGTCGGGGTTGGTGATGATCGTGCTCTGGTATGCCTGCCCGAGCTCAATTTCGGCGCCTCTGTAAAAGCCTATTTCTTTGTATAACGCTTCCTGCAGGGCCGGGTGGTTGCGGCTGATCAGGTGAAACAGTTCGTGAACCAGCAGACGCACCAGCCTGTCGGCGTCGCGCTGCAGGGCTTTGGGGTGCAGGACGATGCAGTTGCTTCCCCGGCAATAGGCCGAACCGGGTTCCTCGCTGCCATTCGTCTGGCAGAAAATGACCTCGGGCGGCAGCAGGCGCGTGTTTTCGTCCAGGATGGCGCAGGCCTGTGCGAAACAGGCGCGTACTTTCTGCTCGTCCTCCTGGAGCCAGTCTCTGGCGGAATTGCGGATCGTCGCCCCTAAGGCAGCCATATTGGCCGTGGCGGATTGGGTGCGAAAGTGGATATCCATGGCCGACAGGCGGCGGGTAAAAGCGTCCTCTTGCGTCAGATAGCGGGCCGTCTCTGCGACGCCCGGAAATTGTGCTGTTACGATGTCCATTATGCCTCGAAGTCCTGTTACCCATCCCTCGGAAAATATGGGGATCCGCCATCGCTGCGATGGCATGGATCGGAAGGTTTATTGTTCGATAGGATTATACTACTCCATTCCCGACATGCCGTCCAGCCTGTGCGGGCTGTACGGGCGGCGAAAATGATCTTAATCCGGGTGCGCTCTTGACAAAGCGACAGTTGTGTCGCATAATCAAGAAAGAGACATAAATGTCGCTTTTTGTGACTGCGGAGGTGCGAACATGTTAAAGAAAGGTGCGGCGACAAAAGATGCGTTGGTGCAAATCGGGCGCGAACTGTTTGCCGAAAAGGGTTATGCGGCGGTAACGATGGAAGACTTTTGCGCCCGCAGCGGGCTGAGCCGCGGCGGACTGTATCGCCACTTTGCCTCGCCCCGGGCAATTTTCATTGCTGTGCTGGATCTTGACCGGCAGGATGCCGCCGGCCAGTTGGACGAGGCCATTTCGAAACAATGGCCCGCCAGGGATTTGCTGCGCTTTTTTGTCGAGCAACAAAAGCAGGAGATTCAGGCCGGCAAAGGTCGCCTGTCGGTGGCTGTATACGAATTCTGCACCACCGAGGCCGGGCAGCAGACTTACCTGGAGGAACGTTTTGCTGCGGCGGTGGTTACCCTGGCGCGCCTGATCCGCTATGGGCAGGCGCGCGGCGAGTTTGTGGCCTGCGATGCAGAGGAAACGGCCGGGCACATCGTTATCTTTCTGGAGGGGCTCCGCCTGTCGTCGGCTGTGATCCCCTTCTCCGGCGCCGCCGTGGAAAAGCAGTTGGGGTTTGTGTATCGTCTGTTGGTTAAAGGAGCGGAACAGTGAAGAAAGCCTTGTTGGTGATCGATATGCAGTGGATGCCGTTTGTCTGGAAGGACTACGGGGGGAAACCGGTGTTTAACGAGGAAGGTTTGCTTGCCAATGTCAGTAACCTGATCGACCGGGCGCGGCGGGCCGCTGCCCCGATTTATTATGTGATGTATACCGAGGGCGCCGGTTCACCCCGGGCAGAAGGGCAGCCCCTGTGGCAGGTGCACCCGGCGCTTGCACCGCAGAGCGGGGATCACCTTCTGGTAAAGTACCACGCCGATTCTTTTCTGGAAACCGGGTTGGACACGCGCCTGCGCCAGCAGGGCGTCGGCGCGGTGGTGTTGTGCGGCGTCCAGACCGAGTTTTGCGTCGACACCACCTGCAAGAGCGCCTTTTCACAGGGCTTTCGCGTTGAACTGGCTGCCGACGGGCACAGCACTTACGACTCGCACCTGCTCCCCGCCGCGACAATCATTGCCCATCACAACCATATCCTGGCGCAGTTCGCCCGGATTGAACCGGCGGCTGCCATCGAGATGGAATAGCCGGGCGGTAGTTTATTTGTCTTCTAACTGCATTTCCACGTCGGCAATACGCCCCCGGGCCAGTTCTTCGGGGATGTAGACTTCACCACACTGCGGGCACTTGAGCATGTCGGCGTAAAAGCTGTGGCCCAGGTAGCTCAGATAGGTTTTGATCGGCTGTAATTCTTGCCGGCACTGGCAGCAAATGATGACCTGTTTGTCGTCCGGCATTGCTCAACCCTCCTCGATGCTCATGCGGTGGCTGTAGGCGTTGACCAACACGAACTCTTGCCCGGAGCCGGCTTCCAGGGGATGATACACGGCCCAATAGGTCATGTTGCCGATTTGCAGATGCCCGATGAAGTGGCGCGTCTGTGGGTCTTGCAATTTTTTGCCGCTGCGCTCGCAGTGGGCGATGACCGCCGCCACCTCTGTTTCCAGGATCATGTCGGCGCTCAACTTTTGCCTGATCTCGGGCGCAATGTGCAGATGGATGGGCGGGTCTTCAGGGGCCATTGTCGTTTCGTCCTTCCAGAATTCGTGTAGCAGTTGGGCCTTCAAACGGAGGCGATTGCTCCTGCGTTCCGTCAGCGTGGGCGAGGCGCGGTTGGAGTCGTGCAGCCCGAAGAGGATGTCCAGCAGGTGATAAGTCGGTTTTTGGGCGGCAGCGAAAATGTCGCGGCAGTTGCTGCAATAGGTGACGTAGGGCAGGTCATTTTGTGCGATGCGGGCGGACACCACCTGGCGCGCATAGCGCGGGTTGGTGGTGACGACCTGCCCACCCCAACTACAGCATGCCGCCAGTTTCCCTTCCAACGGCAGCGGCTGGCGGTCGAAACCGGCCATTTCCACCAGGCGGCGGACGGTGTGTTGCAGACCGGGCTCGTCGCGGCTGGCGCAGGGGTCGAAGACCGAGACGGTTTCCCCGCCGCCGGCGGCGAGCGGTGAGGCGCCCCACTGTAACATCAGATCGTACAGAAAGACCGCCGGCACATCGGGCAGGTAGCGTCCAAATTTTTGTTTGCAGGTCGGGCAGGCAAAAACCAGTGTGGGCCTGCCCAGGGCGGCCCACTGCTCGTACAGGCCGGCGATAACCGCGGCGTGAATGCTTTCGTCGCCGGCCCATTCGGCCGGCGCGCCGCAGCATTGCAGCAGCAGCGCCGTGTCGGGGCGCTGCGCCAGCAGCCAGCGATAACTGGCGCCGACGTACCGCGGGTCGGATGCGCCCAACTGGCAGCCCGGGAAGAAGGCGTATTGGCTCTGGCGATAACCAGCGGGCAGTTTGCAGATTTGCGCCGCCGGGCCGTTGCTGAACGCCATGTCGCGCAGCCAGAAATCATGGAACGCCCAGGGCATGGCGCCCTTCTGGCGCATGATGCGATGGTTTTGCAGCAGGAATTCGCCGGTGTCGATATCGATCGGACAGACTTCTTTGCACAGGCCGCACTGGTTACAGGTGGAGATAAAACGCGTCGCCAACGTACCGTTGCCATCCAACGTGCCGGGGTGGATGGTCAGTTCGACCTCTTCGGCGATCCGTTTGGGGTATTTCTTGAAGTAATGCATCAGGTCGCAGTAGCGCACACAGGCGTCGCACGAGCAGCGCAGGCAGCGTTGGGCTTCGCGGACGGCCTCGTCGCGGTCGAAGGCCTGCCCGTCGGCCGGCAGCACCGGCGCGGCGGGTGTAATCCGCTCGGGGTCGAGCGTCAGGCGGGTGGCGTTATGCGCGTGCGGCTGGTTCATACTGCCCACTTTGAGATACCGTTCGATGGCGGCGGTCACGTGCAGCCCATCGGCGATGGCCTGCATGCTGTTTGCGCCCACCAGCGAGCCGCCCAGAAAGACGCCGGGGGTGGTGCTGGCAAAAGCCCCGCCGGGGTCGCGCTGCAGCCCAAAATCGCGCCCGCCGGCTCCGCTGGCGATGTAAACTGCGTCAAAGTTTAAATCTGCCAGTTGGGTGATCTCCGTTTGCAGACGTAGATCATATTTTTCGTGGATGAACTGCCGGTCGATGTCCGTTAAGAACACCTCGGGGGGCAGCAGTTCCCAGAGATGTCCGCCGATTCTGTCTGAACGTTCGTAGACGGTGACGTCATATTTTTTGGACGCCAGGCGCAGGGCGCAGGCCAGCCCGCTGATGCCTGCGCCGATGATGGCCACCCGTTTGTCCTTGGGCGGCAGATTATAGTTGTTGGGGGCGGTATTGCGCGCATGGCGCAGGGCGGCGTTTTCCAGCAGGCGCAGGGCGATGGACGCATCCGTCGTGCGCCGCGGGCAGACCTGCCGGCAGGGTTCGTCGCACAGGGCGGCAACGATGCCGGGGAAACCGGTGGCGTTGAGATACAGACGGTAGGCGGCGTTGAACGCGCCGCGCTGCATCTTCTCGATAAAATCGCGTACGTCCAGCTGAAACGGGCAGGCGGCGGTACAAAAGGCCGGTTCGTGCTGCAAACAGTCCTGGATGTTTCCTTGTTCTCGTTCCAAATTCGGCTCTCTTCGTTCCGCCCCGGAGTGCGGCGCGCCCCGGGGCGGATGGCGGTTGAGTCTGGGATTACTTGCGAATAAACGACACGGGGTTGGCCCGGATGTTTTCCAACTCGTCGTACAGGTCGGAACCGAGGAAGTATTTCTCCGGCGGCTGGATGCTGCCGCCGGCGGCGAGGAGCTCCAACCCGGTCTTGACCTTTTCTTTGGTGGCGGGCATTTCGTAGATGCGCACGCCGCAGGCGTTGTAGATGGCGTTGAGCACCGCCACATGCCCGCTGGCCTGGAAGGCCTCGGACGCGCCTGAGGAGCCAAACGGGCCGCTGGCGTCGTGGTTTTCGAGATGGATGACGGTGATGTCGTCGGGGATGTCCAGGATGTAAGGCACGCCGCTGTTGGCCAGGTTGGTGTGCTTCTTGACGTCGTCGTAATTCTCGCTGAGGGCAAAGCCGATGCTGTGCGAGATGCCGCCGTAGGCCTGGCCGTTGACGGCGGCGATGTTGCCGACCTTGCCGACCTCATCCACGCAGGTGAAGCGCACCACCCTGGTTTTGCCGGTGCGGGTGTCGACTTCGACCTCGGCCAGGTTGAGGGCATAGGTGTAGGCCGGGGTGGGGTCGCCGACGCCGGTGTTGGGATCGAGGCGGCACAGCCCCGGCGTAGCGGTGGTTTCGTATTTGCCTTCGTAACGGGTGGGAATGCCCTCGCTGGCCATTTCGGCGTAGCTGCGGTAGCTGCCGTCCGGCTTGCGCATGGCATTCAACAGCTTCTCGGCAGCAACGATCGTGGCGTTGCCGTTCATGTAATGCGAGCGGCTGGCGGCGGACATGCCGCTGTCCGGGCAGACGCCGGTGTCATTCTGCACGAGCCGGATGCGCTCGGGGGGCACGCCCAGCGGCTTGAGCGCCTCGAGGGTGACCATCAGCGAGCCGATGTCGCCGCCCTGGCCGACATCTTGCCAGGTATCGTATTTGGTGATGGTGTCATCCGGGTTCAATTCCAGCCGTACGGCGGCGCTGTCGGGGGAAGAGCCGGCGCGGGTCACGTTGAAACCGCCCCAGGCCAGCCCGACGCCGCGGCGCACTGCGGGGGTGTCCTTTTCTTTGGCTTCTCGCACCGCCCGCTCGTAGAACGGGCGCATCTTTTCCATGATCTCTTGCATGGGATACTGGCGGAAGGGGTAACTGTTGATGTTGGTGTCGCCAGGGCGGGCGATATTGCGCCAGCGGAACTCAAAGGGATCGATGCCGGCCTTTTCGGCCAGCATGTCCATCAACGCCTCGCTCAGGGTAAAAGCCTGCGGCGAGCCGTAACTGCGGTAAGCCACCCCAAAGTTGTGGTTGGTGTTGGCAACCCGTACCAGCCCGGCGGCGTGCGGCACCCGGTAAGGGAAAAAGACGAAGCGTGCCGGCTTGGTCATCTTGTCGTCGCCGCCCCAGGAGTAGGCGCCGTGATCCATGCCGAAGTCGAACTCGGCGGCGGTGATGCTGCCGTTTTCGTCGCAGGCCAGGCGTCCGTTGGCGTGACATGGGCTGCGTTTGCCGGTGAAGTGCTGGTATTCCTCATAACTCATCGAGAGCGCCACCGGCATGCGGGTGACCACCGCTGCGGCAGCGACCAGGGCCACGTCGCCGGGGTTGGTCGACCAGCCAAAGCTCCCACCGGTGGGGTTCATGACGATGCGCAGTTTTTCCTTGGGGACGCCGACCGGGTTGCCCATGCGGCTGATGGTGGCGTAAACCCCCTGCGATTTGCAGTGCACGGTCAGGTTGTCGTTTTCGTCGAAGTAAGCCTGCAACGTGACGCCCTCGATGGAGAGGTGCGGCTGGCGCGACGAGTAGAAACTGCCTTCCACATGGCAGGCAGAATCGTCGATGATCTCGGCCACG
>CAZHTS010000071.1:14641-23940 GCA_964535315.1 uncultured Anaerolineaceae bacterium
CGATCTTCTTGATGCACGAACGCACCAGTTTGTCGTTGAGGATGACCGAACAGGAGCCGCACACGCCCGTGTCGCAGCCGACTTTTGTGCCGGTCAGCCCCAGGCGGCGCAATACGTCTGCCAGGGAATCCTTCTCCGCATCGCACATGAACATGCGATTGACGCCGTTGATGTTCAGCCACATTTTCCTTAGTTTCATACCATCTCCTCGTATCTGAATAGGTGGGGAGGCGGCAGTATCGCCGCCGCTGGTAAAGAAAAAAGTCCCTGGCATCAGTGGTGCTGGTACAGGGGAAAAGCCGCAAATTTTTTATGTTCCGCTCAAATGACATTGTATCATTCTGGATGATTGTTGGGTTTGTTTTGATTACAAACGTCGTAATAAATCGTGATTGTTTTTATTGTTATATGTATAATATCAAATGAGTCGCTTTTGGCGTGTTGAGCGGCAACGCCTATGGAACTAAAGGTTGATGTGGTGGCTGGGTTTTACCTGTTGGGAAAATTTTCGCCAATCTCCTTTGCCACTTGCAGCGTCCGGCGGGTCATGAATTCCAGCCGGCGCCGTATTTCTTGCTCGTTGATCAGACGGTCAAAGAGATAGCCGCTCTCAAATTGGGCGTGGTTGATCACTTCGAAGCCGGCCACTTTGCGTTCCATCCCTTTGACTTCGTCGCTCATGAACGAGGGTATCCATGACGACCCGCCGGATTGGTGCGGGGTAGCCAGGATGACGGCGCTGACGACTGATTTTTTCAACCGTTCGTGTGGCGCCTGGCGGAAGAACGCCTGTTGGCGCTGCGAGAAGGCCAGCCATAACGCCGGGGGCATGCCGCCGTAGGTGGGCACAAACAGAAAGAGGATTTCGCTGTTCCAGGTTTTCTCCCACAGCGGGCGCACATCATCGCTGATAGGGCAGGAATCGTCGCCGACCGGGTGCGGGTTGCAGTGTTGCAGGCATTCGTAGGCGCACCGCTGGCAGGGGGTGATGCGGTAATCGTAAAAATTGACCAGTTCGGTTTCAATCGCGTCAGCAGCCAGGTGATCCAGGGTAAAGCGGGCAAAGTCGTAGCAGTTGCCCCGTTCCCGGGCGCTGACGACAAGGGCGATGGCTTTCATGTTTTTACTCCTGATTGGACGAGGGATGGGAGATCGATAGCGGCGCGGCCATCTTCTTATACAGGTATTCCCCGATTGCGTGCATGGCCAGGATGAACGGCGCTGCCAGCGCCCCGCCGAGCAGAAAATAGCCCAACAGCCCGGCGATACCGACGATGCCGGCGGCGATCAATCTCGAGTACAGGATCAGCCCGTAAGGAATGACGATCAAAACCGAGGTGACGACGGCGGGGATATAGCGGCGGAAAGCGACGGCCTGCGCCACGTGGGCGAAGCCATGCACGAAGAACAACCCGCTGGCTGCCAGAAAGAAGCCGTATTGCCCATATTCGGCGGCCAGAAACGAAGACAGGGCGGTCAAACCGAAAATCAAACTGATGGGCAAGGCGAATTCGGCCGCCGATTTATCCAGCACGGCGCACATCCGTTTTGCCAGTGGGGTGGGCAACTTGTTTCGAAGGATACCTTTGAGTTCGCCGGCGTTTTTTTGTAACCAGGCTTCGCTCAAAATGATCTCCTCGAAATCGTGCAGCATAAATGCGACCGGAAACAACCAGATTAAGGTGCGTGTGTCAATCGACATCGGTTTCCTCCTGAAGATCTATTCATTGGGATGCGCTCCGCGCGTTACCCGTTAAGGGCGCCCGGTGGCAGACCGTCACCCGATTCTCTTTGCAATGGGGTGATCTTCGTTAAACTGAAGCAGATCCCAAAGGTTCCCGTACAGGTCTTCAAAGACCGCCACCAGACCATAATCGGCCTGTTTGGGCTCCCTGACGAAGCGAATCCCTTTGGCACGCATGGCGTGATAGTCTCGCCAGAAATCGTCCGTGTTGAGGAACAAGAAGACTCTTCCGCCGGCCTGGTTGCCGATAAAGGGTTCCTGTTCCGGTTTGGAAGCCCGGGCGAGCAGCAGGGTGGTGCCCAGCGAACCCGGCGGTGAAACGACCACCCAGCGTTTGTCCTGTTCCGGCTGGTAGGTGTCTTCGATGAGGACGAAGTTTAGTTTGTTCAGATAGAAGTCGAGCGCTTCGTCGTAATCTCGGACGACGATGGCGATGTGGACGATGGATTGTTTCATGGGGTATCCCTTTTGTGTTGGTGGGTGGTATTCATAATTTTACCTTGCTTCTTTGTTCCGCCGGCGCATCGCTTGACAGGAATCTCGGGGCGGTGTAAGATAAATCTTGTATACAAGATTTATCTTACAAGGAGTCGAGCATGGTGAACCCCCCCGAAGGAAAACGGTTTTATGGTGCGATCACCGTCAGCGAGCGAGGCCAGATCGTCATCCCGGCCGAAGCCCGGCGCGATTTTAATATCCAGGTCGGTGATAAGCTGCTGGTTCTGGGCGACCTCGAACAGGGGCTGGCGCTGATCCAGGCTTCGCTGCTGCTCGAAAAAAAACCAGGGCTGCTGGCGATACTCGAAGGGTTCGTCGTTTCGAAAAGCGAGACAAATGAATAACAAGACCAGAAAATTAATTGTTGCGTTGTGTGGGGCGGCCGGCGCCAATCTTGCCGCTATCGCTACGCTATTGTTTAGCGGGATTCAAAACGTGGCCGGCCTGGCGCTGGCGGCCACGCTGGCGGGAACGGCAGGGAACATCACCTTTACCTGGCTGGGCAGGCAGTTGCTCCGCCTGGAGAAGTGGTTGCGGCGTGCTCGCCCCGGCGAGGTGGTGTTTGCCTTTGGCAGATTGCCGCTCGAAGAGTTCGTCTCTGCCCAGGCGGGCGGCAAAGGCCGGGCGCTGGCCAGGCTGTACCAGGAGGGCCACCCCGTGCCGGATGGCTGTGTCCTGCTCCCGGCGGCGTTTGACGGGGACGAACTGCGCAGCGAGGCCTGGGAACAGATCAAACAACAGTTGTCCCGCTTGCGCGCCGGAAAGCCGGCCGCTTTTGCCGTGCGTTCCTCGGCGCTGCAAGAGGATTCGGCCCAGGCGTCTTTTGCCGGCGAGTTCGAGAGTGTGCTGGATGTCCGTACAGACGAGGAAATCCGCATGGCGCTGCGGGCGGTGCGGCAATCCCGGCACAGCGCCCGGGTGCAAAGTTACAGCCAGGCGCAGGGGCTAAGTGAGGGCGAGCACCCCATTGCCGTCGTCATCCAGAAGTTTGTGCGCCCCGATTTTGCCGGCGTGTTGTTTACCGCCGATCCGCTGACGGGCAACCTGGGGCAGATGAGCGGTAATTTTGTGACGGGCACAGGCGAAAAGCTGGTCTCCGGACAGGTGTCGGCGCAGACGTTCACCTTTGATCGTCCCGGCGGGGCATATCACGGCCCGGTTGAGATCGCGGCGTTGGCGAAATCGCTGCACCGCGAGGCGCACGTCATCGAGAACGAACTGGGCGGCCCACAGGATATCGAATGGGCGGCGGCGAACGGGAAAGTGTTCATCCTCCAGGCGCGCCCCATCACCACGTTAAACGGTTACGATCCCGTCTCGGCGGTGTGGAATGAGACTCTCCGCGGCAACTTCCTGTGGTCGGCCACCAACCTGATGGAGGCCAGCCCGGAAGTGCTGACGCCCTTCACCGCCTCGCTGCGCGCCTACCTGGATCAGCACGGCGGGCCGACGCTGCGCGTCAAAAATTATTCGCTCAACGGCATCATTGCCGGACGGTTTTATGCCAACATCAGCGTGCAGGTCTCGGCTTTTGCCCGGCTGTTCAAGGGGGATGCGCGCCGGGCCTACCGCGAACTTTCGGGCTGGTGGGGCGAGATTCCGGAGGAGATGGAAATCCCGCTGCTGCCGTTGAGCGCTCCGGACTGGTGGCAGGTGGTGCTGCCCGGTCTGTGGCGTTCCAACCGGCAGTTCGGCTGGTATCGCCGGCGGGCGGCAGAATTTGTGGCGCGCAACCGTTCACGCTGCGCCCAACTGCGCCAACAGGTTCGCCAGGCAGCGACGAAAGCAGACCTGGCGGTTCTGTGGAACGAAGCGATTTACCCGCTGTATCGCGATTCGCTCTATTTCATCGTGGCGGCTTCTTCGGATGCCCAGGTGCGTCTGGATCGTGAATTACGCCGGCTGGTCAGTGCGGACGACGCCAACGCCCTGCTTTCCAACCTGAGTGGAGCCTCGGCGCGCCTGGAAAGCCTGGGGCCGGCGGCGGGGTTGGGGCCCGTGCTGCGCGGCGAGATGAGCCGCGACGACTATCTGGACGCCTACGGCCATCGCGGCGCCAACGAATGTGAGTGCGCCTGGCCGCGCCCGGCTGAAGACCCGCACTGGCTGGATCGCCAACTGGTGGAATGGCGCAAGGCGCCGGTTGATGTGGAGGCGCTGCTTGCCCGCCAACGTACCGCTTACGAAGCGGCCTGGGAACGCTTTTGCCGCCAGCATCCGCACCGGGCGCGCGGCATGCAGAAACGCATCCAACAGGCGGCCCGTGCGGCGCAGCAGCGCGAACAGGTGCGCTCGGAGGCGACGCGGGTGATCACGGTGGTGCGCGCCTTTGCCCTGCGCGCCGGGGAACTGCTCGGCATCGGTGAGGATGTCTTCTTCTTGACGATCGACGAGACTCTGGCGGCGCTGGCGAACGCGGCGGGAATCGCTGTGTTGCGCTATCTCCCAGGGCGCAAGGAGACCTATCAGCGGTATCGCGCCCTGCCCCCTTACCCGGCGTTGATCTGTGGGCGGTTCGACCCGTTTGCCTGGGCGGCGGATGCCAACCGGCGTTCGGATGTCTACGATGCCCGTCTTCAAACGCAGTCGCCGGTCGCGGCGGAAAAAGATGCCAACCACACCGTGCGCGGCTTTGCCGGGGCGCTGGGCGTCGTCGAAGGAACCGTGCGCCGCCTGGATTCGCTCGCCGACAGCACGGATTTTCAGGCGGGGGAGGTGCTGGTAACCACCCTGACCAATATCGGCTGGACGCCGCTTTTCCCGCGCGCCGCGGCCATCGTCACCGACCTGGGCGCGCCGCTCAGCCACGCCGCCATCGTTGCCCGCGAGTTGGGCATTCCGGCGGTGGTGGGCTGTGGTGACGCCACCATGCGCTTGAAGACCGGCGACCGGGTGCGCGTGGATGGTGGGAATGGGGTGGTGTATATTTTGTGAGGGGGAGGGGAGGGGGGCGCGGAGGGCGCGGAGAGAGGGGAGGGGCGCACGCGGAGGCGCGGAGGGCGCGGAGGGGGGAGGGGGGCACACGGAGGACGCAGATAGAGAGCGAACAGGGATGGAGCCATCTCGGTTCGCCAAATTTGTGCCGTCATGTGAAAATTCTAATCGCGTTCCGAGTTTATTCCGAGTTTATTCCGAGTTTTTTCTGACTTCGTGGATTGGTAAGCAGCAGTGCGTCCCATTCCAATACGCTGTAATTCCTCGTTCCTTACGAGTTTCTTTAGCAAATAAGCGGCTTGATTCCCGTTAACTCGGCATAAATTCATCACGTCTTGCCGAGTGATTTGCCCATGTGCTTTTACATATTGCAGGATCATTTGCTCCATTTGCTCCGCTTCAAACCCCTTGGCATGTACATAAGAAACAGGCTGGCCTAATTCCCGATAGACACTCGCACTAAGGATGTAAGATCGTCCTTTACCGCCGCCACGGGCTTCCACCAGGCCAGATTCTACCAGGTTTTCTATTATAGCCCGAGCTTGGGCTTCTCCTCGTTGAAGCAATTTCGTTATCGTATGGGGTCCTACATAGCGTTCACGCCACAGATGTGCCAGGATCAACAATTCGCTTACGCTAAAAGTTCGTTGTCTGTGATTTTCTTCAGTAACCAGAAGCTCAACAAACTTCAAGTCGGCTGGCCCTCCAGGCAAGATGACGTTTACACTGGCAACGGTGCTCGTCGAATAATCGGGTGGAACCCGGCCATTCCTGAGTTGTCCGGCATAAATAATTCCTACCCCGCGTCCAACCCGCTCAACCAACCCAATTCGTTTGAATGCGTCAGCCAACCTGGGATTACGCGGACGAGGCTCCGATACAAGCAGGTTATCTGGGGTCACGCCCTGCACAAAACCGCCTGGGTTACTGATGCGAATTCGATCATTGTGTATTTGAATATGTACAGCGCCTAATTGGGTGTAATCGCGATGAATCAGAGCATTATTGACGGCTTCGCGAAATCCACGACGGTCATAGGTTGGTATTCCGATCCGGAACATTCCTAAATTGAGTTCGCGCTCCTCATTACGTATCTGAAAAGCCTCCAATATCCATTCCAGGGCGCGTAGTAGTGGCCAGTGGTGAAAATCGTTGACGCGTACCTCGTCGTTTTGCAGCACTTGAAAGGCCACTTCATGCGCTGGAATATGTTCGCGTAGGGCGGTTTCCTTGCCAACCAATAGTAAACCAGCTAACGTCGGCATAATAGCTTTTTGCTCGGTTTTGACAAGCCCCAGTGCTTTTGCCATATCCAGATCCGATAAATCCAGGAGCGCTGTATCGCCGTGATTTTCATCCACCATTCGTTTTAAGCGAGTGAATTCTAACGGATCTAAATCAGTCCAGGCTGCCCCCATAATTGGCATTGCCGACGGGTCAAGGTTCCCCCGCTCAGCTTGCCAGTTGATTAATTCGTGTGGATACAATGGACGACAACCTGGTTTTCCATGCGGATCCATGAAACGTACAGCTAATTTGCCATCACTGGTAGCCACTACTTGCCGGGTGGATGGAATCCGAATAACAGCTACTTTTTTTTCTGAAAGTTCAAGAAACTCAACTTCAACCGAAAGAGGTGGAACCGTCCGGCCAGCAATAAATCCCGCTAAGGCACCAGGGGCCGATTGATGTTTTTTATGTAGGCCAGTGATTTCGCCATTATCTTCTACTCCAATCAATAAATAGCCCCCATGCTGGTTGGCAAGACAGATGATGGTTTCTAGCATTTCATCATCTGGAAGTGGCCCTCGATCACTTTTAAACTCCAATGTTAAGGATTCGCCTTCTTCGACGAGCTTTATTAATTCGTCTTTAGTCATATCTTTGGCTCTTCCTTTTCAAAAACGACCAGGTCTCCCGTCTGACGATCGAAATTTTTGCTTTGGTTTAAATTACCGGCATGTCATGATTACTCATCCGTCTATTGGCACCTGACGCTACCATATCTTTAATCATAGACAGTGTTAAAATTTTTGTCAACGAAAACCGCTCAGTGACAAGGGCGTGCGCGCCTAACCGCATCCGGAAAACCTCCCGAGTGAAGGGGGAGCAGATAAAAACTATAGCATGCTTAAAAACTCGTCGAAGTAGCGATAAAATTCTTCTTTGTCGCCCAACTGGACGTTGTGGTCTGGGTGAGAGAGTTCGCGAGCCGTGCAGTGCGGAATGAGCGCCTGCATTTTCTGATAGTCCTCATCCGGCACCGCCTCGTGACTGCTGGAGCGCATCACTACCACCGGGCATTGGATGTGGGGTAAGAGGTGATACCAGTTTTCGTAGTAGGCGACGCTGGCGGTCATTGCCTGGGCGCTGAACATCATCTGATAGCCCTCGACGGTTTCGGTCAGGCTGTTCATGAAGTACTGGTAGCTCAAATCCGATTCGGTGGCGCTTTTGATAAACGCCTGCGCCTCGCTCAGGCTTTTGAACGGCTGCGGCCAGTCTTGGGTGAGCGGATCCGCCACAACCAGCTCTTCGAGTGGGATAGCGCAGGGGGTCTCGGGGCCGTTGGCAGATTTGTCGAGCAGGGCCAGGGCGCGCACATACTGCGGGTGGGTCGCGGCCAGGTGGCCGGCGATGGAACCGCCCATCGAATGCCCGACCAGGATGACCGACGGTAGTTGTAAGTAGTCCAGCAGGTCGATCATGTCGTTGGCCATTTCTTCGGCCGTGTATTTTGCCACCGGTTTTCCACTCAGGCCATGCCCGCGTTGATCAGGGGCGATGACTCTGTATTTTTCACCGTAATGCTGCATAAAATCCACCCAGGTTTCGCCCCGGCCCCACCGGCCGTGCAGACAGAGGATCGCCGGCCCGTCTGTCTGGGTATCGCGGAAGAAGATGTCGATATTTTTCAACTTTGCCATTTTTCTGTGGATCGATACTGCGCTCATGTTGCCTCCAGGGAATCAGTAGCAGTGGATCGCGGTGGAACTTTCGTTCTATGGTTCTGCGCCAATTATACCCGGATTTTTCGTCAGCGATGACCCACAAATGGTTGCAAATAAAACCAACTCGCCCTGCCTGTTGCCATTTTGGGGACAGCGCGGCGTCAAGTTTCCTGCGCAGTAAATTTATCAATGCCGACGAGTTGATGTATCGGGAAGCGCTGGCCAGTCAAAACCGGCAACGGTTGGGGGAAATCCTGGGGGACTCGGAGTTGCTGGTGATCGATGAGGCGCAACGAGTGCCGGAAATCGGAATTAATCTCAAAATCCTTGTCGATAGTTTTCCGCATGCCATGATCCTGGCGACTGGATCGGCGTCTTTCGAGCTCGCTAATAAAATCAGCGAACCGTTGACCGGGCGCAAGCTGACGTTTACGCTTTATCCAATCAGTTATCCGGAAATCAGGCAAACGTTGGGTGGATTTGAAGCGCGGGCCCAACTGGAACGCTGGCTAATATGGGGCAGCTATCCGGCAATCGTAACAACCGACAACCTGACCTTACGCGAACGGTTAATTGGAGAACTGGTTGGCTCCTATCTGTATCGCGACATGCTTGAGATGGAAGGGGTAAGGCGTTCTGAGAAGATAGTCGATTTATTGCGCCTGCTCGCTTTTCAAATAGGGCAGGAGGTCTCTGTTGCAGAACTGGCTGCCAGCCTTGCACTACACCGGCAGACGGTTGAGCGCTATCTTGATCTGCTGGAGAAAGTGTTTGTGATTTTTCGGGTTGGCGGGTTTTCACGCAACCTGCGCAAAGAGGTTACAAAGAATCCGCGTTATTATTTCTTCGATAATGGGGTGCGTAACAGCCTGATCCGGAATTTTAACCCGATTGGGGTGCGCAATGATGTCGGGCAATTATGGGAGAACTATCTATGGGTTGAGCGCCGGAAAGCAAACCAGAACGCCGGAAGATCGCTCAACGCGTATTTCTGGCGCACCTACGACCAGAAAGAGATCGACTGCATTGAAGAATATGGCGGCAGGCTGCATGGTTACGAATTCAAGTGGCAGAGCGGCGAAATCCGGCGGGCGACCCGCAGCGAATTTCTGGGCGCATATCCGGGGGCGGAGTTGGCAACCATTCGACAGGATAATTTTGAAGATTTTCTG
>CAZHTS010000072.1:0-23815 GCA_964535315.1 uncultured Anaerolineaceae bacterium
TCACCGCCTGCGCCGCGGGCGGCGATTGCCTTTGTGCGCCGATGGACGGGCGGGCGAATACTCTTCCGCCTCGGGCGGCACAACCGGGCCGTGGAAGGTCTGCTGGTAGAAATCGTCCAGCAGCATCGCCAGCAGCCCGCTGTCTTCCGTGTTTTCACCCAGACTGTGCGCCAGGGCGACAAAACGCTGCATGCGCTCGGTTTGCAGCGCGTCGCGGCCGCGCAGGCGGGCCTCGAGCAGGGCGATGACCCGCTCGCCGACCACCGCCTCGACGTCCTTATCGCCGGGCAGCGCCCGCTCTTGCAGCGGGATGCCGTACTGCTTGCCGATGCGCAGCAGGCTGCCCCGTTCGAGCGAATTGACCAGGGTGATGGCCGTGCCGCTGCCCCCCGCCCGCCCGGTGCGTCCGGCGCGGTGCACGTAGGCCTCCGGGTCTTCGGGCGGATCGTACTGGAAAACGTGCGAAAGCTCGGGCAGATCGATGCCGCGCGCCGCCACGTCGGTGGCCACCAGGAAGCGCAGCGTCCCCTGCCGCACACGGTTGAGCACCTTCTCGCGCGCCGCCTGCGGCAGATCCGAGGTCAGTTCGTCGGCGTCGTAGCCAAAACGCTGCAACACCACCGTGACGTAATTGGTGCGCACCCGGGTGTTGCAGAAGATCAACGCCGACAGCGGGTTCTCCACCTCGATGATGCGTATCAGGCTGCGATCCTTGTCCATGCCGGGCACGCTGTAATACACGTGCTCCGTCTCGGTCACGTGAATGTGATCGCTGCTCAGGTTCAAGAAGCCCGGATCGCGCATGAACTGGCCGGTCAGGCGCAGCACCTGCGGCGGAAACGTGGCCGAAAACATAAAGGTGCTGATCGCCCGCTCGGGCAGATAATCGCGCACCCGGCGCATGTCCGGGTAGAAACCCATCGACAGCATGCGGTCGGCCTCGTCAAAGACCAGGAATTGCAAATGCTCCAACGACAGCGAGCGGCGCAGGAGATGATCCAGGATGCGGCCGGGCGTGCCGATCACCAGCTGCGCCCCGGCCTGAAAAGCGTCCAACTGGCTGCGATAGCCTACCCCGCCGTATACGGCCACGCTCTGCACCCCGCTGGTCTGTCCCAGCACCTCGGCTTCGTGCGCCACCTGCACGGCCAGTTCGCGGGTCGGCACCAGCACCAGCGCCTGAGGGGCGCGATCCACCGGATTGATCATCTCGAGCAGCGGCAGGAGATAGGCGCCGGTCTTACCGCTGCCGGTGCGCGATTGGATCATCATGTCGCGCTTCGAAAAGAGATAGGGAATGGCCCGCGCCTGCACCGGCATCAATTCCTGCCAGCCGGCCAGGGCCGCCCCCTGGCGCAATTTCTCGGGCAGGTCGGCCAGCGTCGCCAATGGCAGGTCGTCCTGGTCGGTCAGCGGTGTTTCATTCTGCGGCGCGCTTTGCAGCGGGGTGGGTTCAAACGTATGATCCATAGGAATACTCCTCAAAATTCACAGATAAATGGTAACGATTTCTTGACGTCCCGGCGTCTTTGCGCCCTGACGTTAAGTTTTTTGCAATCCGTAAGACAAATTTTACTGTAATTGCTGACAATGATAGGCCGCATTTAAGTAGAGACATTGCCGGGCCGCCGGCGTCAGGTTGGCGTATTTCAACGCCCCCAGGCAAACGGCGTAACGCGCCAGATCGTACTCGCGGCGCTGTCCGGGGTTGAACAGGCAGCGGTGGGCGATTTCCTCAACCGCCGCCAGCAGCGGGTTGGAACGGCTGCGCAGCATGGTTACAAACGCGTCGGGGGTAAACGTCGCTTCGGCCAACACGTGGGCAATCAATTCTTCTTCCAGGTGGGCAAAATCGTACAGGGTGTGACCCTCGCGCGTCTGCGCAAAATCGATCAACCACACGAAATTACCCGGCCCCACCAGCACATTTTCCAGGTTCAGGTCGCCGTGAATGATGGCGCGCGTACCCATCACCGCCTCATTCAACACCGCCGGCAGACAGGCCAGCGGATCAGGCAGCGGTGCGGGCCGCTCCAGCCCGGCGGTGAGATCGGCCAGCAAGGCGGCGCGGGTGGCAACCACCTGGGCCAGGCTGCGCTCGGGCGGGCGCGTGTCTAACCAGCGCAGGCGCAGCGCCGGCTGTCCGGCGGCGGCCTTGCACAACAGGGTCAGCGAGCGCCCATCCATGCGGCGTTCAAAATGGGCAAAGCGCTCGACGCGCAACACCTGCCCGATCTGCAAATCCAGGCCGGCGGGGGTGTCGTTCTCGCTCAGCGTCCGCGAAGCGCGCCCACCGGCGGGCAGCGGCTGCAAGACGTAATGCGGCGGCAGGATGCGGTCGTATTCCTGCGCCATGCGGAAAGCATAGGCGCTGCGCTGCATCCACCAGTTGGGACCAAAGGTCTCGAACATCTTCCATAACAACGCCGGATCGGGGGTTTCCAGCAGCGCCTGGCGCAGGCTGAGCGGCAGGCGTCCCGGTTCGGCGATAAAGGTATATTGCAGCGCCGCCCGGTCGCTGTCGCCGGTCGTCACCGGGGCGTGCTGGATGCGGGCGGTAATCGGCGGCAGGCTGTCCTTGACGTACGCCTCATAATTGATGAACTCACGGCGGATCGATTCGCTCTCGCCGATCTTGACGATGGTGCTGGCGTCGGCGCGCCCGTCCGTTTTGAGCGGCAACGCCAGGAAGGTGCGCGCCCCCGAGTAGCCCGAGAGGAATTCACGCTCCAACACCAGGCGGCCGTAGCGCCCAAACAGCGCCTGCAACAATTTGCGCTCCTCAGCGCCCAAATGCAAGCCGGGGCGCGGCTCGATCACCAGGCGTTCGTTGGGCTGGCGCGATTGCAAACGCGGCAGGGCCGGCCGCGGCCGGTAGACCAGCGCAAACAGACTCAACCCGCCGCCCAGCAGCACCCCGAAGAAACCGGTGGTCATGGCCTGGGCGCGATCCATGCCAAAGAACGAGGTCACCTGCACGTCCAGCCCTTTGGAATAAATCACCGTCTGGCGAGGCGCACCGCTGCGCCCCTCGCCGGGCGTCCAGCGCAGCAGCAGTTGGATCGACAGGCGCTGTTGACCGGCCGAGCGCGGCCGCAGCGTCCAGCGCCAGGCCACCGCCTCGTCCGGCGGCAGAAAACGCTCCTGATCGCCGGTGGGGGCAATCTCAAATCCCACCCCGTCCAGGCGGGCCACGGCCGACAAAATATACCCCGAGGGCCGTTCGACCGGCACCGGCTGGGTCTGTAAGGCGTGCTCGGGGAACTCGGCCTGCACCTGATAACCGTCCTGGTAGGGAACCAACGCCAGGCGGATGATGTCCGAATCGCCCAGGCGCAGTTCCCGCGGCCATTCCAGTTCGACCAGGCGGCTCTCCACCCGGACTTGCGGCGGGAGCAGAGTCGGCAGGGCCGGGGCGATGGTAACCACGGGCGGATAGGTCGGCCCGGGCTGCGCCGTCGCCTCAGTGGCCGGAGCCTCGGGCGGCAGGGTGGGTTTCGGGGCTTCGCTCGCCTCGGGGGCCCGGGTCGGTTCGACCGCCGCCGGCGCCTGGGTTGGCTGCGCCGGTTTCTCACTGGCCTGCGGGGAAGCCGGCGTGGCAGACGGCGTGCAGGCAGAAACATAGCCGATCAATCCCGCCGCCAGCAGCAGCAAGAACACCGTCCGCAACCAGGGGGAGCGTCTCATCGCCCGACCCTCATTGAGGCTGCACAAACAGCGTGGGCGCCAGCGGCGTCTGCTCGCGCGCCACCGTCACCGGCGCATACGCATACGATAGCGCCAGTGCGCCAAACAGCAGCGCCGCCACCCCAAAAACCAGCAAAAACAGCCGCACCCGCCGCGACATACGCCTCCCAACGCATAAGATTACATTCCTGATAGTATAATACCATTATAACCACAGGTTGTCCTTAAAGAGGTGCCATGCCCGCCTGGGAAGAATACCCGTCCGACTATCGTTCTCGCGAAGTAGCTGCCATCCGCACCGCCGCTCTGGCGGGCGAATGTGTGGCGGTGATCGGCCTGAGCGGCTCAGGCAAGAGCAATCTGCTTGGTTTTCTGTTCCAGCGCTGCAACCAGCCCGCTTTATTCAGCCTGGTCGACTGCAACCGCCTGCTGGAGAAAACACCCACCGCCCTGTTCCGCCTGATGCGCCGCAGCCTGGCGGGCGGCGGGCCGGCCGAAGACGAACTCGACGCGCTGCAAACGGCCATCCAGGAACGCCTCGACCGGCAAAATGGGCGCCTGTGCATCCTGCTCGATCGCTTTGACGCCCTGGGGACGCCCGGCAGCGAGGCCATCGCCAGCGGCCTGCGCGCGCTGCGCGATGCGTTCAAATACCAGTTGACCCTGGTCACCGCCACCCGCCGCCCGCTTGACCCGCACAGCGAGATGGCCGAATTGTTTTACGCCCACACCCTGTGGTTGGGGCCGCTCTCGCCCGAAAACGCCCGCTGGAGCGCCGCCAGTTACGCACAACGCAAGGGCCTCGCCTGGGACGAGGCCGCCCTGGCAGCGCTGTGCCAGCACAGCGGCGGCTACCCATCCTTTTTGCGGGCCGCCTGTGAAGCTTACGCCGAAGGGTGCGCCTTGAACGCCGCGGCCCTGGCCACCCATCCCGCGGTACAACGCCGGCTGGCAGAATTCTGGAGCGACTCGCCCGCTTCCAGCGACCTGCAAAATTCCGGGCTGAGCGGGCATCCCTGGCTGCACAACGCCGCCCCCACCGCCTTCGACACCACCAGCCTGACCGCCCTCGAACACCGCCTGCTGGCCTATTTGCAGGCCCACCCCAATCAGGTGTGCGACAAAGAAGAACTCATCCCCGCCGTGTGGCCGGAAGATAAAGTCTACGAACAGGGCATCCGCGACGACAGCCTGGCGCAACTGGTGCGCCGCCTGCGCCAAAAAATCGAACCCGATCCATCCACCCCCACCTATCTCCACAACGTGCCGGGGCGCGGCTACCGTTTCACGCCAGGAAAATGAAGTTAATTGAAAAAGAGGAAATCGCCTATACGCAAGACGCCTGCCGCCAGAATCTGCAACCGCTCACCCCGGCCGAACGCAGCGCCCAGGGTGAACAGATCGAGCGCGGTCTGACGTTTTCTACACGTGGCGGCATACCCCATATCAGTCGCTATGATATCCGCGAGTTCGTTTATTAATGAGAGAGTGAGACCCTATGAAAATTGTTTTCCTTGGCACCAACGGCTGGTTCGACACCCCTTGCGGGAACACCATCTGTATCCTGATTGAAACCAGCCAGGCGTATCTGATCCTGGACGCCGGCTCTGGTTTTTACAAACTGGACGACTACATCCGCGAAGAAAAACCCATCTACCTCTTCCTCAGCCACTTCCACCTGGATCATATCTACGGCCTGCATACCCTGACCCGTTTCTCTTTTAACCAGGGGCTGCACATCTTCGGCCAGTCGGGCACCCGGCTGACGCTCAACACCTACGTCAACTTCCCCTACACCGTGCCCTTCGACCAGCTGCCCTACCCGGTGCGCCTGCACGAACTGCCCGAAGAAGCCGGCCTGCTGCCCTTTGGCGTGACCACCCTGCCGCTGATCCACGCCTCGCCCTGTATCGGCTTCCGCTTCGAGGTCGACGACAAAGTGATCACCTACTGCACCGACACAGGCTACTGCCAGAACGCCGTTGACCTGGCGCGCAACGCCGATTTGCTGATCACCGAATGCGCCTACACCCTGGGCGAGGTCAACCACGGTTGGCCTCATCTCGACCCACACCTGGCAGCGCGCATCGCCATCGAGGCCCACGCCCGCCAGCTGGCGCTGGTGCACTTCGACGCCAATCGCTACCGGCACATGCAGCAGCGCACCCTGGCCGGCGAACAGGCCCGCCAGTTGTTTGCCGATACCATCGCCAGCTACGACGGCGCCGAAATTGAGTTATGAGGCCCCGGCTATGTCTGGACGTTGATACAAATAGTTGATAAAAAACATAATATTTAGTAGAATAGGGTCATCACTGAAGCAGCATCGCTTCCGTTCTATCGCTATCTGACAGGGTGACCGTATGAAAAGAAAACAGAAATCTCAAGCGCCACCAGTTCTGCCCGTCATACTGATCATCGCCGGCGCGCTGCTGCTGGCCGGCGCCCTGGCCTGGAACAGCGCCGGCGCCCCGCCGGCGGCCAATACGCCGCCTGCCGGGCAGGACAGCATCCCCTATCCCCAGGTCAAACGCGTCGACCTGGAGCAGGCCCGCACGGCGTTGGAGCAATCACAGGCCGTTTTCGTCGATGTGCGCGACGCACAAAGTTACGCCGGACAGCACATCCGCGGGGCGCGCAACATTCCCGGCAGCGAACTGGAAAAACGCTACGCCGAACTCGATCCGCAACGCTGGATCATCACCTATTGCACCTGACCGGCGGAAGAATCCAGCGCTCGTGCAGCGCAAGTCCTGTTGGACAAAGGCTTTACCCGCGTCACCCCCATCCTGGGCGGCTACGCCGCATGGGTCAAGGCCGGCTACCCGGTCGAACCCTGAAAAACTGGCAGGGGGGCCAGGCTACCAATCCCTTGACTTTTCGACCCGGCATTCGTAGAATGGAAATGCAAATGTCAGAGGAGTCAGGGAAGAGACCGTGACAAACACGGCACCGAAGGGGCAAATCCGGCGAGCGGCTGCGACGGATGAATCTCTCAGGTAAAAAGACCCGGCTTCTGTTCACCTCTGGAAAGTCGTAAGACACCGAAGGGGCAAACCCGGCCGGGCGAATCTCTCAGGTTGACAACAGAGGCACGCGTATGATTTTACGCGTGCTTTTTGCTTGCCCCAACCCTATCACATAATTCTTCAGGAGCTGAACAATGAAAATCGAGCAAGGCTTAAAATACACAACCTCAGATGAATGGGTCAAGGTGGAAGGGAACACTGCTACCGTGGGTGTATCCGATTATGCCCAGGAACAGTTGTCCGATATCGTTTTCGTTGAAGTCATCGTCGCGGTCGGAGATGACGTCGAGAAAAATACCGCCTGCGCTACGCTCGAATCGGTCAAGGCGGCCGCCGATGTGAACATGCCGGTTTCCGGCAAGGTCGTGGCGGTCAACGAAGAACTCTCCAAAACCCCCGAACTGGTCAACAGCGATCCATACGGCGCGGCCTGGATGCTCAAAGTGGAACTGAGCAATGCAGCCGAGTTGGATAAACTGATGGACGCTGCCGCCTACGAGAAATATTGCGCCGAACGGAGTCACTAATGTTCATTCCCCATACGGAAGCCGAGAAGGAGGCCATGCTGCGCGCCATCGGCGTAGAAAAGATCGAAGATCTTTTCCGCGATGTCCCGGCGGCATACCGCTTCCCCAAGCTCAACCTGCCGCCGGCGCTGACCGAAATGGAGGCCAGCGCGCTGTTGCAGGAGATATCTGCGGCCAACGAGACTGCCCGCGACCTGATCTGTTTTCTGGGCGCCGGGGCTTACAATCACTACTCCCCCGCTGTGGTGGATGCGCTCATCCGCCGGGGCGAATTCTTTACCGCCTATACCCCGTACCAGCCCGAGGTTTCGCAGGGTACGCTGCAGGCCATCTTTGAATTCCAAAGCCTGATCGCCAGCCTGACCGGCATGGAAGCCGCCAACGCCTCGCATTACGACGGCGCCACCGCCACCGCCGAGGCGGCCGTGATGGCTTATCATAATTTCCGCGGCAAACGCGGCAAAATCGTGGTCGCCCCCAGCGTCCACCCGCACTATCGCCAGACGGTGTGCACCTACGTTCAGGGCTACCCCACTATTGACATCGTTGGCGATGAAAGCGACACAGACCCGCTGGCCGGGCCAGAGACGCTTGCCGCCCTCGTCGACAATCAGACTGCGCTGGTCGTCGTCCAATACCCCGATTTCTTCGGGCGCATCTACGACTACACCAGCCTGATCCAGACGGCGCACGCCGCCGGGGCGCTGGTGGCGGTGGTCGCCAACCCGATGGCGTTGGGGCTGCTCAAGACGCCGGGCGAAATGGGCGCCGACATCGTGGTGGGCGAAGGCCAGCCGCTGGGCATCCCGCTCTCTTACGGCGGCCCGTACGTGGGCTTCTTTGCCACCAAAAAAGAATTCATCCGCAAGATCGCCGGGCGCCTGGTGGGTGAAAGCGTAGACGAGCAGGGCCGGCGCGGCTTCGTGCTGACGCTGACCGCCCGCGAGCAGCACATCCGCCGCGAGAAGGCCACCTCGAACATCTGCAGCAACCAGGGGCTGATCGCTTTGGCCACCACCATCTACATGAGCGTGGTCGGCAAACACGGGCTGCGCCAGGTAGCCGAACTGTGCTATCACAAGGCGCATTACGCCGCCGAACAGATCGCCGCCATCCCCGGTTTCAGCGTGTGCTCCGGCGCACCCTATTTCCACGAATTCGTCGTCTGCTGCCCGCAGCCGGTGAAAGACATCAACGATCACCTGCTCGAACACGGCATCCTCGGCGGGTACGATCTGAGCAACGACTACCCGGCCCTGCAAAACCACATGCTGGTGGCCGTGACCGAAATGAACAGCCGCGAGGACATCGATACCCTCTGCGCCGCGCTCCAGGAGGTGACCCATGCCTGAGCCGACCATCTACGAAATGTCTGCACCCGGCCGCAGCGGCGTGCGCTTCCCCGAGCCCGATGTGCCGCAGACGCCGCTGCCCGAGGGCCTGCTGCGCGCCAGCCTGCCGCTGCCCGAACTCTCTGAACTGGACGTGGTGCGCCACTTCACCGCCCTCTCACGGCAAAATTATTGCATCGACGGCGGCTTCTATCCGCTGGGGTCGTGCACGATGAAATACAACCCCAAGATCAACGAGGACACCGCCCGCCTGGCCGGCTTTGCCCACACCCACCCGCTGCAGCCGATCGAGACCGTGCAAGGCAACCTGAGCCTGATGTACGAATTGCAGGAATGGCTGGGGGAGATCAGCGGCTTTGCCGGTGTCACCCTGCAGCCGGCCGCCGGCGCGCACGGCGAATACGTGGGCGTGTTGATCATTCGCGCCTACCACCAATCGCGCGGCGACAGCAAACGGGTGCGCATGCTCATCCCCGACTCGGCCCACGGCACCAACCCGGCCAGTTCGGCCATGAGCGGCTTCGAGGTCGTGCCGGTGGCGACCGACGCCAACGGCGATGTGGACCTGGATGCCCTGCGCGCCGTGTGCGACGACCGCCTGGCGGGCCTGATGCTCACCAACCCCAACACACTGGGGCTGTTCGAAAGCAACGTGCTCGAAGTAATCAAAATCGTCCATGAAGCCGGCGGGCTGGTGTACGGCGACGGCGCCAACTTCAACGCCATCCTGGGCGTGGTCCGTCCCGGTGACCTGGGCATCGACGTGATGCACTTCAACCTGCACAAGACCTTCTCCACCCCGCACGGCGGCGGCGGACCCGGCAGCGGTCCGGTGGGCGTGGCCGAACATCTGGTCGATTTCCTCCCCGGCCCGCTCGTCGATGTCATCGAAGAAGGCGACGAGAACGTGCCCCCGCTGTACGGCTACAAGACGCCGGCCCAATCCATCGGACGCATCAAGGCCTTTAACGGCCAGTTCGGCATGATGGTGCGCGCCTACACCTACATCGCCATGCACGGGCCCGAGGGACTGCGCAACGTGGCCGAGTACGCCGTACTCAACGCCAATTACCTGCTCTCTCGCCTGCGCCAGCACTACACCCTGCCCTACCAACGCATCTGCATGCACGAATTCGTGGTCGAAGGCCGCTGGGCAGACGCTCCCGAAGTCCATGCCCTGGACATCGCCAAGCGTCTGATGGACTACAACTTCCACCCGCCGACCAATTACTTCCCGTTGATCGTGCACGAAGCGTTGATGATCGAGCCGACCGAAACCGAGAGCAAGCAGACGCTGGACAGCTTCGCCGATACGTTGATCAAGATCGCCGAAGAAGCGCACACCCAGCCCGAACTGCTCAAACAGGCGCCCCACAACACCCCCGTTGGCCGCCTGGACGAGGTCAAGGCCGCCAAAGATCTGGTGTTGTGCTGCTGGATCCCCGACAAAGACTGACGTTCATCGCGCCTGTCGTTAAAAATCAAAACGATCCCGGTTCAAACAGGAACCGGGATCGTTTTTCCGTGCGGCGCTGCGTCATTTTCGGAAAAAGCAAACTACAGTCTTGTATTTTTCGGAAAGCTTTTGTATACTAATCGTATCACTCGGAACCCACTATGACAAACCACATCGACACCATCGACAAGAAAATCGTAGACCTGCTGATGAGCGACGGCCGGATGAGCTGCGCCGATATCGCCCGGGCGGTCGGCAACATCTCCGAGCGCTCCATCCGTTACCGGCTGGATAAGTTACTGGAAGAGAAGGTCATTTGCATCAGCGCCATCGTAGACCCCAAACGGCTGGGCTACACCGTGGTGGCTGATGTTTTTATTGAGGTCGAACCCGGCCTGGTGATGAGCGTGGCGCACCAGATCGTCGAGTTCGAGAACGTCAGTTATGTTGCCTGTGCTACGGGGGAAAATGATATCAGCGTACAGATCATCGCCCACGACAACGCTGAACTCTACCGCTTTGTAACCGAAGTCCTGGGCAAAATCCCAGGCGTACGCAAAACAACCACCTCCATTGTCCCCATTATCTTAAAAGATGTTTACCGGTGGCGAATCCCTGGTTGTGATCTGGATGATACACCTGAACCTCAAAAATAAATAGCGGCAGTTCCACCCTGCTCCCCACCGGGGAGTAGTTTGTCCTTTTTAACCCTGCCAGGAGGCCAGCATGTACGAACTCCTTGACCAGGCCATCGAGTATTCTGATCGTTGGCTGAATATCATCAAAAGCCCGACCGTAAGCGAAGCGGAGGGCAAGCAAATCATCGATGAATCCAAATACAACTTCGCAGAATACTTCAACAGAGGTTGGCTTGAATATCGCAAGTCGGTCACGGAGGCGGGCGATTGGGCCGCCACCGAATGGAGCGGCTCGGGCGCGGTATTTGAAGACATCCTGGGGCGTAAATTTCTGGATTGTCTGGGCGGCTATGGAATGATGGATCTCGGCTGGGGCCACCCGGATGTGGTCGCCGCCGTGCGCGCCCAGTTGGGACGCACCCCCATGCCCAGCCAGGAACTGATCGACCCGCTGCGCGGGGTGCTGGCCCGGTTGATGGCCCTCATCACCCCGGGCGATATCAAGTACAGCTTCTTCTGCGCCAGCGGCACCGAATCGATCGAAGGCGCCATCAAGCTGGCGAAGATGTACACCGGCAAAACCGGTTTCATCGCCGCCGTGAAGGGCTTCCACGGCAAGACGATGGGCTCGCTCAGCATGATGGGCAAGAAAGACTATCGCCAGCCGCCGGGCGTTTTATATGGCGGCCCAATCTACCACGTCCCCTACGGCGACGCCGGGGCGGTCGAACGGCAACTGGATATCTGCGAGCGGGTCGGTGTGGGCATCGCCGCCGTCATCATGGAACCGATCCAGGGTGAGGCCGGCGCCATCCTGCCGCCCGATGATTTCTGGCCGCGCATCCGCGCCGCCACCACGCAGTATGGCGCCCTGTTAATCGCCGACGAGGTGCAAACCGGCCTGGGGCGCACCGGCACGCTGTGGGGCGTCGATCACTGGAACGTAAAACCGGATATCCTGGCGGTGGCCAAGTCGCTGGGCGGCGGCGTCATGCCCATCAGCGCCTTCTGCTCGACCGAAGAAATCTGGCAGGTGATGATGGATCCCAATCCATTCATCCATACCACCACCACCGGCGGCGGGGCGCTGGCGTGCAGCGCGGCCATCGCCGCCATCAACGTCACCCTGCGTGATCGTCTGTGGGAACAGGCCGCCGCCAAGGGCAATTACGTCATGCCCAAATTACAGGCGCTGGCCCAACAATACCCGCATATCTTCGATTTCATCTCCGGCCGCGGCCTGTTGATTGGTTTGCATTTCAAAGACGCCGCCGTCGGGTACCGTGTCGCCGCCGGGTTGTTCAAACGCGGGGTGCTGGTCGCCGGTACGTTAACCAGCGCCCACACCATCCGCATCGAACCGCCGCTGGTGATCACCTACGAACAACTGGATGAAGTTCTGAACCGACTCAGCGACGTGCTGGCCGAAATCAATAAGACCCTCTAAAACAGGGCCTGCCCCTTTTCGCATCGTCCAAGGAGAGCAAGATGGACATCAGCGGTTACGAGTATAAGTGGCTGGTTCTGACAGTCATCGTCATTCTGTTTGCCATCCGGCTCGGCGTAGGCTATTACGCTTCTCGCCGGGTGACAAACGCGGCCGACTACATCGTCGCCGGCCGGCGTCTTCCCATCTATCTGGCATCTGCATCCATCATGGCCACCTGGTTCGCCGCCGAGGTGCTGATGGGCGCCAGTTCCAACGCCTACCAGTATGGCTTCCAGGGGGTCGTTTTCGACCCATTTGGCGCCGGGTTGTGCCTGTTGATTTCGGGCTTCTTCTTCATCCGCATCATGCGCCGCGCCCGTTATCTCACCCTCATCGACTTCTTCGACCGCCGCTACGGCAAAACGATGGGCTTCCTGGTCTCGGTCATCCAGATCATCACCTACTTCGGCTGGACCGCCGCCCAGATCGTGGCCGGCGGCAACATTGTCCACGCCCTGTTTGGCTGGCCGGTGGCGGCCGGCATGCTGCTGGTAGCCACCATCGTAACCTTCTACACCATGATGGGCGGGATGTGGGCCGACACGCTGCTCGACTTCATGCAGATGTTCCTTACCGCCGGCGGCATCACCCTGGTATTCATCGCCGTGATGAACGCCGTGGGCGGCTGGGATGCGTTTGTCGGCAGCGCCGGCTCCATGTTCGTTTCCAAACCGTTCACGCTGCTGCCGATCCCGGGCGAGGGCTATCTGGGTTACGATGGGCTGCTCGGCTGGACCTACTGGCTGGCCGCCTGGATGGCGGTCGGGCTGGGCAGCATCGCCGCCCAGGACCTGATGCAGCGCTCGATGGCCGCTCGCAACGAAGCCACCTCGGTCTACGGCACCTACTTCGCCTCGGCCCTCTACCTGGGTTTTGGCGTGCTCTCGCCGCTGATCGGCATCGCCATGTATGTGCTCAACCCCAACCTGGCCGTCGACCAGACCGAATTCCTGCTGGTCTCGGCCTCCATGCAATACCTGTCGCCTGTGCTCACCTCCATCTTCATCGCCGCCCTGGCCTCGGCGCTGATGAGCACCTCCGACACTTCCATCCTGGCCGGCGCATCGGTGCTGTCTGAAAATGTGCTGCCCTTCCTGCGCGTCAAGGTCAGCGAGAGCAAACAATTGCTGGTCACCCGCATCTCGGTGCTGGTCATCGGCGCCGCCAGTCTGTTAATCGCCATGTACGCCGAAACCATCTACAAACTGGCCGTGTTCGCCTGGACCGTGCTGCTGGTGGGCGTGTTCGTGCCGTTTGCCTTTGGTATGTACTGGAAGAAGGCCAACGCTGCCGGCGCAGTGGCCGCCTTTGTGGGCGGTTTTGGCACCTGGCTGATCATGACCCTGGTGGTCTTGCTGCCGATCACCATGGAGGTCAACGCCGGCGACTTCGAGGTCGCCATCTGGGACGCCGCCTACATTGGTTCCGTGCCATCCCTGATCGTTTCGCTGCTGGGAATGATCGTCGGCTCGCTCGTCACCCAGAAGAAGTTCGCCCCCATCCCCTTCACAGATGTAGACAACAAACCCATGCCCTTCAAAGACCGCCTGGGCACCCTGCCCATCTGGGACGCATTCCGCAAGCTCAGGCCGGAGGAGGAAGACCAATAGTCCGTTCCAGGCGGCGCTGGCCGCCCGATCGTCTCAACATTCAAACCTCATTCACAAGGAGAATCTCATGAAAGTATTGCTCGTTGGCGTAGGTGGCGTTGGTGAAGCGATTGCAGTCATTGCCTCCAAACGGAAATGGCTCACCCAGATGGTCCTGGCCGATTACAACAAAGATCGCGCCCTGGAGGTGCAGACCAAGCTGGGCGACACCGAACGTTTCCCCGCCGAATTTGTGGATGCCTCGAAGCAGGCCATGATCGAGGAACTGGCGAAAAAATATCAGGTCGACCTGATCATGAACGCCTGCGATCCACTGTATAACGAACCCATCTTCGACGCCGCGTTTGCCTGCGGTTGCACCTACATGGACATGGCCATGACCCTGTCTCAGCCCCACCCCACCGATCCCTACAACCAGCCCGGCGTCAAACTGGGTGATTATCAATTCGAACGCGCCGCACAGTGGGAAGAAAAGGGCCTGCTTGCCCTGCTGGGCATCGGCGTTGAGCCGGGCATGGCCGATCTGTTCGCCCGCTATGCGCAGGATCATCTCTTTGATGAAATCGAGGAAGTCGGTATTCGCGACGGCGCCAACCTGGAAGTGCGCGGCTACGAGTTCGCCCCGAACTTCTCCATCTGGACCACCATCGAAGAATGTCTCAACCCACCCGTCATCTGGGAGAAGGACAAGGGCTGGTTTACCACTGCCCCCTTCTCGGAGCCCGAGGTCTTTGAGTTCCCTGAAGGCATCGGCAACGTTGAGTGCGTCAACGTCGAGCACGAAGAAGTCCTGCTCGTACCGCGCTGGATCAAGTGTAAGCGGGTAACTTTCAAGTACGGCCTCGGCGATCAGTTCATCGGCGTGCTCAAGACCCTGCACATGCTGGGGCTGGACAACAAAGAACCGATCAAGGTCAAGGGCTGCCTGGTTGCGCCGCGCGACGTGGTCGCCGCCTGCCTGCCCGACCCGGCCCATCTGGGCGATCACATGTTCGGCAAGACCTGCGCCGGCACCTGGGTCAAGGGCGTCAAAGACGGCAAACCGCGCCAGGTGTATCTGTATCAGGTTGCCGATAACGAGACCTGCATGCGCGAATTGGGCGTGCAGGCCGTGGTGGCCCAGACCGCTTTCAACGCCGTGATCGCCATGGAACTGCTGGATCAGGGCGCCTGGAAAGCCACCGGCGTCATCGGTCCTGAGGCGCTCGACCCGGTACCGTTCATGAACCTGATGGCCGAATACGGCTTCCCCTACGGGATCAAAGAAATGTAGACCTGAACATCCCTCTTCGCAAAAAGGGTATCCAGCTGGTTGGTTTTCGGGACTCTCCCGGAGACCAACCAGATGTTCGTTGAAAAACCAGACAGGTGTGAGGAGAAAAAGATGGCCGAAAACACAACCAAGGGCATCGACGTTCGTTCTGAATCGGGGAAGCTCAAGCGCGAGCTGACCTTGCTACCCCTCTTTGGGTTGATTTACTTTACCGTATGCGGTGGATCGTTTGGTGTGGAACCGCTGGTCGGGCTTTCCGGCCCGGGGTTGGCGCTGCTATTATTTGTGGTGACCCCGCTCGTCTTCAGCATCCCCAACATGCTGATGGTGCGCGAGATGACCTCGATGATGCCCGTCGAGGGCGGATACTATCACTGGATCAAACAGGCTTTTGGTCCTTTCACCGGCTTTATGGCCGGTTGGATGAACTGGGTGGTTTCATGGGTGGACGTATCCATCTACCCCGTACTCGGCGCCTACTACCTGGGCTATTTCATCCCTGCCCTGCGCGAGGGCATAGTCATTGGCGGCACCGAAATCTCCGGCGACCTGCTCTCCTGGCTGGTGGCGCTGGTCTTTATCTGGACCATCAGTGCCCTGAACATTCGCGGCGCTCGCCTGGCCGGCCTGACCACCAACTGGCTCGGCCTGGTCATGATGCTGCCGTTAATTATCATGTCGGTGCTGGGGATTTACCAGTGGATCCAGGGTGGGGTGACCGCCGAACTGCCCTTCCTGCCGGAAGGTGAAAGCCTGATCGGCGCCCTCAGCACCGGCCTGTTTGTCGTCATGTGGAACTTCATGGGCTGGGAGCTGCCGGCCGCGGCGGGCGATGAAATTGTCAACCCCAAGCGCACCTACCCGCTGGCCATGGTGCTGGTGCTGGTAGCCTCCATTGCCACCTACGCCCTGCCGACGGTCGCCGGTCTGTATGGCGGCGCCGGTGAAGACGGCAAATACCTGTTGTGGGGGCAGGAAGAAGCCGATGCTGACGCTGGTATCGGTCCGGTCATGGAAGAATACGGACTCAGCAACGAACAGTTGAACGAGTGGGGCGTTGACCCGCAAAGCGCTGTGGGCTGGGAATTCCCCGACATAGCCCATGCCATCGGCGCCAAGATCAGCGGCGAACAGGACGGCTCGCTGGCGCGCTTCCTGGGGTTAAGCGTCACCTTTGCCGCCGTGTTGAGCATGATCGGGCTGTTCATCGGCAACGGCCTGGGCGGCACACGCGTGCCCTTTGCCATGGCCGAAGACGGCATGATGCCGCGCTGGCTGGTCAAGGTGCACCCCAAATACGGCACGCCCTGGGTGGCGATCGTGGTATGCGGGTTTATATACTCTATCTTTACTTTACAAGCCTTTGCCGCCCTGGTGGTCATCGACGTCTTCCTCAACATGCTGGTGTTGATGGCCGAGTTCCTGGCGCTGTGGAAGCTGCGCTTCAGCCGTCCTGAACTGCCGCGCAAACGCGTCCCGGGTGGTTACGTCGGACTGGCGTTGGTCACCATCCTGCCCGGCATCATCGTCAGCCTGGCCATCTACAGCCAGGTGGTGGAAGAAGGCTTCAAATCGATCGGGTGGGCGCTCATCGCCATGGTCATCGGTGCAGTGCTGTACTTCCCGCTGCGCCGTTTCGTCAAACCCGGCATACCCGACGTCGACCCCTATCGCATCGAAGCCGAGGGCGCCGAAGAATAGTGACAGGCGTTTGCAAAACTGGTTATCTCTGGCGCTAACCAGTGCGCCGCGCAAATCGCTAGAATACAATAGAGCGCAACACGCGAGCACCCTGCCGCGCTGCGCCAAAAGAGGAGAGCATGACTCATACCCCCAAAACCTATCAGGACGCCTATGCGCATCTTTCGCCGGTGTGGACCCATTACACCGACATCATCGCCACCCGCGGCGAGGGCTGTTATATCTTCGACCAGAACGAGAAACCCTACCTGGACTTCACCTGCGGCATCGGCGTCACCAACACCGGACACTGCCACCCGCACGTGGTCGCCGCCATCCGCGAACAGGCCGGGCTGCTGTTGCACGGTCAGGTCAATATCATCGTCCACCGCCCACTGCTCGAGCTGGTGCAGGAACTCCAGGAAATCGTCCCGGCCGGCATGGACGGCTTCTTCTTCAGCAACTCGGGCGCTGAGGCGGTGGAAGGCGCCATGAAACTGGCCCGCCATGCCACCGGCCGCCCCAACGTCATCGTCTTCCAGGGCAGCTTCCACGGCCGCACGGTCGGCACCATGTCGCTGACCACCTCCAAGACCGTCTACCGCTCAGGCTACCAGCCGCTGATGCCCGGCGTCTTCGTCGCCCCCTACCCGTACGCCTATCGCTTCGGGTGGAGCGACGAGCAGACCAGCCAGTTCTGCCTGGAAGAACTCAACCTGCTGCTCATGACGCAAAGCGCGCCCCAGGAAACCGCTGCCATTCTGATCGAACCCATCCTGGGCGAAGGCGGTTACGTCGTTCCGCCGGCCAATTTCCTGAAGGAATTGCGCCAATTGTGCGACCAACATGGTATAATGTTAATTGTGGACGAGATCCAGTCTGGCTTCGGGCGCACCGGCCGCTGGTTTGCCCACGAGTACTTTGACATCACCCCCGACATCATGACCATCGCCAAGGGCCTGGGATCCGGTCTGCCCATTTCGGGCGTCGTCAGCCGCCTGGAATTGATGCGCAAATGGACGCCCGGTTCGCACGGCGGCACGTTTGGCGGCAACGCCGTCGCCGCCGCCGCGGCGGTCGCTACCATCCAGGCCATGCGCCAGGACAACATGCTCGCCAATGCGCTGGCGCGCGGCCAGCAGTTGGTGCAGGGCCTGAGCGATTTGCAGGCCGAATTCCCGGTCATCGGCGACATTCGCGGCCGTGGTCTGATGATCGGCACCGAGTTCCGCAGCGCCGACCACAAGCCCGATAAGGCCACCGCCAAGGGCGTGGCCCATGCCTGTCTCGATCGTGGTCTGATGCTGCTGACCTGCGGCCCGTGGGATAACACCATCCGCTGGATCCCGCCCCTGGTGGTCAGCGCCGAACAAATCGACGAGGCGCTCCACACCTTCGGTGAGGCGTTGGCCGAGGTCATTCACCCATAATTGTATATATCCCTTCCTCCCCTGATTCCCCGCTCCTCTCCAGGAGCGGGGATGTTTTAAGCTCATTTGACTTTTTATGGCGAATCCGGTATACCTGGGAGCATGCAAACCTTTACCCTACCCCGCAAAGATTTTCGCCAGGCAAAAAATTTCCCCGGGCGAGATGGCAACGTATTTGACGTCATCTTGCAGGGTTCGGCGCGCCTGGAAAAGATACCCGCCCCGCTCTTCGTCCTGGCGCTGGCGCTGCTGGCGGCCATTGCCGCCCGGCTGCAATGGGCCTGGGCGGCGGCCCTGTTGGGCTTTTTTTTGAGCGATTGGCTGCAACTGGCCCTCCTGCCTCGTTTCCGGCGTTCCTTCGGCCCGCCCAAACCACCCACGCTGGTGCTCGCCGTCCTGCGCAGCCTGTTTGCCCTGCTGCCGGTCTGGCTCAGCCTGCCGTTACAAATCGCCGGCTCGCTGTTGATCGTCGCCGGCTTCTGGATCGAACCGCAGCGCCTGAGCCTGACCCGCCAGTCTCTGTCACACCCAGGCTTCAAACCATCCCACCCGCTCAGGCTGTTGCACCTGAGCGACCTGCACATCGAACGCATTACCGGCCGCGAACAGGCGCTGCAACGCCAGATCGAGCAGTTACAGCCCGACCTGATCCTGTTTTCGGGCGACGTGCTCAACCTGTCGTATCGCACCGACCCGCTGGCCTGGCAGGCCGCCCGCCAGGTGATCGCCCAATGGCGCGCCCCGCTGGGCGTCTTTCTCGTCAGCGGCAGCCCGGCGGTCGATCTGCCCGAGACCACCCCCGAAGTGCTGGCCGGCCTGCCCGTCCGCTGGCTGCAAGACGAACGCGTCGCCATTACCTTTGACGGGCAAACCTTCGACCTGATCGGCCTGACCTGCACCCACAAGCCCTTTGAAGACGCCCCGCGCCTGGCGCAATTACTGCCCACGGGCCCGGAGCGCCTGACGATCCTGCTCTACCACACCCCCGACCTGGCCCCCGACGCGGCCGAGATGGGCGTCGACCTGCAACTCTCCGGCCACACCCACGGCGGCCAGGTGCGCCTGCCGCTGCTCGGCGCGCTGTTCACCGGCTCACTGTACGGCCGCAGCTTCGACGCCGGCCGTTACCTGCTCGGCAAAATGACGCTGTACATCAGTCGCGGCATCGGCCTCGAAGGCGCCGGTGCGCCGCGCGTGCGCTTCCTCTGTCCGCCCGAGATCATTTTGTGGGAAATCGGCTGACGTAGTAAAATAGACCCAGCAGTGGATTGTCACTTTTAGAAAGGATCAATACCTTGCCCGACACGCTCTTCCCCCACAATTTCATTAAACTGGCCGTCGCCCCCGACGGTCATCCCGCCAGCGAGCTGGCGATCGTATTCAAAACGGCCCCCGAAAAACCTGCTCTGGGCGAGCCCGGCAAACAGACCGGCGATGTCACCCTGAGCGGCGGCCCCACCGGCCGCACCGCCCTGGTTTCGTTGGGTGATCGCAAAAAGATCATCAGCGATACCTTCCGCCAGGCCGGCGGCGCACTGGCGCGCTGGCTGGCGCAGGCCGGCGTCAGCCAGGCCGACATCGACCTGTCTAACCTGGCCGAATACGGCGACCCGCTGGCCGCCCAGGCCGTGTGTGAAGGGCTGCGCCTGGGCGCCTATCGCTTCAATCATTACAAAAGCGAAACGCCCGCCGTGGCGGATATCGACGTTTACCTGCGCAATGCCAGCGACGCTCCGGCCGCCGGCGCCATGATCGAGCGCGTCAAGCGCGTCACCGACATCGTTAACCTCGGCCGCGAGTGGGCGCACGAGCCCGCCAACGTGATCAACCCGCTCACCCTGGCCGAACGCGCCCAGGCCGCCGCCGCCCAGTTTGGTCTGAAATGCACCATCTTCGACGACCAGGCGCTGGCCGAGATGCAGGCGGGCGCCATCCTGGCGGTTGGCAAGGGCAGCCAGACGCCCTCGCGCCTGATCGTTCTGGAGTACAGCGGCCGGGATGCGCCTGCCGGCGCCCGCCCGGTGGTGCTGGTCGGCAAAGCGCTCACCTTTGACAGCGGCGGTTACTCCATTAAAGACTCGACCAACATCGTCGGCATGAAATACGACAAATGCGGTGGGCTGGCCGTGCTCGCCACGCTGATCGCCGCCGCCGCCCTGCGCCTGCCCGTCCCGGTGGTGGGCGTGATCGGCGCCGCCGAGAATATGGTCTCCGAAAAGGCCTATCGCCCGGACGACATCATCACCACCCTGTCGGGCAAGACGGTTGAAATCATCAGCACCGACGCCGAAGGGCGCCTGGTGCTGGCCGACGCCCTCAGCTACGCCCAACGCGCCTACCAGCCGCGCGCCCTGATCGATCTCGCCACCCTGACCGGCGGCGTGGTGGTGGCCCTCGGCAAGGTGCGCGCCGGGCTGCTGAGCAACAACGACGAACTGGCCGCCCAATTATTCCAGGCGGGCGAGCGCACCCACGAACGGCTGTGGCGGCTGCCGCTGGACGAGGATTACTTCCAATCCATCAAGGGCGACGACGCCGACATCAAAAATTCCGGCGGGCGCGAGGGTCACTGCATCCTCGGCGGCACCTTCCTCAAGCAGTTCGTCGACGATGCGGTTGCCTGGGCGCACCTCGACATCGCCGGCATGGCCGACGCCGCCAAAGACCTGCCCTACTGCCCGAAGGGCGGCACCGGGTTTGGCGTGCGCCTGCTGATCGATTATCTCGAGAACCTGGCCTGACCCGCCTCTATAGATAGAATCAAAACAGTGGGCTGCGCCAGCGCAGCCCACTGTTTTAGTTTTTTCATCAGGCGCCCAGTTTATTCTTTACGAAGGGCAGCACCTGCTGCATGGCCTCGTCCAGACGGCTGGCGTCTTTGCCGCCGGCCTGCGCCAGCGCCGGCCGGCCGCCGCCGCTGCCGCCCACCACCGCCGCCACGGTCTTGACCAGTTCGCCGGCCTGAACGCCGCGCTGGATCAGGTCGTCCGTCACCGCGGCGATGATCATCGGCCGCCCGGCGATCACGCTGCCCAACACCACCACCCCGCTGGCGTAACGCTGGCGGAAGAGGTCGGTCATCTGGCGCAGGGTATCGGCGTCGGCGTCCGGCAGAATCGCCGAAAGCACCGCCGCACCCGCCACCTGGGGCACGTCGCCCAGCTTGCGCTCGAACGCCGCCGCCACCAGTTCCTGGCGCAGGTGCGCCACCTGTTTGCGCGTGCGGTCTAATTCGTCCAACACACCCTGGGCCTTGGCCGGCGCCTCGTCGATAGCGCTGCTCAACACCCCGGCCGTCTGCTTGAGGGTGCGGAAACGGCGCTGCACCAGTTCGTAGGCCCCGCGCCCGGTCACCGCCTCGATGCGGCGCACCCCGGCCGCGGCGCTGCCTTCGCTGACGATCAGGAACATGCCGATGTCGCCGGTCTCGCTGACGTGCGTGCCGCCGCACAATTCGTACGAAAACGCTTCTTCTCCCGCAGGGTCGGCCAGCACGGTGATGGTGCGCACCGTCTCGCCGTATTTCTCGCCAAACAGCGCCATCGCCCCTTCGGAAATGGCCTGCGCCAGCGGTTTGACCTTGATGCGCAAGGCCATGTTGGCCAGAATGGCGCGGTTGACGCCCGCCTCAATCTGCTCTAACTGTTCAGCGGTCAATCCCTCGGGGTGGGTGAAGTCGAAGCGCAAACGATCGGGGGCCACCAGCGAACCCGCCTGGCGGGCATGCTCGCCCAACACCTGGTGCAGCTCGGCGTGCATCAGATGCGTGGCGGTGTGGTTGCGCATGATGTCGCGGCGCCGGGCGGCGTCGACCGCCGCAATGGCCGCCTGGCCCTGGCGCGGCTGGCCCTGCACCACCTTCCCCACGTGCACGATCACGCCTGCCGCCGGTTTGCGGGTATCTTCGACGGCAATCTCCCAGCGCGGCTCGCCAACCGACACAATCGTGCCGCTGTCGGCCACCTGCCCGCCCGATTCGACGTAAAAACAGGTCTGCGGTAAGATCACTTCCACGCGATCGCCCGCCGCCGCCGTGGCCACGCGCTCGCCGTCGCGCACCAGCGCCAGCACTTCGCCCTCAACCTCCATCACACCGTACGGATCGTAGGTCACCCCTTGCGTCAGCTTGCCGCTCGACTGCAACTCTTCCAGGATGGCGCGGTACACATCCACGTCCTCGCCGCCCAGCGGGCCAAACGCCTTGCCCGCCCCCGAGACCAGCCGGTGATCTTCCATCGCCTGGCGGAAACCGGCTTCGTCGACTTCCAGCCCCTGCTCGCGCAAGATATCGCGGCTCAATTCGAGCGGCAGACCGTGCGTGGCGTACAATTCAAAAGCCTGCCTGCCGTCCAGACAGGTGGTCTGAGCGCTGCGCATCTGCGCCAGCAGTTCTTCCAGGTGGCTCAACCCGGCCTCGACCGTGCGGGCAAAACGCTCCTCTTCGCGGGTCAGGTTATCCAGGATGGCGCTGCGATTGCGCGCCAGTTCGGGGTACGCCTCGCTGTAGTTCGCAATCACCTGCTCTGCCACCCGCGCCAGGAACGGTTCGGTCAGGCCGATCTTGCTGCCAAAACGCGCCCCGCGCCGGATGATCATGCGGCACACGTAATTGCGCCCGGTATTGCCCGGCACCACCCCATCCGCGATCAAAAAGGCCGAGGCGCGGGCGTGGTCGGCAATCACCCGGTAAGGGGTCAGGTAGGTCTCGCGCTCGGCGTCGCTGTGACCGGTCAGTGTCTGCACCACGTCCAGCAACGGCGAGAGCAGATCGGTGCGGTAGTTCGAGGTAACGTCCTGCATCACCGAAACGATGCGCTCCAACCCCATGCCGGTGTCGACGTGAGTCGCCGGCAGCGGTTCGAGCGTATCGGCGCTCAGACGGTTGTACTGGATAAACACCAGGTTCCACAATTCCAGGTAACGCTTGCAGTCACCGTTCACCCGGCAAACGTGCCCGGGCACACCCTGCTTATCGCAATAGGCGGGGCCGCGGTCGATGTGAATCTCACTGCACGGCCCGCACGGCCCGGTCTCGGCCATTTCCCAGAAATTCTCTTTGCGGCCAAAGAAGAGCACATGTTCGGGATCGATGCCCGGCTGCTGGCGCCAGATGACGGCCGCGTCTTCGTCAGACGGGATGTTGCCCTTGTCGTCCTTGAAACAGGTGAGCCACAATTTGCTTCGATCCAGCCCCCAGACCCCGGTCAACAATTCCCAGGCCCAGGCGATGGCGTCCTTCTTATAGTAATCGCCAAACGACCAGTTGCCCAACATTTCAAAAAAGGTGTGGTGGGTGTCGTCTCGTCCAACGTCGTCCAGATCGTTGTGTTTGCCGGCCACGCGCATGCATTTTTGCGAATTGGCCGCCCGCGTGTAGGGGCGATGATCTGTACCGAGGAACACGTCCTTGAACTGCACCATCCCTGCGTTGGTGAACAACAAAGTCTGGTCGCCGCCAGGGACCAGCGAGGAGGAGGCCACGAAGGTGTGCCCACGCTGGACAAAGAAGTCAATAAAAGATTGTCGAATTTGCGCGCCAGTGAACGACTTTTTCATACCGTCTCCTCAAAAACATTCCAGAAATACCTCCGGTCTTCCGGCGGTGAAAGTAAATTATATGCGAACTCCATTTAAGAAGCAATAT
>CAZHTS010000073.1:0-23052 GCA_964535315.1 uncultured Anaerolineaceae bacterium
ATGATATTCACTGGGTTTGATGATCGTTTTTACGGCCAATCTCGTTTCTCCTTTCCGGTGAGAGCACCGTCTAGAATGAGCCCGACAAAATTGCCAGGACGATACCGCCTGCCACCACACTACCCAACTGGCCGGCCGCATTGGCGCCCATGGCATGCATCAGCAAAAAGTTTTCGAAATCATACTTGGCAGCAAAGCGCTGCACGATGCGCGCCGACATCGGGAACGCACTGATGCCCGCCGCACCGATCAACGGATTGAATTTCTTGCCAGATAATACGTAGAACAACTTACCCAACAGCACGCCACCCGCCGTATCCAGCATGAAGGCCAGCAGCCCCATGGCCAGGATCGCCAGGGTGGACAGTTGCAAAAAGGTGCTCGCCGTCATCGTAGCGCCTACCGTCAGGCCCAGGAACACGGTCGTCACGTTCGCGATCTCGTTCTCGGCGGCCTTGGTCAAACGCTCCACCGCGCCCGATTCACGCATCAGGTTGCCAAACATCAGGGTGGCGATCAGGGGCGAAGCCTTGGGCGAAATCAACGAGATCAAGACCGTCGTCACGATCGGGAAGACCACGCGCGTCGTCTTGGAAACTTCGCGCTGGCTGTAGGGCATACGCACCGTGCGCTCTTCCATTGTGGTCAGCAGACGCATCACCGGCGGCTGGATGATCGGCACCAGCGACATGTAGCTGTAGGCCGTCACGGCAATCGGGCCCAGCAGATGGGGCGCCAGTTTGGACGAGACATAGATGGCCGTTGGGCCGTCAATTGCCCCGATGATACCAATCGAAGCGGCTTCGTTAAGATCAAAGCCTAACACCAGCGCCAGCATCAATGTGGCAAAGATACCGAACTGCCCGGCCGCGCCCAGGAAAGCCATGCGCGGGTTCTCCAGCAGCGGGCCGAAATCGGTCATGGCGCCGATGCCAATGAAGATCAACAGGGGGAACAACTCGGTTTTGATACCGGCTTCGTAAAGAATGCCCAACAGGCCTTCTTTATCCGTAATGCCGGTCAACGGCAGGTTCGCCAGGATAACCCCGAAACCGATCGGCAGGAGCAGTACCGGTTCGAAATCATAGACGATCGCCAGGTAGATCAAGAGCCCGCCAATCGCAATCATGAGCGCCATGCCCAGATTGAAACTGGCAAAACCCTGGAGAAGTTGCGACAGGTGTAATTCCATAGTCGACTCACTCAAGAACAATCATCGGAGTTCCGTGAGCAACCTTCTGCCCTTCGGTGATGTGAATACTCTTGACCACCCCGTCTTTGGGGGCGCGAATGGCGTTCTTCATTTTCATCGCTTCCAGGCCGCACAGTTCCTGGCCGTATTTAACCGACTGCCCAACTCGCACAGAAACGCTCACGATCTTGCCGGGCATGGGGGCCACGATCTGGAAACCCTCACCCGCAACCGGAGCGGGGGGCGGGGCTACCGGGGCGACGGGGGCCGGTTTAGGGGCAGCCGTTGCCACCGGGGCGGGCGCCGCCGGTTTGGCAGCCACAACCTGCACCGGAGCCGCCGCAGGCTGTTCGACTTCCACGGTATACACCTTGCCATTCACCGTCACACTCATCGGCGAGGCGCTCAGATCTTCAAACGCCACATCATACGCCTTGCCGTCAACCGTTACTTTCACCACACGTTTATCTGCCATAATCACAAAATTCTCCTTCGCTGAAGAACGTCATCTCTTCTACTTTTGTGTATAGCGGTTGGCAAACCACCAGGCTCCCGGCCCGGCTTCCAACGCCGTACCCAACACGCCGCGCCGGGTTTGCACTGCCTGTAAGGCAGCAGCGATCGCCACCACCACCGCTTCATCGTCACCGGCCTCTTCTTCGGCAACAGCCAGGGCCTCACCCTGCTCGCCGCCTTCCGCTTCCTCTCCTTCTTCATCGCCGCCCGGTTTGGAGCGGAACAGACGATCGGTACCGACCAGGATCAGCGAAAGCAGCCCGATGGCCGTGAACGTCAACAGCAAACCCCAGAAACTAACTACCAGACCTTGTGAGATCGGACTACTCAAAGCACACCTCCTGTGTGTCTGGTTTAGAGCGGCATCGTACCGTGCTTGCGCGGCCGGCGCTGCAATTGCTTGTCACGCAGCAGATCCAGACCGGCGATCAAACGCGGGCGAGTCTCTTCAGGAATGAGCACGTCATCGACGAAACCGTTCATCGCCGCCTGATAGGGATTGGCGAACTTATCCCGGTACTCACGCACCAGGCGAGCGCGCTCTTCGGCCTCGTTTTCCTTGCCCTTCAATTGCTTGCCGTACAGAATGTTGACCGCCCCGCTGGCACCCATGACCGCAATTTCGGTCGTCGGCCAGGCAAAGGCCAGGTCAGCATGGATACACTTGCTGCTCATTACAATGTACGCCCCACCGTACCCCTTGCGGGTCACCACCGAAATCAGCGGCACCGTCGCTTCCGAGAAGGCATACACAATCTTGGCCCCGTGGCGAATGATGCCATTGTGCTCCTGCGAAACGCCGGGCAGGAAACCAGGTGAATCGACAAAGGTTACCAATGGAATATTGAACGCATCGCAGAAACGCACAAAGCGGGCAATCTTATCCGAAGCATTGATATCGATCGCGCCAGCCATCACCGCCGGCTGTTGGGCAACGATACCCACCACCTGCCCGTGCAGGCGGGCCAGGCCCACGATGGCGTTCTGGGCAAAATTGGCGTGCAGTTCAAAGAAACTGTCGACGTCAACCACCCGAGAGATCACGTCGTGCATGTCGTACGGTTCGTTGGGATCAACCGGAACCACCGTGTTCAAAGCCGGATCCATGCGCCACGGATCGTCGGTCGGGGTGACCGCCGGGGCGGGTTCGGCATTGTTCGAGGGCAGATAGCCCACCAGCTTGCGCACCAGTTCCAGCGTGTGCTGTTCGTTATCGCCCACCAGATGCGCCACACCGCTCAACGACGAGTGGTTCATCGCGCCGCCCAACGTCTCCAGATCCACGACCTCATCCGTTACCGTCTTGATTACTTCCGGCCCGGTGATGAACATGTGGCTGGTGTTTTTGGTCATGACGACAAAATCGGTCAGCGCCGGCGAGTATACGGCACCGCCTGCGCACGGCCCAAGCATGACGCTGATCTGCGGGATGACACCGCTGGCCTGTGTGTTGCGCCAGAAAACTTCGCCGTAAGCATTCAGGCTGTACACGCCTTCCTGAATGCGCGCCCCGCCCGAATCCTGCAAACCGATCAACGGTACGCCCGCTTCCAGCGCCAGATCCATGATCTTCATCAGCTTCTGGCCCTGCACCTCACCCAGCGTGCCGCCCAGAACGGTGAAATCCTGCGAGAAAACGCACACCCGGCGGCCATTGATGGTGCCAAAACCGGTCACCACGCTGTCGCCCAGGAAGCGCTGCTGATCCATGCCAAAATCGGTGTGGCGATGGGTAATATACTGATCGATTTCCTGGAAACTACCCTCATCGAGCAGTTGATATACGCGCTCGCGCGCCGTTTGCTTGCCCTTTTTCCGTTGGGCATCGATACGATCCTGACCACCCGCTAACTCAATTTTTTTGCGATATTGTTTAATTTCTTCGAGCATGCTTTCGTGAGTGGGTTCAGTTGCCGCCTGCGGTTTAATTTCACCGGACTCCATAAATCGCTCCTCTGAACGCAAATAGAGATTGGGGAATGATTATTACCCTATTAGCATACTCTCGCACCCCAATCATTTCCAGGGCCATTCGCAATATTTTTCGCCCGTCAATTGTCATACAACCCGCACCATATGTCATGCCACCTCCCCCCTCAAAAACCGCCATTGATCACTTCCCTTTTCGTGCTTTTTCCCCGTTCCTCTGCCCCGTTTGCCTCCCGCCATCCAGCCATTTTTTGTTCCAGAAAGGAGCCCGGCCCGCTCCATCCTTCAAACCACTGCATCGCTGCGCCCTGGCGTCTTTGCGTTAAGCCTTTAGCCGGTCTGCCCCACCCCGGCTTCAGATCGCCCCCCTCACCCATGCCGCCCTGCCGGGGCAAAGCGCCATAAAAACAAAAGGACTGCCCGATCTTCCGGGCAGTCCTCGTCACCGCAAACTTTCAATTGAACGCTTACTCGCGCCGGTACGGCTTCAGCACCGCCGCCGGGCCCGAGGCGTTGCGCCCGGCCAGCGTCAGCGCCAGAATCGTCACCAGATACGGCAGCGCCAGGAACAACTCGTACGGCAGTTTGATACCCGTGCTCTGCAAACGCAGTTGCAGGGCAAACACCAGCCCGAACAACAGCGAGCCCCACAACACCTTGACCGGCTGCCAGTTGCCAAAGATGATCAAAGCAATACACACCCAGCCGCGGCCGTTGATGATGCCGAAAGTAAACGAGCCCAACTGCGCCAGCGAGAGGAACGCCCCGCCGGCCGCCATCAACCCACCGCCAATCGCCAGCGCAATCGAGCGGACACGGTAGACGTTCAACCCGGCGGCGTCGGCCGCCTCGGGGTTCTCGCCCACGGCGCGCATCTGCAACCCGAAGCTGGTGCGGTACACCACCCACCACACCACCGGGATCAACAAAATGGCAATATAGGTCAGCGCATATTGCTCGAAGATCGGCCCCAGGATGGGGACATCGCCAAACGGCGACAACTGCTCAAACGGCACAATTTTGGGCGGGATGCGGTTCTCGCCGAAGATGACGCGGAAAGCGAACAACGAGAAACCGGTCAGCAGCAGGGTGATGCCCAACCCCGAAACGTGCTGGTTGACGCCCAATCGCACCGCCAGCAGCGACATTAACAACCCGGCCAACATCCCCCCAAGCACCGCCGCGAGCAGCCCCAGCCACAACGAACCGGTCTTCTGCGCCACGGTGAAACCCAGGAACGCCCCCAGGAACAGCGTGCCTTCGATCCCCAGGTTGAGCACCCCCGAGCGCTCGGCAAACAACTCGCCCAACGTGCCAAAGATGAGCGGGGTCGCCACCCGCAGCGTGGCGGCTAACAATCCGACAATAAACAGTTCCAGTTCCATCAGGACCTCTTTATCCGGTAATTTTGCAGGATCAGCATGCTCAACGTCACCAGCAGCAGCGTGGCCTGCACCACATTACCCAGGTAGATGGGAATACTCAACGCCCGGCTGACCGTCTGCGCCCCGGTGTCGATCAGGCCGATGAACAACGCCGCCAGCCCGACCCCCCACGGGTTCAACCCGCCCAGCGTGGCGGCAATGATCCCGGTGTAGCCGTAGCCAGGGCTGATCGCATCGGTCAGGTGATAGTGGATACCGGCCACCTCGCCCACCCCCGCCAGCCCGGCGATGCCGCCGCTGACCAGCGCCGCAATCAACATCGTGCGGTCCACCTTGATCCCGGCGAATTGGGCGGCCTCACGGCCCAACCCAACGGCGCGCATCCGCAGCCCCAGCGCCGTGCGCGTCAACACCAGCCATACCACGGCAATCGCGATCAGCGCCACCAGAAAGCCCACGTGCAGGCGCGAGCGCGGCACCAGCTTGAAGAACACCGTCGCCGCGGCAATCTGCGGCGACTGCGGCCAGCCCGACACGGGATCACGCCATACGCCGTTCAACAAAAAGCTGATGAAGAACAGGATGATCGTATTCATCAACAGCGTGGTCACCACCTCATCCACCGCTAGCTTGACCTTCAACAGGGCCGGGATCAACGCCCAGGCCATCCCCGCCAGAAAGCCGCCGATCAGCATCAGCGGGATGGCCAGCACCGCCGGCAGGTCGCCCAGCGCCATGCCCAGCCCGGCGGCGGCAATCGCCCCCGCCAGCAGTTGCCCCTCGGCGCCAATGTTCCAGTACCCCGCCGAAAAGGCGAACGTCACCGCAATCCCGGTCAACAGCAGCGGGGTCGACTTGACCAGCACCTCAATGGCGCTGACCTGGCTGGAAAGTGGTTCGATCAAAAAGTAATAATAGGCCGAGAACGGATTGGAACCGTTCCACAGGATCAGGATTGACGTAATGATAAATGTAATCACCACCGAGATCACCGGCACCAGCGGGCGCGCCCACATCGGTGCCGGACGTTTTTCGAATTTAAGCATGGCTCACCTCCCGCGCCCCAGACATCCACAAACCGAGCTGTTCGGCGGTGGCCTCCCTGGCCGAGACAATTCCTACGATCTCACCCTCATAAATCACCGCAATCCGGTCCGACAGCGCCATAATCTCGTCCAGATCCTCAGAAATCAGCAAAACCGCCGCGCCGCGATCGCGCTGCTCCAGCAGCCGTGAGCGTACGTAATCCGTCGCCCCCACGTCCAGACCGCGCGTCGGCTGCGGGGCAATGATCACCCGCGGATTGTGCGATAACGCACGCGCCAGCAACACCTTCTGCATGTTGCCGCCCGAAAGCGTGCGAATGCGATCCAGCGGCGAGGCCTTGATTTGAAATTCTTTGATCAGGCGTTCGGCATTCGCCAGAATCGCCGCTCGGTCCAGCAAACCGCGCTGAACAAATTCATCCAGGTGCTCTAACGCCAGGTTATCGGCCACGCTCAGTTCCCCCACCACCCCGGCGTGGCGGTCTTCGGGGATGCGCCCCACCTGCGCCGCGCTGCATTCAGCCGGTGAGGCGTAGGTCAGGTCGCAATCGCCCACCAGAATCCGGCCCTGAGTCGGCTTGAGTGTCCCCGCCAGCACCTGCGCCAGTTCGGCCTGCCCGTTGCCAGACACACCCGCAATCCCCAAAATCTCCCCGGCGTGCACCGTCATGCTGATATTGCGCAGCGCCGGCAGCCCCTTCTTATCCTTCGCCGACACCCCTTCCACCTGCAACAGGGCGTCGCCTTGCGGCCGCTCGCCCTGGCGGGTGACGCCGAACGTCTCACGTCCAACCATCATGCGCGCCAGTTCGGTCTGCGTGGTGTTGGCCTTCTCCACCGTACCCATCATCTCACCGTCGCGCAGTACGCTCACCCGGTCGCAAATCGTCATCACCTCGTACAGCTTGTGGCTGATGAAGATCAACGACATGCCATCGTTGCGCAGGCGCGTCAGCGTCTCGAACAACACATCCACTTCCTGCGGCACCAGAACCGCGGTCGGCTCGTCTAAGATCAGGATGTGCGCGTTCCGATACAACGATTTGAGGATTTCCACCCGCTGGCGCTCGCCCACCGAAAGATGCCGCACCAGGGCCCCGGGCTTTACTTCGATGCCAAAACGATCGGCGGCTGCCGCCACCTTGCGTTCGATCTCCGCCGGCGACAGGGTAAACCCATCCGTATAGCCCAAGACCACATTTTCCGCCACAGACAGCGTGGGTACCAGGGTAAAGTGCTGGGTGACCATGCCAATCCCCAACTGGATGGCGTCCTTGGGCGACCGGATATGCGCCTCTTTGCCATCCACAAAAATCTGGCCCTCATCCGCAGTGTACAACCCGTAGAGGATGCGCATCAACGTGGTTTTACCCGCACCGTTTTCACCCAACAGGGCGCGCACTTCTCCCTTCGCGAGTTGTAGCTCGACATTCTTGTTGGCTACCAGGGGGCCAAACCGCTTGGTAATGCCCCGCATCTCAACTGCATATGCCATAACCAGACCTCACTCTCGCCGCCTGTCCCCTCTCAGGCGTAACCAATAACAGGGCGCCACCGGTGGGGCGACCGGGTACCCAGATCGCCCCACCAGGACATAACTGCTTAATTCACCGCTTGCGGCTGGGCCTCGTCCACGTCCACGCGGAACAAGCCCTTCTTGATCTGTTCTTCCTTGTCTTTCACCTTCTTGACCAGATCCGCCGGCAGTTTGCTCTCGGTATTGTGGAACGGGGCCAGCGAAGCGCCGCCCTTGCCCATCATGCTGAAGTCTTTGAGATCGACCGCCGTGTAAGACTTGGCTTCGACCTGCTTGACCACGTACTCAACCGTGGGGGTCATATTCCACACCGGCCCGCTGATCACCAGATCCGCCGCCAGTTCGTTCTGATCGCTCATGTTGCCGAAGGCAAACAGGCCCTTTTCCTTGGCCGCTTCGATCACCCCAAAGCGCTCGGCGTACAGCACATCGGCGCCCGAATCGATCTGCGCCAACGCCGCTTCCTTGGCCGCCGCAGGATCGAACCAGCTGTTGATGAAGGTCACCAGCACTTTCACATCCGGGTTGACTTCCTTGGCGCCGCGCACGAAGGCGTTGACCAGGCGATTGACTTCCGGAACCGGGTAACCGCCCACCACACCGATGGTGTTCTTCTTGGACATCCCGGCCGCCAGCATACCGCACAGGTAAGCCGGTTCGTGGATCCAGTTGTCGAAAACGGAAAGATTGGGTTCAGAGGGGCCAAGACCCGAGCCAAACACAAAGGCAATCTCCGGGAATTCGGCCGCCACACGGCGCACGGCCTCTTCATTGCCGAAAGCATCGCCGAAGATGACGTTGGGCTTCTTCTGCGTCGCCACTTCGCGCAGCACACGCTCCATATCGCCCGAGTAGCCGATGTTCTCGGTGTACTCGTAATCGATCTTGCCCGCTTCCTTCATCTTATTCAGCGCCTGGTGGATCACGCCGTCCCAGGGCTCTTCAATCGGGGTTGCATAAGCGCCAAAGACTTTCGTCTTGGCCTTCTCCGCCGGAGCAGCGGCAGGCGCCGGCGTCGCCGCCGGGGCGCAGCTTGCCAACATGCCGGCCAGGAAGACAACCAGAACGATAATGCTTACCAGCTTCTTCATAGTTCTCTTTCTCCTTCTTTCCAAGAAAAAACGAATCAGGTAAATCGATGGCCCCAACCAGGTCGGGGCAGGCTAGTATGCAGATAAGCCGACGAATTTCTTCGCTTACGCCTCACCTCCTTTTTTGATCGCAGCTAACACCTGCTCTTTATCGGCAGGCAAATCGAATATCCGGACCCCCAAGGCATCATAAATCGCATTGACGATCGCCGGAGCGGTCGCCAGCGAAGGCGCCTCCGCAAACCCCTTGGCGCCCTGCGGCCCAAACGGGTGCGGCACTTCCAGAATAACCGGCACGATGTCCGGCGTCATGTTGGCGGTTGGCAGACGCACCTTGAGCAGCGTGTTGGTCAGATTGATCCCTTTTTCCACCAGGAAATGTTCGGAAAGGGCAAACCCAACCCCCATCATCACCCCGCCGTGGATCTGCGCCTCCACCGCCTGGCGGTTGAGCACCTTGCCCACATCGTTGGCCGAAAGGACCTTCAGCACCTGCACTTCACCGCTCGTTTCGTCCACTTCCACGATCGCCACCTGGGTATTATACGCATAACACCAATGGGTGACCCGCGAACGGAAGTCCGGCTTGCCGTACCGGCTGGGCTCACCGTGCTCGTGCATCTGATCCGTCGTCGGCGGTACGTAACGCCGTTCGACGACAAAATGCTCGCCCAGGCGCTTAATGGGCATGCGCTCGCCGTTCTCATCGGCCACGATGCAATCGCCTTCAAAACGCAGCTTCTCGGGCGGGGCGCCCAACACCTCGGCGGCGTGGCCAAACAACTGGTCTTTCAAAGCCCGGCAGGCCATCACCACCGCATTTCCGGTCAGGAAGGTCTGGCGCGAGGCGGTGGTCGGGCCGGTCGGCGGGGTCAGGGCCGTATCTGGGCCAATGGCCGTGATGCGTTCCGGCGGAATACCCAATTCATCCGACACCAGGCGCAGGATACCCATCTGCGCCCCCTGCCCGTACTCATGCTGGCTGTGCTTGAGCACCACACTGCCATCGGCGCTCAGTTCCACCGTCGCCCCGGCGCTTTCTGGGATGGCGTGACCAAAGCCGATGTTCTTCACCGCCGAAGCCACCCCCACCCCCAGTTTCTTGCCCGGGCGCGGCGCCGGCAGTTGGGTGCGCTTGAACTCGTCCCAGGCCGACTGGATCGTTTCTTTGATCGAGACCACTCCTTCTTCCAGCACGTGGTCGGCGGCGGTGGGCAGGCCCACATCCAGGGCGTTGGTCAGGCGGAACTGGAAGGGATCGATGTGCAACGCTCGCGCCATCATGTCCATCTGCTGCTCGAGCGCAAAGGCCACCTGGTTGACGCCAAAGCCGCGCATCGCCCCGGCCGGCACGTTGTTGGTGTAGTACGACAACCCTTCGAGCTTGAGGTTCGGCACGTAGTACGGCCCGGCGCCAAACACCACCGTGTTCTCCAGGATGTCCAGGCCCAGCGAGCAATACGCCCCGGTATCCAACAGGATGCGCGCCTCGATCGCCAGCACCCGTCCGTCTTTATCGGCGCCGGTCTTGTAATACATCTTGGCCGGATGGCGCTTGACGTGCACCCGCAGCGACTCCTCGCGGGTCAGCACCATCTTCACCGGACGCTGCGTCTTGAGCGCCCCCAGCGCCAGGTACTGCTGGATGATCATGTCTTCTTTGGCGCCAAACGCCCCACCCGGCATGATCTGGATGACGCGGATTTTCTCCTCCGGCATGGCCAGGATCTCAGAAAGCTGGGTGCGGTCGTCAAATGCGCACTGGGTGCCCAGTTTCAGCGTTACCCCGCCGTCGTTGTCGGGATAAGCAATCCCGGACTCGGGCTCCATAAAACCGTGTTCGATAAACGGCGTGGTGTAATGGTTCTCCACCACCACCGCACATTTTTTAAAGGCTTCTTCCACGTCGCCGCGGTAGATGTTGGCGCTGTGCAGCAAATTGCCCTTCTCGTGCACTTTGGGGGCGTCCGGTTTGGCTGCCTCTTCAGGGGAGAAAACCCCCGGCAAAATTTCGTATTCCACCTTAATCTTCTGCACCGCGGCTTCGGCCGCCTCGACCGTATCGGCAAACACCGCCGCCAGCGCGTCGCCAATATACTTGACCCGCTCGGCGGCAATTGCGGGCTGGTCACGGATGACAATGCCCGCCTGGTTCTTGCCGCGAATATCGCCCGCCGTCACCACCGTCGCCACGCCGGGCATGGCCTCGGCTTCAGCGGTATCCACGCTCAAAATCTTTGCCGATGGGTGCGCTGCCCACAGCATCTTACCGTGCAGCATACCCTCCAGCAGGATGTCGTCGCCGTACACCTGGGTTCCGCTCACCATACGGCGCGCCACCGTCTCGTGCATCGGGTTGGCCGGCGCCGGTTCTGGCGAACAGCTCAGCGGGTTGCCGGCCGCGGCGGCCCCACCCGCCAGCGGCTCCGCCGCCGGCGCCGTTCCGGCCATCCGTTCCGCCGCCAGCTGCACCGCCTCAACGATCTTGACGTACCCGGTACAGCGGCAAATATTGCGATTGGTCGTAAAGGCCTGTTTGATCTCCTCGGCGCTGGGATGCGGATTGCTCATCAACAGCGCCTTGCTGGTCATCAGCATCCCCGGCGTACAAAAACCGCACTGCACCGCACCCTTCTCGATAAACGCCTGCTGCAAGGGATGCAGTTCGCCGTCCTTTGCCAGCCCTTCGACCGTCTCCACCACCGTACCGTTGGCCCGGCTCATCTTCACCAGGCAGGCGCGCTGGGCACGACCGTCGATAATGACCATGCAGGCTCCACAATGCCCGCTCGAACAGCCATCCTTGGTGCCCATCAGGCCCATCTTGTCGCGCAGGAAGCGCAACAGAGTGCTCTTTGGATCAACCTCGGCGTCCACTGCAATACCATTAACCGTAAAATGAACTTTGATCAACTCCGGGGTTTCCATTCGTTCTACCTTTCTCGTCCTGCGCCCAACCGGCTCAGGGTCACATCCTGCAAAACTCCGTGGGCAAACATGGGGCGCTCTGCGCCCCATGTTCTACCCACAAAACATTAACCGGCCGCCATGGCCTTGACTTTTTCCTGATCGATGACTGCTCCGTGGCTGATCACGTACAACGGCGCCTCGTGATTGCGCAGCACCTCCACCACGTTCTTCTCGCTCAACACCACCAGGTTGGCCGGCGCACCGACCTTGACTTCAAAGTCCTTGAGGCCAATCGCCTGCGCCGCCCGCGTTGTGACCATATCGTACAACGTTTCGATATCGGGCGTGGTGGTGAACCACAACAGATGGGCGTTCAAGAAGGCCACTTCCATCATGTTGTTGCGCCCGAACGGGTAGTAAGCGTCCGAGATGTCGTCCTGCCCGAGGCAAACCAGCACCTTCTCCTGCAACAGTTCGCGCACGCGCGCGTGCAGCGGGCCGGTGTGTGGATCGCTGACCACGCCCATCTGCGCCTTCTTCAACAGCGCCGCCACCTTCTGGAAATACGGCGTGGGATAGAGGGCCATTGCCCGGGCATGGTGCGCCAGCGAGCGCCCGTGCCAGCCGCGCTTGATCGTCTCCAGCGCCATCAGCTCCAACGAGCGCAGGCCAGGATCGCCGGCATCGTCCACCAGCATCGAAACGTCCTTGTTGAACTCCTCGGCCAGATCGAACACCACTTTGACGTGCTCGGCGATATCGGCGTCGGTAAATTCAATCCAGGGGATACCGCCCGCCACATCCGCGCCCAATTGCATGGCCTGGTGCATCAATTCGGTCGCTCCCGGCTCGCGCACGATGCCATCCTGGGCAAAGGCCACCACCTGCACATCGACGATGCCCTTGAACTCTTCGCGCGCCCGGATCAGGGCCTTGACGCCTTCCAGACGCGCCTTGCTGTCCACATCGGCAAACGCCCGGATGTGGGTGCAGCCGAAGCGCGCCGCCTGCACCAATGCCCGGCGCACGTTCTGGATGATCCAGCTTTCGTCGTAGTTATCCTTGACCCGCGCCGCCAGTTCAATGGCAGTCATCGCCTTGCCCATATCGGCGCCGTGGTAATCTTTCAGCGCATCCTCGTCCATCATTTGCAGCGTGTACACCTTGCACAGATGCAGATGCGTGTTGACAAACGACTCGGTCACCAGGTTGCCGTCCGCCTGCAATTCTTTGGCCGCGCTCGCCGCAATCTTCGGCTCAATGGCCGCAATCTTGCCACCTGTAATCGCAATATCGAACAACTTCCCCGGCTGGCCGCGCAACGCAGCGCCTCGTACAATCAGATCATACGCACCACTCATGGTTATCTCCTCACAAAAAAATATCGGCAAAAAATGGGCGCCCGGACGTACAGCTCTTGCCACACGCCACGCCAGCGCCCATCCACTCAACAAACAACAGGCAGGCCTACTTTACGATACCCGCATCCACCATTTCCAGGAAAATGCGTTCGGCGGAATAGGGCGGGGCCGAAGGACGGATGCCGACTGCGTCATAAATAGCATTCGCCAACGCCGCAATGGTGGGTACCATCGGGTGCTCGCCGATCCCACGAGCGCCAAACGGTCCGTCGTCCTGCGGGACTTCGAGGATGATGCTCTCGATCTGAGACGGCACATCCGCGCTGGTGGCAATACGATAGTCCACAAAACTGGGGTTCTGGGTGATGCCCTGGCGCAGCTTGATCTCTTCGTACATGGCCGAGCTCAGACCCTGAACGAAACCGCCTTCGATCTGCGCTTTGACCAGATCCGGGTTGATCGCCTTGCCGACGTCGAAAGCCGAAACCGCCTTGAGGATATCCAGCGTGCCGGTTTCCATGTCGACCTCGATCTCCAGCGCCTGGCAGCCGGTGGTGTAATGCACCACCGCCCGCGGGCCCTGGCCGGTCTCTGCGTCCAGGCCGGTCACGTAGGTGGGCATAAACTTGCCCGACCCGACCACCGGGCCGCCAATCCAGCCCTGGTCGTTCGGCTTGGAGATCCCGTAGATGACGATATTCTTGAGTGAAATCGACTCTTCGGTCTTGTAGGAAACCACGTAACCGTCGCGGATGTCCAGGTCTTCGGGGGCCTCATTCCAGGCCTCGGCCACCATGTCGATGATCTTCTTGCGGGCATCCAACGCCGCATTGCGCACGGCGTTGCCCATGCTCCAGGTCAGGCGGCTGGCGACGGTCTGCCACTCGTACGGGCTGTACAGTGTGTCGATCGGGCCGGCGATGCGCACCTTGTCGTAGGGCACGCCCAACGACTCGGCCGCGATCTGCGCCATGGCGGTAAACGTACCCTGGCCGATTTCCTGCCCACCCAGCGCCAGCAGCACCGTACCGTCTTCGTTCAATTTGACCGTGGCGCTCGAACCGGCGTTGGCCGGCATGGCCGGAGCCTTCCACATGATGGCGATACCCTTGCCGCGCCGCTTGTTGGGGGCGCTCGGAGCGGGTTTCTCACCCCAGCCAATCGCCACCGCAGCTTCTTCGATGCACTTGCGCAGCCCGGTCTCGTGCATGGTCATGCCCGTACCCAGGATATCGCCGCCCTGCACGCAGTTCAACTTCAGGAATTCGGCCCGGTCCATGCCGATCTTCTCGGCCAGCATGTCCATCGCCTGGTTGAGGCCGGTATGCAGTTCCGACATACCAAACCCGCGGTAGGCCCCACCGATCGGGTGGTTGGTGTAGACGCAGATGCTGTCCACTTTGACGTTCGGCACGTCGTACGGCCCGGTGCCGCTGTAGCCGCCGGCGCGGGTCACGTTGGTACCATATTCGGTGGAAGCGCCACCGTCCCAATACAGGGTGTTCTCGAGCGCCAGCAACCGCCCTTCTGCGTCACAACCGACCTTGACCTTGGCCACCAGACCCTGGCGCACAAAGTTGGTCACGAATTCTTCTTCACGGGTGAGCAAGAACTTGACCGGGTGCCCGCGCACCTTCGAGGCAAGCGCCACCGGCAGTGCTTCCATGGTGACACCGGCTTTGCAGCCAAAACCACCGCCGACGAAGGGAGCGATGATGCGCACGTCGCTCTCGGACATGTTAAAGACTTTGGCCAGGATGTTGCGCTGAGCAAACGGCGACTGCGACGAAGCCCACACCGTCAGCTTGCCGTTCTCATCCCAGCGGGCCACCGCCACGTGCGGTTCAATCGGCACGTGCTGGATGTGCGGGACGCGGAAGGTCTTCTCGATGATCGCCGCGCATTTTTCCCAGGCCGCATCCGTGCTGCCCTTGCGGATCTTGAACTGGTTGGAGATGTTCGTACCCGCTACCGGGAAGATGAAGTTCGGTCGTTCGTACGACCCCAAATCCGGGTGCAGCAGCGGCGCTTCGGGCGACGCCCCGTATACCGGATCGAACACCGCCGGCAGTTCCTCGTAGTCCACCTCGATCAGATCCAGCGCCTTCTCGGCGATCTCTTCCGTCGTGGCAGCCACACCGGCCACCGGCTCGCCCACAAAGCGCACCCGGTCGCAGGCAAAGATGGTGCGGTCTTTCAGATAAATGCCCATTCGCCCGGGGAAATCTTCGCCGGTGACGACCACTTTGACGCCCGGCAGGGCGCGCGCCTTGCTCACGTCGATGCGCTTGATCAGCGCATGCGGGTAGGGGCTGCGCTTGACGCGGGCGTGCAGCAGACCCGGCCCAAACTGAATGTCATCGCAATACTGCGCCGCGCCGAGAACTTTCTCGAACACGTCATTGCGCAGCATATTCTTACCGACAGGACTTTCCTTCTTCTCGCTAAACTTTACCTTAGCCATCTCCGCCTCCTGTTATGCTTCAGACGCGGCCTTGACGGCCTCGACAATACGAACGTAGCCCGTGCAGCGGCACAGGTTGCCCGACAACGCCTCGCGGATCTGCTTCTCGGTCGGGTGCGGGTTGCGATTCAGCAGCGCCTTGGCGCTCATCAACATACCGGGGGTGCAGAAACCGCACTGCACGCCGCCGTATTCGATGATCTTCTTCTGCAAAACGTCCAGCTGACCGTCTTTCGCCAGGCCCTCGATCGTGGTGATCTCGGCGCCATCGCATTCGGGCGCCAACACCATGCAGCTGTTCACCGCATCGCCGTTCATGATCACCGTGCAGGCCCCACACTCACCCGAGGCGCAGCCGTTCTTGGTGCCGGTCAAGGCCAGCTTTTCACGCAGCATCTGCAACAACGTCATGTTGGCGGGTACGTCCACGATTTCCGCCATGCCGTTGATCGTTACCGTAATTCGATGTAGAGACATGTTTCTTCCTCCAATTTACCGGATAACCGCAATCCGCTATTTCTTCAACCCGGCCCACACCATGGCGATCCCACGGCGGGTCAGATTGCGCACCATCAGCTTGCGATAGCGAGCGGTGCCACGTACATCGTCGATCGGCTTGACCGAATCCATCGCCGCGTCGGCAGCCTCATCGATCGTCGCCTCGCTGATCGCCTTCTCCGCCAGGATGGCGGCTGCCTTCTCGGGCATCACCGGCGTCGCCGCCACCGAAGCCAGCGCGATGCGGAAGCGATAACCCGAAGCCACGCTCGCATCCGGATAAGCCAGCACCGTCACGCCCACGATCGCCAGATCGCCGACCTTGTTGCGCCCCAGCTTGAGGTATTTGCCGACGTGATCTTTGGGCGGCAGCGGTAAGAGCACCGCCGTGACGATGTCGCCCGGTTTGAGCGCCGTCTTGCCCGGCGCCTTGAAGAAGGTCGCCAGCGGCTCGACGCGGAACCCGTCCACGCCGTGCACCCGCAGCGAGCCGCCGTAGGCCAGGCACGAACCGATCGTATCGCCGGCAGGGGAGGCGTTGCAGATATTGCCCGCAATCGTCGCCCGGCTGCGCAGCTGGTAGCTGGCCACCGACTCGCCCGCCTGAGCCAGCAGCGGGTAGTACTGCTGCACTTCGGGAGAAGCGATCACCTTGTTCATGCTCGCGGCGGCGCCAATTTCCAGCCCGCTGGCGGGGTCAAAGCGGATCACATTCATCCCTTCTAATTGTTTCACATCCACCAGATATTTGTCTTTCCAAAAGCCGTCCCGCATACGGACGATCGTGTCCGTGGCGCCCATGAAAACGCGCGCCTCGCCGGCATGCTCCGCCAAAAACTGGCTCGCTTCCTTGAGGCCGGAGGGCTTGATATAGTCGAATTCCGGAAGAACTGGATGCGCGGTAATCATAGAATTTCACATCCTTTTTTGCAAAATTTTTGAAGTCCAGGTCATCTTGTGCCGTACGATTGTTTATTGCTCCTCGCCAACCTGAATGACGCCGGCAGCAGAGAAGCGCCAGGGGCGGGAGGCACCCCCGCCCCTGACCAATAAACTGCAATTACAGGTTGATGTTCTCGCGTTCCTTCACGCCAAACATGGAAGGAGGCAGCGCCAGGAAGAGCAGGTTCATCAGGATACCCACGATGGCCGCGAAGACGATCGCCGGGATACCATTGGGGAACAGCACCGGGATGGGGAAGGGGAACATGCCGTTCGGCAGGCCCAGGTTGCCGCCGATGCCCAGCACCAGGATGCTAGAACCGATCGCCAGTTGGCGAGGCTCGAACAGGTTGACCTTCTCCGACTGGATCAGCGCATACCCTTGCATACCGATCACGCCGAACAGGTAGATCGACAGACCGCCGGTGACCGCCGTCGGGATGGTGTTGACCAACGCCGCCAGCTTGCCGATGAAGCCCAGGATGATGGCGATGCCACCGGCAGCCATCAACACTGCGCTCGAGTAGTTGCGGGTGATGGCCATCAGCGAATTGTTCTCGCCGTAGTTGGTGCCCGAGCAGCCGCCCAACAGACCGTTGACCATGTCATCCGCACCGTCCGCAATCAGGTTGAGGCCGATCAGGTTCTTGATCTCAACCGGCTTGCGGCCCATCTCGGCCGCCAGGGCGTCGATGTACAGGCTCATCTGGTACAGGTGCGCCGTGCTTTCCGGAATGGTGGCGATGGCGATCAGCGCCACGCTGATCATCACCCCCCAGGCATTGGGATCCTCAAACGCCGGGAAGGTAACAGAGGGCATACGCACCCAGGCCGCCGCAGCAACCACGTCAAAATTCACCAGCCCGAAGGGGATGGCAACGATGTAGCCCACGATGGCGCCCAACAAGATGGGGAGCATGCCGATCAGGCCCTTGCCCTGCAGGTAGACCGAGAAGGCCACGGTCGCGATCAGGGTGATGAAGGCCACCGTCCAGTGCGCACCGGCATTGGGCAGGTCCGCAGCGCCGCCGCGCGCCGAGTTCAGCGCAGCGCCGGCCAGGGCAATACCGATAACCGAAGCCATCGAACCGGTGATGATGGGAGGCAACACCTTATCCAGATTGGCTTTACCAACACGCATAATCAACAGGCCAAGCAGGATGTTGAGCAAACCGGTGCCCAGGATACCGACCTGGACAACGCGCACGCCCGCCGGGCAATAGAACTGCGCCGGATCGTTGAAGCAGTCTTTGGCATACAGGTTCATAACAGTCATGACCACGGCCAGGTAGCTGAAGCTCGAGCCGTAGTACATGGGGATGCGGCGGTTGGTGACCAGCAAGGCGATGACGGTACCGATACCCGAAGCAAACAGGGTTACACCCACATCGAACTTGGTCAGGTAAGCGACCAGAACGGTCGCCGGGAACATGGTCAGCACTTGCTGGAAGCCAAGGCTGAGCATCGGACCCCACCCAGGAACGTCCTGGGGAAGATAACCGAAGACCTTCTTTTCTTCTTTGGCCATACGAAACTCCTTGGATAAAAGTGTACATCAGGAAAGTCCGAAAACGAGAGCACAAGGCCACTTCAGGCAGATCACCCAATTGGGGAAGCACCACCTCCCTTACACAAGGATTTTAAAAATTATTCGTTTTTTTATGACACTTACCTCCCCCGCGACGCGCAAGTGTGCCGTATTTAACACCGCGTACCCTTAATTATGCATATTTATTTTGCAAGGTCAAGCCAATCATATGTCAGACAATGGGACGACATTTGTCATACATCTGGTTAATACGGACAGGCTTTGTCATGATGAAGAAAGTAAGTGCGCGCAAAATCAATATGCTAACCTTCTTAACCCCCATTTCGCCCGCGGGTTACGCTGCTCTGTGTCCCCATCTGCCGCGATTCTCGGGTATAATCGCCCTACCGTGTTCGCTCCCGATTCCCCCCCCGCCTCTTCCGGCTGGCAGACCCTTGTGTTGCGCCAGATAGGTTGCAGCGCCCACCGGGAATTGCAAAGCGAGCGTCCCGGTAAGCTCATCGGCACCACCTCGCGCGGGCTGTTTGCCCTGCTCGATCCCCACACGATCGTATTCCTTTCTTTTGAGCCCTACGCCGGCCCACTGACCGCCAACCTGGAGCCCATTGCCCCGGCGCTGCTCGCCATCCTGCCGAGCGGCGGGGTGTTGGAGGCGCGCGGCGGAGATTTGTATTTCCCCGAGGCGCAGATTAAGATCGAAAGCGCCGCAGCCGCCGTCTGGCAGGCGCCCCCGCCCCCGGCCCCACTGCTGCCGCGCCCGCAGCAGCGCCGCAACCTGTTCGAACTCGCCGATCAGTTGCTCCAGGTCAAAGGCGAGGCCGGCTTTGCACCGTTGTTCGCCCCTTACCTGCACTCGCAGGGCGAAACCCGCCTGCCGCTCGCCAGCCGGCGCCTGCTCGCCGACCTGCGCCAGCTCACCGCCGCCCTGCGCACCCCCGACCAGCCCGCCACCCTCGACCTGCTGCTATCTTTCCTCGGCTTCGGCCGCGGCCTGACCCCCTCCGGCGACGACCTGCTGTGCGGGTTGCTGCTCTTGCGCCGCCGCGCCGGCCTCTCACCCGAAACCTGGGAGGCCCCGCTCGTCGCCGCCGCCGTCGAGCGCACCACCGCCATCAGCGCCGGCTTGCTTGCCGCCGCCGCCCAGGGCCAGGCCGACGAACGCCTGCTGCATGCCGCCGACTACCTGCTCGCCGGCGCGCCCTCTGTTTCGCTCGCCAGCCAATCTCTCGCCGCCTGGGGCAGTTCTTCCGGCGTCGATGCGCTGTTGGGCATGGCCATCGCCCTGTCCGATTCTCTCGATGAAGGAGCTCCTGCATGAGTCTCAACGACCCCACCACCATCCTCGTCATCGCCGTCATGATCTTTTATGCCCGCCTCTTCTGGCTGCAATGGAAACGCGCCGGCCTGGAACGCAAGCTCAATCAAAGCCTGGCCGCCAACGATAAGAAACGTAACAAGAAAGAAGACCAGCCGCGCCAGCCTGTTTATCTCAACCTCAGCTTTCACATCACCAACTGGTGGCTGGCAGGAGGCGGGATCCTCTTCCTGGTCGCCGGCTTTGTCCTTAAACTCATCCCATACTTCGACCAGGCCTTCGCCGTAAACCCCTGGTGGATGGCCATGTCGCTGGGCATCGTCATGATCGGTTTCAGTTACAATTAGGAGTCTCCTTATGTCACGCAATAAGGCCATCACCTGCCCGCAATGCAGACAAAGCGATCATGTAATTAAGGTCAGCCGGCTTTATATCCTGGGACTTTCCAATCAATATCTGCAAGGTAAAAACAAACGCCTCTGGACAGAGCATGAAGAGCAACAACCCGACCCCGATGATCCTGTCTTGCAGCTCTCTCGCCAGGAAATCAGCAGCCTCAGCAAACATTTTTCCCCACCCTCTGGCGGAAGTCGGCGCGGCGAATATCTGCACCCGGATTGGATTGTGATCGCTGCTTCGCTGGTCGCTTTATTCTTTTTATACCAGGTCGTCCTGACCAATTCTCTGCCCGACATCCTCATTTTTGTCGCTATTGGCATCCTCGCCTACGGCGCCTATTTTTACTTCCGCAAAAAACTCGTTGCTCGTCATCGCGCGAAACTGGAAGCCCAGGCCGAAGAAGTCCGTCTGGTCGAAAAAGCGATCGGTCGCTGGATGAAACTGTATTACTGCACCCACGACCAGACCGTCTTCGACGTCACCAGCCGCCAGGTCATCCCGCTCGACGAATTTAAATATTACCTGTTCGACCGGAGAAAGTAACACGGATCCCACGGATCAAACACGGATTGCAAAGCACATCGTTTCGATCCGTTAAATCCGCCCCAATCCGTACAATCCGTGTTACAAGATCGTCATTCACCCATGTTCCACAGCCACACCGTGCCATCTTCCATCACCGCCGCCAGCCGGCGGCCATCCGGCGACCAGGCAGGTTGAGAGCAATTCAGCCCGGCTAACGCCAGTTCCGGCAGTTCTCCTGAGCGGGCGAGCCGTGTATCCGCCGTATTCCACATCACCAGGCGGCCATACTTTCCACCAATACACACGGCCGCCAGCGTGCCACCCGGAGTCAGCGCCGGAGAGACGTATTCCCCCCCGCCGTACAGCGCCGTCACCCGCTCGCGACTGCGCACGTCCCACACCACCGCCACCGGCTCGGCCGGCCAGATCAAGCCGCTGTTAAATCCGGCCGCCAGCCGCCCATCTGTACGCCAGTTCAACCCCCGCGCCGAATTAAAATAGGAATACGGCGTGAGGGTATGCTCAAGCACGGCACTCTGCTCGCCGCTGGCCGCCTGCCACACAAAAACCGGGCCATCCCACATCCCCGCCGCCAGCCGTTTACCGTCCGCCGACCAGGCCAGGCTGATCACCGGGTTCTGGGGAAATTCCAGACTGGCACGCCACTCTGGCAGGACAGATGCGTTCCAGCGTTCTTCGCCCGAAAGCGCATCCAACACCCGCACCTGGCGGTCATTTAACCCCAACGCAATTTGTCCGCCGTCGGGCGACCAGGCCACGCTACGGACGGTTCCTCCTTCCACCTTGATCCGCTTTCGTTCGCTCCAGCGCGCCGCATCAACCCACAACAACTGGTCGCCGCCGGAGCACACCACCAGTTGTTCCCCATCCGGCGCCCAACTCAATCCCTCAATCCCCCGTGGATCGTCAAAACGTTTCAATAAATTACCGGCCACATCCCACAACAACAATGTCCCGCCTCTCTGAAACAGGTTGGTGGCAGTCGCCAATGTGTCACCGTCGGGGGCCCAGGCCAGCTGCCCCTGATAGCCAAAGTGTTCCGTTAACACCCGCAGCCGGCGCTGGCTGCCCACCTCCCAGGCCTCGATCTGTTCTCCGGCCCATACAAACAACGTCTCACCGTTCCCCCACCGCAGTCCGTGGATATCCGTCTCACACTGCCAACGCCCACGTACAGTTCCTGTGGCAAAATCCCACACCACCACACTGCGATCCGAAGACCCGGCCAGCAGCGCCCCGTCTCCGCGGAAGGCCGGCTCGATCCAGGTTTGGCCGCGTAAATCGTGCAGGCTCCGCTGCTCACCGCTGTTCAAATCCCACAGATGAAGCACATTCAAGGAACCCACCGCCAGCGTCCGCCCGTCGGGGGCATAGGCCACCCGTCCCCACTCCGTACGGCCCAACTCCAGATCGTGCGTCGCATCCCAACGCAGCGACCGATCGTCCAGCGACATGGCCACCTCTGAGCCGTCCGGCTTCAACGTCATACTGCTCATATAATCTTGCAGAAAAGCCACCCGCCGGCCCAACCCAGACGACATCTCGACCAGTTGAGCATTCCATTCGCCCGGCGCCGAATCACACTCTCCCCCGGTTTGCCCATATCGCGGAATACACAGTCTGCGATACTGCTCTACCAATACGACCGCATGTTCGCCATCCGGCCAGCGCACTTCAGCAGAATCCAGGACACCGTCAAGCTGCCATTGGTGCACGATCTGCCCCGTATCCACCTCCCACTCCATCAACTGCCGGCGATTCGCGTCGGTCTTCTGCACCCCCACCAGCCGGCGTCCATCGGGGCGAAAGCTCAGGGCGTCTACCGCACTCCACGGCCAGGCCGCCAACAAATCAAACGAACCGGCGTCATACAAATAGACCCCCGCCATGCTGGCCACCGCCAGCCGGGCGCCATCCGCCGACACGGCAAAAGAAACGATCCGGCCTTTGCCCAATCGCGCCGCCGCCCCCGCTGGAAGCGGCGCGTTCACCGCTACGGCCCGCTTCTCCTTTACCGCCCCCCCGCTCCAGGCCAGCGCTAACGCTGCCGCAATCAAAACCAACGTCAGACCTGCCAACATCGTCCGTTTCATCGTTCACCTCGCTCTATCTGGCTCTTTCATATAGATTAACGGCGCAGATACCCATTCGGGGGCACTGCAAGATGGTAAAATACCGGACAGGTTTTGCGGATTCCTATGGACATCCTTCTCACCGATTATAATAAGGTAAAAAATTTACAAACCTATAAAATAAACTGCTCCAAATTGACCCTGCCACAGGGGGGAACATGAACGCCAAAACCAATCGCTATGTGTTGATCCTTTTGCTCTTCGTACTGCTGCTGCCGTTCGTCTACCAGCAGGGCTGGG
>CAZHTS010000074.1:0-22771 GCA_964535315.1 uncultured Anaerolineaceae bacterium
GTACAAGCTAAATCGCCTTTCAATTGCATAATAAAGCTTACATTTCTGTAAAAATCCTGTTTCAACAATTCAATGGCCTGCCCGTGCATAAGACGGTATAATAATTTCATCATGGATGAAATGCTACCCGATCCTTTCGGGGTGTGATATTGTTGATGGAGTAAAGCGATGACCGATACCCCCACCACTTTGACGACCGTTCGAGAACAATCATGGTATCACTGGCTGATCCGGGGACTGGTTTTTCTATATGTTCTGGTCGCGTTGGCGGTTTTTGTAATCATTCCTTTTCGTGCCCTGGATTGGATCAATACTCCTTTTTTGGGTGGTTTTGTTGAGCACACCATGCGTTTTAATGATATCGGCTCCACCGGCGTTTCACCGATCTGGGGCGCTTACCGGCATGGCTTACGTTGGGATTCGCAATTGACGGGGGTGGACGATCAGCCGGTGAGCAATGCCGCCGAATTGCAGGCGGTTCTGAAGCAGAAAGCGGTTGGCGAACTGGTGCAGATGCAGGTGCGCCGCGAGGACAGGTCTTTGTATTACCTGGTGCAACTGATCCAGTTCCCGTTCCACGACCAGTTGACCTATTTCTATATCCCCTATGGGGTGGGGCTGGTTTATCTGTTCAGCGGATTCTGGATCTTTGCCATTCGCCGTCGTCAGGTGAGCGGCCTGTCGTTTGCCGTTTTTGCCGTCTCGGTGGCTCTGTCGATCGGTTGTTTGTTTGACTTATACACCTCGCACCAGTTTACCTATTTGTGGAGTCTGGCGGTTGCCCTGGTGGGCGGTTCTATCATCCATATGGCGTTGATCTTCCCTCAGGATGACCCCATTTTGAGCCGCCTGCCGTTTTTGCGTTATGCCAGTTATGCGGTGGCGCTGGTTTTGTTCATCGGGACGGCCACCACATTGTTCGATTTTGATTATCCCATGGCCTATATCGGTTGGTGGCAGGCGGAATATGCACTGGCCGGTGTGGGGCTGGTCTTTACCGGCTTGTGGATCCTCTTCCGGCGTATGCGGATTGCTTCGCCCATCGAACGTGAACAATTGCGCCTGCTTTTGATTGCCGGGGTAATCAGCATGGGGCCGCTGGGATTGTGGTTGGTCATTACCCCGTGGCTGCGCATCACTTTCAGCCCGTTCCTCATCGTCCCATTGGCGATTTTCCCTGTGGGCGCCGGCTACACCATTCAACGCTATCGCCTGCTAAACACCGATTATGTCATCAGCCGGGCAGTTTTGTACGGCGCCCTGGCGGTCCTGATTGGCGCCGGCTATGCCTTCCTGGTCAGCGGGATCGGGATTTTGTTTACCGGCGTGATTGCGCCCGATTCGGCCCTGATCAGCGGGTTGGCCATCTTCATTCTGGCGCTGGTGTTCAATCCTGTGCGCCAGCGCATGGAGGATGGGCTCAATGCGATCTTTTTCCGCGGCGAGCGGGTTTACCAGGAACGTCTGCAAACCTTTAGCGGCGACCTGACCAGGGCTGTAGACCTTCCTTCTATTGTCAAGGTGCTGCGTGAGTATGTAGATCGTTCTTTGCAACCGGGACGTTTCCACATTTATCTGTACGATGTGTTTAGCGATCAATATGCGGCATCGGCGGACGAAAAGGGAAAATCGACCAGCGATCTGCGTTTCTCGGTGTCAAGCGCCATAGTGCAGGTCTTGTCGCGGCAACGTACGCCCATCTTCCTGGCCGACTCGGATCAATTCCCGCTCAACCTGCAACCCGAACAGACCCGCCTGGTGTTACTGGGGGCGCAGGTGTTTGTACCGTTGCCGGGACGTCAACGCCTGGGCGGCTGGCTGGCTTTGGGGCGCCGGCTTTCAGGGGAACCGTATACCTCGCGCGAACTGGTCTTTCTGGAAGCGTTGAGCGATCAGGCGGCGTTAGCCATCGAGCGGGCTCAGGTGGTGGCCAATGTGGAGAACCGGGTGCGCGAGATGAACGTTTTGACCCGCGTTGCTCAGGGCGTCAACGTCACCCCAACCCTGGACGATATTTTCGAACTGATCTACGCTCAGACCACGCAGATCATCTCGGCGGATGAATTTCAGTTGTTCCTGATGGAACATGAGACCGATCAGTTGATCAACGTGTTTTATGTGCGTGACGATGAGCGCCTGAACGAGAAGGAGAACCGGGTGATTGAAGGCCAGACGCTGGAAAAAGAGGTCATCCGCCAGCGCCGGCCGATTCTGACCGACGATTATGCCCGCGAGGCGCAAAAGCGCGGTTTGTTGCGGGCTGTTACCAACCTGTACGCCTGGGTGAGCGTTCCATTGAATGCCGGCGCAGAGACGATCGGCGCACTCAGCCTGGGCAGCCGTGACTCGGGGGTGGTGTATACCCGTGAGCAGTTGAATCTGTTGCAGGCCATTGCCGATCAGGTGGCCGGCGCCATCGTGAAGGCCCGGCTGTTACAGGAGACCGAGCGACGCGCCCGTCAGCTGGCTACGTTGAACGAAGTAACCCGCCAGTTGACCTCGACCCTGGAGCTTGAGCCTCTGCTGCACAACATTTTGCGCAGCGCGGTGGACATCCTCAATTGTGAGGCCGGCAGTCTGTTGTTGATGGACGAACAGTCGGACGAACTGGTCTTTCGGGTTACGGTAGGCCCGGTGGCCGCCAACCTGGTGGGCCAGCGTATGCCTTCGGGCAGCGGCTTTGTTGGCAAGGCGGTCAAAGAGCATCGTTCGATCATTGTGAATAATGTGCAGCGCTCACCGGAATGGTTTCAAAAACCCGACCAACAGACTGGCTTTGCCACGCATGCATTGATGGTCATCCCCCTGGAGGTTAAGGATCGGGTGATTGGGGTAATCGAGGTGATCAATCGCCGCGACGGCTTCCCGTTTACCGGCAACGACGAATCGTTGCTCGCAGCCTTTGGGGCGCAGGCAGCGGTCGCCATCGACAACGCCCGCCTGTACACCTTTACCGATCAGGCCCTGGCCGATCGTGTGGAAGAGCTTTCGGTCATGCAGCGTATCGATCGCGAATTGAACACCAGCCTGGACACCAGCCGCGCCATGCGCATTACATTGGAGTGGGCTTTGCGCCAGTCGGGAACGACCGCCGGCCTGGTGGGTGTGGTGCAAGAAAATGGCGTGCGCATTGCCGCCTCAGAAGGCTATGGCGATGAGTTGAACGCCTACGAAAACGGGGTGATCCCGATCGGTGAGTTTGATTTACAGGAAGTTGTCGAGACCGGCAAAACCTGGCGCGTCACCCTGGATGAAACCGATAAGCAGGGGCTGTTGGCCGGCGCTCACAGCCGGGTCATCGTCCCGATCCAACGCGAAACCACAACGATTGGTTTGATCTTCCTGGAGAGCACCTCGGCCGAGCCGCTGGCAGAAGAGGCGCTCAGTTTCTTGCTGCGCTTGAGCGATCATGCCTCGATTGCCTTATCCAACGCTCAGCTTTACTCGGCGGTACAGGCCGCCAACCTGGCCAAGAGCGAATTCGTCTCCTTCGTGGCCCACGAACTGAAGAACCCGATGACCTCGGTTAAGGGCTTTACCGATCTGTTGTTAAAGGGTGTGGTTGGCCCGGTTAATGAGGCGCAGGTCAATTTCTTGAGCACGATTGCCGGCAATGTCGAGCGCATGAACACCCTGGTTTCAGACCTGAACGATATGTCTAAGCTGGAGGTTGGTCGTTTGCGCCTGGACTTCAAGGCCGTTTCGCTGCCTGAGGCGGTGGAAGAAGTGGTACGCTCGACCCGGCGCCAGTTCGAGGAGAAAAACCAGCAGCTCACCGTGGCGCTGCCGGCCGGACTGCCGCAGGTGTGGGTCGATCGTGGGCGTATGGTGCAGGTGCTGGTGAACCTGGTCAGCAACGCCAACAAATACACCCAGTCGGGTGGGCAAATTGTGTTATCGGCCGAGGAAAGCGCCAATATCTGGGATGAGAAGGGCGCAGGACGGGTGGTACACATCTGGGTACAGGATAACGGTATCGGTATCAGCCCGGAAGACCAAGGGAAAATCTTTATCAAGTTCTTCCGCTCAGAAGATCCAAAGACGCGCGAGGCGCCGGGCACGGGCCTGGGGTTGAATATCACCCGCAGCCTGGTGGAAATGCAGGGCGGGCGTATCTGGTTTGAGAGCGAGTTTCGTAAGGGGACGACGTTCCATTTCACCGTTCCAATTGCCGAATAGTAGCGTTAAGGAGATGGATCTATGAGCGGAATTGTGGCATGGGGTCTCGCCCAGGGTGTGAATGATCGCGAAACTGCATTGCAGGCAACGCAACAGGCGTTGAACCAACTGGGGGCGGTTCAACCGGTGCTGGCAATTGCCCTGCTGGCGCAGGAATTGAACGTTGCAGAGGCCGTCACGGGTATCTCCAGTTTGCTTGGAAACACACCCCTGTGGGGGTTAGGCACGGTGCGTCCCTTGAGCATGGAAGCTGACCGGCCTCGTTCGGTAGGGGTGTTGTTGTTTTCGGGGAACGAACTCAAGGCCCGTGTGGAATGGCTGCCCGGGTTTGCCCAGGACGGTCTGGCGACCGGGCGACAACTACGCCGGCTGGTGTTTGACGGTGCGGCGCCGCAAGGTGTTTTGTTGACGGCGGACGGTATCAACGGCGACGGTTTTCAAGTCTGCGGTCACATCGGTGAAGGCGCTTTTCCGGTCGGGGGCTGCCTGGCAGCCGGAGAGTATCAATTGGGCAAAACCTACCAGCTGGCAGGCACACACAGCGGCTCGGGGGCGCTTTCGGCGGCGTTGTTGGATGGCCGCTTCCGTATGGGGGTTGGATTTGGACACGGTTGGCGCGATGTGGGCGTCGAGTTTCAGGTCACTCGTTCGCGGGGATCGTGGGTGCAGATGTTGGATGGCGTACCTGCCGCCGAAATTTACAGCCGTTTGTTTGGCTATCCGGCGCGCGAGTGGGCTTTCCCACCCCTGACCGATCTGGTGCGCTTATATCCGCTGGGAATTGAGATTTCCCCGGTCAGCGATGAACGCCTGGTGCGTTCGCCTCTCCACGTGGAGGTGGACGGCAGCCTGCGTATGAACGTCCCCGTTGCTGAAGAGAAGACAGCCTATCTGATGGTAGGAGATCCAAAGGCGTGTCTGGATGCGGCCGTACAGGCAGCGCGTCAGGCGCGCCGGGCGTTGGGCGAGGCGCATCCGTTGGCGGCGTTGGTTTTCATCGATCTGGCATGGCAGATGTTGTTTGAAAGCCAGCCGACACAGGTACTGGCGGCGGTGCAGACCGAATTGGGGACGACGCCGGTGGTGGGGGCCTATACGTTGGGGCAGATTGCACGCCCCCACGATAAAGATGCTCCGGCGGTGTTGAACCAGCATATCGAAGTGGTATTGATCGGCGAAGCTGAGTAAAAAATAAGAGGGTTTTGGCACATTCTGCGGCCAAAACCCTCTTTTGTGTAAGATCAGGCAGCTACCAGTTCAGGAATCTGGGGCAGCCGCTCTTTGATTTGGGTGATCTGTTCCTCGTCCAATTCGGTGTCACCGAGCATGCCGGAGAGGTAGGCGTTGTAGGCGGCGAGGTCAAAGTGGCCGTGCCCCGACAGATTGAAGAGAATGACCTTCTTTTCGCCGGTTTGTTTGGCCTGCAGCGCCTCGTCGATGGCGGTGCGGATGGCGTGAGCCGACTCGGGCGCAGGCAAGATGCCTTCGGTTTGGGCGAAGAGGACGCCGGCTTCGAATATATCGGTTTGCCGCACGGCGACGGCTTCAATGAGGCCGGCATCGTACAGACCACACAGGGTGGGCGCCATGCCGTGATAGCGCAGGCCGCCGGCGTGGATGGAGGGTGGAACGAAACTGTGGCCGAGTGTGTGCATCTTGACGATGGGCGCCAGGCGGGCTGTATCGCCGTAATCAAAGGCATATACGCCGCGGGTGAGCGAGGGGGTAGCGGTAGGTTCGACGGCTACCAGACGGGTGCGCTGGCCGTTGCGCAGGTTTTCGCGCAGGAAGGGGAAGGCGATCCCGGCAAAATTAGAGCCGCCGCCCACACAGCCGATGACGACGTCGGGGTATTCGTTGGCCATGTCCATTTGCTTGAGCGCTTCTTCGCCGATGATGCTCTGGTGCAGCAACACGTGGTGGAGCACCGAACCGAGCGAATATTTCTTCACGCCGGAGGACATGGCGGCCACCTCAACTGCTTCAGAGATGGCGATGCCCAGTGAACCCGGGCTGTTGGCGTCCTGTTCGAGGATCGAACGCCCGGCGTTGGTGAGCGTGGTAGGGCTGGCGTATACCTCGGCGCCGTAGGTCTCCATCAGGAAACGGCGGTAAGGTTTCTGATTGTAGGAGACTTTTACCATGTAAACTTCCAGGCCGAGTTCAAAGAACTTACAGGCCATCGAGAGAGCGGTTCCCCACTGCCCGGCCCCGGTTTCGGTCGTCAGCGCGCGCGTCCCGGCCATCTTGTTGTAATACGCCTGGGCGACCGCGGTGTTCGATTTGTGACTGCCCGATGGGCTGACCCCCTCATACTTAAAGTAGATGTGCGCCGGGGTGCCGAGAGCCTGTTCCAGCCGGCGGGCGCGAATGAGGGGCGTGGGTCTCCACAGCTTGTAGATCTCGCGCACTGCTTCGGGAATCTCGATATAGCGTTCGGTGCTGACCTCTTGCAGGATGATTTCCATCGGGAAGAGCACCGAGAGAAAATCGGGGGTGACCGGTTCTTTGGTCATGGGGTTCAATACCGGCGCCGGGGCCACCGGGCTGTCGGCATTGATGTTGTACCAGTAGCGTGGCAGGTCGGTCTCATTCAGTTGAAAACGAGTTTGTTCAGACATGGCGGGCCTCCTCAAGAAAGAAATGAATGATGGGTTGAGTGGAGGATGAGCGCAAAATAAAAACGCGCCCATCCCGTATGGGGACGAACGCGTGTCCGTGGTGCCACCCCAGTTAGGCCGACCTGCTTTGGGTCATTTAACCAAAAATCCCCTGATGATGCATACCACCGGGGAAAAGCCAGCCTCACTTGTTTTCGGGTACGGCAGCAAGCTGCGATACCCTTTGCCCTGATAACGGTGGCAACTCCGGCGCGGGCTACTGGGCTTTTGGCTGTTCTCCCTGCAACTCTGAGGTCCATTCGGCATCACTGTGCGGGCAGGCTCTCACCGTTCCCTGCTCTCTGTTCCGTCGAGGTGATGCGTACTCGTCCTCGTCACTGTCTTTAAGTATAGAATTTCCCCGATTATACGGTGTTCGCTGGATTTGTCAAGGGTATATTTTGTTTTTGCCGATAAGACTTACAACTCTGTTGGCTGTTTTTTAGCTGGCTGTAAGGGTGGGAGCGTCTGTTGTCTGAAAAAATGTGCTATAGTGTTTGTATATATTTGCTATTATCTTGACTGTAGTGTAGGAGGAATATGGCCGACCTGGTTTCACGGGGCCCAGTGTTGCGTCCTGTTGTGTATGGCGACCAGCCGTGTGCGGCGGAGCTTGCCCTCCTGGCGCATATGGCGGGCCGTTTGCTTGCACTGGGTCCGGAAGATGATGTGTACCTGAAATTGGCCGGGTTGTTTTCCGATTTGCTGAGGGGCCAGCCGGTTTTTGTTTGTTCCTATGACGCCGCCAATCATTTGCTGGTGATCGAGGCCACGGCCGGGTTGGGAGAGACCGCCATCCAGGTGGGTTCTTTGCAGGGGTTGGGGCTGCCGCTGGCGCCGCAGATGCAGGCTGTACTGCTGGATACCCCTTTGTTGCAATGTGACATGTCGTTAAGCGATTGGGCCAACGGTGATTTACGCCCCGTTTTTGACGATCTACAGCGGCTGGTGGCCCCGCAGGCGCTGTGGGTGATGGGCGCAGGCTGGCAGGGCGTGTTACACGCCGGGATTGTGGTGCTTGCCCGGCGGGAAGCGGCGCCACCCTCTCCGGCGTTGATGGCGGTGGGGGCGCGACAGATTACCCTGGCTTTGAAACATCATATTACGGAGCACAGCCTGCGTTATAACGAAGAGCGTTATCGCCGCCTGGCCGAGTTTGCGCCCGATATCATTTACCGTTATCGTTTGCAGCCCGACCTGGCCTTTGAGTACATCAGTGCTGCCCTGACGCGCATTTCGGGGTATACCCCGGAAGAATTTTATGCCGATCCACAATTGATGTTCCGGCTGGTGCATCCGCCCGATCTGGAGGCGTTGCGCAAGGCGTACGTGCGCACGGTATTTGACGGCCCGCTTTACTTCCGCTGGATCTGCAAGGACGGCAGTATGGTGTGGATCGAGCATCGTTCTACGCCGATCAGCGACGAGACGGGTATGATCGTGGCGATTGAAGGGATTGCCCGCGACGTGACCGCCGCCATGCGTCGTAAGCGCGAACTGGAAGCAATTGCCAGCCTATCGGCGGCCCTGCGCGTCGCGGCCGGGCCGGTGGATATGCCGCCAATCGTCCTGGCGCAGCTGGCGGAGCAAATCCAGCCGCAGGCAGCCATGTTGATTTTGTATCACGCCGAAGAAATGAACCTGTTCGTTGAGGCTGCAACCGGCGAATGGCACGGGCGGCGCGGCTGGCATCTCTCGAGAGAGAACGGGCTGGTAGGGGGCGTTTATTTGCAGGGAAATACACACCATGCCCGCCTCAACCTGGCGACGCGCCTGGCTGATAACTGGATTCTGCCGGCCGACCCCGGCAAATGGCTGGCGATTGTGCCCTTGCCGGCTCAGCAGCAGCCGTTGGGCGTGCTGGTGGTGCTGCGGAACACGCCTCTGGCAGAGGAAGAGATGAGCATGCTGCGTATCACGGCGGATATCACTGCCAACGCGGTTCAGCGCTCGGGGCTGCACGAGAAGACCGAACGGCGCATGCAGCGCCTGGCAATTCTGCAAAAAATCAACCTGGCGATTAATTCCAGCCTGGATATGAACCGTACAATCCGCGCCCTGTTTGACCAGTTGAAAAAATCCGGTTTTGATTCGGCCGCGCTCTTGCTGTTCGACCCACAAACGCAGACACTGACCTACAAGGCGGCCGAAGGCTTCAGCCGCCCTTACCCGCCCCATGTAGAAACGATTGACCTGGGTGAGGGTCTGGCCGGGCAGGTGGCGCGCGATGGGCGTCTGACGTACGTCCCGGATTTGCAACAAGAAGCATTGGGTGATCTGGAGTTGAACCGTCAGGATTTTGGCGGCTATTCCAGTTATCTGGCTGCACCGCTGCTCTCGCAGGGTAATTTACAGGGTGTGCTGGAGATCTACCAGCTTTCTGGCCCGCGCCTGGATTCGGAAGGGTTGGCCTTTATTGAGACGCTGGCGCTACAATTTGGTCTGGCGCTCGAAAATGCCCGCCTGTACACAGAATTGCAGCGCCAGGTGAGTCTACGTTCCTCTGGATGAGGGTGACAGATGGCTTTTTCCTTTCAGTTTTGTTGGGACAGCGGCGGGGCTGTACGGCTTGACAAGGTTTTAACCGTTGCGTATACTGAAACCAACGTCGCGCAGAGAGGTGTGTGGATGTAGCTCTGGGGAGGATAAATGATGCGGCATTGGGTTTGGGTCTTGATAAGCTTTTCTTTGTCGCTGGTTTTGTGGGCCTGTACACCGGCGGCCGGTGATCTCAAGATCGAAAAAGCCTGGGCGCGTCCAGGTTTAAAAGGGGAGACCAGCGCTGTGTATTTTATCCTGACTAACCATCGGGAAGAGGAGGATCGACTCGCCGGCGCCGGCTGCGAGGTGGCTGAAGCAGCCGAGTTGCACCTGTCTATGATGGATATGAGTGGGACGATGAAGATGGTGCCGCAAGAGTTTGTTCCCATTCCTCCCGGGCAGACGGTTGAGTTTAAGCCAGGCGGTTTGCACGTGATGTTGATTAATCTAAAGCAGGATCTCAAACCGGGCGACCGGTTTGACCTGACCCTGACCTTTGAGACGACAGGGAAAAAGACGCTCCCAATAACCGTACAACAACCATAACCTTTGCAGGTAGAGTGCTGATATGTCCGTGATCCGTGCATTTATTGCTATCGATTTGCCTCCTAGTATCCAGACCGGTCTGGATGAAATCATCCGAAAGTTAAAGAGCCCGGCGTCTCAGGCGATCCATTGGGTGCCTGCCAAGAATATTCACCTGACGTTGAAATTTCTGGGCGATGTTTCGCCGGCGAACCTGGAATTATTGAAAAAAATTGTGGCTGCCGAGGCCGGACGCCAGACAGCATTTGAGCTCACCGTGGCGGGTATGGGCGCTTTCCCCAGTATCTTGCGCCCGCGGGTGGTGTGGGTGGGGGTACAGGCGCCGCCGGCCCTGGCTTCGTTGCAGCGCGCCATCGATGTGGAGACGCAGCGATTGGGCTATGCCGCCGAGGAACGTGCCTTTTCGCCGCACCTGACGTTGGGGCGGATTTCACACAAGGCTTCTCCGCAGGAAGTGCGCCAGGCAGCCGAAGTCTTGCAATCGGCTCAAGTGGGAGATCTGGGGCGCTGTTTTGTCGATTCGGTCAAAATCTTCCGCAGTGATTTGCAGCCGGGTGGGGCCGTGTACACCCAGTTGTTTAGCTCCAATCTGCGGCGCGTTTAAACCGTATTGTGGCTTGCCGTTGAAAATTCCCGGTCTGTGAATGGAACAGACCGGGCGTGTTTTTACAGGAAACACGCACTTTGTGCTAGAATGAGTGAAATTTCGTACACGGTGAGGTGAATTCTGAATACGATGGATGTCGCTCGTAGTCTGGTGAATGCCCTTGAGGAGAAGAAGGGCGAGAAGATCGTTTTGCTCGATATTCATGAAGTGGCTTCGTTCACGGATTATTTTGTGGTTTGTTCGGGCACCAGCGATCGTATGCTGGATAGCCTGGGGGATGCGGTTGTCACGACGGCCAAGCAGCAGTTTGGTCTGAATGGCAAAATCGAGGGGCGTTCCAGTGATGGGTGGCTCGTAGTGGATCTGGGGGACGTGGTCGTGCATCTTTTTTCGCCAGACCAGCGCGATTATTACCGGTTGGAACAGTTGTGGGAAAGCGGTAAGGTGCTGGTGCGTTTGCAATAGGCGTAGAAACGATGAGGCCAGGGCAGGTGATACAACCCGATTTCTGACGTTCTCTGGGAGGGGATGATGGACAAACGGGCAGTCTGGACGGGCGTGCTGGCGGTGGGGTTGGCCTTGTTGTTGGTTGCATGCGCCGGAGATCGTCTCTCGTCTCCTACGGCGGCGCCTGCAAGCGATCAACAAGCGCCGGGCCGTGCGTTGATCGTGCAGCAGGGAAAGTTTTTCTCTGCTGCGGGGAATTGCGCCGGGTGTCATACCGGATTGAAAGATCAGAGCGGCGTTGACGTATCGATTGACCTGGCGTGGCGGGCGACGATGATGGCCAATGCGGCGCGTGATCCGTATTATCGCGCCAAGGTGCGCAGCGAGGTGTTGCCTTACGCAGAGGAGCGCGAGGCGCTTGAGAGCAAGTGTTCCACCTGTCATACGCCGATGGCGCACGTTACGGCGCTGGCTGCCGGGCAATCTTCGCAGATGTTGGATGCAGGTTTTTTTGCGGCGGAAAACCCGCTGCATTTGCTGGCCATCGACGGGGTTTCGTGCAGCCATTGCCACCAGGTGCAGGCGAATAACCTCGGAAAAGAAGACAGTTTGAGTGGGGGGTTCAAAGTCGATCTGCAAACGGCGATGGGGCAGCGCGCGGCTTATGGGCCATTCCCGGTGGATCAGAACCTGGCAACGATCATGCAGGGCGCTTCTGGGTTTGCGCCGCAGCAGTCGCCTCACCTGGGGCAGGCCGAGTTTTGTGCTGTGTGTCATACGTTGTACACCAACTACTTTGAAGCCGACGGCACGCTAAGCCAGGAGACTTTTCCGGAGCAAACACCGTATCTGGAATGGAAGCACAGCCGGTACGCCGGCCAGGTGACCTGCCAGGGCTGTCATATGCCCGTCGCAGCGGGTGCGGCGCGCATCGCCAACACCGGCGGACAGCCGCGCAGCCCGTTCTCACAGCATCATTTTGTGGGCGGTAATGTGTTGATGGCGGGGGTGCTTCAAAAGAACGGTGAGGCGTTACAGGTGACGGCCGAAGATGCGCAGTTTGCACAGGTGGGACAGCGCACCCGGCAGCAGCTGACGGAACGAACGGTCAAACTGGGCGTTCAGGCCAGCCGCGACGGGCAGGATGTGCTGGTGCGCGTGCAGGTTGAGAGTCTGGTCGGACACAAATTTCCTTCGGGCTTTCCTTCGCGGCGAGCCTGGCTGCATGTGGTGGTCAGGGACGCCCAGGGGAAAACGATCTTTGAATCGGGCGGCTGGCAGGAGAACGGCGCCATCGTGGGGAATGAAAATGACGCCGACCCGGCGCGTTACGAACCGCATTACAGCGCCATCTCTGCCCCCGATCAGGTGCAGATTTACGAGACGATCCTTGCCGCTTCAGACGGGTCTCTGACGACCACCCTGATGCGTGCGGCGCGTTATCTCAAGGATAACCGCCTTTTGCCCGCCGGTTTTGACAAAACCAGCGCCCCGCCCGATGTTGCTGTGGCGGGTGTGGCTTTCGAGGATGTCGATTTCACCGCCGGCAAGGACGAGGTGGTGTACCGCTTGCCCGGCGGCGCCGGGCCTTTGCGGGTTGAAGTCGAAATGTTGTACCAGACGATTGGCTACCGCTGGCTCGAAAATCTGCACGAGGATGGGAACGCCGAAGCGGAGAAATTATTCGCTTATTTGCAGAGTGCACCCGATCGCATCGTTTCGATTGCCAGCCAGCAGGTAGAGCTTCCCTGACCCTCCCGGTCGTGGCTATTCGCGCCTGGCAATGATGCCCAGTTGCAGCGCCTTGCTGACCGCCTCGGTGCGGTTGGCAGCCTCAAGTTTTTCGAGAATGTGCCGCACGTGCGTCTTGACCGTATTTTCGGAAATGAACAGGCTCTGAGCGATTTGTTGGGTGGTTTCGCCGCTGGCCAGGCAGTTGAGCACCTGGGTTTCTCGCTCGCTGAGGAGCGTTTCGTGCTGTGTTTGAGATGGATGGGCGAGGGCGCGCAGCACGGGAAAGGTGATTTCAGGAGAGAGCACGCCCTGACCGTGCCCTACCCGTAACAGGGCCTGGCGCAGATCTTCGGGTTCAGTATTCTTGAGCAGGTAGCCATCCGCCCCGGCCTTGATCGCCCCAAACAGGTCCTCGTCGGTTTGCGAGATGGTCAACATGAGGATGCGCAAAGGGATACGGCGGGCGCGCAATTCCTGCACGGTGCGGATGCCGTCCATCTGTGGCATGTTGACATCCAGCAGGAGGATATCGGGGTGGGTCTGTTCGACCTGCTCAATGGCCTCCAGGCCGTTGCTGGCCTGGCCGACGATTTCGAATTCGGGCATATCGGCCAGCAGGCTGACCAGCCCGCGGCGAAAGAGATTGTGGTCATCGACCACCAGCAGGCGCAGGCGTTCCGGGCTCATAGGTATGGCTCCTCCAGATGGACGGGGATTTGTAACCGTACTACCGTACCGTGTTGGGGTTGACTGGTGATTTGGAAATCGGCGCCGATCAATTCTGCCCGCTCACGCATGCCGCGCAGGCCGTATTGCGAGAGTGTGGGCAGGTCTTCAGGGGTAAACCCCTGCCCGTCGTCGCCAATTTCGATGACCAGTTCGTCGTTCCATTCACGCACGTTGATCCAAACCTGCCGGGCGAGGGCATGCTTGCGGATATTGTTGAGGGCTTCCTGGATGATGCGGATGAGCTGCGCCTCGATCTCCGGGCTGATTTGCCAGGGCAGCGGCGCAAAAGTGCGCCTGACAGGCAGCCCGCTGCCGGAAGAAAAATCGGAGGCCAGCATCTCGATCCAATTTGTCAGGCCGGCCTGCGGGGTCTGGCGCAGGTTGTCGATCACCTGGCGCACGTCCTGGTAGGTCTCGGTCAACGCCGCGTGGTTTTGTTTGAGCAGCTGCTCCAGGCGCTGCAGGTCATTGCGGTCAAGGGCGGTCTGCATCTGCGCCGATTGCAATTTGAGGAAAGCCAGGGTCTGGGCCAGACCATCATGGATTTCGCGCGCCAGGCGCGAGCGTTCCTGAATGACCGCCTGGTATTCGAGCGAGAGCAAAGTGCGTTCGTGATCGACCAGCAGGGCAATCTGGTTGGCGATCGTGCGCAGCATTTCGATCTGGCGGGGCGAAAAGGCGGTAGACCGCCGGTCGGTGATCAGCAGGGCGCCCAACACCGGCCGTTCTGGCAGGGTAATCGTAACGCCGGCAGAGGCGTGTTCACCGGACTGGGTTTCCTGGAGGGAAGAGGTCTGCCCATCCAACAGATGATTCAAGAACGCCTGTGCGGCCGGGCTATCCAGCCAGGGAGAATCTCCCTGGCGCAGTTGGAGCGGGGCCTGTTCCTGTCCGGAGAAAGAAGGAATGTAGAGTTGCAGCGCATCGGCTTCCAGCATGGTTTGCAGGCTGCTTAATAATGCTTCCAGCCGTTGCGGCAGGTCCGATTGGGCGGCGCGCAGTATCTGTATCTGGCGCAGGGTGTTCACTTCCTGCCGGCGCAGGCGGATGGTCTCGAAGGCCAGGGCGATCTCGTCCAGCAGACCCTCCAGGAAGGCGTATAGATCTGCGGGTATATTGTGGTTGGCCGGCAGGTACAGGTTGAGCAGCCCCAACGGCTGTTTACCGCGCCGCAGCGGCAAGCAGTACACGTTGAAGGTATTGGCAAACGGGCCTTCGAGCAGCGGGCAGCGGGTTCCCGGCCCGGCCTTCAAGATGGTGCAGTCTTTGCAGCGCTGGCGCACCTCGGGCTGGGCGAGGTGTTCGGCCCAGGATCGCAGCACGACCGGCGGCAAATGACCCTGTACCAGGGCCGGCATAGGCTGGAGCCATTCGTCCAACGGGACGAACGAGCAGGCGACCGTCCCCATCAGTTCGTTTGTAATTTTGAGGGTGACATCCATCCACTGTTGTTCGTCGCCGGCGTTGATCAATTCGCGGTTGAGATTGAGCAATGAAGCGATGCGCGCCTGTGCGGCCAGCAGCTGGCTGGTGAGCGCCTGCCGGGTGCGGTTGCTGCGCTGTAATCGTATCGTTAGCCCGGCCGGGAGTGAGGCGATCAGGAGCATGAGCAACAGCGCAATGGCCGAAAAGCCCGTCTGGTTCCAGGCCATGAAAGCGACTAGAAGCAGGGCGCTGCCGGCGAATGCCAGTGCGGGCAAGAACCATGAAGGAGCGGTTAGACGCATATCTCTATTTTACCCGAAGCCGGTCAGAATATTAAATTGTGCCCGGCGGCGCAGTTATGCTACAATCCTCTTATTGTAGTTGATACCAATCTTTCCGGGGTGAAACATGGGTGGTCTGTTGGCATTGGTGGTCGCATTTGTCCTGAGTTTTGGTTTTGGCCTGTTATATGTCATCCTGTTGTATTGGATGGATCGGTTTGAGAAGGAGCCGAAGCTCCTGGTGACGGCCGTTTTCTTGTGGGGGGCGCTGGTCGCCACCATTGGCGCGGTGATCATCGAGCTGGTTTTTGACGTGGGGTTTGCGATTGTCAGCCCATCCGAGCTGATCCGCGGCTTGTTGGGGGCTTCGATAGGGGCCCCTCTGGCCGAAGAGGCGCTCAAATCGTTGGCGGTTCTGTTGGTCTTTCTGCTCTTTCGCAAAGAATTTGATTCAATCCTGGATGGAATCATCTATGCCGGGGTGGTGGCTCTGGGCTTCGCCGCCACCGAAAATGTGTTATATCTGCTCGGCAATTATGTGGAGAACGGCTGGGGCGGGCTGTTTGTGCTGTTTTTCATTCGCATCATTCTCGGCGGGTGGGCCCACCCCCTCTACACCTCTTTCTGTGGCATGGGGCTGGCTATGGCGCGTATGAGCCGGAATATCGCCGTCAGAATTCTTGCACCCCTGGCCGGGCTGGCTGTCGGGATGTTCCTGCATGGTTTGAACAACGGCATCCTGGTGGTTGGGAACAGCCTGGGGGCGTTGGGAACCGTGACGGTGATCGAATGGGGCGGCTGGGTATTTGTCTTTGCGGTGATGCTGTGGGCGCAACGGCGTGAAAGTCAGTGGGCGAAAAAATATTTGCTGGAAGAATTGCAGCATAACGATATTTCGGCGGCGCAATATGCCACCGCCGCTTCGGCCTGGAAGCAATTCTGGCTGGGGGCACAGGCCCTGTTCTCAGGCCGTTACCGCGCCACGAGCCGTTTTTATCAGGTGTGCGGCGAGCTGGTACACAAGAAGCATCAGGTTGCCACGTTAGGAGATGAAGGCGGTTACACCGCCATTATCCAGAAGCTGCGTGACGAACTGGCGCACCTGGCGCCGGTTGCGCTGGCTTGAACCACGAGGAGAGCAGATGAATACTCCATTACAGCGAGCGTTGAATATGCTGTGTCATCCGATCGTATTGGCGGCGGCAGGGGTGATGCTGTTGAACGACGCCTGGCTACGCTGGTACTGGCCCAACGCATGGACGGGCAAACTGAGCGATGTCGCCTGGCTGGTGCTTGCGCCGGCCTGTCTGGCGCCCGGATTGGCTTTGTTATTGCCTCGCCGGCCGGGGTGGGTGGCGGGCCTGGCGTTGGCCCTTTCCGGCGGCTTCTTTGCGGCGTTTAAGGCGTTGCCGGCCGTACACGCGGTGGTGGTCGGGGTATTTCAGGGGGTGTCCGGCCTTTCGCCAGGTGTCTTACAAGACCCCGGTGATCTGGTGACGCTGCCGGCGCTGTTGTTGGCTGCCTGGGCATGGCAGAGCGCCCGGCCGCCGCGGCAGGGCGTCTCGATTTTGCGCTGGCTGCCGGTGCTGGGGGTGCCGCTGTTGCTGCTGGCGGACGCCAGCATGCCGAATTATGGCATTGCCTGTCTTAAGGCTGAGGGCAACACGCTGTATGCCGGCGGGGCGTACACGTTATACGAAAGCAGCGACGGCGGCAATACCTGGAGTGCTTCACAGCATTTCGTAGGAGAAGAATGTCGCCTGGGGCGCCAGGAGCCGTACGTCAGCGGCAACGCTGTCGGGCAATACCGGCTTACGCCGGGCAAAATGGTGGAGCGTTCGACCGACGGCGGGCAGACCTGGCAGCTGATCTATACGGCCGGCCAGCTGGTGCAGCCGCTGCAGATATACTATCAGCGCAATCACCCCGGAAACCCCGTAACCGGTCAGGCGCCGTTGGATTTACTGGTCGATCAGGGGAGCACGAAGGTGTTTTTGGCGATGGGGCACGAAGGGCTGTTGGTGTATGACCCTGCCTCGTCGCAATTCTCCCAGGTGGCGGTTGGCCCCTATGCCCCGGTGAAACTGACAGCCCCGGCGTTATGGGCAGACTTATTGAGTGGTGAATTCTTTCTGGCCGGGGTGGTCTGGCTGCTGGGGTTGGGCTTCTTAGGGCGTCATTTGTACCAGCGCACCGGGCTGCGCTGGCTGGTGTTGGCGGCTCCCCTATTGGGGTTCTTGATCTCTGTCATTGCCTTTCCGCCCGCCCTGTCGACGGGGTACCTATCTGCCCCGGCGCAGATGTTGGTATTTTTGTTGGTGTTGATGTCCCTGCCCATTGGGATCGAGACGCTCGTTCGCTTTGTCCGGTATGGGCGCGCACAACTCCGCTTCAGCGTTGGGGGGGCGGCGTTGGCGGGCGCGGCGTTTTTGCTTCCGTACGGGTTATGGATCATTCAGTTACTGCCCGCATACTGGATGGCGACCTGCCTGGCGTTTTTGCTGGTGGCAGCTGTCTTGTTTACTTTTGACCGCTATTAAACAAACTGCGGGCCTCTCGCCCCGGTTGGGATGAGAAGCCCGCAGTCAGATTGGATGGAATTATTTCAGCGTCTCCAGATGGCTGACCACTTTCCAGACCTCTTCATCCGTCAGAATGCCTTTCCAGGCGGGCATTGAAGAATTGAAGGGCGCCATCGAACCGCCCTCGCTGATGCGCCAGTGAGCATAGTCGGCGCCGGCAGATTGCACCAGCCCCACCAGTTTGGACGCGGGCGGTTTCAGGCTGGCGCCGGCAGGGCCGTCGCCCATGCCCTTGTCGCCGTGACAGGAGGCGCAATCGGTCTCGTAGAGGGTTTTGCCCGCCGCTGCGGCTTCGGCATTGCCGGCAAAGGGATTGGTCTTGCCCTTGTAATCCGCCGGTACCTCAGGCTTAGAACTCGCCGGTTTGGCATCCCCGCCGCCGCAGGCTGATAGCAGCAGGGCGCTCAGTACCAGAATTACCAGAAGAATTGAAAAGGTTTTCTTCATCGCATTCTCCATTTGAAGTTATATTTACCTGAAGCGCTTGAAAAAAATTATATCCTTTTTCAAGGACGAATAAAAGGGCTTGCACCATCTTAGACCGGAAAAGTCAAGATTGGGATAATCTTTGACTGATTTCATGATCTTTGTCACTTCTGCGCCCAAGACTTATCCTTTATTGTATAATACGAAAACTTTTACTTTAGAGGTGTAGAATGTTTCGTATTAGCCGTCGTTTAGATTACGGGTTGCAATTGATGATTGCTCTGGCCGCGGACACAGAGAACCGCCCGCAGGCCACCGCCATGTTATCCAAGAAACTGGATATTCCCTTACCGTTTATGCACCAGATCGGGCACACGCTCATGCAGGCCGGGATGGTCAAGGCTTCGCCGGGGCCACACGGTGGGCTGCGCCTCAACCGCCCGGCGGAAAGCATTACTGTGTTGCAGATCATTGAAATCCTGGAAGGGCCGGTGTGCATGAATTCCTGCCTGGAATGTGGCAGCAACTGCCCGCGCCAGAGTTCCTGCACGGCGCAGTATGTGTGGGGCGATTTGCAGAATCGCATCACTGAATACCTTTCCTCGATCCGTTTGAGTGATCTGAGCGCGGGCACATCCCGTCTGCCGCTGTACGGCCTGGGATTGGCCTCCGAGCGCGAGGAAGACGTACTCTCGGCGAGTTGAATTGGTGATTTTGTTGTGAGGATCGGTATCAGCGCATAGCGGCCAGAATGGCAGCGCTGTGCCCGGCAGGTTTGACGTTTTCAAACACCTGCTGGATCGTGCCGTCGGCGGCGATCACAAAGGTGGTGCGCAGGACGCCGTCATACTCACGGCCCATGAACTTCTTGCGCCCCCAGACGCCGTAAAGCTCGCATACCTGGTGCTGCTCATCGGCCAGCAGCGGGAAAGGCAGTTGAAATTTCTCTTTAAAACGGGCGTGCGCCCGCGGCTTATCCGGGCTGACCCCCAGAATGACCACGCCGGCCTGCTGGTATGCGCTGTAGTCGTCGCGAAAACCGCAGGCCTCCGTTGTGCAGCCGGGTGTGTCGTCTTTGGGGTAGAAGTACAGGATTACGGTCTGGCCGCGAAACTCGGACAGGCGGCGTAACTGGCCGGTTTCATCCGGTAATGCAAAATCAGGCGCCGGGGTGTTGGTGGATAGCGGCATGGCAGGTGCTCCTTTTGGCTAAAACGACAGGCAGGCACTCAGGCCGACAGATTTAACCCGCGCAGCGCTTTTTCCAGCGCCTCGATGGTGGCGGGCTTGATGATCACGCCGGCGGCCCCGCCCTGGCGGGCGCGTTCATACGTTTCGGGCTGGTCGTTGGAGGTGACGACGATGACCGGCATGCGCAGCAGGCGCGGCTCGCGGCGCATGTATGAAAGCACCTCGAAACCGTCTACGGTCGGTAGATTGATGTCCAAAAAAACGACATCCACCGGTTTGGCGATGAGGGAGAGGATGGCGGCGCGCGGGGTGAATTCCTGGCGGGGCTGGACGCCCAACAGGCGCAGCATGGTGCAGAGACTGTTGGACATCTGACGATTGTCTTCGATTACCAGTGCAGTGGTCATAAGCTATCCTATCTCAGCAACAACCGTCCCCATTGGACGGATATCGTACCCCGGCATGGCGGCGATGGCCTGACGAAAACCAGGGTTTTGCATCAAATCCCAGAGCGGGTCCAGTAACGGGCCTTCCAGGGATGTTTTCGGAATGACGAAATCATAACGTTCCTGGTAGAGTGGAATGAAATCCAGACCGAGGGCCTGCGCAGCCGCGGTGACGCCCAGGCCACAATCGGCCCGGCCCGAAGCCACCGCTGCGGCCACTGCCAGGTGGGTGTACTCTTCTTGAGCATACCCTTTAATTTGTTCGTTGGCAATCCCCAGTTGGCCGAGATGGTAGTCGAGCAGGACGCGCGTACCGGCGCCGCGCTGGCGATTGACGAAGCGCACGTCGGGGCGAACGAGGTCCTGTAGATCGTGGATTTGCTTGGGGTTGCCGGGCGCGACGAGCAGGCCCTGCTCGCGCCCGACCCAGGTCACCAGGCGGACGGGCAGCCCCGGCAGGTATTGCTGCACGGCGCTAAGGTTGTATTCACCGCTGGCGGGGTCGAGCAAATGAGCGCCGGCCAGGTGCGCCTCGCCGCGGCGCAGCGCCACCAGCCCGCCCTGGCTGCCCACGTTGGCCGAAACCAGGCGGCGTTGGTAGGCGCCCAGATATTGCGCCAACAAATCCAGCGTCATGTCGTGCGAGCCGATGGCGAAGATGGTGCGTTCGAGCTCGTTAGGGTTGCGGTAGAGGCGCAGACGTACTGTCGCGCCTGCATCGAGCCCCTGCACGCCCCGGGGGAGCACGGCGATGCCGTCGGCGTGCACCAGTGAGGTGATCACCCCGGCGCCGCGTGACAGCGGGGCCGCCAGCAGGCGGCTGCCCACCCGCCCGGCAACCATGCGCATGTAATCGTCGTCGCCGGCGGGGGAGGTTACTTTGCGGGTCAGGGTGGCGTCGATCTCAACCGGCTCAAGCGGAGAGCGCCCCAGCCAGCAGGCCAGCAGTGGCTCGACGAAGATTTCGCCGGTCAGGGCCGCCGAGACCGGATAGCCGGGGATGCCGATAATCGGGACGTACTGCTCGGGGCGACCGGCGGCGGGGGTACGGCGGAGCATGCCGAGGATGACGGGGTGTCCGGGGCGTACGGCGACGCCGTGCACCAGCAATTCCCCCAGGTCGGCGACGATTTGAGCGGAGAAGTCTTCCGACCCGGCCGACGAACCGGCGTTGAGCAGCACCAGGTCGCTTTCGTCGGCGGCCTGCTGCACGCGCCGGCGAATCAGCGCATAGTCGTCGGGAGTGATCGGCCAGCGTTTGGGCTCGCCGCCCCAGTGCTTGATCTGCGCCGCCAGGACGATGGAGTTGTACTCAATGATGTCGCCGCGTTTGACTTCTTGCCCGAGGGCGATCAACTCGCTGCCGGTGGGCAGGATGGCGACGCGCGGCCGGCGGCTGACCGGCAGGCTGGTTTGCCCGCAGGCTGCCAGCGCGCCGAGATCGACCGGTCGCAGGATTTGCCCGGCGGGTAACACCAGTTGTGTGGCGACGATGTCTTCGCCCAGCGGGCGCACGTGGCTCCAGGGGGGCAGGGCGGCGCGCAGGCGGATGGCAAACGGCTGGCGCAATTGAGCGCAGGGCGTGCCGTCGGCGTTCAACGCTTCGGTGTTTTCAATTGGCACCACGGCGTTGGCCCATTCGGGCAGCGGGTCGCCGGTATCGACGTAGACGGCCTGCGTCTCCATCGCCAGCAGCACCGGGTGGGTGGGGCCGGCGTCCTGGGTATCTTCGGCGCGCAGGGCGAAGCCGTCCATGGCCGAAGCATGATAATGCGGCGAAGAAAGCCGCGCCCAAATCGGGCGCGCCAGAACGCGCCCCAGGGCGTTTTCATCCAGAGGAATCTCCTCGCTTTCCAGGATGCGCCACCGGTCAACTTGCTGTAAGGCCTGCCGAAAACGGGCCTGAGCTTCTGAGAGGGGGATGTCGTGTAGATAAACAGGGCTCATCAGGTTATCCCGAAAAAGGAGATTATCGTATGTATCTTATTTTAGCGCCAAGGCAAAAGTGCGGGGAAGTTTTCCAGGCTCAAATTGTAACGAATTTCGATGCGCTGCAGGTTGTACAGCCGGCGGGAAGCGTGTTCCCAGTCGCCGCCCAGCCCGACCGCCGAGGTATAGCCGCAATTCTTGACGGCGCTCATGGCGGTGGCGTTGATTTTACCGTAGGGGTAGGCGAAGGTATCCACCGGGACGCCCAGTTTTTGTTGGAGCACTTCTCGCGAACGGCAAATCTCGTTCCAGTGCAGGCGCTCCGAGCGAGTGACGTCTTGATGGGTCATACTGTGGCTGCCGATTTCCCAACCTGCTTTGACCAGTTGCCCCAACTGTTCGGCATTCATATAGGTCTGGCCGTCCATCTGGCTGGCGATTAAATACACGCTGGCGGTAAAGCCGTACTCGTTCAGGATGGGAAAAGCCGTCTGGTAGACGGAGACGTCGCCGTCGTCAAAGGTCAGGATGACCGGTCGGGCGGGGAGCAGCTCGCCCTGTTCGAGGGCACGCGCCAGGCGGGCAACGCTGATCGTCTGGTAACCGTGGGTGTACAGCCATTCCATTTGCCGGCGAAATGCATCGGGGGCGACGTAGTAGGTCGGGTCGTCAGCCGGGGGCGCAATGTGATGATAGAGCAGGATGGGCGCCACAGCGCTGCCCGGCTCGCTCCAGACCGGTTCCAGGGTGGGGATGGGGGTAGGGGTGGCGGTCGGTGCGGGGGTGAGGGTTGCCGTGGGCGGCGGCGGGGTGGGGCTGGCGGTATACGTGGCTGTGGCCTCGGGCACCTGGGCGGCTGCCGCGGAACTACAGGCCGAAAGCAGGCCGGCAAGCAACAGGCAGGCGCTGGCGAAGATAAAAGAAATTGGGCGCATGATGGCTTAGAGTAACACGACTTCGACCGGAGCGTTGACCTCCAGGCCGGTGGCATCGGCCGGGATGTGCACCAATCCATCGGCGCGCGCCAGGCTGAAGATCAGGTTGCTTT
>CAZHTS010000075.1:0-22241 GCA_964535315.1 uncultured Anaerolineaceae bacterium
CCTTTACAAAATTTCACTATTGAAATTTTGTAAAAAGGCGAGTACAATAGACAAAACACTTCGCAGCGTCAGGGGTTTTTTTTCACAAGGAGTTTCACATGCTTTTAGCGGACGAACGAAATGCAGTTGTTGAATTTGGACGGAAATTGATCACCGCCCAGTTGACCACCGGGTCGGGCGGCAATTTGAGTATTTATAACCGCGCCGAAGGATTGATAGCGATCAAACCGACGGGGGTGGATTACATGAAGATGCGGCCGGAGGACGTGGTGGTGGTCTCGCCCGACGGGACGATCGTGGATGGCCAGTTGAAGCCCTCCAGCGAGATCCGCTTTCACCTGGCGCTGTTGAACTATCGCCAGGACATTAACGCCGTGGTGCACACCCACCAGGTGTACGCCACCACCATCGCCTCGCTGCGCTGGGAACTGCCCGCCGTGCATTACCTGGTCGGTTTCTCGGGCAACAAGGTGCCGCTGGCGGCCTACGCCACCTACGGCTCGCAGGCGCTTTCGGATAACATTGTGGCGGCCATCGGCCATTACAACGCCTGTTTGATGTCCAATCACGGCATCGTGACCGTGGGGCAGAATATCGCCGCGGCCTTTGCCACGGCCGAGGAGCTCGAACTGGTCTCGCGCATTTATTATCAGGCGCGCTGTATCGGCGAGCCGGCCATTCTGCCGGATGAGGAAATGGCGCTGATCTGTGAGAAGTTCAAGACCTACGGCCAGCAGTAGTCATTCGGGTGATCGCGCCGCGGAGGCCGTCTGGCCCTTTCTGCGGCGTACATACAGTGTCGCTCCATGCTGAATAAGCAGCGGGTTTTTGATTGTCGGCGTTGTCAACCGGAAGCTGAAGAAGCTTGCGGAACCATTCAAGTCGTATGAGAGGAGATATGATGAAAAGCCAAAAGTTTTTGCTCCGTCTACTGTCAATCGTAGCCATCCTGAGCCTGCTGGTGGCCTGTTCGCCTGCCCCGGCCGCTACGAATGCTCCGGCGGCTGAGAAGCCGGCGGCCAAGGCGCCTGAAATTGCGGTCGTGGTCAAGATCACGGGCATTCCCTGGTTCAATGTGGTGGAGACCGGTGTCAATCGGGCGGCCAAGGAATTAAACGTCAATGCGTACCAGACCGGCCCCGCTCAGGCCGACCCGGCCCAGCAGGTCAAGATCGTGGAAGACCTGGTGGCCAAGGGCGTGAGTGCAATCGCCATCGTGCCCAACGACGCCAAGGCGCTGGAACCCGTGCTGAAGAAGGCCAAGGAAAAAGGGATCATCATCATCACCCACGAGTCGCCCGACCAGGTGGGCACCGACTATGACTTTGAATTGATCGACAACGTCAAGTTCGGCCAGCATGCCTGGGATCAGCTCGTCAAGTACATGGGCGATTCGGGCGAATATGCGATCTTCGTCGGCGGGTTGACGGTTCCGCTGCACAATTTCTGGGCCGACACGGGCATTGAATACGCCAAGCAGAAGTACCCCAACCTGAAACTGGTCACCGAGCGCATCCCTTGCGGTGAAGATCAGGAACTGGCGCGCCAGAAGACCCTTGAACTGATCAAGGCTTACCCCAACCTGAAAGGCATCGTCGGTTTTGGCAGCCTCGGCCCCATCGGAGCCGCCCAGGCGCTCAAGGAAAAGGGTTTGACCGATAAGATCGCGGTGGTCGGCACGGTGATCCCCAGCCAGGCTGCCCCGTATTTGAGCGAAGGGTCGCTGAAAGAGGGCCTGCTCTGGAACCCTGCGAATGCGGGGTATGGCATGGTCTGGTTGGCCAAGTACATGCTGGAAGGCGGCAAGATCGAGAACGGCGTTGAAATCCCCGGCATTGGAAAGATCACCGTGGAGGGCCAGGTCATCAAAGTCGACGCCATCATCGACATCACCAAAGAGAACGCAGCTTCGTTAGGTTTCTAGCGTTGCTTGAGTGAACCGGGGAGCCTCTCTACAAATATTGCGAGGGGCTCCCTTTTTTCTCCATCTTTCATCATTTCCGGGTTGTTTTTTGATCATTTACTGTTGTATCGATGCTATTATTTGATTGTGCTTTCTCCATTTTTCGAAGGAGCAGACGTGGCAGAACCTTTTATTCATCTAAAAAAAGTAAGCAAACATTACGTGGGCGTGACTGCGCTGGATCAGGTGGATTTTGAGATCAGGCAGGGTGAGATCCATTGCCTGGCGGGCGAGAATGGCTCGGGCAAATCGACCCTGATCAAGATCATTTCTGGAACGGTTCAACCCGATCCAGACTCGCTGATTGAGATCGAAGGCCAGGCCGTGCACAATTACCACGAGATCGATGCCATTTATCAGGGCATCCAGGTGATTTATCAGGATCTTTCGCTGTTCCCCGATCTGACGGTTGCAGAGAACATCGCGCTGGGGCAGTTTGTGGCAAAGCGCAAGAAGGTGATCAACTGGCGCGAGCTGCATCAGATTGCCGAGAAGGCCATGGCGCGCATCGATGTGCATTTGCCGTTGAATTCGCTGGTCCGGGAAATTTCGATTGCGGACCAGCAGCTGGTGGCGATTTGCCGGGCGTTGACCTGGGATGTCAAACTGCTGATCATGGACGAGCCGACCGCCTCGCTGACCAAGAAAGAGGTCGATTCGCTGCTGGCGGTGGTGATGGACATGCACAGCAAGGGGATTGCCACGATGTTCGTCAGTCACAAGCTCAACGAGGTTTTGCAAATTGCAGACAGGGTCAGCGTGATCCGCGACGGCAAAATTGTCGGCACGTATCCGGGCGCCGAACTGGACGACGAAAAATTGACGGTATTGATGACGGGCAAGAAAGTGGAATACGAGCATTTTGCCCGGGCAGAAAATCACGCCCAGCCGATCCTGGAAGTGCGCAATCTTTCGCGCGCAGGCGAATACAAGGACATTTCTTTCGACTTGCGCCCCGGTGAAATTTTGGGTATCACCGGTTTGCTTGGGTCGGGACGCACGGAGATGGCGCTCAGTTTGTTTGGCGTGACCCGGCCGGATTCGGGTGAAATTCTGTTCGAGCGCAAGCCGGTAAAAATCGGTTCGGTTCAAGACGCCATCCGCCTGGGGATTGGGTACGTGCCCGAAGACCGCCTGTCGCAGGGGCTGGTGATGAACCAATCGGTCGGCAAGAACGTGGTGATTACCACGCTGGACAATATGATCAACCGCTTTAGATTATTGGATCACCAAAAGGTGCGGCAAAGCGTCGATCTTTGGGTCAAGGACCTGGCGATCAAAATCCCGTCGGTTGCGTCGCCCGTGCAGACCTTGTCGGGCGGCAACCAGCAGCGAGTGGTGTTGGCCAAGTGGATTGCCACCAACCCCAAGGTGTTGATCCTGGATGGTCCCACGATTGGGATCGACGTGGCTGCCAAATTTGACATCCACGCCATCATCCGCAACCTGGCCAGAAAGGGGATTGCAATTATCTTGATCTCGGAGGAAATCCCGGAGGTGTATAACAACTGCAACCGGATTATCGTCATGCGCAAAGGTTGCATCGTTCGGGAATTCGATACGGGCAAAGACACCCAGGATGTCATTCAGGATTTTGTAGACAGCACCCTATAAGGATTCGGCAATGAAAAAAGTTATTTCCCGTCACGAGACCTACGTTTTTATCGCTATTGTGGTCTTCTCGATTATTATCACGAGCATCAACCCAAGCTTTTTTACATTGGAGAACCTGTTTGATCTGTTGAAGAGTTATTCCTTGATGGGGACTTTTGCGATTGGCATGTTGTTTGTGTTGATCGCCGGCGGGATCGACGTGTCGTTTACCGCCACCGCCACCATTACCGGTTATATTACGGCGCTGCTGCTGTTGAACGCCGGGGATCAGATGAACATCGGGTTGATTTTCCTGATCGCCGGGGTGGTCGGTATTTTGTTGGGGTGTATCAACGCCGTGATCATCTACTTCTTTAAGATCCCCAGCATCATCACCACCATTGCCACCATGAATATTTATTACGGCCTGCTGACCGTATTGTCCAAGGGCAAGTGGTTGTACGGCTTTCCCACCTGGTTCGGTGATTTTGCCAACATTAATTTGTTTCGGTTGACCAGCGCAGACGGGCAGCAATATGGATTTTCAATCATCATTCTGATCTGGGTGGTGTTGATGCTGATCGGCTGGTTTATTCTGCGTTTTACCCTGTTGGGGCGCAGCATTTATGCGATGGGCAGCAACCCGGCCTCGGCCCAACGGGCTGGTTTCGATCTTCTCAAGTTAAACCTGTTTATTTATGGTTTTATGGGCTTAATGGCCGGCATTGGCAGCGTGATTCAGGCGCTGCTGGTGCAGACCGTCGCCCCCAATTCGTTGGTCGGCAAGGAATTGGACGTGGTGGCGGCGGTCGTGTTAGGGGGCGCGTCGATGACGGGGGGAACGGGCAATATCTTGGGTATGTTGTTGGGTGTTTCGTTGATCGCCATTATGGGGAACGGACTGACCTTGATGCACGTCTCGTCCTTCTGGTACAAGGTGATTATCGGCGCGGTCATTTTGACCAGCGTGGGTTTCAGCGCCTATCGCCATAAGCTGTCATCGAAAAAACGGGTCATTACTGAAGCCAATTAATCCTGGAGAGATTGCTGTGAATAAACGATTTTCTGAACTTAGGGTTTTGCTGATTGCCCTGATCAGTGTCCTGGTCTTGATGTGGCTGCTCAACGGTTCCAACTTTATGAACCTGGGGAATTTTCAATCCATGGCCTATCAGATGCCAGAACTGGGCATCCTGTCCATGGCGATGATGGTGGCCATGTTGACTTCGGGGATCAATCTTTCGATTATCGCCTCGGCCAATCTTTCCGGGATTGTGATGGCGTTTATCCTGTTGGCGCCGGTGCCGCCGGAAGTGGCCGGGCCGGGTGGAATCTGGCTGGTGATTGCGGCGTTGATCGCCGGTCTGCTGGTTTCATTCTTAATCGGTCTGCTGAACGGCACCTTGATCGCCGTGCTCGACATCTCTCCCATCCTGGCGACGCTGGGGACGATGATCATGCTGGGCGGGTTCTCCATCGTGCTGACCAAAGGCTATGTGTTATCCGGTTTCCCGTCCGCCATGTCGGCCATCGGAAATGGCGATGTTTTGGGTATCCCGGTGCCCTTCTTGATTTTTATGGGTTGTGCTGCGATCCTTTCTGTGGTGTTGAACCACACCCCGTTGGGCGACCGTATTTATATGCTGGGCTCAAACCCCAACGCCTGTTTTTATTCCGGGGTCAATAATCGAACGGTCTTGATCCGCACGTACGTCATTTCGGCTTTGTTTTCTGGCGTGGCGGCCATGATTATGATTTCGCGTTTCAATTCTGCCAAAGCGGATTACGGGGAGTCTTATCTGTTGATGACGGTGCTGGCCTCCGTGCTGGGCGGGGTGAGCGCGGCGGGTGGTTTTGGGCGTGTCTCCGGGCTGGTGGTGGCGTTGATCATCTTACAAATGATTTCCAGCGGGTTGAACCTGCTGGGGGTAAGCAATTTCCTTACCCTGTCGATCTGGGGAATTGTTTTGATCTCAGTCATGGTGGTGCAATATCTGATTGAACATCGCAACCAAAAACGGAGGGCTGTATGAACTACTTGCTGGGTATCGACCTGGGAACGACCGGGCTTAAGGTGACCCTCTTTTCTGAAACGGGGCAGATGATTGGCTCGAAGGGCTGCGAGTATCCCATCCTGATCCCCGAAGCGGGTTTTGCGGAGCAGGACCCCAATGCCTGGTGGGCGGGCTTTGTTTCTGCCGCCAGGCAGCTAAAAGAGGAGCATCCGGCCGAATTCGAGCGGATTGCAGGGATTGGCCTGTGCGGTCAGATGCACACGCAGGTTTACCTGGATGGACAGGATCAGATTTTGCGCCCCGCCATCACCTGGATGGATCAGCGTTCGAGCGGGATCGTTGAGCGGATTAACAACGACCCCGAGGCCCGCGATCTAATCTTCCGGGAGACTTCAAACTTTGCCTCAACCACGTATACCGCCCTGCACATGCAGTGGGTGCGGGAAAATCAACCTGAAATCTGGGAAAAGGTCAGCAGCGTTCTGGTCGCCAAGGATTATTTGAAGTATCGCCTGACCGGACGCAAGGTGACCGATTTTGCGGAGGCAAGCGGTACGCTGCTTTTTGATGTCGTGAAAGAAACCTGGTCGGATGCGGCTTTTTCTTATTTTGGCATCCCGAGGAATTTCTTCCCGGACGTGCTGCCTTCGGATGAAATTATCGGCGCGGTGAGCAAGGAAGCGGCCCGTATTACGGGGATTAAAGAGGGCACGCCGGTGGCCAACGGGAGTTCGGATAACTCGGCTTCTGCCCTGGGGGCGGGGATGGCGTCTGCGGGCCAGGTGACGTTGATCATTGGCACGGCGGGGGTGATTACGGTTTGTTCGGATCATCCGCTGGTGGACCGCCAAAACCGCACGTTGTGCTGGCATTACTGCCTGCGCGACCGCTGGGCGACGCTGGGGATCACCCAGACGGCCGGCGAGTCGCTGCAATGGTTCAAGAATGCTTTCGATCCGCAGGATGGCGCGGCTGCCTCGGGTGATATTTTCAACCGCTATAACGAAACGATCGCGGCCGTGCCGGATGGTTCCGATGGGCTTGTCTTTCTGCCTTACCTGAACGGCGAACGTACGCCGTATTGGGACTCTGCGGCCAGGGGGGTGTTTTACGGGATCAATTTGAAAACGGAGAAGGCCCATTTTATCAAGGCGATCATGGAAGGCGTGTCTTTTGCGCTGCGCAACAACATCGAGACGGTTGAAGCGCTTGGGATTCACATCAATGAGGTGCGGGCGGTGGGCGGCGGTTTGAAGAGCAAGGCGTGGCTGGACATTCTGGGCAAGATTCTGCGCAAACCGGTCGCCACGGTCAGCGTGCGCGATACGGCCAACCTGGGCAATGTGCTGCTGTGCGGGAAGGCGTTGGGCATTTATTCTTCGTACACAGAGGCGGTGGCCGGGCTGGTGAGCACCGACCAGGTGGTGAGCTATGCGGATGGCGCGCCGGTGTATGAAAAACAGTACCCGATTTTCCTGGAACTTTATCAACAGCTTAAGCCCGTTTTTCGCCATTCGGCCGGGGACGTGCGGGCGCATTGAGAATTTTTGATTTGGGAAATGGATTGCCATGATGAAACCCAGGGCAAAACGAATGCTTGCTTTTGATATCGGCGCCGCAAGCGGCCGTGCGATGATCGGGCAGTTCGATGGCAGGCGCATTAAACTCAAGGAGGTGCATCGCTTTCCCAATGGGCCGGTCAGAGTCGGCGATCACCTGTACAGCGATGTGCTGCAAATCTGGAATGAAATACAGGCCGGCCTGCAAAAGGCCACGGCGCAGCCGGGTGTGGAAATCGCCAGCATTGGGTTGGACACCTGGGGGGTAGATTATGCCTTGTTGGATGCGAACGACCAGCTGCTGGCAAACCCATACCATTATCGCGATGAGCGCACTGCGGATATGCTGGCCTATGCCGGTACACTGGTTCCCCGTGAGGATATTTATCAACAAACGGGTAACGTTTTAATTGGGTTTAACACCTTATTTCAACTGCTTTCGACCGCCCGGAGCGAGAGACCGCTTTTCGATGCTGCGCGCTCCTTGCTCATGCTGCCGGATGTGTTTAATTTCTGGCTGAGCGGGCAAAAGGCCAGCGAGTTTACGATTGCCACCACGTCGCAATGTTATGATCCCCTGGGCGGAGATTGGGCGTGGGGGTTGTTAAACAAAATGGGGATTCCCGCCCATCTTTTCCAAAGGGTCGTCCAGCCGGGAACGGTGTTGGGAACCTTGCGGCCCTGGCTGGCCGAGCAGAATTCGTGCGCTGAAATTCCGGTCATCGCGCCGGCCTGCCACGATACGGGCAGCGCCGTGGCGGCCGTTCCGGCCACCGGCAAGGAGTTTCTGTATATCAGTTCGGGCACCTGGTCGCTGGTGGGCGTGGAATTGGAACGACCGTACATTTCTGCGCACGGCCTGGAAAGCAATCTGACCAATGAGGGCGGTGTTGGCGGGCGTTTCCGCTTTTTAAAGATTACGCCGGGGATGTGGCCGCTTCAGCAATGCCGCGAGGAGTGGCGCAGGCAAGGGAAACATTACACCTACGATGACCTGACGGCGTTGGCCGCGGCCGCGCCTGCTTTTGGGCCGCTGATTTTTGCCTCTGCCCCCGAGCTCAACACGCCGGGGGATATGCCGGCAAAGATTCGGGCCTATTGCCGCGCCACCGGGCAGGCCGTGCCGGAAACCGAGGGGGAAATTGTGCGCTGTATTTTGGAAAGCCTGGCGCTGCAATACCGTTCGATTTTGCTCAGCCTGGAGGCGCTGTTGGGCAGGTCCATCCAGGTGATTCATGTCATCGGCGGCGGTTCTCGGAACCGGCTATTAAACTCATTTACTGCCGGCGCCACCGGCAGACGGGTTGTCGCCGGTCCGGTGGAAGCGACCGCCGTGGGCAATTTATTGGTTCAGGCGATGGGATTGGGCTATTTGCGTTCGCTGGAAGAAATTCGCGAGGTGGTTTCGAATTCTTTTTGCCCCGAGGTGGTGGATCCTATGCGGATTACGGGTTGGGAGGATGCGTTTGAGCGTTATCTGAAAATCTGTGAGCTCAGGCCGTGAGGCTTTCTAACGAGCGGCGCCGGCTCGAACGCTCTGCGAGCAGATTTTGGGATGCATCTGTTTTGTTCCGTGTATTGCAGGAAACCGGAGATGTTTGGTAAGATAGTCTACCTATGAAGCGAAACAGGCTGGAAATCTTACTGCACGGGGCTTGCGATTTTCCGGCAAGTGGCGAGGATACCTATGAACCCGAAGCAACATTTGTTGATTAAAGTGGCGCAGCTTTATTACGAAGGTGGATTTACCCAGGAAGCCATCTCGCAAAAGCTGCGGCTTTCACGCCCAACCGTTTCGCGTATGTTGCAGGAAGCCATCGACCTGGGGATTGTGAAAATATCGATCCTCCCTGAGCCGGGCGGCTTTTCGGTGCTTGAACGTGAGATCGAAAATAAATACGGGCTGTTAGAGGCGATTGTGGTGGACGTGGGCAATCCCGATTCGCGTGAGGAGGTGTCGCGCGAATTGGGGATGGCGGCTGCCAATCATTTTAGCCGCCTGGTACAGGATGGCGATATGCTCGGCCTGACGTGGGGGGTCACGCTCTCGGTGATGGTGGAGAATTTGCAGCCGGAGAAAAAGCGCAACGTGCAGGTCGTGCAGCTGGTCGGCGGGCTGGGTGAACCCGCCTCCGATACGCATGCCACAGACCTGGTCATGCGTACGTCGCAGGCTTTGGGCGCTTCGCTGCGTTTGCTGCCCGCCCCCGGCATCGTGCGTACGGTGGAGGCCGCCCGTTTGCTGCGCTCTGAGCCTTATATTGCGCAGGCGCTGGAGTTGGTGCGCCGCGTGGATATTGCCTTTGCCGGAATTGGCGCGCCCACGCATGGGTCGCTGTTGATGCGCGACCAGCAGATTATTACCTGGGATGAGGTGAATCCATTAATGGCAATCGGCGCGGTAGGCGAAATCGGCCTGCAATTTTATGACCGGAACGGGAAATTAATCCACTCGGATTTAGACGAGCGGGTCATTGGCATCAGCCTGGAGACGCTCAGCGCCCTCAAGCGGGTGGTTGGCATTGCCGGCGGTACCGAAAAATTTAATGCAATCCTGGGCGCGCTGCGCGGGCATTTCATTAATATCCTGATTACCGATGCGGCCACGGCCAGAAAGCTGATTGAAGTGGGGGATGCGTGACGGCCGTTTTGTGATGGCGGTTGGGTTTCAAATTTCATAAATTCACGGGAAAAAGCGCTATAATTCCAATGTCCGCCCGGCTGAACCTGTGGGATGCCTGAGGATAAAACGACGATTGGGTTTTATTGGCTGTGCTTGATGATCCTGCTCCGCTTCTCTTACCGACAATACGAACTTAGAATTCCTATTTTATGATGAAAGCAATCGTAACGCTGCGCATGACAGAATTTCACCTCAGGCGTCTGGAAGCGTGCTGTGAGGTGGTGTTTACCGGTTGGGGGAAGACGGGGAATCGTTTAGCGGAAGAAGCGTTACTGGCGATGGTCCCGGACGTGGATTTTTTGTTGGTTGGGTATGAACCGGTCACGGAGCGGGTAATCGAGCAGGCCAAAAACTTGCAGGTGATCGGCTGCGCACGCACCAACCCGATTAACGTCAATGTTCCCGCCGCCACCCGGCGGGGGATTCCGGTTTTATTTACGCCGGGGCGAAACGCCGTTGCTGCGGCCGAATACACCATCGGGTTGATACTGGCAGCGGCGCGGCATATTGGCCGCGGGCATTATGCGCTGAAAGCGGGCGACTATCTGGGGCGCCCGGCGCAGGCCCCCGCCCGGCCCGATATCGATGCCGATATGATCTGGAACCTGGATGGAAGAAGCCCGTATAAGGATTTCCGCGGGGTCGAGTTAGCGCAGCATACGTTGGGACTGATCGGGTTAGGCAATGTCGGTTCCAGGGTTGCGTCTCTGGCGCAGGCCTTTGGCATGCGGGTGATTGCTTATTCCCCTTATATCGGCGCAGAGAAAGCGCGGGCATTGGGGGTCGAACTGGTTGCACTGGACGAGCTGCTGGGGATGTCGGATTTTGTTTCGGTGCATTGTAAAGTTACTGAGGAGACCTGTGCGCTGTTGGGGGAGCGGGAAATTGGCTTGATGAAGCCCACTGCGTATTTGATTAATACGGCGCGCGCCATCTTGATTGATGAGCAGGCGCTGTTAGCGGCGTTACAGCAGCGCCGGATTGCCGGGGCGGCGTTGGATGTGTATTGGCAGGAGCCTCTTCCGGCGAATCATCCTTTGTTGCTGCTGGATAACGTGACGCTGACCCCGCATCTTGCCGGGGCAACGGATGAGGTGGCCGAGCGACATTCAAGAATGATCGTAGACGATGTGCTCAGCTGGATGCACGGCGGGCGGCCGCGCTATGTCTTCAACCCGGAGGTGTTTCCCGCGTAGAAGCGAGGGGAAAACTGCAACGCAAAGGGATGAGGGCCGAATGGCATGGAATTGGGTACAATAAGATCATGGTTCCTGATTCTGCAAACGATAGCGACGTGGTGCGGGTGGGCCGGCATGTGCTGGTGGAACTGGCCTACGAGACGGGCGAGGTCGAACAACTGGCGTTCGACGTGGTGCCGGACCGGGTGGCGGATTTTGCCAGCGGTCTGTTGGGCGAAAGTACGCCGTTGGCGCAGGCGCTGCTGGGCAAACGGGCCGGCGAGGCGCTGGCTTATCGCGCCGGCGACGTGGCGGCGGCGCGTTTGCTGGCGGTGTCGGCCAGCGCGCGCGACTCGTACGGCGATGTGGCCGCCCGGCGGCGGGCAATCATCCAGGAGGCCCGCGATCAGTCCGACCGCACCAATGCGCTGATTTATGCTGCCTCGGTCAACAATAAATGGGGCGATTACGACCCCGTCTGGTTAGATGAGTCGTTTGCCCCGCGCCAGGCGGACGAGACCGCCGCGGATGAAGCCGGGCCGGCTTAGGCCGGGCGCTTTTTGAGCGTCTCGGGGACGCACAGGGCAAAGATGGCGGCGGCCAGCAAACCGCCGGCGGCCACCACCCAACCGGTGTGCGCCAGGGGCATGTAGTCGGCCAGGGCGCCGATGATTAAGGGGCCGCTGGTGTTGCCCACGTCGCCGATCAACGTCCAGGCGCCGAGGAATTCGCTGCGCCCGTTTTGCGGCGCCAGATCCGAGCCCAGGGTGAGCATGACGCCCGAGCCCAGGCCGTTGCCCAACCCGGCCAGCAACCCGGCGGCCAGCAGGCCGGTGAAGCTGCCGGTGAAGGGGATGAGGGCGTTGCCCAGGGTGAGAAAGAGGATGCTGGAGAGGATGGCGTATTTGCGCCCCCAGCGATCCATCAACATGCCGGCCGGGTAGAAGAGCAGCATATCGAGGGTGGAGGACAGGCTCATGATCGTGCCGATGGTCTGGGCGTCCATGGCGAGCACGTTGGCGGCGTAGAGCGGGATGAGGGTGATGGGGCCCATGCGGATGATTTGCATGAAGAGGAAGCCGCTGCCGGCGGTGCGCAGCGCACGCCCCTGGCCGCTGAGCATGGCGCTGAGGCGTTCGAGCGGTGAGAGGCGCCGGCTGCTTTCGCCGGGGCGCTCGACTTCCAGGTGGGGCAGGAAATAGACCACGATTGACAGCGCCAGCAGGCAGACCAGGCCGAAGCTGAGAAAGGAGGTGCGCAGACCGTAGGTTTTGGCGATCACGCCGCCCAGGACGGGCCCGATCAGGCGCCCGAGGCGGAAGAAGCCGCCGTAGAGCGAGATGATGCGGCCGCGCTCGGTGGGCGGCGTCATCTCGGCCAGGAAGTAATGGCGCGAGACGCCGAACAGCGACATGCCAAACCCGGCGACCATGCGGCAGAGGATGGCGATGAGGATGGAGGGCGCCCAGTACAGCCCGGCGGTGAACAGGCCGGAAAGCAGCAGCCCGGCGATCATGGACGATTTCTGGCCGAGGCGGTGCATGAGCATGCCGGCGGGCAGGTCGCTGATCAGCGTGCCGAGTGTATCGGCGGCCAGGATCACCCCTACCAGACCATACGAGACCTCGAATTGTTGGGCGTAGAGCGGCAGTACCGGGATCAGCAGGCTGTTGGAAAGCGAGAACAGGAAGGTGGGCAGATAGAGGGGGAAGAAGAAGCTGAAGATGCCGGTGGACGAAGTTGGTTTTGAGGTCATGCGGGTTTCTCGATGGTGTGCAAAGTTTTGCTGACTATTTTACCCTTTTTATATGCGCCTGGCCCGGATGCGGTTGTCCTCTGATTTCGTCGAAGCGCTTGACAGCCCGGCGGCTGGTTGTACAATGCAGAGAACAGCTTATCTTTATGAACGAGGTCGGAGACGATGAAACTGATGAGTTACTGGCAGGATGGGCAGGTGCGGTTGGGGGCCGTGCTGGCAGGGGGGGTGGTGGATATGGCGCAGGGCGGTTTTGCGGGAGAGATGAAGGCGTTCATCGCCGCCGGGCCGCAGGTGTGGCAGCAGGCGGACGCCTGGCTGCGCTCGGGGGCGGCGGCTTACGTGGACGGCTCCCCGCGACCGGCGACGCCGCTGGCCAACCCCGGTAAGGTGATTGCCATTGGGCTGAACTATATGGATCACTGCCGCGAGCAGAACGTCAGGCCGCCCGAACGGCCGATGGTGTTTGCCAAATTCCCCACCGCCGTGATCGGCCCGGGCGAAGAGATCTGTTGGGATACGGCCCTGACCGGCCAGGTGGATTTTGAGGCCGAACTGGGGGTGGTGATCGGGCGTACGGCGCGGCGCGTGGACGAGGCGCAGGCGCTGGAGTACGTCTTTGGCTATACCGTCATCAACGACGTTTCGGCGCGCGACTTGCAGTTTGGCGACAAACAGTGGGTGCGCGGCAAGAGCCTGGATACGTTCTGCCCGGTTGGGCCGCTGGTCGTCAGCGCCGATGAAATCCCCGACCCCCAGGCGCTGGGCATCCGCTGCCGGGTGAACGGGGTGTTGATGCAGAATTCGTCGACGGCGGAGATGATCTTTGGCGTGCGCACGCTGGTGGCGTTTCTGTCGCAGGCCTTTACTTTGCAGCCGGGCGACCTGATTGCCACCGGCACCCCGGATGGGGTGGGTGTGTTCCGTAAGCCGCCGGTTTTCTTGCAGGACGGCGATCAGGTGGTGTGTGAAATCGACGGCATTGGGGCGCTCGAGAACCGCGCCCGCGTTTGGACGCCGGGGTGATCACTCGATGGGATGGGCGCTGGGGGCCGGCTCTGGAATGGCGGGTACGGCGTTGGGCTGTGCCGCCTGCGCCGGGCGGGTGAGGTACCACACGGCGGCGAAGAGGGCCAGGCTGGCCCATACCTGGTAGGGCGCCACGACGCGCCAGGGATACAGATCCAGCAGTTGCGGGAAGCGGTCGCTGGCGCGGGCGGCCAGGTCGCCGGGCAGGGCAAACGCGCCGAGGACGAGCGCCAGCAGCGCGGCCGGCGCCCAACGCAGCCAGGTTGGCCGGGCCGGGCGGGCCTCCAAAGCGGCCTGATACAGGATCAACAGCGCCGGGTAGAGCAGGAATGTATCGTAGGTGCGGTGGTAGACGTACCACAGGGTCAGCATGGAGACCAGCGCCAGATCGTTCAGTTCGCCCGGCGCGCGGCGAATGCGGCGGAAGATCAGGATGCCCAACGCCAGCAGGACGCCCCAGGCAAGCAGCTGCGCCGGCCAGGCGGCGCTGTTGGCAATGCGGTAGACCAGCGGCGCCAGGTTGAGCATTTCGGCGCTGCCGGAATGGAAGGGGGAGGGATCGTTGATGCTGTTGGTGCTGCTGGCAAAGCGCATGGCGTTCAGCCAGGCCCACAGGGTGGCGAACAGCGGCCGGCCGCTGAGCCAGACCGGCAGCACGGTGACGGCCGCGCCGGTCAGCAGGCAGGCCGCCACCAGGCGATAGTTGCGCCGGTAGAGGTAGTACAGCAGGAAGATGGGCAGTGAGGTGGGTTTGAAGCTCAACAGCCCAAGGGCCACGCCGGCCAGGGTGTTGCGGCGGTGATGAACGAGCAGGAAGGTGGCAAACAAGAGGAAGGAAATCGCCAGGCTGGTCTGGGCGTAGTGAATGTTCGAACGGGCAAAGGCGGTGTTGAGCAGGACGGCCAGCAGGGCGACCTCGAACCAGCCGATGCGGCGCTGCCAGGCGAGCATGGCGGCCAACATGGCCAGCGAGGCGGCCAGCAGCGTCAGGTTGAAGGCTAACTGCAAATAAAACGCGCTGCGCAGCGGCAGGCGCGCCAGCAGCGAGAACGCCCAGGTGGCCTGGGGCGGATAGTAATAGCCATCCAACTGGTAGCGGTTGTGGGTCAACTGCTGGATGCGCTGCTGGAAGGCTTCATAATCGTAGGGGCTGTGGCCGGCGTTCCACAATTCACCGGCGGTATACCAGGAGTACAGGTCGCTGGCAGGCCCGGTATAGGTTTCGAACTCTTCGATGGCGGCGTAGACGCTGCGGGTGGCAAAGCGGGCGAGCGAGAAGACGATGAGCAGGGCGCACAACACGGCCGGCGCCAGTTTGCGAAGGGGGATGGCGGGGCGAGGGGACATCAGCCGGGGCCTCCGTTTTGCAGGGCATCATCCATCACCGCCAGCAGGGCGCGGGCGTGGCTTTCATCGTTAAAGCGGGTGGCCACGTCCAGGGCGGCGTTTGCGCACATTTGTTGTACGGCGGCCTGATTGGCGGGGTCGAGCACCCAGCGCAGCGCCTCGACATAACTTTGCGGCGTGCCGCTGACGATCAGTCCGGTCTCGCCATGGCGCACGTGATCGCGCACGCCGTACACGTCGTTGACGATGGTGGGCTTTTTCAGCCACATGCCGTTGAGGTAGGTCTGATGGCCGGTGGAACGGCGCAGCCCCTGGCGCATGGGCACGACCACGGCGGCGGCCGAGCGCATCAGGCGCACGAATTCGGCGTGGGGCACCTGGTGGGCGATGACGTTGGGCGGCAGGTCGGTGCAGTCGTCCAGGCGGCGGGTGGCCAGGATGAAGGTGTGTTCGGGCATGAGCCGGGCGGCCTCAACCAGCGGCAGGTAGTCGCGGAACGAGTTGCCGCCGGCAAAGATGTGGCCGGCCGGCGGCGGCGCCTCTTGCTGCATGTCTTTGGCGGTGATGCTGAACAGATAGGGGGTGAAACGCACCTTGGCCGGGGCGATGCCCCAGTTTTCCGGGAAGATTTTCAGTTCGGCCGACGAGTAGACGGCGTAACGGGTGATGGCGCGGTCGGCAAGGCGGATGATGAGGCGCTCGATGCGCCCGCGCAGACCGGGGTTGGGCTCCCACATGTCGCCGTTTAAGACGATCACCGGCCGCCAACGCTTCGGCCAGAAGCTGATGAAGAGGATGGCCATTAACTCGGGTTTGAGCGTGCCGCGCGAACTGAACAGGAGCAGGGCGCGTTCGCGGCGGGCGGCGCGCACCACCCGCCAGAACAGGCGGGCCTGGTCGGCCAGGCTGTATTCCACCAGCGGCTGGTAAGGCGGCACAACGATCTGGCGCGCCCGGCTGGCAAAGCAGGGCACGTGCAGGACGTAATCGATGGTGGTGGCAAAACGATCCGGGGCGGAGGGATCAGTGGTCATGGCGCCTTTCTTTGGGTTCGACGGGGATGGGTCGGATGACCTGCATGCGTGGGGCCTCATGCGTCGTCTCACTGCCGGCGTAGCGCGAGCGCAGCCCGCTCCACTGGCAGTTCGGGTTGAGACAGCGGTAGCGGTAGGTATCGGGCAGGAGCAGCGCAGTCAGCAGATGGTCGAACCAGGTGCGGTGAATGTGGCGCAGCGGGCCTTGACAGCGCGGGCAGATTTTGGGGATGCTTTGCAGGCGCTGCCCGAGCAAATGGCGAATTTCAGCGTAGATGAAGGCCGCCAACAGCAGAGCCAGCAGCGATAGCAGCAGTTGGGGCAGGGAGATGCGGATGGCGGCGGGGTTTTGCAGGATGGCGGTAATGGATTGGCGCAGGGCGCTCACCCCTTCTTGCAGCGCTGTGCCGTAAACCAGAAATGCCAGCCACAGGGTGGTGATGCCAATTAAGATGAGCATGATCGTGCGAAATTTTTTCATCCCCAGGTTCCTGGATCACAAATTTTTACCCGATGTAGCCATAACTCCATTATAATAGCATTCCACTTTTGACAGGCCCAAAAACAACAGGTGGATTGTCTATCTTTATTCTCCAAATTGAGGATCAGTCCATGAAAGAAGCCGAAGCGCAGTACCACATTCAACTTAAGCCGGGAGACATCGGCCGGTATGTTTTGCTGCCGGGCGACCCTGGCCGGTGTGAAAAGATTGCCAGCTTTTTTGATAACCCGCAGTTTGTCGCCAGCAACCGGGAATATTGCACCTATAGCGGGACGCTGTTGGGTGAAAAGGTGGCGGTCACATCGACCGGCATCGGTTGCCCCTCGACGGCGATTGCGGTCGAAGAATTGATCCGCGTGGGGGCGGACACATTTATTCGCATCGGCACGGCGGGTGTGGTGCAGCCCGGGCACCAGACCGGCGAAGTGGCGGTGGTGACCGGCGCAATTCGCGACGAGGGCACCACGCCGCAATACTTACCCATCGAATACCCGGCCATCGCCGACATCGATTTGGTGTGCGCCCTGCGTGACGCTGCCCGAGACCTGGGGTACGCCCATTACCTGGGCGTGGCCCATTCCAAGGACTCGTTCTACGGCGAGGTTGAGCCGCAGCGTATGCCGTTGGCCCGCCATCTCCAGGAACGTTGGCAGGCGTGGGTGGCCGGTGGGGCGGTGTGCTCCGAGATGGAGTCGGCGGCCATTCTCATGCTGGCGCAGATCTACCGCAAACGCGCCGGCGGTGTGATGCTGCTGATCGGTAACCCGGCCGAGGAGCAGAATGAGGAAGAACTGCGCGCCTTCAACGCTATGATGGCGGAGAACCGCGCCATTCGCACCGCAGTGGCCGGGCTCAAGTTGTTGATTGCCCGCGACCGGCAAACAGGTTGACCCCGCTCGGGGTCAACCGCCGTTCTTTTCCGGCGCCTGTGAGGTGCGGCCTTTGCCCAACTCCTGCGAGCGTTCGTAGGCGGCCCATACGGCGCGTGAAATAGCGGTGCGGAAGCCGGCCTTCTCCAGGTAATACAGCGCAGCGGCCGAGGTGCCGCCAGGCGAGGTGACCTGGTTGCGCAGGTGGGCGGGGTGGGTCTTGTTCTTTTGATAGAACTTGATCGAGCCGAGAATGGTTTGCAGCACCAGTTGTTCGGCGATGCGGCGCGGAAAGCCCAGGTGAACGCCGGCGTCGATCATGGCTTCCATGAACAGGAAGACGTAGGCCGGGCCGGTGCCGGACAGAGCGGTGGCCATGTCCAGATAATATTCTTCTTCGACGTATACTTCCTGTCCCAGGGCGCCAAGCACCTGGCGGGCCAGTTCCAGTTGTTCGTCCGACACGGTTTCCGAATTGGTCCACACAGTGATGCCTTCACCGATCTGAGCGGGGGTGTTGGGCATGGCGCGTACCACGGCGGCATGTTGCAGTTTGTCGCAGATGTTCTGGATTGAGGCGCCGGCGACGATGGAGAGCACCAGGGCGTTGGGCGGGATGCAGCCGCCCAGCCCACTCAGCACGCGTTCGATTTTTTGTGGTTTGACCGAAAGGATGACCAGTTCGGCGTTCTTGACCGCAGCGCGGTTGTCGCTATACGGGATCAGGTTGTAACGCTGGCGCAATTCCTCACCCCGGTCGACTTCCGGGCCGGAGGCGATGATGTTTTCGGGGGTGGTGACTTCCTGACGTAAGATTCCGGCAATGATGGCTTCAGCCATCACGCCGGGCCCAATAACGGTAATTTTGGGATGGTGAGTCATGCAATTTCTCCTCTGGGCGATGGTCTGGCGCCCGGCTGGCGGGCGCACCAGCGGGCGAAAATGGCGGTAGACAGGTAACGACCGGCGCTTTGTTCGCGCAGCAAGACTTCGCCGGCCGAGAGTGTGCCCGGTTGGGCGGCGAGCATTTCGGCCAGGGCGTTGTAAAGGGTGAGGGCCGAGGCTTTCACGGCGTAGGCGGTCAGGACGATAAACTGCGGCTGCGGGGTAAGGATTTGCCGGCAGGCGGTGAGTAATTCCGGCAGCAGGTCGTAGAATTCCCACACCTCGCCCTTGGGTCCGCGGCCGAATTTGGGCGGGTCGAGGATCAGCCCGTCGTAGGTGGACTGGCGGCGGCCTTCACGCTGCACGAACTTGAGGGCGTCGTCGATGATCCAGCGGATCGAGCGACTGTCCAGGCCGGACAATTGCTGGTTCTCGTTGGCCCACGAGACGACCTTGCGCGATGCGTCCAGGTGGGTGACCTGTGCGCCGGCGCGTGCGGCGGCAATGGAGGCCAGGCCGGTGTAGCCAAACAGGTTGAGCACGCGCAGCGGGCGTTGTGCGGCGCGTGTCTGGGCGTCGATCCAGTCCCACTGGCAGGCCTGTTCGGGGAATACGCCCAGGTGGCGTGAGGCGCTGGGGCGCACCCAAAATTTGAGGCCTTTGTAGTCGAGCGCCCAGCGTTCGGGCAGCGGTTTGTGAAATTCCCAGTGCCCGCCGTTTTCCTCGGGCGAGGGGCGGAAGCTGGCGTCTACGCTGCGCCATTCCTTTTCGGGCAACGCCGGGCGCCAGACGGCTTCTGGCTCGGGGCGGAGCAGGCGGTGGGGCCCGTAGCGTTCCAGTTTAAAACCGTTGCCGCTGTCCAGCAGGGCGTAATCTTTCCAATCGGGCGAGGACAGCAGATCGAGGGTGGGGCAGGTTGTGGGTACAGACATCTTTTTTCCCGTTTTGATCCTGGCGCTGCGGGTGAGCAGGCAAAGAAGTGTAGAGGCACGGGCCTCCTGCGGGTGAGTATACCAGCAAAAATCCATCCCGGCGGGGTGGATTGCCGCGCCTGCGCCCGATAGTTTTTGTTTTTGTAAGGATCTGCCGTGTGGGTGGAGATGGGGGTATAATCCGTAAAGTTATCTGTAAGACATTTCCGGGAGAACCTTATGAATCATCGCTTTGACGAAGTTCCCAGCCGTCGTGAGACGGAGAGTATCAAATGGCGTTTCTTTGATGAAGATGTCCTGCCGATGTGGGTGGCGGACATGGACTTTTATTCCCCCGAGCCGGTTATCCGGGCGTTGCGGGCGCGAGTGGAACACGGTGTTTTTGGCTATCCGGACGACATGCCGGATTTGCAGCAGGCGATCGTCGAGCGCCTGGAGCGTCTGTACAACTGGCGCGTCATGCCGGAAGATGTCGTTTTGATGCCGGGGGTGGTGAGCGGTTTAAATCTGGCCTGCCACGCTTACGCGCGCCCTGGCGGCGGGGTGTTGATACAGACGCCGGTTTATCCGCCTTTCTTGAGCGCACCGGCCAACGCCGGTCTGCGCCGCGACCAGATGCAGTTGACTCAACTGGCGGATGGCAGTTATGAGATCGATTTTGACGCGTTTGAGGCGGCCATTAACGACCAGACCGCTATGTTTATCCTGTGCAACCCGCATAACCCCGTGGGGCGAGTTTTCCGCCAGGACGAACTGGCGCGCATGGCCGAGATTTGCCTGCGTCACAACGTGCTGATCTGTTCGGATGAGATCCACTGCGATTTGATTTTCGATCATCGCCATCACATTCCCGTCGCCACGCTCGACCCGGAAATTGCCCGACACAGCATCACCCTGATGGCGCCCAGCAAGACCTTTAATATTGCCGGATTGGAATGTTCCTTTGCGGTCATTCCGGATGCCGGGATGCGCAAGCAGTACCAGCAGGCGCGCCAGGGTATGGTGGGCAGCGTGAATTTGATGGGCCTGGTGGCCGGGCTGGCGGCGTATCGCTACGGGCAGCCCTGGCTGGACAGCCTGCTGGCCTATTTGCAGGCCAACCGCGACTGGCTGTACGACGCCGTTCACAGCCGGATGCCGGGTGTGCAGATGAGCCGTCCCGAGGGGACCTATCTGGCCTGGCTGGATTTCCGTACCGCCGGTCTGGCGGGGTGCCCGCAAGAATTTTTCCTCAAAGAGGCGCGGGTGGGGCTCAACGATGGGGCGATGTTTGGCGCAGGCGGTGAGGGTTTTGTGCGTCTGAACTTTGGCTGCCCGCGCTCGATGCTAGAAGAGACGGTCGAACGTATGTGCGCGGCGATGGAACGTCTGGGCGTGAGCGGATAACTCTTTATTGCAATCAAAATGGGCGGCCGGATGGAATGGCCGCCCATTTTTTTATTGGGGGATGTGGCCTAAAAGAAGCCGCGGATGGTTAGCATAAAGCCGAAGACGATCAGGGGGATGCCGACGATGGCGCCCACCACGGTGACGGTGAGAATGACGCCGCAGATCATCAGTACCAGGCCAAGAATGGCGGCAACCAGCCGGCCGGTGAATTCAACGATTCCGACCACCAGCATCCAGATGGCCCAGAACGGCCACAAGAACCAGGGGATATGTTGCTTTTTATTTGTTTCGCACATGATTACCTCCACGTCTATATACGCAGGTTGTGCGGAATGGTTGCGGACGGGGCCGATTTTGTTGGAACAGCAAGTATGTAGAGGGAGCGTACCATTTCCAGCGGGAATACGTTTTAATTTTTAAAAGGGCGTCGCATACCGAGATGAGGTTACAATACGATGATGCAAACAATACATGTACGTCCGAAGCCGTTGCGCGGATGTTCCTGTTGTATGGGCGGGGTGGCTTCTATTTTGAGCGGGTTAACGGCCCTGTTTGTGTTGGGCCTGGTGGTGCTGTTGGTGGCCGGCGAATTCCTCGTGGTGGGTGATGAACTGCGTTATTCGGATGCAGTGGTGGTGTTGGGTGGCTCAGACTTGCAGCGTTTGAACGAGGCGGCGCAGTTGTATAACGATCATTACGCCGGACGTGTCATTCTGACCGAAACCGGCGAAGCAGTGCCCGGCAGGGAAGACGTTTCTTACACCGAAATGCGCCGCCAGGAACTGGAAAAGTTGGGCGTGGCGCGCGACAACATTCTGGTAACGCAGAAAACGGTGTTGAGCACGCTGGAGGAGGCCAAAGCGGTGCGCGATCTGATGTCGGCCAACGAATGGCAGACGTGCATCGTCGTGACCGACCCGTATCATACCCGCCGGACGCGCTTGATCTTTCGCGATGTCTTGAGCGAAACCGAGATCAAAGTGCGGGTGCGCCCGGCGCGCGATCACTGGTATCGCGCCTCCACCTGGTGGCTTTCTGTGCGCGGTTGGGAAATGACGGTGTTGGAGTACGCCAAGCTGTTTGGTTTTCTGGCCGGTTTGCGTGATTAAAAGCAACAGAGCCGTTCAAAAACGGCTCTGCTGATAGATCGTGTGTGATGGTCTTACTCTACCGGGATAACGCGAGCAGCCTGAAGGCCTTTGGGGCCTTGCTCAACCGAAAACTCGACCCGATCGCCTTCCTTGAGGCGTTTGTAACCATCCATCTCAATGGCGGAGAAATGGACGAAAACGTCTTCCCCACCTTCGCGACCGATGAAACCATACCCCTTGGTGGCGTTGAACCACTTCACGGTCCCGTTAAAACGATCAGACATACTTTATCTCCATCGAAAATAAATTTCTTCAAGCGGCGGACGGCGTACAAACTTGCGCTCGATCCTGGGCCTGAGCGGCTGTAAGGGTATCACTTCTTAGGATGTGTGTCAAGGACGATGACAAGAAGTTGC
>CAZHTS010000076.1:0-22019 GCA_964535315.1 uncultured Anaerolineaceae bacterium
GCCCCGCACCCTACGGCAGACACCCACACATTCCCTCCCCACAGGCACATTGCTGGCGATATTCGTGGGCGCCGCCTCGCCCTTACACGCCTGCGTGCCGTGCGCCCCACCGTCCAGGCAGGGCCGGCGGTCCCCCGGCTACCAGCCCGCCGCGTACCAGCGCAAATACTCCTCCACGTGTACGCTCCAATAAACTTCATCGTGCTGCCCGGCCCCAAGATGCCATTCGTGCGGTACGGCATATTTTCCCAACAGCGCCTCAAATTCTTCTGCCGGTTTGCGATAACGATCCTTCTCGCCGATATCCAGGTACAGCCGCGGCGTCTGGCCGGGGGGGATGGCTTTCAGCCAGCCGCCCAGGCGTACGTCGTCACCCAGAAAAGGCGGCAGGCTGTGCGCCCCCACTGCGCCGAACTGTTCCCAATGGGTGAAGCCCAGGCGCACCGCCCAGGCCGCACCGCGCGACAGCCCGCCAATCGCCCGGCACTGCCGCTGCGTACAGGTGGAATAGTTGCGATCCAGCCACGGCAGCAGGGCCGTCACCAGCGCATCGCCAAACCCGGACTGCTGCGGGCTCTGCAACCAGCGCTCTTCATACGGCATGACGATCAGCGCCGGGCGCAGTTCGCCCGCCGCGATCAACCGGTCGGCGGCGGCAAGCAGCCCCAAGCGTTCCCACTGGCCGTCGTCGAAAGACTGGCCGTGCAGCATCACCAGCAGCGGGTACCGCGCTGCACCGGCGGCATAGCAGGGCGGCAGGTACAGGCGCAGCCGCAGGCGCGGCGCAAGCGCCACGCCGGTATCAATTTCGTGCGTCGCAACCGTTCCCACCGTCTGGCGGCAGGCAGGTGTGGGACTGGGCGCAGGCGAAGCGGTGAACGCCGGCGGCGGCGTGGCCGGGGGCGGCGCCAGGGTAGCCGTCGTCGCCGGGGGCGCGGACGTGACGGCAACAACAGGCGTCGCCGGCGCCGCCACGCAGGCTGCCAGCCAGCCGGCCAGCAGAAAGGGGAAAAGCAAAGGGAAACCGCGTCCTTGACGGTTCATACGTTTTCCGATTATACTCGAAGCGGACGGGGTGTAGCGCAGTTGGCAGCGCACCGCGTTTGGGACGCGGGGGTCGGCGGTTCGAGTCCGCCCACCCCGACTGCATGACGAACCGCTGAGAAACCTCTCGGCGGTTCGTTAGCGAAAGGACATCGATTAATTCCCAATCCAAATCGAGGCGGCTTTGGCCAATCCGCATCTTTCTATTATTATCCCCGCTCATAACGAAGAGCATCGCCTTCCGGCCACGCTCGACACAGTTCACCGCTTCCTCGAAGCGCAGTCGTACAGCGCCGAAGTTCTGGTGATCGAAAACGGCAGCCACGATCGCACCCTGGAGATCGCCGAAGATTACGCCCGGCGCATGCCCGAACTGCGCGTGCTGCACGAAAGCGGCCGCGGCAAGGGGTTGGCCGTGCGCGCCGGCATGCTCGCCGCCCGGGGGGAGTACCGCTTCATCTGCGACGCCGATCTCTCCATGCCGATCGAAGAGGTCAACCGCTTCATCCCCCCTGTCCTGCCGGACATGGATATCGCCATTGCCTCGCGCGAGGCGCCCGGCGCCGTGCGCTACGACGAGCCCGCCTTTCGCCATTTCACCGGGCGGGCCTTCAACCTGGTGGTGCGCGTCCTCGGCCTGCCCGGGCTGCAAGACACGCAATGCGGCTTCAAGTGCTTTCGCGCCGCCGTGGCCGAAAAGCTCTTCCCCCGCCAGACGATTCTCGGCTGGACCTTCGACGTCGAGGTACTCTTCATCGCCCGCAAATACGGCTATCGGATCGTCGAGATTCCCATTCCCTGGTACTACAACCCCGAAAGCAAGGTCAACGTCCTGCGCGACGCCTATCAGGTCGGGCGCGACCTGATCCGTATCCGCTTCAACTACGCCCGCGGACAATATGACGCCCCGTCTCGACCCGGCTGAGATCCCGCCGGCGCCGGACGTGCGCCACGAAATGCGCCTGTGGCAGCAGGGCCTGGTGCGCCTGGCCGGGCTGGACGAAGCCGGGCGCGGCGCCTGGGCCGGGCCGGTGGCTGCCGGAGCGGTCATCCTGCCGCCCGACGAAAAACTGGTCGAGACGCTGTCCGGCGTGCGCGACTCAAAGCAGATGACGCCCCGCCAGCGCCAGTTGTGGGCCGAACGCATCCGCGCCTGCGCGGCGGGGTGGGGCGTGGGTATGGCCTCCGCCGCCGAGATCGACGCCCTGGGCATTCTGCCCGCCACCCGGCTGGCCATGCAGCGCGCCCTGGAACAGCTCGCTCTGCCGCCCGAACACCTGCTGGTAGACGCCCTGCGCCTGCCGGCCATCGCCCTGCCGCAAACTGCGCTGATCAAGGGCGACGCCCGCTCGTTGAGCATTGCCGCCGCCTCGGTGCTGGCCAAAACCAGTCGCGACGCGCTGATGGTGGCCCTCGCCGGCGAACACCCGCTCTACGGCTTTGCCCAACACAAAGGCTACGGCACCGCCGCCCACCAGGCCGCCCTGGAACGTTTCGGCCCCTGCCTCATCCACCGCCGCAGTTTTGCCCCCATTGCCCGTTTAAGTGCCTGAGGCCACCAGAACAGGCGGCCTCAGGACACGGTTGTTGTGGGTTCACCCCCCGTATTCGCAAGATCAATAGCCGCAACCGCAGCTATCCGCTCACCCCTGCCCGGCGAGATGGAAGCCAAAAGGTGAACGGCAGGGTAAACAAAACCAGCGCAAACACCACCCACAGGCTTTGAAAGAAGCCGGTCGTCATTCCGCCGGCGCTGTTCTCTAAGATGATGCCAAAAATGGTCGACCCCAAAGAGGCGTTGATAAACCGGATCATGTGAAAAAAGCCCGTGGCAACCCCTGTTTTTTCTTTTGGCACCGTCTTCAAAACCGATACCGTGGCCGTAGCCTGTACCGACCCGAACCCCAACCCGAAAATAAACAGCCCCGCCAAAAGAATGACCCAACCCCAGCCGCTCAGATCAAACAGCCGCAAACCGAAAAGCGTCAATGAGCCCAGCGCGACCAGCAGCGTCCCCGCCATACAAATCCACTTACTGCCCCATTGATCGGATAAACGCCCGGCCAGCGGGCTGAGCAAGGCCATGGTCAACGTCATCGTCATAATAATCAAACCGGCAAATTGCTTTTCCAGGCCATGAATATCGATCAAAAAAATTGGCAACGACACCAATAGACCAAACTGGCAAAAAGCCTGCAATGAGATTGGCACCACCGTAGCCAGATAAGCGCGATTGGTAAATAAGGTCGGATCGACAAAAGGATGATCCTGGTGGCGCTCAAACCAGATCAAGAATATCAGTGACGACGCCAACCCGGCCCACAGCCCAAGCGAAAGCGGCGCCAGGATGCCCTGTTTGGCCGTCTGGGTGATGGCGAGCATCAGACAAAAAGAAGCGCTGGTGGCCGCCAGGGCGCCCGGCACGTCAAACGGGATGCGCAGCAAACGCTCATCGTGCGGCACCAGCTTCAACACCAATAAAATACTGACCAACCCCAACGGCAAGTTGATCAGGAAAATCGCCTGCCAGCCAAAATACTCCAGCAGCACGCCGCCCAGAATCGGGCCGATGGCGTGCCCGCCGCTGTTGACAAACGCCCAATAGCCGGTGGCCTGGCCCTGCATCGCGGGCGCAAAACGGTTAGAGATAATCCCCATAATGGTCGGCAGAATCGGGGCCACGCCAATCCCGATTAATACCCGCGCGAACAAGAACACCCCAAACGATGGCGCCAGGATACATAACAACGAGCCCAGGCATACCAGCAGGATCCCGGTGATGTACAGACGTTTGTAGCCAATCACCGGGCCCAATACCCCGAAAACCGGCATTAACACCGAAAACGACAGCGTATACAATGTCAGCGACCAGACCACCGTGGTCAACGACACAGAAAAATGATCCATCAGCGACGGCAGCGCGATCGAGACCATGCTGTTGCCCATCGTGCCAATCAACGTACCGATGAGGATCGAAGCTAGAATTGCCCAGGATGAAGCTGTACCGTTTTTCTTCACTGTAACCATCGACGACTCACAACAACGATAAAATAATACCCTTACTTACGGGCCATCCAATTCGGAAAACAACCTTGAGCCTGCCGTCCGGCAGGACGCATCTGGCAGTCAGTATCCGGCGGCGGGCCGCCCGAGGTCGAGCGGCGCCTTGCAAGAAGGGCAAAGACCGCCCGCCGCAGCAAGCACAAGCGCCGAATGGCGGGCGGAGCAAAATGGGCAGGTCACCCGGCCCCGCTGGAACAACGCATGCAGCTTTTTCAACCAGGAAGACATGCCTTCGCTCCGGGGATGGCATGAGGCGCTACCGTTGGGAGCGCCTCATGCCTTGAGAAAATTTCCTTGCGACTACATCAAAATGATGGCCGTAATGGTCGCCGCCGTCACGCCGGCGATGCAGGGCCAGAAATTCTTGCGGGCCAGATCCATGGCCGGAACGCCGGTGATGGCCGAAACGGGCAGCAGGGCCCACGGGATGATCGTGCCACCGCCGATCCAGATCATCGAAATCTGGCCTAGCGCCGCCAGATAGGCCGTCTTCAGACCGAGGGCGTTGCTCCACGAGGCCGCCAGGGCGCCCATCAGGGGCAGGTCATTGAAGCCGGAGCCATCCAGACCGGTCATGCCGGCCAGAATAGTGTGCATGAAACCAACCACCACCTTGTTGACCGGGACCACGTTGGTCAGGGCCTTGATGATGTCCAGGATTAAGGGAGCGCCCTTATCGCCCAGAATGGCGGTGCAATGTTCCGGCACGCCCACCAGGTAGAAACCGGCCACCAGGAAGACGGGCGAGAAGACTTTCATACCAAACATGAAGCCTTCGCGTACGCTGTCGGTGATACGCTCCATCCCTTCTGCAAAATTCCCCTTGCAATCCAGGATCGAGAACAGCGAGAGCAGGACGAGCGAAATGCCGCCCAACACCGCAGTGGCATCGCCGCCGCGGATCTCGAGCACGATGAACAGCACAACCGCTACAAGGAAGGTCAGCGGCACCAGCCAGGCGGCCAGTTTAGCGGTGGCGCAATAATCCGTCTTGGCGGCGCTATCGGCCTGTTCTTTGAACTTCAAATATTCAGTATCGGAGGTCGTGCGCGCGGCGATATCTTTGCGCACCACGAAGAACCAGGCCACCAGCAACGCCGTGACCGAGGCCGCCAGATCCAGGGGGAAGGCTGCCGCCACCACATCGGCTACCGGCACACCGGCCGCTTCCGCCGTCAGTTTAGGCGCCGCCTGGATCACAAAGTCACCCGAAAGCGCCACACCATGCCCGAACAGGTTCATCGCCTGGGCGGTGGAAATCGCCGGCAGCCCGACGGCGCGGGCAGCCGGGAACAACACCGTCCCGACCAGCGCCGTGGCAGGCGAAGGCCAGATGAAAAGCGCAAAGGCCATCATCACCACGCCGGTGACCCAGAAAGCCAGTACGGGGCCTCGCATCAGCTTTTGGAAAGGAGCAACCATCAACTGGATCGCGCCAATCTTCTCCAGTGACTTGGCCAGCGCAACGATCACAGAGATGATAAACACCACATCCAACAGAACAATACCGGCCCGTACCATGCCATTGAAAATCGTTTGCAACCCTCCAATGGGGGTGCCGAGGGTAACCCAACCGAGAATAAACATTCCGAGCACGGCGATCATGCCTGTGTCACGCTTCATTGCCAGGAACACGAAGATGAGGATGACAAAAGCGGCATAGATCCAGTGCGCTGCTGTGAGTTGTACTGCTTCCATTGTGATCTCTCCCGTGTGAAACTTGATTTCTAGAACCATCCAAACACGCCCACTGCCCGCTTACGGGGCAGCCTATCGCCAACACAGACGAGCGCCTCTCCCATCAGGTATCCGGACGTTTCACCTCCTCACATAAATGCCGCCGCACTTACAGCGGCCGGGCAAAAAAGTCCGTCATCCCTGCTTCTTGCACGGATTTGCGAATGGCGGCAACATCCGTGCTGTACAACCCCAGTTCTTTCATGCGCCGGAAATAGATGTCGCCCGAGAAGGTGTATTTCTTGCCCATCCCGACTTCGGTTTCCATCTGCTCGCGGACGAAGGTAATCGCATCGCCGCAGCACGTACTGGTTGGAATTTGCACCGGCGGCTTACCCAACGCCGAGCGCACGGCGTTGTGCCCCGCCAGCACCCCGGTCACCACCGCTTCGGTGTGGCCCACCAGCAACCCGGCCTTTTCACCGGCGCAGAACAGGTTACTCACCCCCTGCACCTGCAGGGCGTCGTCGCGCGGCGACATGGCCAGGTAGCGCATCGAATTGCCCAATCCGCCCGAATAGGGATCCTCGTATCGGGCGTTCTCCATCCCCGGCACGCTGCGCAAATCTGCCAGCGGGAAGAAAGGCGTCATCAATTTGACGTGCCCGGTATCCAGCAGCACCAGGTTCTCGGCAAACTCGGGCAGAGCGTACTGCTGGCAGGCCTTGGCCGCCAGTTTCTCGGTATGCACCAGGTCTTTGGGCACCGGAACAATGGCCACACCCGTGCGTTCCATCTCTTCGACGATGTGGCGGGCGACCGAATCTTTATGCAGCTTGCACGAGCCGCTCATCGCCCCGATCGAACCGTCCGCCTTGCGGCCCATCTTTTCCACCACGCCCAGCTTGGCGGCAATGCTCACCCGCCCGCCCCAACTGGGGCAGCGCAGGGCGCACATGGCGCAGCCGTTGCCGTACTTGGCGCAGTTGCCCTGCGGGCCGGCGGTGCCGGTCGTTTCAACAAACACGTCGCCTTCGATCGTCTCGCCGCTGGCCAGCACAATGGCGGTGACCTTTTCGCACGAATGCACCACGTCCGTCGCCCGGCTGATCAGGCGCACCTGGACGCCTTTTTCGATCAGATAGCGACGCACCATCGGCTCCATCAGACAGACATCGTACAGGCTGGCGTGTTTATGCCCCGGGAACTCGATATTGGCATGCCGGGCCGCCCGATCCATCAACACGAAAAGATCGCCGCCGCCCATGGCGATCATCTCTTCCGCTGCGGTAAAACGGCCGTTGTTGCGGAAAATGCCGCCGACCAGCCCGGTGCCCAACAGGCAATCCGTTCGCTCCAGGACGACGACCTCCGCGCCGGCGCTTTTCGCCGAGAGGGCTGCGGCGCATCCAGCCCATCCGCCACCGATGATCACTACCTTTGGCATATTACCTCCTTATAGAAACACTCTAGTTTCTGTAACAAACGCCTGGTTTTTCAACTTCTAATGGGGGACACGCAAGAGCACAGCCTATAATATCGTATATCATATATAATATATCAAACGTTCGGTTTTGTCAACACCTTTTTACCAATTTAAAGCACTATTTCTACCCAATCTTCCCCACATCCACCAAAAAACTGCCTTTTAAAACCCAAACTGCCCTACGAAGAGGGCAGTTTGGACAAAAGCAAACAAACCGGGTGCTAGGTGCGCTTGCTGCGCGCCGTGACGATGTATTTGGTCACCTCGGCCGCCGCCGAGGGCAGCAGCAGCAGCGGCAGCATCTCGCTCCACTCGGCCCACCCCAGCGGCACCGTATTGAAAACGGTGTTGAAGAACGGCACATACACCACCATCAGCAGCAGCGTCAGCGAGGCCAACACCGCCCAGTTCATCCAGCGGTTGGTGAGAACGCCGATCTTGAGCAGCGGGTAACGCTCCGAGCGCGCCGTGTAGGCCCGCAGCAGTTCAGAGGTCGACAGCGTCAGGAAGGCCATCGTGCGGGCGTGTTCCACATCGAAGGTCTGCAAACCGATCTCGTAGGCGATCAGTGTGGCCGCAGTGATGGCGACCGTCTGCACCGCCACGCCAAACTGCATGAAACGGTTGATGATCGGTTCTTTGGAGGGGCGCGGCTTTTGATCCATGATGTCCGGGTCGCCCTTCTCGGTGCCCAGCGCCAGCGCCGGGGCGCCGTCGGTGATCAGGTTCAACCACAGCAGTTGGATGGCGCTCAACGGCGAACCCTTGCCCAACACCGTGGGCAGGAAGATGATGAAGATTTCCGCCAGGTTGCACGAGATCAGGTAATACACGAATTTGCGGATGTTGCTGTAGATGATGCGCCCCTGCTCCACCGCCGAAACGATGCTGACGTAGTTGTCATCGGTCAGCACCATGTCGGCCGTTTCTTTGGCCACGTCTGTGCCGGTGATGCCCATCGCCACGCCGATGTCGGCGCGCTTGATGGCCGGGGCGTCGTTGACGCCATCTCCGGTCATCGCCACCACCTCGCCGTTGGCCCGCAGCGCATCCACAATACGCATCTTATGCTCGGGCGAGACACGGGCAAACACGTCGGTGCGCTCGACCTCTTTTTGCAGGGCGGCGTCGTCCATCTCGTTCAACTGCGCCCCGGTCAGCACCTGGTGATCCTGCGCCAGCAGCCCAATGCTGTTGGCAATGGCCCGGGCGGTATTGGGGTAATCGCCGGTGATCATCACCGTGCGGATGCCCGCCCGGCGCGCCTTTTCCAGCGCCGGGTGCACCTCAGGCCGGGCCGGGTCGATCATGCCGATCAGACCGACGAAGATCAGATCCTTCTCCCACACCTGCAAATCTTCGCCCTCCACCGAGGGCACGATGCGGTAGGCCACGCCCAACACGCGCAGCGCATCGCGCGTCATGGCGTCGTTAGCCGCCAGCACCCGCTGGCGCTGCTCATCATCCAGCGCCAGGGTGTCGTGGTCGTTCATACCCTGCACCCGGTTACACAGGTTGAGCACCACGTCCGGGGCGCCCTTGACCGCCACCACCTGCCAGGAACGTTTTTCAGCGTCGTAGAAGGGCGAGAGGTCGTCGGGGCGCGGGTCCTTCACCCCGTGGAAGGTGACCATGCGCTTGCGGGTCGAGTCAAAGGGGATTTCGTTCTCGCGCGGGTAAGCCGTCGAGAGCATATCCAACAGTGCGCCGGTCTTGGCCGCCGCCACCAGGATCGAGCCTTCGGTCGGGTCGCCGATGATGCGATAGCCTTCTTCATCGCCGTTGTTCTGAGTTTTGTCCAGTTGGGCGTCATTGTTGAGTACCCCGACCCACAGGGCGGTCAGCGCCGCCGGATAATCTTTCTGTAGATCGACCACCTTACCGCCCACGCGGAATTCACCTTGCGGGTCGTAGCCGCTGCCGGTCACCTCGACGAACTGCCCGTCCACCCACATGCGGGTCACAGTCATTTCGTTCTGGGTCAGCGTGCCGGTCTTATCCGAGCAGATCACCGTGGCCGAGCCCAACGTTTCCACCGACGACAGCCGGCGGATCAGGGCGTGCCGCTGCACCATCTCGCGCATCCCCAGCGCCAGGCTGATGGTCACAATTGCCGGCAGGCCTTCGGGCACCGCTGCAATCGCCAGGCTGACGGCGATGATGAACATTTCCAACGGGTTGCCGCCCTGGAACCAGCCGATGATGAAGACCAGGGCGCACACCGCCAGCGAGGCCCAACCCAGCGTCTTGCCCAACTGCTCCAGGCGGCGCTGTAAGGGGGTCTCTTCCATCTCCACCGCCTGCAACATGGTGGCAATCATGCCTAACTGGGTGTGCATGCCCGTGCTGGTGACCACGCCGCGGCCGCGGCCGTACGAAACCACCGTGCCCATAAACGCCGTGTTCTTGCGGTCCCCCAGGGGGATGTCCTTTTCCAGCGCCAGAACGGCGTTCTTCTGCACCGGCAGCGATTCGCCGGTCAGCGCCGCCTCCTCAACGCGCAGGTTCACCGCCTCGATCAAACGTACGTCCGCAGGCACATAATTACCGGCTTCCAGATAGACAATATCGCCGGGCACCAGTTCGGGCGCCGGCACCGCCTGGCGATGCCCGTCACGCAAGACCTGCGATTCCGGCGCCGCCAGTTTCTTCAACGCCGCCAACGCCTCCTCGGCCCGGCTTTCCTGGATCACGCCCAACACGGCGTTAAGTACCACGATCGCCAGAATGGCCGCCGCCTCGACATAATCCCCCAGCAGGGCCGACACGAGCGAGGCAACGATCAGCAAGATCACCACAAAGCTCTTCAACTGACCCAACACCATCTGGAAAAAGGTGGCGCGCGGCGCTTCAACCAGCTGGTTGGGCCCATATTGCGCCTGCCGGCGCGCCACTTCTTCGCCAGACAATCCGTCCTGCAACTGAGTCGCCAGTTTGCCGAGCACCTCCTCGGTGCTCAGCGCATGCCAGGTGATCGAGACATCGTTGGCCTCAAGCAAGGGTTTTGAACCTTCGGACATACAGAGACCTCCAAACCAAGATTTTAAGATTCCATGCAAAATAACCCCAATCCCCCTACGTTCGCCCGGCACACAGCCAGACCTCCTTCGCTCAAATTCACACGAAGGCAGATATAATTAATATCATATATCATATATAATATATTCAACCTGGGCGTTTGTCAACACCCATTTTTGCACGCTCCCAACAATAAAATTTACGGCTGGATCACCGTCCCGCTTTTTAAGGTCGCGCCCTTGGGGATCACCACCACCCCATCGCGCACCACCCAATGATCGCCGTCCAGATCCACGCCGCGCGGGAACGGGCGGATGATCACGTTGCTGCCCACCCGGGCATTCTTGTCGATAATGGCGCCCTCGATATGGCAATTGCGCCCGATGCCCAACGGTACCGGCTCGTCGGTATCGCAATCGCGCGGCTCATAATAATCGGCGCCCATCAGGATGGTGTCCTTGATCAGGCAGCCGCCGCAAATCTGGCTGCGCAGCCCGATGACCGAGTGCACGATCTCGGCGTCCTGGATCCAGCAGCCCTCCGCCAGCAGGACTTCTTTGAGGCGGCTGTTCTCCACACTGCTGCCCGGCAGATAGCGCGCCCGGGTATAAATTGGCCGCTCCTGGTCGAAGAAACTAAACGGCGGATGGGTGCTGGCCAGCGCCAGGTTGGTCTCATAAAACGAACGAATCGTGCCGATGTCTTCCCAATAGCCGTCAAAATCAAAGCCAAACACTCGTTGGGTCTTGAGCGCATAGGGGATGACGTGCCCGCCAAAGTCGTCAAATTCGTGGTTCTCGAGCAGATCGATCAACACATCGGTATTGAAGATATAAATTCCCATCGAACCCAGATACGGCCGGTGCGGATCATCGCGGCTGACCAGCCCCGCCAACACCGCCGGGTCTTTGGGTTTTTCGGCAAAATCGGTCAGACGGCAATCCACATCGCGCTTGAGGATGCCAAAGCGTCCCGACTCGGAGGCCAGCACCGGCTGTACCGCCACAGTGATGTCGGCGTTATGCTCCCAATGGAAACGCGTCATGGGGGCGTAATCCATGCGGTAGAGGTGGTCGCCGGCCAGAATCAGCACGTACGGCGAACGCGTCGAGCGAATCTGGAGCAGTTGCTTGCGCACCGCATCGGCTGTGCCCTGATACCAGTCCGTGCTGCGGATGGTCTGCTCGGCCGCCCAGATTTGCACCCAACCCAGATGGAATGCGTCAAACTGGTAGGTGCCGGAAATATGACGATGCAGCGAAACGGAATTAAACTGGGTGAGAACGGCGATATGATGGATGCCCGAATTAATACAATTGCTGATAGGGATGTCGATCAACCGGTATTTTCCCGCCATCGGCACGGCCGGCTTGGAGCGTTGCTGGGTCAATGGATACAACCGGCTGCCGCGCCCCCCGCCAAGGATGATTGCCAGGACGTTTTCGAGTGTGGGCATATGGGTCTCCTTTTCTTTGTGTGGAATTGGACGGCTTCGCGTGCAAAAAAAACCGGGCTGCGTTTACCCTCTCTCGCCGCCAGGCCTGATCGCCAACACCCCCACCCGATTGGTACCGTGAGGATGCAGATTGTTTTATCGCGGTGCGATGGGGGCAAACATAAGAATCTGACCTTATTGTATCCCAGAAAACAAAAAACGCACGAGCTTTTCTGGCGCGACTTTAGCACGCCAAGACGACCACAGACGCCCACGACCGCCGGTAAGCGCCCCGCTTAATCCTGCCCATCCTGCCAACCCCTGTTTTTAAGCGCAACAATCCGGCGGGGCCTGGCCGTCATAACACAGGCCCATCCGGGCGAGTCTGAGCCCTCTATATTCGTCGGCCGGCATGATGCCGGCCGACATTTGAGACATCGCCTACCCGCCGCCTGCCTTGCTCAAATCCAACGCAAGCGCCCGGCCGGCCTGGAAGGCGACATAATTACCGGCCCATACCAGCGGGCGCGAATTGGCCCGGCGCAGAGCCTCCAGCCACAATTCAGGGGCAAACCCGTCAAACGGCGCCACCGTACTGAGCACGCCCAACATGACCACGTTGGCGACCCGCCCGCTGGCATCCCCCAGGGCCAACGCTTTGCCCAACACATCCACGTTCAACACCCGGCGCCCGGCAAGACACGCCGCAATCTGCGCTTCGTCCGGGTATTGTTCGGCCGGCAGACCCGGCGGCACGATTTTGGTATCCGCCATCAATATGGCGCCGCCCGGCTTGAGCAGTTCGAGAAAGGCCGGGCGCAGCACCTCGCTCTTTTCCATCACGATCAGGCAATCCGCCGTACCAGGCAAGAACACCGGACTGAGCGCCGCGCCACAGCCAAAGGTGCTGATGACCGGGCCGCCCATCTGCGCCATGCCGTGCGTCTCACCCTTGATAATGTTCTGCTCGCCATACCCCGCCAGCAGGGCCAGCTGGCTCAACACGTGTCCAAAGAACAGATTGCCCTGCCCGCCGATACCGCGCACCGCCAGCGCCAGCCTGCCCGGAAACGCCTCGCGCCGGATCTCCGGCAGATTTACCGGCGGCGGGCTGGCGAGCGCCTCGCCGCTTTGAGCCGCCTGCGGCACGACGGTCTTGAGCACCCCGGTCGGGCAGGTCTGCACACAGGCCGGGGTATGCCCGCCGCACCCGCTGCACAGATGGTTACTAAACGGTACGCCCTGTTCATCCACCGACAGGCCAGGGCAGATCAGACAGGCGCCGCACTTCTTACACACCGCCGGGTCGACCGAGACCCGCTGGCGGCTGGCTTCACCCTTCTGGAGACACGCCCCATCCTGTACGACAAGGGTGGTATAGACGCCCTGCTGAGCATCCACCAGCGCCGTTTTCAAAGCGGCGCGCAGCGCTTTTTTCTCGTAGGCGCCCACCACCACCACGTTGGCGCCGTGCGCCCGCAATGAGGCCGGCAGGTCGAAACGCATCGCCTCACCCGCCAGGTTGGCCGGCGAAGTCGGCGAGGGCTGCCCGCCGGTCATGGCGGTCCACGAATTATCCAGGATGACTTTGACGCCGGGCGTGTTGCGATAGATGGCGTTGCGGGTGGCGTCCATCCCGCTGTGACACTCGGTGCCGTCCCCCAACACACTCAAACACCGTCCGGCCTGTTCGGGGCGCGCTATCACGTACCCGATGCGCTCGGCCTCGCTGGCGCCCATCGCCAGACCGGTATCTAACGCCCCCATAAAATACAACAACGCATTACAACCGATGTCGCCAAAAACGACGTCGAGCTGCTTCTTCTGTTTGAGCAGGTTCACCTCTTTGGCAAACAGGCGGTAGGGGCAGCCGGCGCAGATCACCGGTGGGCGGGCCACCGGCGCAAGCCCCGCCGCCGCCTGAGGGCTGCGCAGTCCAAGGCGCTCTGCAATCAACGCCGGCGTCCACTCGGTCAGGCTGCTGTAAGGCTCTTTGCCTTCCACGGCCAGCCCGGCCTGCTCCAGGGCCTCCTGCAAATAGCGGTAGCCATCCTCGATGACGTACACCCGTCCTTCGATCGTCGCGCAAAACGAACGGATCAGATCCATCGGCAGCGGATGGGTAAAGGCCAGCGAGAGGATGTCGATGTCTGCCCCAAGAGCAGTCTTGACCTCGCGCACGTATAAATCGCTCATGCCGCAGGTAATCACGCCCATCTTCCCCGAGCCCTTCTCCCAGCGGTTGAGCGGACTGTGCTCCACCATTTCCAGCAGGGCCGGCATGCGCCCGGTTACGACCACGTCGTAGTGCTTGCGCGTCAGGTTGGGCAACACATTAAATGCGCGCAGGCTCTCGGGCATCGCCAGCGGTTCACGGCGCTGCTCGGGCATCAGGCGCACCAATCCCTCGCTATGACACAGGTTGCCGTTGGGCATCACCACCACCTGAGTGCGATATTGGCGGCCAATCTCCACCGCCAGGGCCGCCGCTTCGTGCAATTCCTGGTGGCTGCGCGGCTCGAAGACCGGGACAAAACAGCTCTTAAACAGGTAGCGCGGGTCGATCACGTGCTGGGTGGAGCTGGGGGTAAAATCGCTGGCAATATAGTACACCAGCGCCCCGCGCGGCTCGACAAACATCGCGCCACTGGTAAAAATGTCGCCCGCCTGAAACAGCCCCGGGATTTTCATCGTCACCACGCAGTCGCGCCCGGCGAGGGAATGACCGTGACCGACCGCCGCCGCCACCGCTTCGTTGACCGACCAGCCCACTTTAATCAGGTCTTGCACCTGTGCCAGACCGCGATCGATCACCTCGGAACTGGGCGTACCGGGATAACCGTCGGCGCAGTGTACCCCACCGCGCACGCACCCCACGGCAAAAGCCATATTGCCCTGCAAAATTTCGGCTTGCCCACTGGGGGCCTGGCAAAGCTGTCTGACTGAATTGCTCATCCAAAGACTCCTCTATTGTGATCCACAAGCTGCTATTGGTGTAATCCTTGCAGGCGCAGAAAGTCCGCCACCGCCGCCAGAAAATCGGACAGGCTCTCTTCTTCGGCCGCCGGGCCCAGGTGTCCGACCCGGAAAATCTTACCCGCCAACGCGCCCAGGCCGCCGCCGATGGCCATGCCGCGCTCTTCGGCCAGCCAGCGGCTCAACGCCGCCACCTCAAACTCGGGGCGCCCCCGTACGGCGGTGACGATGGGCGCCGCATACGCCTCGGGCACAAACATCTCAAAACCCAGCGCTTCCAAACCGGTGCGCATCCTCTGGCTGGCGCGGCGGTAACGGGCAAAATGCGCCTCCAGCCCACCCGCCAGGATGCGCTGCATGCTGGCCCGGGCGGCCAGGATGACATTCACCGGCAGCGTGACCGGCGAAGGATGCCAGGAGCCCCATTCGCGCCCATATTTGCGCCAGGTGCCCAGGTTGAGATACCAACCGTGCCCCGCCGCGCCCGGCTGGCGATCCACCAGATCCCAGGCGCGCGGCCCGACGCTGATAAAGCCGACACCCGGCAGCGCCTCGAGGCATTTGTTGGCGGTCGACACGCACACGTCCACCCCCCAATCGTCCACAGCCACATCCACGCCGCCCAGCGAAGAAACCGCATCCACCACCAACACCCGACCGGCAGAGCGCACCACCTCGGCCAGTTCACGCAGCGGGTTCAACACCGTCGTGGCCGTTTCGTGATGCACCAGCGCCACCACCCGCGCCTCGGGGTTTTCCGCCAGGATACGGCGTAAATCGTCCGGCTGCAACGGCTGGCCCAGCGGAGCGTCAAACGGCACAATCCGGGCGCGGTAGCCCTGGGCGATATCGCTCAGACGATCGCCGAAGAAACCGTTCGAGCCGACGACGATCTTCTCACCATCCGCCGCCAGGCTGCCGATGGCCATATCCATCAGGGCCGAGGCCGGGCCCGGCACGACGAACAGGTCGTTTTGCGTCTTAAAAAACTGGCGCAACAACCCCAACAGGTCATTGTAAATTTCCATCCACTCCGGACCGTAGTGCCGGATTACCGGCTGGGCAACCGCTGCCAGTACGCCCTCGTCCACATCACCGGGACCGGGGGTAAACAATCTGAGATGCCGGGTCATTTTTGTGCTGCCTCCAGGGAGATAGATACCATTACCACAACGCCATCGTTGCAGTCTGACATCATTATAGCGAAACGAATCTTTAAAAAAAGTAGCGTTCGCTACAAAAATCGTCCCTCAATCGTCGACAGCCAGTTCGCTCAGACGCACAAAATCAACAATTTCCAGAACATTCTTGGAAAAACGGTGGATGACCCCCATCGCCTTCAAGCGTCCGATGGCCTTGGTTACCGTCACGCGGTGCACCCCCATTAACCGGGCGAGATCGTTCTGCGTTATTCCCGGGCGCAAGCTCACCTGGCGTTGTCCGGCAGCGACCGGCGCGCCCTTATAATGCACCAGATAAACGATCATTTTGCATACCCGGACGAAATGATCGTTATTCAGGGTGTCGCGCAGCAGCACGCCGTACATGCGAATCTTACAGGCCGAGGCGCGGATCAATTCAATGAGCAGGTGGGGGTACCGTTCGGCAATCACGCCCTCGATCAACTCGCGGCTGAAGAAATACGCCACACAATCGCTGCGCGCCCGCACACTGGCCTCATCGCTATCCTCCCCGCTCACAAAACAGGAGACCTCCCCGAAGATACACCCCGCCCCCACATAAAACAGCGCCTTCTCAGGCCCACGCGACGTGTACAGCAAAATCTCCACGCTGCCTTCCTGCACAAAATACACGCCCTCGACCCGCGCATGCAGGTCGAGGATCTGCTGGCCGCGGACAAAGGTGCAGCGCCGCCCCAGAAAGGTAACTTGCTCCCACGAGGGGCACAGATTCTCAAAGATTGGCAGCTGATATTGCAGGACGGCGTTCCTTAACATGCGCTCCATTATACCCTCACCAACAGCCCGACTTCACGGTACAATTAAGGCGCATCAGGAATTGCCGTGGTGGGTATGCCGCTTCTTTCACAGGAAATCCCAAAGAACCACAATTCATCTGGCAGTTCAGCTCACGGAGGTAGACATGCAGTTCAGCATTCGACCGGCAACCATGGATGATTACGAAGTATTGTGCGCGCTGATGGACGAGATCGATTATCTCCACCGTCAGGCGTTGCCCCGCATGTTCAAAGCGCCGGATGGCATGGTGCGCGAAGAGGACTACATCGAATATCTGATCAACGACCCCACCAGCCTGTTGGCCGTGGCCGAAGCGGGCAGCGAGTTATTGGGGTACGTCATCGTCATGCTGCGCGAAACGCCCGACGTGCCCATCCTGGTCAAGCAGCGCTACGCCATCATCGACAACCTGGGCGTCAACCCCAACTATCGCCGCCAGGGTGTGGGCCAGGCGTTGATGCAGCACGCCGAGCAGTGGGCCGGGGAACACGGCGCCGGGCGCGTCGAGCTAACCGTTTTCGACTTCAACCACAACGCCCAGGCGTTTTATACCGCCCTCGGTTACCTGCCGCTCAATCACAAACTGGATAAAGGACTGTAGCCGCAGCCATGAAGACTCACCCCATTCAAGCACTGGAGTTTCAGCCGGTAACGCCCGAACGCTGGCCCGATTTTGAGACCCTGTTCGGTAAAAACGGCGCTTGCGCCGGATGCTGGTGCACGTGGTGGCGGCTGACGCGCAGCCAGTTCAACCAGCAGGGGAGCGAGGGCAACCGCCAGACCATCCGCGCCGTCATCGCCGCCGGGCGCGTTCCGGGCATTCTGGCCTACGCCGACGGCCAGCCCGCCGGCTGGTGCGCGGTGGCCCCGCGCAGCGAATATGCCTCGATCGAGCGCTCGCCGGTGCTCAAACGCGTCGACGACCTGCCGGTGTGGTCGCTCACCTGCTTCTTCATCGAGCGCCAGTACCGCCGCCAGGGGTTGATGGGCCGGCTGCTCGAGGCCGCCATCGTCTACGCCCGTAGTCAGGGGGCGGCGATCCTCGAGGCTTACCCCAGCGACAGCCCGCGCCAGCTCTCGGCCACCGAACTATACATGGGCCAGATGCAGCTCTTCCTGAGCGCCGGATTCGTCGAGGTCGCCCGGCGCTCGGCGCACCGCCCCATCCTGCGCCTCACCCTTTAAATACACACGGGGCGCCTCTTCCAGCGCCCCGTCTTTATTTTCGCTTACCCCAGGTATTTGGTAATCTTTTGCGCCACCAGCGCCGGCTGGTCAAAGGTGGCCACGTGTCCGGCGTCGGGAATGACTTCGGCCTGCAAACCCTGTACCAACGAACGCGCCCGGTTGATGACCGTTTCAGGACGATAGATCACCTCTTTTTCGCCAACGAGCAGCAGAATCGGCGGGCGCAGTTTGCGCAATTCTTCATCGGCCAACACCGGCGGGCGCAGCAGGTTGGGTTTGCCGTACAGAAAAGCAGCTTCTAACTGCCTGCCCAACGGGTGAGCAACGGCCTGCTCTTTGTGGGTAAAAAACCAGCGCACGTAGCTCTTCACCAACGGGCGGGCCGGCACGACCATCATCCCGTACGAGCGGGCAAAAAAGCCCATGCCCAACGAGGTGAACGTCGCCGCGGGCGAAATCGACACGACCCGGCGCACGCGCCCCGGCGAGAAGAGGGCAAAATTAACCGCCACCCAGCCGCCAAAAGACGCCCCCACCAGGTTGGCGCGTTCCAGGTCAAGTGCATTCAAAACCCCTTCCAACCATTCAGCCGAATCGGCCGGCTTGACCGGGAAATAACGCGTCACGCTCTTGTTTGGGTCGCCAATGATATCCACCGCATAGGTACGGAAGGTGCGGTTTAATTCACCCACAATCGTCGACCACATCGTCGCCGACGCAAACGCACCGTGTAACAAAACAACCGGCTGCCCATTCTTCGGGCCGCTGGCAATGACATGTGTCGTCCCGTAGCGTCCCTGTACCGAGAGGGTCTCATAGGGCGTAGGCCACAGGGCCATGCTCGCCTCGTAGGCGGCCATAAACTTCTCGCGTCCCTCGGGGGTCTTAAAGGTATTCTGAAGGTCGTCAGACATAGGTGGCGTAGATGCTCCCGCGCAGGCTGGAAAGGTCTAAGATGAGCAAGTGTAATTATACACCATTCTGCTGCTGTCAACCCTTGAGAACTGCGGCCGAGTTTCACCCGGCCAGCCGATTGGCGGCGCGTTAAGCCGCCACGAACACCTGCGAAAGGCAGCGCTCGGCCTGGGGTGCAATCAGGCGCACGTTGGCCTCGATCTCATCCAGGTGGCGCTGGACGGCCTGCGGATCGATCCCCGGCGGAGCATAGACGGTGAACATCACCTGCCGCGTGCCGGCGTGAATCTGGGTGCGCTGATCCGGGCCGTAGAGGATGCTGGAGATGACCCCGGCGCCATCGTACATGTACATATCGCCGGCCTTCAAATCCTGCTCCTGACCGCGCAGCAGCATATAGCGCTCGCTGCCTCTGGCCACGTCCAGGTGCACCGGCAATTGCAGCCGCTCCAGATCGTGCCCGGCGGTCAACAGCAGGTTGTGCAGTTCGGCCATGAACATACTTTCCACCAACCCGGCCACGCCGGGGATTGCCTTGCCTTTCAGTACCAACGACTCAAGCTGTAACTGGACGTGATACGTTTTTTTGAAGCGCCGGTAATAACGTTCATAGGCCTGGAGTTCGGGCAATGCGCCGATGGCGCTGCGATCCTGACCGGCAAAGCGGGCGCGCAGTTCGTCCTGCAGCGCCTCTTTGTGTTGCTCCAGCCCGGCGTGCTGCGCCGGGTTGGTAACGTTCGCCAACACCAACACCCCGGCCGAAGCGCCGGGATAACTTGCTTTCCATGCATCACTGACGGTGAAGTAAACCATAAAACACCCCAAATGACAGGCAAAATAGGATTGAACCTCTGCATTGTACCACAACGCATTACCCACCCGACCAATGGCGCCCGCCCGGACATCTCCGCAAAACCACAAGCAAATTTGCAACAAAAAAGAGCTTGCGCGTTTTCCGACTCACGTTACAATAAACCCTATCAGGCCCAGTCGCCTGTGGCTGCCCGTGCAGCCTTACTTTACCCCTGTCTGGAGGAAAAATGAAATCAACCAAGTTTGTCTCACTGCTGCTTTTGTTGTCTATTTTGGGCGCATTGCTGGCAGCCTGTACGCCCGAGCCGGTCAAGATGGAAAACCTGCCCGTTTACCCGGGTGTCCAGCCCTCTTCGGATCCCAACGCCGCCAAGCTGATCGAAAGCCTCAACGAGCAGCTCAAGTCGTCGTCGCCCAACATGGAAAATATCGAAACCAAGACGTATGCCATCCCCAAGGACACCACCTGGGACGCCGTCGAGAAATACTATACCGAGCAGCTTTCCAAGGACGATTGGAAGAGCGACCCGCAGTTGGTCTTCAATGAGGTCGGTGAGAACGAGATCCATGTGCGCGGCTGGATGCGCGGCAAGCAGGTCGTCGCCGTGTTGTTCGTCGCCATGCCCGTGCTCAACGAAAACGTGATGGGCATCGTTCTGGGCAGCGTCAAAGAATAAGGCACCGTCTGTAGCCAAACAGCCCGGCTGAGCGGCCGGGCTGTTTTTATGGTTCCCGGTGATTGATCTGGGGGATATTGGCCTGCGCAGGGTTCAGGCGGCGCGGCCGCCATTGCCGGGCCAGACACACGGGGAAGATATGCTATACTGGTGCTCATGACTACCGCAGTCGCTCATTTCCGCCCTCTATTTCGCGCCAACCTGGTGTATGCGGTTGGCATGTTGATATTGATCACCGCCGGCCACGCCCTGCAAAGCTGGTCGCTGCCCTACGGGCTGCTGCTCACCGAATTTGTGCTGATCCTGCTGCCGGCGCTGCTCGCCGCCCGGCTGGAAGGCCAGGGTTCGCTCCAGGCCTTGGGGCTGCGCTGGCCGGGCTGGAAGATTTCGGCCCTGGCCGTAGTGGCCGGGCTGACCATCTGGCCGCTCGGCGCCCTGCTCGAGCTGGGGATGTACCTGGTATTGGGGTACACCCTGCCGCAGCCCTTCGACACGGTCGCCGCCGACCCGTTCAACCTGGTGTTGATCTTCCTCGCCATGACGGTGGCCGCCCCGCTGTGTGAAGAAATGCTGTTTCGCGGCTATCTGATGGGCGCTTACCGGCGTTTCCTCTCGCCGGCGCTTAGCATCGTCGCCACCGCACTGCTGTTCGCCCTGTTCCACATGCGGCTGCAGGGGTTGGTCGCCATCCTGCCGGTCTCGTTTGTGCTCGGCTATCTGCGCGTGCGCAGCGACTCGATCATCCCCAGCATGCTGACCCACGCCGCCAACAACGCCTGCGCCGGGTCGATGGTGCTCATCCGCCTGGCGCGCCCCGACCTGTTCCAGGCGGCCTCGCCGCTGGTGTTTGCCATCCTGTGTGGTTTCCTGCTCTGCCCGCCGCTGGCGGCTGCCAGTTTGTGGCTGGCGCGGCGCGTCACGGCACCGCCTGCGCCGGTTGAACGCCCCGCCGCCCCGCCGCAATGGGCCTTTGCCCCGCTGTGGACCGCCGCCCTGCTCTATCTGGCCCTGGCCGGCTCAGAACTGGTCTACGGGCGCTACCCGCAGCTGCTCGCCGACCGCCAGCTGGCGTTGGAACCCGCCCCCTGGCAGGAGAGCGCCACGTTAAAATACGAGATCCGCGACATCGCCAACCAGCCCATCGGCACGCTGCGCTGCCAGATCACACCGCAGGGAGAGACGGTCGAATTTGACTGCCACGGCGAACAACGGCCTTTTGAGGTCCGCTGGCTCAACTCGGTGTATCAGTCCGGCGGCTACACCCGCCGCTCTCAAGGCCGCTGGCAGCGCGGCGATATGCGCCTGTTACAGGCATCCTTCCACTTTGAAAGCGAGCAGACCCGCTGGCAGGCCGAAGCCGTAAGCCAGGCGGACGGGTTGCGGGTGAGCGCCGGCGACACCCCCGCCGGCAGCGCCAGCCTGCCCGCCGACAGCCTGTTGGCGCAGGAATGGCCCTGGCGGCTCTCGGCGCTGCCCTTCGAGCGGGCCAATTTCTCCGGCAGCCAGGTGACCCTGGGCTGGCCCGAACGGCTGGCCGCCGCTCAGGCAAACGACGACCGGCCAACCAGCGCCACGGCCTACGCCCTGCTGCGCGGCCAGGAGCGCCTCTCACTCAACGGGCGCGCCCTGACCGCCTGGAAGGTCAAACTCGACCGGGCCAGCGCCTGGTACGACACACAATCACCCCATAACCTGGTCCAGTTTGAGGACGGCTACGGGGTGAAGTATGTGCTGTTGGAGGCGGAATA
>CAZHTS010000077.1:0-21538 GCA_964535315.1 uncultured Anaerolineaceae bacterium
GCCGGCAACGCAAAGCCGGCGTTGTACCGCCCTGACCGCCGCCCCTGTCTCCTTTTTTAATTCTTCTCCAGCAACGCGCGCGTGTCGGCGAGGAACTCCTCGACCATCTCGGGACGCGTGGCCCACGAGGTGACCAGGCGTACGGCGAAATGATCCTCGTCCACTTTGGCCCACGGATAAAACCCGTACAACTCCTGCAACGAAGCGATCAACGCATTGGGCAGGATGGGGAAAATCTGGTTGGTGGTCGAACGGGTGAAGAAGGGCATCCCCAGTTCGGTCAGGCCGGCGGTCAGGCGGGCCGCCATGGCATTGGCGTGGCGGGCCAGTTCGTAATACAGCCCGTCGGTAAACAGGGCGATGAACTGGATACCCACCAGGCGGCCCTTGGCGAGCAGCGCGCCGCGCTGCTTGAGGCAGTGCCGGAAGTAGGGCCGCAGCGCCGGGTTGTTGATCACGATCGCTTCGCCGATCAGGGCGCCGTTTTTGTTGCCGCCGATGTAGAACACGTCGGTCAACGCACAGAGATCGGCCATGCTCATGTCCGCCTCGGGACTGCACAACCCCGAGCCCAGCCGGGCGCCGTCCAGGTACAGGTACAGGCCGTTCCGCCGGCACACGGCAGAAATGCCCTCCAGTTCGGCCTTCGTGTACACCGTGCCGACCTCGGTGGCCTGCGAGATGAACACCACCCGCGGTTTGACCATGTGCTCGTCCTGGTGTTCGTCCACCACGGCCTGGATTGTCTCAACGGTCAATTTACCGTCGCCGGTGGGCACCATGTTGATCTTGTGCCCGGTGGCCTCGATGGCCCCGGCCTCGTGCACGTAAATGTGCCCGAAGTTGGCGGCGATGACCGACTCGTACGGGCGCATCAACGACGAAAGCACGGTCAGGTTAGACAGCGTTCCGCCCGAAATAAAGTGAATGTCCGCCTCGGGGCTGGCGAGCTCCTGGCGGATCAACGTTTTAGCCTGCGCCGAGAGACCGTCTTCGCCGTAACCGGCTTCCTGCTGGAGGTTGGTCTTTACCAGCAAATCCAAAATAGCCGGATGGGCGCCCTCGGAGTAATCGTTAAAAAAACTATATTTCATTGCCTGACTCCATTTGCCATAATGGGGAAAATAATTGCCCCGGTGCGCTCTGCGCCGGAACGCCTTCTATTATATCCCTCAATATCGCCCCCGCCGGTCGAAACTGAGAACTGCAACTTCTGATATACCAATCAATCCACTGAGTCCTGCATTGCGGGGAGGTTAACATGAAGGTCGCCATGCTTCTGGCCGCAAGTCTGTACGCATGGTTACTTTTTGATGCCACTGTTAACATCGGCGGCGACGCCGTTCGCTATCGGGCCGGGGATGGATGCACAAATCGATCCGTCCTTCTTGCGCGGCGAGCTGCTCGTCGGCATTCTCCTCTGTCTCTCGTTCGAACTGGCGGGGCGCTGGTTGGGATACAAACTCTTTGGCAAAAACGTCCCTCTCCAGACGGCTTATTTCGTGGGCAGCGGTGGAATTGGCATGCTGATGAGTGTGATTTGTGGATTGTTCCTCGCCGGCGATCCCGGAGCCGGGCAGGGTCACCCTGCCCGGCTAAACCTGCCTGCCTTGCAGGAAAGGTGGAACCCATTCCGGGCGGCGGGGGCGGCCGAGTTTGTAGCGGAAATCGCAGCGTTCGCCGCCGTGGCCCAGGGTGGTGGTGCGCACCAGGCCGTTGTCCATCACCGCACTGTAGGGAAAATCGAGCAGGCACAGGTACGGCGTCAGTTCGAAGGCGCTCTGCGCCTTCAGGTATTTGCAGATGCCGCATTCGGTATAATCGACGCCGTAATCGAAATCGACGCCGTTGCCTGCGACAAAGTCGAACACCCAATCGCCCGCATACGTGCGTTTCTGAGATTGCAGCGCTTCCTGGCGCAGCTTGCTTTGCGCCGGCGAACTGGACGTCAGTTGTCCCATCAGTTTTGCCGCCGGCATGTCTGCTACCTGGAGTTCAACGGTGCGGTACAGGATCGCCCCGGCCTCATCCAGGGTCTTGCCCCGCTTCGCCATGTTGCGATAGAGCGCCAGGCAGGCGGTCGTCAGGTACAGGTTGGCGGTCATGTCGTTATCGCCGCCGCCGATGTACGGCAGACCGGGCAGCAGTTGTAGTGTGTCGTTGCGCACCAGGGGCGTCAATACCTGCGCCTCGGCGCTATCGTAACGTTCGCCGATCGCCTGCTGCATGTAGACCAGCGTTTTGTCGATCTCGGCCAGAATGTTCTCGCTTTCGTCGACGTAATAATTGCCGCTCTGGTTGCGGGCGCTTTGCAGCCAGCGCAGCAGCCCACAACCGGCCAGGCTGATTCCGCCGGCAGCGACCAGGGCGGTTTTCAAAAATTGCCGTCGATTCATCCGGGACGCAGGTGTCATGCTTCGATTTCCTTTCATGCACTGAAGATACAGGAAAGGATACCCATTGCCTGTCGCAAACGGATGTCACTCGTGTCGCAGTTGTGTCGCAGATTCTTCCGCCGGCAGTTCAATCCAGAAGACGCTGCCCTGCCCGGGCCGGCTTTCCACCCCGACCGAACCGTGCATCGCCTCACCCAATTGCTTGACCAGCGCCAGCCCGAGCCCGGTGCCGCCGGAGCGGGTATAAAATTTCTCCCAGATGTGTTCCAAATCCTGGCTGGCGATGCCCGCTCCGGTATCGGCCACCTCGATGCGTACGCCGCCGGCTGCGGAGCAGGCGCGGGCGAGGATGGCGCCGCCCGGCGGCGTGTGACGCAGGGCATTGTGCAGCAGATTGAGCAGCACCTGTTCCAGGCGCAGCGGGTCGGCCCACACCGCCGGCGGGGCGGGTTCCACCTCCGCCACGACCTGGATGCGCAGCGGTTCCCAGGCCAGCCCGGCCACGCTGCTGACCGCGGATTGCAGGATCGCTGCCGTATCGACGCGCTGTAGATTCAGGCTGAGGCGTTCGGCCTGGGCCTGCGAGAGCGCCAGCAGATCGTCGAGGATGGCGCGCAGCCGCTGCGCTTCGTTCCAGACGATTTCCAGATCGCGGCGCTGTTCTGCCTGCGAACGCACGCCGTCGCCGCGGCGCAGGGTTTCCAGATAGGCCAGCAGGGTCGCCGCCGGGGTGCGCAGCTCATGTGAGACGACGGCGGTCAGTTCGTGCTGCGTTTGCAGCAGCGCCGCCACCCGCTGGCGTTCGTCTTCCAGCTTGCGGGTGTAGGCCTGCAAATCGGCCGCCATCGCATTGAAGTTCTCCTGGAGCGTGGCGACCTCGTCACGACCTTCCACCACCAGCCGTTGTTCCAGGTCGCCGGCGCGCAGCGCCTGGGTGGCGTACGAAAGCACTTCGATGCGTTTCGTCAGGCGCGAGGTCACCCGGTAGGAGAACAGCGCCGAGAGGGGCAGAAAGAAACCCAGCAGCAGCGCCCCGGCCAGGAAGACCAGCACGATCCCGGAAAAAGACCATTCCATCAACTGCACCACGGCTGCGCCGGGCTTCAAGGCCAGCAGTCGCTCGAGGTTGTCGTAGAGGACGAACAGGGCGATCAGCGCTATCCCGCCCCCGCCCGGCACGGCGAACAACAGCAGGTGGGCGTGGGTCAGGGCCCAGGCAAAGCGCCGCTGGCGCAGCGCGTTCCACCCGGCCCACAGCCGGCGGGCAATGCGCCCCCCCAGGTAGGCCGGCGCGCTGAGCGCCACATAGAATGTCACAATCCACCAGCCGCCAATCAGGGCGGGCAGGTCGAGGCGGCCCCACAGCGCCAGCAGCGCCGCGCCCCACACATCCAGTCCCAACGCCAGGACGGCGCCGTAAAACAACTCGGCGGCCGGGTTTTGCCCGCCGGGCAGCGCCAACCCGCAAACCACCGCCGCCAGCAGCGCCGCCAGCACGAGCACCACCGATACGGCGACGCTGTTCAACGGCACGTCGGCCGCCAGCGCCAGGCACCAGATCAGCACAGCGGCCAGCCAGCCCAACAGCAACGCCGCCCAACTGCGCCGGGCGTTCATAGTGCGCCTGCGGCTGTTAAGCGATAGCCCACACCGCGCACCGTCTCGATCAGCGCTTCGTGTGGGTGCAGTTTCTGGCGCAGGCGCGCCACGGTGTTATCCACCGCCCGGTCGCCTTCCAGATAGGTCTGACCCCACACCGTTTCCAGCAGATACAGGCGGTTAAACGTGCGCCCGGGGTTGCGCAGCAGCAGGTGCAGCAGTTCAAATTCTGTGTGGGTCAGTTCCAGCGGACGACCATCCAGCCAGGCGCGGTAGGCCTGGGCATCCAGGTGCAGCGGGCCGTAGGCCAGGCTGCCGCTGGATGCGGCCCGGTCGGCCGCCAGCAGGTCGCGCTGGTAGCCGGCGCGGCGCAGCAGGGCGCGCAGCCGCGCCACCAGTTCCATCAGGTTGAACGGTTTGACCAGGTAGTCGTCGGCGCCATTCTCCAGCCCGACCACCCGGTCGATGGCATCGCCGCGCGCCGTCAGCATCAATACCGGCACGGTCGAATCCCGGCGGATGTCCGCCAGCACCGCCATACCGTCCAGGTCGGGAAGCATCCAGTCCAGAATGAGGGCGTCGGGGCGTTCGGCGGCAAAGCGTTCCAACGCCTGGCGGCCGCTGCCGGCCAGCGTGACCTGAAACCCATTTTGTTCCAGTTCGCGCCCGATCACCTGCGCCAGATCGAGTGCGTCTTCGACGATCAAGATACGGGGCATACCCGTATTGTACCGGTATTTTTCAGAGTTTACACGGCGTGCAGGGGCGCATATTCGCGTTTGCCGGCGGCCGGCAGGCGGGCGGCGCTTTCGTGCGCCAGGGCGGCGATGCGCTCCGCCAGCAGGGCGGTGGCGGCCTGAACGCTGCCGCCGTCTGCAAACCACAGCGCCGCACCAACCGTGATGGCGTATCCGCCGTGGAAGTACCAGGTGCCGGTTACCTCCTCGCCGTCCACCACGCTCTTCACCCGGCGCACGCACCCGGGTTGCAGGGCGATGCCGATGGGGATGAGCGGTGCGCCGCTCGCCATTGCCAGGCGCACCGCGCCGCTGTGCAGCGGGGCCAGCCCGCCATGCGCCGGGCTGATGGCGCCTTCGGGGAAGATGCCCACCGTACGCCCGGCGCGCAGCCGGCGCACGCCCTCCTCGAACGCCGGCCGGCCGTTGGTGTGGTTGACGCGGATGTGCCCGGCCCTGCGCAGCGAGGCGCCCAACAGCGGCGCCTTGAACAACGTTTCGCTGATCAGGATGCTCACCTGCTCGGGCACCAGGGTGGTCATCAACACCGGGTCGACGGTGGAGGGATGGTTGGCTGCCAGCAGCCGCACCCCCGCCGGCAGTGGGGCGTGATACACCACGTCCATGCCGTACAGAATGTGTTTGAGGCCGTTGACCAGCGTGCGCCCGGCGTGATACCAGGCAAGTTCAAATGGGGTTGCAATCTCGGCGGCGGGCAGCGGCCGGCGCAGGGTGTTGTTGAGGGTGGTCATCACAGAATTCCTTTCGCATTCAAGTTAATACCGTTATAACCACCCGGCGGGTGGAGTGTGATCCACCCAAAAACGGATTGGCGGGTGGAGAACGTACCCTCCACCCGCCTTTTGCTGGTCAGACCTGTGAGGTCTAAATCAGGCTAAGGTTCGAGATCCACCGTAAAGACCCACGGGCCGGGGGAATAAACGCCCAGCGCCTGCTTGAAGCGCCGCATCACCTCGCTCTCGCTCATCCCGTCCGGCTTTTGGTTGATCACCATCCTGGCGCCGCCGCCGCCGTTGCTGCCCGTCGACTGCACCCAGTCCATATCGATGCCCTGTTCCTCGCGCAGTTTCTGGCGCGCCAGTTGCAACTGGTCGTTGGGCACGGCTTCCGGTAGGTTTTGTTCCAGCGCCTGCACGGTGAGCGTCAGCGTTTTGGCTTTGTTCTGGTGGCCGAGCGGGAAACCCAGCTTCATACACGGCCCGCTGCCCGCCGGCGCGCTCCAGCCGGCCTCGAAGCTCTTAAACTGCACCTCGGGATTGAACAGCATGTCGGCTGACTCGATCGAGGCTTCTTGATCGCCGATGCGGATGCGCGTCGTCTCCGGGTCGAACTGCCAGTCGTTGGCGTCCGGCTTCTGGTAACACAGATACATCTGTGTGTAAGAAGGCGTGATCTTGACTGTATCCAGCAGCATTTCCAGCCCGTTGGCCGTGATCGTTTGCTGCGGTTGCAGCGTCTGCGCCGGGTAAATGGGCAGGTCCAGGTCGAAGACGAAGGTGTGTTCCGGCGTACCCATAATCGTCTCGAAGTTCACCTCCAACTGCCCGGTGAAGCGGTCGCCGGCCAGTGGGTTGACCTTTGAGAAGATTCCGCCCGGGCCGTTGGACATGTCCTCAGGATTGAGGCTGACCGTATAGACATCGGGGCGTTCCGGGCCGACGGGCGAGATACCGTATCCGGCGTTGAAACGCTTGCCCTGGGCGTCCTTTAACATCAGGCGGGGTAACTGCCCATCCTGCATGTTTTCAATGCGCAGCACCACGGCGATGCGCGCCGCGTCGGCGTAGGCCTCCAGCATGGATACTTTGGGCGCGGTGTCCACCGGCGCCGTGGATGGCGTATCGTCCACGCCGGGCACCGCTTTTTGCCGCGGCAGTTCGGCCCACACGATTTCCCATTCGCCGGCCTGGGCGATACCGCCGGCATCCTTCAAGCCGCTGACCAGCACGCGCAGCATCGTGGCGTCGGGCGCAGCCGGGGCAAACGTAGCGTCAAAGCAGCGCCGCTCGCCATCGCTCGCGGCCGTCACGCTCTGGCTTTTTTCCACCGGCGCGTCGAACAGTTGCAAGGCTTCCCGGCCCCATTGCACCCCGGCGCTTTCCATTTGCACCGCCGCGGTGGAACACAGGCGCAGCCGGGTTTCTGTGGGGGTCATTTGCAGCCAATCCAGGCTCAGGTCGATACCGCTGGCGCGCGTGGCGTAGGTGTTCACGCCGATAATCGGCAGGTGATGGAGGATCACCTGCTGCGGTGCAAAGCGGAAGGTGTCCACCGCCTGTCCGCTGGCGTCTAGCAGCGGGATCGCTATCGTGGCGTCGACCGGTATTTCTTGCATGCTGTCGCCGGTCGGGTCGCGCAGCACCTGGTATACGACGTACCTGCCCTTTAGCCCGCTTTCTGTCTGCGCCAGGTTCAACCCGGCGCCGCCATACTGCTCCGGCGTCAGGCCGGCAAAGCTCAATGCCGGCATGCCCAGGCGGAAACCTTCACCCAGGCCCGCGACCGAGAAGCCGATAGACTGCCAGGCGCGGTCGAGGTACATCCAGTCCAGCGTAACCGTCACGCCTTGCACCGTTTGCGCCTCGCCCGCTTTTGTCGCCGGGGCGGGCGGGGTGGGGGCGGGGGGCGTGGCAGGAACGGCGGTTACGTCCAGGCTGGTCACCATCCCGGCCTCACTGACCGCCTGCATACCGGGGTCGTTGAAATAGTGATACACGGCGTACACGGCGGTGGTCGTCAGAATCAGCGCCAACAGCGCCAGCGCCACCGTCCAGATCATTTTCCATTGGGGGTTCATTGCCTCGTTATCCTTTCGTTCGATGCGGGCCGCAATGCGCGGCCACAGATTAGTGGTTTCGGGCACTTCACCGCGGGCAACGGCTTCTAATGCCTGGTTCAGGGTTTTGTCTTCGCTCATTCCGGGCTCCTTTCTCCAAGCAGGGTGCGCAAACGGCTGCGGGCAGCGTTTAATAACCATTTGATCGTGCCGGGCGCCAGGTTCAGGTTGGCAGACATCTCGCTTTCGCTCAAGCCGAGGAAATAGCGCTGCACGATCACCGCCCGTTGGCGGGGCGAAAGCCGTTGCAGTGCATCCGCTACTTCTTGTTGCAGAGCCAGCGCTTCGGCCTCGCTTTCGGCCGAACGCCGCTGTCCGAGCCGCTGCTCGAACCATTCGGCGTCCAGGTCGGGTTCGACCGGCACCTGGCGGGCCATCTTCTGGGCAGCCTTGACCGCCGCATGCACCACGCTGCGCATGAACCAGGGTTCAAACGAGCGACTGGGGTCAAAGCTGGCGATGGCCCGGTAGACGTGCAGAAAACAATCCTGCACCACGTCTTCCGCCGTCGCGGTGTCGCGGGTGATCAGGGTGGCGGCGCGCAGCGCCCTGACCTGGTAGCGTTGCACCAGATATTCCAGCCCGCCGATGTCGCCTTGTTTCAGGCGTTGGATAGCCGTTTGTTCGTCCATTGTCCTCCGCGGTATCGTGTCAGTACGCGTACACTCTATCTATCCGCTGACCGTGCAAAAGGTTGGGGGTGATTCGGATTCTACTGTATAATACAGACACATTTCCCAAAAATGCTGCGTTTCTCGCGGGAGGAGCATGCCTGCACCCCTGGTGATTGCTTTTGACGCCGACGATACCCTCTGGCACAACGAACATTACTACACCGAAACCAAAGAACGGTTCAGGCGTCTGTTGGCCGGCTATGCCGATGCGGAGCACATCGGGCGCCTGCTGGATGAAGCCGAGGAACGCAACGTTCACTGGTACGGCTACGGCATTAAGAGCTTTACCCTGTCGATGATCGAAGTCGCCGCCGGGCTGCTGGAGGGCCGGGCGAGCGGGCGTGAGATCGGGGCGATACTCGATCTTGGAAAAGAGATGCTCACCGCCGAGGTGCCGCTGCTGCCGCACACCCGCCAGACCCTGGCGCTGCTGGCGCAGCAGTACGAATTAATGCTCATCACCAAAGGCGATCTGGTCGAGCAGGGCAAGAAGATCGAGCGCTCAGGCGTGGCGCATTATTTCCGTTACATTGAAGTGGTCGGCAGCAAGGCGGCAGACAGTTACCGCACACTGTTGCAGCGCTATGGCATCGCCTCCGAACGTTTTGTCATGATCGGCAACTCGTTGAAATCGGACATCCTGCCGGTGCTCGAGATTGGCGGCCGGGCGATTTATGTGCCGTATGAAAATACCTGGGCACACGAGATGGTCGACGTCGATCCGGCCGGACCGGGCTATTATCAGGTCGAACATCTTGGTCTGTTACCCGAATTGTTGTTAAAGCTGGAGGAGTGAGCGCCATGAAGCGCATCCTGCTGGTGGAAGATTCTCAAGAACTGGCCGACCTGGTGCGGCGCGAGCTGGTCAAAGAGGGTTTCACGGTGCAGGTTGCCGCCGGCGGCCCCGAGGCGTTGGCGCAATTTGAGCAGTTTGCCCCCGATTTGCTGATCCTGGATTGGATGCTGCCGGGAATGGATGGGCTGGAGGTGCTGCGCCAGGTGCGCAGCCGTTCCTCCGTGCCGGTATTGATGCTGACTGCCCGCAGCGAAGAGACCGACCGGGTGATCGGCCTGGAATTGGGCGCCGACGACTACCTCACCAAGCCGTTTGGCATGCGCGAATTGCTGGCGCGGGTGCGCGCCTTATTGCGCCGCCTGGAACACGTCCAGCAAATCCTGGCGACGGATTCCAGGAGCGGCGGCGGGCAGGTGCGCTGGGGCGCTTTGCTGTTGCAGCCCGAGACGTATCAGGCCTGGCTGGACGGGCGGGAGATCGAATTGACCCGCACCGAATTTGCCCTGTTGGAACTGTTCCTGCGCAACCCCGGGCGGGTGTTCAGCCGCGCCTATTTGCAGGAGACCGTCTGGGAGCAAAATTACATCCCCGGCGATCGGTCGGTCGATAACGCCATCCTGCGCCTGCGCAAAAAGCTGGGCAGCCAGGGTGAGGCCATCGAGGCCATGTGGGGCGTGGGTTACCGCCTTAAACGGACATGAACCTGCTGGATGAGCGCATCCTGCGCCGGGCCGCTGTCGTTCGGGCGCTGGTTGAAACGCTGGTCTTGCTGGCGGTGTTGGCCGCGGTTCTCTTGCTGGTCAAGGGACTGCCGCCGGCCAGTAAGTGGGGGGGGCTGGCCTTGTCGCTGGCGGTCAGCGGCGGCCCCTATTTTGGAGTACGCCGGGTGCTGCCCGGCGGCGGGCGTTTGCGGCAGATCGCAGCCGAATTTTTGTCGGCTGTATGCCTGGCCGCTGTCCTGTTGGGCGCCAACCTGATCCTGGTTGGCGTGGTGCGCCCAGACGGCAACCCGGCCGATGTGTGGGCCAATATCGCATTGAGCCTGGCGTTGGGCGTCCTTCTGTATCTGGGCGTGCGCCTGGGGCTGCGCCTGTGGCTGTATTGGCAGGGATTGTGCCGCCGCCGCATGGCCTGGGCGCTGACCCGCGCTCAACTCAGCCTGATCGTGTGGGGCGCTGTACTGGCCACCGTGTTGTTGGCGCTGCTCGCTTCGGCCGATTTGTTTTTCCGGCCGCAGGTGGAAGCTCGTCTGCTGGCGGCGCGCCTGCTGGATACACTGGTGGTCGCGGTTGGCGGGGTGACGCTGGTCACCTGTCCCGCCTTACTGCTCTTGCTGCCGGTGTTTGCCCTGTTTTCGTATGGCTTTGCCCGGCGTACCACCCGCCGCCTGGAAGACCTGGCGCAGGCCGCCGATGCGCTGCGCCAGAAAGACTACCGCCGCCGCGTCCCGTTGGATGGTGAAGACGAGGTGGCGCGTTTGCAGCACAGTTTTAACGACATGGCCTCAGAACTGGAGCATACCCTGCTCGAGTTGCAAAGCGAGCGCGACAAGGTGGCGCAGTTGTTGGAAGAACGCCGCGCCCTGTTCGCCAGCGTCTCGCACGAACTGCGCACGCCGGTGGCGGTGCTGCGCTCGGGACTGGAGACGGTGCGCGCCAGCGCACAGTTGCCGGCCGACGCCCAACTGGCGCAGGATCTTTCCACCCTCGAACACCAGACCGTCCAACTGCAACGCCTGTTGGATGATCTCTTCACCCTGGCGCGGGTTGAGGTGCGCCAGTTTGAACTGGCCTGCCGGCCGGTGACGCTGGCGCCGCTCGTGCCCGCGGTGGTGCAGCAGTTTGCCGCCTGGGCCTGGGACACCGGACGCGTCGAACTCGTTTATCAGGACGCGGGCGAGCCGCTGACGGTGCTGGCCGATCCCACCCGCCTGGAACAGGTGCTCGCCAACCTGGTGCGCAACGCCGTGCGCTTTACCGAACCGGGCGGGCTGGTGGTGGTGCAGACCGGGCGTACGGCGGATGCCGTGCAAATTCAGGTGCGCGACACCGGCTGCGGCATCGCCGCCGCAGACCTGGAACACATCTGGGCGCGTTTCTACCGCACCGGGCAGGAAGCGCAGGAAGCCAACGCCGGGCTGGGTCTGCCGCTGGTCAAAGAATTCATCGAGGCGATGGGCGGGACGGTGGCGGTGGAGAGCCGCCCCGGCGAGGGCAGCTGCTTTACCCTGACCCTGCCGCCGGCCTGAGACACACGGGCGTTCCCTCCGGGCGGGCCGGGTTGGCCGGCGCCATGCTGCGCTGCGGCGTCAAACTCGAGCAGGAAGCGCCCGGCCAGTGCTATACTTGAGAGAACGCAGCAAACGTTGCAAAATTTTTCTCAGGAGGATTCTATGTCCCGCATCGAAATCAGCAGCCCCAGCGCCAGCCGGGTTGGACCGTATTCGCACGCTATTCGCTCAGGCGATTTGATCTATCTTTCCGGGCAGACGCCCATCGACCCGGCCACGGGCAAACTGGCGGAGGGCGACATCCAGGCCCAAACGCGGCAGTGCTTCGCCAATTTGTTGGGCGTGTTGCAGGCCGCCGGACTGGGCTTCGAACACGTCATCAAGGTCAACGTGTTCCTGACCGACATGGGCGATTTCGCCGCCATGAACGAGGTCTACAAGACCCAGTTTGCCCAACCCTTCCCGGCGCGCACCACCATTGGCGTGGCCTCGCTGCCGTTGGGCGCCCACATCGAGATCGAAATGATCGCCCGGGCGGAATAGCCGCCCGCAAAGGATCGCCATGGCCGATTTTGAACGCTCCTGGCTGGATCAGTTTGGGCGCTGCGTGCAGGAAACGCTCGGCGACGAAGCGCGCCGGGTGATCTTGCAGGGCAGCGAGCACCTTTCGGATGCATCCGAGCGCCAGGCGGTGGCAGCCTGGAGCGCAGCAGCCATGCAGCGATTGGAAGCGCTCGCCGGCGCCGACCGGGGCCGGCGAGTGCTCACCGGCTGCGCCTGTCAGTACCCCCGCGCCGATTTACAGCCCATACGCGCCGCCTACCAGGCCGGCGGCGAGATTGCCGTGGCGCACCGCATGCTCCAGGAGCGCTTTGAGACCTTCCTGCGCCAGCAGCTTGAGTTGGAGGAAGAACGGGTGCAGTGGATCGTGCAGCAGGGCTGGGGCCTGGCCGGCATTCTGGAGGGCGGGCGCATCGTGGCGACCAAAATCCCCAAGAGCAGCAGCCTGCGCCAGTATTTGAGCGAAGGCGACCCCGAGCAGCGCCGGCGCCTGTACTGCCACTGCCCGCGTATCCGGGCGGTGTTGAACCAGGCCGGCGCCATCTCGCCGCTGTATTGCTACTGCGGCGCCGGGTTTTACCGGGGCATCTGGGAGGAAATCCTGCAACGCCCGGTGGAAGTGGAAGTGTTGGAAAGCGTGCTGGCGGGCGGCGCGGTGTGCCGCATCGCCGTCCGCTGGTGAACCTCAGGTCGTTTGTTTGTGGCAGAGATAGTGCAGGCGGATCAATTTGAGATCGTCGTAATCCACCTCGCCCGCCAGCGCCTCGAACACCGGGCGTAAGTAGTCCGTGCCGTGCTGGGCGAAGGCCGCCAGGGCGCGCTGCTGTGCGGCGGCCGGGGTGTGACAGTACGCCAGGAAGTCGAACGGGCGCAGGGCGTGCCCTTCCCGGGCGTAGCGCTCCAGGTGCTCGAGGATGGTGGTCGTTTTTACCCCCAGCGCCCCGGCCAATTCTTCCACTGGCGTCCCGGCGTTGAACGCCTCGCCGGTCAACTGGTGCCGGGGGTGTTTTTCGACCGGCGCGGTCTCCACCCGCAGCCGTTCACCGTTCTTCGGTCGTTCGTCGAGCCGGTGTTCCTCGCAATAGGCGGCGATGAGTTCAAGAAAGATGACGCCGTAGCGCTCCAGTTTGCGTTCGCCCACCCCAAAAATCTGTTTCAGGCTGCGCTCCGAGCGCGGGTAAAAGGTCGCCATTTCGATCAGGGTCTTATCGGCAAAGATGACGTAGGGCGGCACGTGCGCCTGATCGGCCAGTTCTTTGCGTTTGCGCTTGAGCAGGTCAAACAGCCCGGCGTCGTGCGCCGGCGGCGGGGCGGTCTCTGCCTCGGGCGGCTGGGCGGGTTGGCTGCGCCCCAGGAAGGGTTCCTTGTTCTTGAACAACTCGTAGGCCAGCGGCGTCAACGCCAGCGTACCGTAGGGCGCCTGCTGCGCCAGGTAACCGCGCTGGACGAGCTGGCGCGCCAGAAACAGCCACTGTTCGCGCCCCAGTTCGCCGCCGATGCCGTAGGTGGAGAGGGTGTGGTGTTCGTAGCGTTCGATCTTCTCGCTGCGTACCCCCAGCAGAACGTCGGTCACGTGCCCGGCGCCGAAACGCTCGCCGGTGCGTTTGACGCACGACAGGAACTTCTGGGCGGCGGTGGTCAAATCCACCGTTTCTTGCTGCGCCCCGCTGCGGCAGTTGTCGCAGGCGGCGCAGTCGTGGGTGGTGAAGGTCTCGCCAAAGTGCGCCAGCAGCGGCACGCGCCGGCAGATACCGCTTTCGGCGTACTTCACCAGCGCATCCAGGTGCTGGTAGGCCACACTGCGTTCGGGCTCGTCCTTCTGGTCGAGGAAGTGGCGGATTTTGTGCGTGTCGCCGAAGCTGTATAACAGGCGGCAGTGCGCCGGCAGCCCGTCGCGCCCGGCGCGGCCGATTTCCTGGTAATAACTTTCGATGCTCTTGGGCAGGTCGTGGTGCAAGACGAAGCGCACGTCCGGTTTGTTGATGCCCATACCGAAAGCAATGGTGGCGACCATGATGTGCACGTCGTCGCGAATAAAGGCCTCCTGGTTGGCGCGGCGCTCCTCGTCGCTCAGCCCGGCGTGATACGGCCGCGCCGCAAAACCGCGCCCTTGCAGCAGCAGGGTCAGTTCGTCCACCTGGCGGCGCGAGAAACAGTACACGATCCCGGATTGCCCGGCAAAACGGCCGGCGAAGTCAAGCGTCTGCCGTTGGGCGTCTTTTTTGGGCACCACTTCCAGCAGCAAATTGGGGCGGTTGAAGCTGGCGACGAATTCGTTGGGCCGGGCAAAACCCAGGCTGGACTGGATGTCCTGGCGCACGCGCGGCGTGGCAGTGGCGGTCAACGCCAGGCACACGGCCTGCGCAAAGCGCCGGCGCACCCCGGACAACTGGCGATACTCGGGGCGGAAATCGTGCCCCCATTCCGAGATGCAGTGCGCCTCGTCGATCACCAGGCAGTCGATGGCCAGCCCGCTCAATAATCCCAGCACCCGGTCGGTCAGCAGCGTCTCGGGCGCCACATACACCAGTCGGACCTCGCCGCGCCGCACGCGCCCCATGTTTTCCTGGTAGGCCTCGTAGCTCAGCGAACTGTTCAGATAGAGGGCCGGGATGCCCGTTTCGCTCAACTGCCCGACCTGATCCTGCATGAGCGAGATGAGCGGCGAGACCACCACGGTCAGGCCCGAAAAGAGCAGCGCCGGCAGTTGATAGCACAACGACTTGCCGCCGCCGGTGGGCATGATCGCCAGCGTGTCACGCCGGGCGAGCACACAGTCGATGATCTCACTTTGCAGCGGTTTGAATTGTTCAAAACCAAAAACGGTGCGCAGCAGTTCTTCTTTGGAGGGCATGGTCGTCTCACAGGTCTCGGGGTGGGCGGTTTGGTAATCATCGCTATGGTAGCATAACCGGGCCGTTGTGTCTATTGTCCTGCCCGGCGGAGAATATGACAAACGTCATGCTTGACATTGCTCGCAATAATCCGTATAGTTCTTGTTAATCGTTTACGTAATCGTTTACGCAAACGATTAACTCCTAAACAGGCCAGGCCATGACCACAATCAAACAGGTAGCCAATCGGGCGGGTGTATCCGCGGCAACAGTTTCACACGTAATCAACGGCACGCGCTACGTTTCCGACGCCGTGCGCCAGCAGGTGCAAAAAGCCATGGACGAGTTGGGCTACCGCCCCAACGCCCTGGCCCGCTCGCTGCGCAGCGGTCAGACGCTCACCCTGGGGCTGGTTCTGCCGGATAGCGCCAACCCGTTTTTTGCCGAGGTGGGCCGCAGCATCGAGATTGCCGCCTTCGACGCCGGTTACAGCGTCATCCTGTGCAATACCGAAAACGACTTCGCCAAAGAGTCGCTGTACATCGACGTGCTGACCAAGAAACAGGTGGACGGTATGATTTTTGTCGCCACCGGCGAGCGCAGCGATTCGCTGCAAAAGCTGCTCGAACTCGAACTTCCCGTGGTGGTCATGGATCGCGATTTCCCCGGCCTGGGGTTGGACGTGGTGCTCTCGGATAACCATCACGGCGGCTACCTGGCCACCCGGCACCTGATCTCGCTGGGGCGCCGTCGCATCGCCTGTATTGCCGGGCCTTCGAAGATCACCCCCAGCGCTCTGCGCGTGGCCGGTTATCAGCAGGCCCTCCAGGAAGCCGGGCTGGCCTTCGACGCCGGCCTGGTGATCAACGGCGACTTTCACCCCGAGTCGGGCAGGGAAATCGCCCGCGCTCTGCTGCAACGCCCGGACGCCCCCGACGCCATTTTTGCCTGCAACGACCTGATGGCCATCGGCGTCCTGCGCGCGGCGGCGCAGTTGAACCTGCGCGTCCCCCAGGACCTGGCCGTGGTCGGTTACGACGACATCGAACTGGCGTCTTACGCCAACCCGCCGCTCACCACCATCCAGCAGCCCAAGCTGGAAATGGGTTTAACCACCCTGGAGTTTTTATTGAACCGTATTAAACAAAAAGACGCCGAACCGCGCCAAACCTTACTGCCCGTTTCGCTCGTCGTGCGCGGTTCTTGCGGCGGTTCAGGGGCTCAATGAGGATCGGCCATTCTCTGAAAGGAGGTGAAAGAGGTTCGGCAAAATATTGATAAAAAAGGCGCACAGACTCTTACACCCTGCTCAAGGATAAAGAAAAGCCTGCGCGCCGGCTGCGTACGGGACATTGGGTCCCGCCACTGCACTGTAATTCTATCGCAAATGAAAGTATTCTGGAGGAAAGATGAAAGTCGCATCACGGATCTTGTCTATCGCGCTGATTTTGGCCTTTCTGCTGGCTGCCTGCGCTCCCGCGGCCGCTCCCACCCAGGCTCCCCAGCCGGAAGCCCCGGCTGCCAAGCCGACCGAGGCGCCCAAGGCGGACGCCGCGGGTAAGAAGGTGGTCGTCGGGTTGGTGATGAAGTCGCTGGCCAACGAGTTCTTCAAGATCATGGAAGAAGCCACCGTCAAATGGGCCGCCACCCGGCCCGATATCGACCTCAAGCCGGTCGGGATGAATTCGGAGACGGACATCGACACCCAGTTTGCTGCGGTTGAAAACTTCGTCACCCAGGATGCCGACCTGATCGTGGTGGCGGCGGCCGACTCGGTCGGTATGGTCGCCCCGGTCAAGAAGGCGGTCGACGCCGGGATCGTGGTGGTCAACTTCGACGTCAAGCTGGACACGGCTGCGCTCAAGGCCGCCGGTCTGCCGGAAGACTTCCTCTTTGTGGGGCCGGACAACGCCGAAGGCGCCAAGCTGGCGGGCGACGCCCTGGCCAAGAAACTGGGTAAGGGCGGCAAGGTCATCATCATCGAGGGCAACCCCGGCGCCGACAACGCCACGCAGCGCAAGAACGGCTTCATGAAGTCGGTGGAAGAGGGCGGGCTGGTGCTGCTCGACTCGAAGACGGCGCACTGGGAGACCGAGGAAGCCAACACGGTCGTTTCCAACCTGTTGACCAAGTACCCGGACGTACAGGGCATCCTGTGCGCCAACGACTCGATGGTGCTGGGCGCGGTCAAGGCCATCGAAGCCGCCGGCCTGACCGGTAAGATCGATGTCGTCGGTTTTGACAACATCCCCGCCGTGCAAGACCTGATCAAAGAAGGCAAGGTGTTGGCCACTGTCGATCAGTTCGGCCCGGATATGGCCAAGAATGCCATCGAAGTGGGTCTGCGCGTCCTCAAGGGTGAGAAGCTCACCGGCTGGATCAAGACCCCCGTCAAGCTGGTCACCGCCGCCGAATTGGGCGCCGCCGCCCCTCAGCAGCCGGCCAAGAAGGTGGTCGTCGGGTTGGTGATGAAATCGCTGGCCAACGAGTTCTTCAAGATCATGGAAGAGGCCACCGTCAAGTGGGCGGCCACCCGGCCCGATATCGACCTCAAGCCGGTCGGGATGAATTCGGAAACCGACATCGACACCCAGTTTGCTGCGGTTGAAAACTTCGTCACCCAGGATGCCGACCTGATCGTGGTGGCGGCGGCCGACTCGGTCGGTATGGTCGCCCCGGTCAAGAAGGCGGTCGACGCCGGGATCGTGGTGGTCAACTTCGACGTCAAGCTGGACACGGCTGCGCTCAAGGCCGCCGGTCTGCCGGAAGACTTCCTCTTTGTGGGGCCGGACAACGCCGAAGGCGCCAAGCTGGCGGGCGACGCCCTGGCCAAGAAACTGGGTAAGGGCGGCAAGGTCATCATCATCGAGGGCAACCCCGGCGCCGACAACGCCACGCAGCGCAAGAACGGCTTCATGAAGTCGGTGGAAGAGGGCGGGCTGGTGCTGCTCGACTCGAAGACGGCGCACTGGGAGACCGAGGAAGCCAACACGGTCGTTTCCAACCTGTTGACCAAGTACCCGGACGTACAGGGCATCCTGTGCGCCAACGACTCGATGGTGCTGGGCGCGGTCAAGGCCATCGAAGCCGCCGGCCTGACCGGTAAGATCGATGTCGTCGGTTTTGACAACATCCCCGCCGTGCAAGACCTGATCAAAGAAGGCAAGGTGTTGGCCACTGTCGATCAGTTCGGCCCGGATATGGCCAAGAATGCCATCGAAGTGGGTCTGCGCGTCCTCAAGGGTGAGAAGCTCACCGGCTGGATCAAGACCCCCGTCAAGCTGGTCACTGCCGCCGAATTGAAGTAGAAAACGCATTACCGGCGCTTTACTGGTTCAACGGCCCTCCCGCAGCGGCGGAATACATCTCCCGCCAGGCTGTGGGAGGGCCACAGGACAGGCTCTTCTCAGGCTGAACGCTTATGACAGACCCACAAAAAATTATCCAGATTAAAGGGCTTACCAAACATTTTCCCGGCGTAACCGCTCTGAACCAGGTTGACCTGGACATCCATCAGGGCGAGGTACACGTCCTGGTAGGCGAAAATGGCGCCGGAAAGTCGAGCTTGATCAAAATCCTGTGCGGGATTTACCAGCCAGACGGCGGAGAAATGATCTATTGCGGCGAAAAGTATGCGCCGCAGCACACCCAGGACGCCATCAAAGCCGGTATCCGCGTCGTTTATCAGGAACTGAACCTGCTCTCCTATCTCTCAGTGGCCGAGAATATCTTTTTTGAACGGCTGCCGGCGCGCTACGGGCTGGTGGATTACGGTCGCCTGTATCGCCAATCGCAAAATGCGCTGGAATACGTCGGGCTGAAAATCTCACCCAGAACCCCGGTTTCGATGTTGGGGATCGCTCAAATGCAGCTGGTCGAAATTGCCCGGGCGCTTTCGGCGGAAAGCAAGGTGTTGATTCTGGACGAACCCACCGCCACCCTGACCTCCAAAGAAATCGGCCGGTTGTTTGAAATCATCAAACGCCTGAAGCAGAGCGGCGTCACGATCATTTATATCTCGCACCGCTTACAGGAGATCTTTGAAATTGGCGATCGCATCACCGTCCTGCGCAACGGGATGAAGGTGGATACCCGCCCGATCCATGCGGTGACGATCCCCGAAATCGTAAAAATGATGGTCGGGCGCGAGATGGCGTCCGAGTATCCTTACCAGGAAAGCGTAAAGGTTGGGGACGAAGTCTTTCGCGCCGAAAACATCGTCTATAAGGGCAGCAAACACCCGGTCTCGTTTTCGGTGCGGGCCGGGGAAATCCTGGGCATTGCCGGTCTGGTCGGTTCTGGTCGGACGGAAACGATGCGCGCCATTTTTGGCGCCGATCGTAAGCTGTCCGGCAGGGTCTTTCTGGACGGCAAAGAACTGGTCATCCGCCAGCCGCGCGACGCGGTGTCCGGCGGGCTGGGGCTGCTGACCGAAGACCGTAAGGGGCAGGGGTTGATCCTGGACATGTCGTGCAGTGTGAACGTTTCGCTGGCCAACCTGAAAGAGGTTTCCCGTTCAAACCTGATGGATTTTGATAAGGAAAAAACCGTCGCCGCCCGTTTTATCGAAGAACTGGCGGTCAAGACGCCAACCGCTCAAAAATGGGTGCGTTTTCTTTCGGGCGGCAACCAGCAAAAGGTGGTGCTGGCCAAATGGTTGTTCCGCAACTGCCGCGTGCTGATTTTTGACGAACCGACCCGCGGCATCGACGTCGGGGCCAAATACGAAATTTACATGCTGCTCTGGAAACTGGCGGCGCAGGGCAAGGCGATCATCGTGGTTTCGTCCGACCTGCCCGAGTTGATGGGCATCAGCCACCGCATCGCCGTGTTTTCGGACGGCAGGATTGCCGGAGACGTGCTGCGCCCCGAGTTCGACCAGGAAAGGATCCTCTCCCTGGCTTACCAGGAGTACATTCAGCCGGGTAACGGAAACCAAAGCGAAGGGAAATAAGTCATGGATGCCAAGAAAATACTCTCTCTCTTATTGCGTGAAGCCGGGATCGGGTTGGCGCTCTTGCTGTTGTGCATCGTTTTTTCTTTTGCAGCCCCGCGTTTTGCCTCACCGACCAACGTCACCAACATTCTGACCCAGATCAGCATCAACACGGTGATCTCGGTTGGGATGACCTTCGCCATCCTGCTGGGCGGCATCGACCTGTCTGTGGGTTCGGTGCTGGCGCTGGCGACGATCATCGCCGGGCAGATCATCACCAACCCCTCGCTCCCGGTCGGGGCGGCGGTGGTATTGGCGGTGCTGGGCAGCCTGGCGGTGGGCATGGCCTGCGGCTTTTTCAACGGCTTTGTTTCTGAGCGTTGGAAGATCCACCCCTTCATCACCAGCCTGGGCATGCTCAATATTGCCCGCGGTGCAGCCCTGCAGGTCAGCCAGTCGCGCACCATTTTCAACTTCCCCGAATCGTTTAACGCCTTTGGTTCGATGGATTTCGCCGGCATTCCTTTCATCTTTATCATCGCCCTGCTGGTGGTGGTCGTCGGGCGTTTCATCCTCAACCGTACCGTATTTGGGCGCATGATCTACGCCATCGGCAACAACGAAGAAGCCGTTCGCCTTTCCGGCCATACGCCCTCTATCTATAAGGTGCTGGCGTACGTATTGTGCGGCGCCACCGTCGGGCTGGCGGCGATCATGTACATGCTGCGGCTCAATATTTCCAGCCCCATTTTGGGCACCGGCTTTGAATTAAAGGCCATCGCCGCCGTGGTTATCGGCGGCACCAGCATGAGCGGCGGTAAGGGCTCGATGGTGGGCACCTTCCTGGGCGCCTGCATCATGGGAGTGCTGGACAACGGTCTGCTGCTGATCGGTATGGGCGACTTTGCCCGCCAGATGGTGACCGGCCTGATTATTGTACTGGCGGTGATTATCGACACCTATCGCGCCAAAATCAGCATCAAAACCGAGGCCTGAACGCCTTCTCAGCCAAAGGATCTTTCATGAAACCAAAAATTGTTGTCATTGGCAGCGCCAACACCGACATGGTGGTCAAAGTCGAGCACCTGCCCGAGCCCGGTGAGACCGTTCTGGGAGGCGATTACATCCAATCGCGGGGTGGCAAGGGGGCCAACCAGGCGGTTGCCGCTGCCCGCCTGGGCGCCGGGGTGACGTTTGTCGCCCGCCTGGGCGCCGACGCCTTCGGCAAGGAAGCTTTCGCTGCCTATCAGGCCGAAGGCATCGACACGCAATACATCGTCTGGGATGAGACCGCTCTCTCCGGGGTGGCGTTGATCATGGTCAACCGTGCCGGCGAGAACTTCATCGCCGTGGCTTCGGGGGCGAACGCAAAATTGTCCCCGGTGGACGTTCTTGCGGCAGAGGCGGCCATCCGCCAGGCCGATTGTGTGCTGTTGCAACTGGAGATTCCGCTTGAGACGGTGTGCGCCGCCGTCGATCTGGCGCACCGCTATGGTGTGCGCGTCATCCTCAACCCGGCGCCGGCGGCGGCGCTTCCCGCCGAGCTGCTGGCAAAGGTGGACACGCTGACGCCCAACGAGACCGAGGCCGCCGAACTGGCGGGTGGCTTTTCAGCCCGACACGCCACGAATGTGGCGGCGATCTTGCGCAATAAACACAAGATCGAGAATATCGTGGTGACATTGGGTGAGAAGGGGGCGCTGATCGCCGGCTTCCAGAACCAGATAGTTGCGCCGTATGCGGTCACGCCGGTGGACACCACCGGAGCCGGGGATGCTTTCAACGGTGGGTTGGCGCTGGCGTTGGCGCGCGGCGACGACCTGGCGGCAGCGGTGCGCTTTGCCAACGCCGTGGCGGCGTTGAGCACCACCCGCCCCGGCGCGCAGCAGGCCATGCCTACCCTGGCCGAGGTGGAGGC
>CAZHTS010000078.1:0-21491 GCA_964535315.1 uncultured Anaerolineaceae bacterium
ATCTCCTGATTGGAACTATCTTTCTTCCGTGAAAGACGGGGAAGCATATTTGTGGGATATCAATAAAGGAACTACAACGAAAATAAAGTTGAGCAATAAAAAGATAGGCGATAAACCTTGTAAGATAAAACAACTCATTTTTAGCCCAAATGGTCAAATACTTGCTATAGTGTATGAGGATGGCAGTATATCCTTTCTGGAAGTATCATCCAGTAAGATGTTGGGAGAAGTAGTGCCGAAAAACAAAATATCTTTAATTGATTTCAATCCAGATAATACAAGAATTGCTATGGTCGGTGAGGATGGCACAATCCAAATTTGGGGTGTGAAGTAATACTATACGCCGGTAACGTAAACCGATAAAGCGCGTACCGAAAATGCTCTGATCTTGTTGTTTTTGCACACGGGATAGGTATTGCTTATGTACATTGAGATAATCCGACAAATCAACGCAGAACTGCTTGCTGCTTTTGACCGCCTGATGCCGCAGCTTTCTGCTGCCGCCCCGCCAACAACGGATGATCTGGCGGAGATGTTTTCTACGCCGGGGGTGTTCTTGTTCGTCGCCCGCCAACCGGGAAAAGATGGGCAAATTGTGGGCTTACTCACCCTGGCAACCCTGCGGGTGCCCAGTGGCAAACGGGCCTGGATCGAAGATGTGGTGGTGGATGAGGCCGCCCGCGGTCAGGGGATCGGCGAGGCGCTGGTGCGGGCGGCGCTGGCACAGGCTGCCGAAGTGGGAGCAAAGTCGGTGGAACTGACCTCGCGCCCGGCGCGCCAGGCGGCCAACCGCCTGTATCAACGCTTGGGGTTCGTCCAGCCGGGCACCAATTTTTATCGTTATACTTTCGAAGCGTAAATTTGAGCGGGCCTGGAATTACCAGGCCCGCTTTTGTATCCTTTAGTTTTTTGGGTGCGACGCGGCCGGCAAGAATTGCCCCGAACCGTTTTCATCGTCATCGTCTGCATATAACGCAGCACCGCATACGAGCAGAAATGCCGGCAGCAAACTGGCAAGCAGAGCAAGCAAAATAGTGATCATCCTGGCCTCCCGACAAAGCAGAACTTTTGTTCTATTATACCGCAAACAGGCCGGCTGGCAAGTCTTGCCGGACGAATTGGCTTTCACTATAATCACTCTGGCGATTGATCGCGACAACTGGTTTAGAAAAGGAGAAATGATGAAGATCGAGCTCAGAAATGTTCCGGCGCCCTGTATGCAGTTTGTCGAACAGCAGCCGGTGCTGCCGGCGGCTGAATATGAGGCCCGATTGGATGCGTTGTATCGCTCCGCCGGCTGCGACTGGGTGGTGGTGTATGCCGATCGCGAACATTACGCCAACCTGACTTTCCTGCTGAATTTCGATCCGCGTTTTGAAGAGGCGCTGCTGGTGCTGGGGAAAGACCGGCGTGTGCTGGTGGTGGGGAATGAAGGGTTGGGCTATGTTTCGGTGCTGCCGCTGGCGGTGGAAGTGATGTTGTGCCAGACGATGAGCCTGGGGGGGCAAACACGCCAGCAGGCGCCGCGCCTGCAAGCGGTGTTGGCGCAGATCGGGATTGGCGCCGGACAGCGGGTGAGTGTCGTGGGCTGGAAGTATTTGGAGGCGATGGAAGACGATGAGCCGGACGCCCCGGCGTTTGTGCCGGCGTTTTTTGTGGCGGTGCTGCGCCGGCTGGTTGGCGCCAATGGTCAGGTTGTGGATGGTACCGCCCTGCTGATGCATCCGCAGGATGGATTGCGGGCGAGTAACCCGGCGGCCCAGATTGCAGTGTTTGAGTGGGCGGCGCGGGCCTGTTCGGCGGCGGTGTTTGGCGTGGTACGTGGGGCGCGGCCGGGGATGAGCGAGTATGCCGCCATGCAGCACATGGCTTACGCCGGTCTGCCGATGAGCATGCACCCGATTCTGACTTCGGGCAAGGGAGAACTGAACGGGCTGCGCAGCCCGTGCTCTCGCCGTTTGGAATATGGGGATGCGATTTCGACTGCGATAGGCTATTGGGGCAGCCTGGTGTGTCGCGCCGGCCTTTTGCTGGGTGAGCCGGATCGCTCCTTCTTTGATCGCGTGGCGGCTCCGTACTTTGGCGCAGTGGCAACCTGGTATCGTTGTCTGCGTCTGGGGGTAAGCGGTGGAGACGTGTTTGCGGCGGTGGCGCAGGCGTTTGCCGGCAGCGGGCTGCGGTCGGCGCTCAATCCGGGGCACCTGACCTCGTACGACGAATGGCTGCATTCGCCCATCCGCCCCGCAAGCAACGAGCGTTTGCGCTCAGGGATGGTCTTCCAGGCGGACATCATCCCCACGCCGTTGGGGGCAGGCGAGGCGATGAATTGCGAAGACACGTTGGCCCTGGCGGATGAGAGTCTGCGAGCTGAGATCCGCAGCGCCTATCCGGAGATGTGGCAGCGCATTCAGCGCCGGCGGGCGTTTATGATGCAGGCGCTGGGGCTGGAACTGGCAGAGGAAGTTTTGCCACTTTCGGATGGGGCGGCTTATTTGCCGCCGTTCTGGCTGGCAAGTGAATGGGTATGCGCCGTGGTGAAGGAGGGCTGATCATGCAACCATCGATCCTTGTACATGGCGGGGCGGGGGATGATTTTGCCGACCGGCTGGATGCTTTTTGTGATGGCGTACGCCGGGCGGCGTGGGCGGGGTGGGACGTGCTGCGCAACGGCGGTACGGCGTTGGATGCGGCGGTGTGTGCGGTGCAGGTATTGGAAGATGACCCGACCTTTGACGCCGGGCATGGCTCGTTTCTCAACCGGGCGGGAGAGGTTGAGATGGATGCCATTGTGATGGATGGCGTCACGCTCAAGAATGGCGCCGTGGCGGGCATCCAACGGGTGAGCAGTCCTGTAGCGGTGGCGCGGTTGGTAATGGAGCGTACGCCGCATTGTTTGCTGGTGGGGGCGGGCGCCGAGGCGTTTGCGCGCTCGCAGGGGGTGGCAGTATGCCCGATGGAGGAACTGGTGGCGCAAAGCAGCACGGCTCTGCTGCCGCCCGAACATCGCCGGCCGGCTGTGGGACGCGATACGGTGGGCGCGGTGGTGTTGGACGGCGAAGGGCGGCTGGCGGCGGCGACCTCAACCGGGGGCATGGCGGACAAGCTGCCCGGGCGGGTAGGCGACAGTCCGATCATTGGCTGTGGCGCGTACGCCGACAACCAGTTGGGGGCGGCTTCGGCGACCGGGCGCGGTGAAGACTTGATGAAGATTGTGTTCAGCAAGACGGCCTGCGATCTGATGGGCAGCGGGCTGGCGCCGCAGGCGGCGGCGGAGGCGGCGCTGCGGCGGTTGGAGCAGCGGGTGCAGGGGGTGGGCGGGATCATCCTGATGAACCCAGGCGGTGAAGTGGGCAGCGCCTGTAATACGTCGCACATGGTGCGCGCCTGGTTCTCGGCGGAGGGTGAATTGTGCATGCGGATATGATTTTCGAGGTATGCGTGGATGCGGTGGAGGGGGCGCTGGCGGCGCAAGAAGGCGGGGCGCAACGGGTGGAACTGTGCGCCAACCTGGTGGAAGGGGGCGCGACGCCCAGCCAGGGGATGATGATGTTGACCCGGCGCAGCATTGCGATTGACCTGAACGTAATCATCCGGCCGCGGGGCGGCGACTTTTGTTATTCGCCGCTCGAGTATGAAGTGATGTGTGCGGACATCCTTGCGGCGCGGCAGGCAGGGGCGAATGGGGTGGTGGTGGGGGCGCTGCTGGTGGACGGCACGCCGGACGTTGTGCGCATAGCCAGAATGGTGGCGCTGGCGCGGCCGATGAGCGTCACTTTCCACCGGGCGTTTGACATGTGCCGTGAGCCCCAGGCGGCTCTGGAGCAGCTGATCGAACTGGGCGTGGAGCGGGTGTTGACCTCGGGGCAACGCCGTACGGCGCTGGAGGGGGTTGATTTGATCGCGGCCCTGGTGACGCAGGCGGCCGGCCGGATCGTGGTGATGCCGGGCGGCGGTGTGGACGCCGACACCTTGCCGGTGATTGCCCGGCGCAGCGGGGCGAGCGAGTTTCATTTTGGCGCCCGCATCGACTACGCCAGCGCCATGCAGTATCGCAATGAAACCTGTTGGATGGGCAAGCCTTACCAGCCAGATGAGTATCACTGGCGGGTGACGGATGCGCGCCAGGTGCAGAAGGTTATCCAGTCGCTCAGGCGCGCTCCTGAAGAATAAATTGACCCGGTTTGGACAACGGGATACAACGAACACAGGAGAACAATCAATATGGAACGCACGACAATTTCGGTGGATCGTTTTGCCCCGCGGGCGCACGCTTTGTGGGGGCAGCAGTGGTTGTTGCTGTCTGCCGGCGATTTTGCCGCAGGGAAATACAACGCCATGACTGTGGCGTGGGGGAGCATCGGGTACATCTGGGAACGGCCGTTTGTACAGATCCTGGTGCGCCCACATCGTTATACGTTTGAGTTCCTCGAGCGTTACGATACGTTTACCCTGTGCGCTTTTCCGGCGGCGCAGCGCCGGGCGCTACAGATCCTGGGGGCGCGTTCGGGTCGAGACGGCGATAAACTGGCCGAATCCGGGTTGACGCCGCAGGCGGCGCAGCGCGTCGCCGCGCCGGTGTATGCCGAAGCGGAACTGGCGATCGAGTGTCGCAAACTGTACTGGCAGGATCTCAACCCGGCCGGCTTCCTGGAGGGCGATATTGCCAAATTGTATGCCCGCCAGGATTATCACCGCGTGTACTTTGGTGAGGTGTTGCAGGTCAGCGCAACGGACGCATATGCCGTTCAAGATGTCTGATGTCTGACATTTACCCTGATTTAAGCTTGCATTTCCGCTGGTTTGGGCGGATAATTGCTGTATCTTGTGTTACTTCTTCTGGATCGGAAAGGAGTCTTGCATGAGCCCATTACCCAAATCGTCTGCTCGGGCGTTTACGCCCACCCAATTGAAACGACGCGAACCCGTACCGGCGGATATCGACATTGCCCAGGAATCTGACATCAAACCCATCACCCAGATAGCCGAAGAACTGGGTTTGCAGCCAGACGAACTGGAACTGTATGGCCCATATAAGGCCAAGGTCAAACTGGAAGTCTTACAGCGTCTGGCAAATGTGCCGGATGGGAAATACGTGGATGTAACCGCGATCACACCGACGCCTCTGGGCGAAGGCAAAACGACCACGACGGTGGGTTTGAGCCAGGCGCTGGGGGCGCACCTGGGATACCGGGTGATGACCTGCATCCGCCAACCCAGTCAGGGCCCCACGTTTGGGATCAAGGGCGGGGCGGCCGGCGGCGGTTACAGCCAGGTGATCCCGATGGAAGATTTCAACCTGCACCTGACCGGCGACATCCACGCCATTACGGCCGCCAACAATTTGATGGCAGCGGGGATCGATGTGCGCATGTTCCACGAGGCCAACACCAGCGATGAGAAGCTGTTCGACGCCCTATGCCCGCCCAATAAGCAGGGTAAGCGTAGTTTTGGGCGCGGTTTGCGAGGCCGGCTGAAGAAACTGGGAATCACCAAGACTGAGCCGGAGGAACTGACGCCGGAAGAGCGCCGCCGGCTGTGTCGCCTGGACATCGATCCGGCCAGCATCACCTGGCGGCGGGTGATCGACACCAGCGATCGCTTCCTGCGGGGTATCACGGTGGGGCAGGGACCGGAGGAAAAGGGCGCCACGCGCGAGACCGGCTTTGACATCACCGTGGCAAGCGAGATCATGGCGATTCTGGCGCTGACCACCAGCCTGGAGGATATGCGCCGGCGCTTTGGCGAGATCGTCATTGGGGTGAGCAAGAGCGGCGAAGCGGTCACGGCCGACGACCTGGGGGTGGCGGGGGCGTTGACGGTGTTGATGCGTGACGCGATTAAGCCCAACCTGATGCAAACGTTGGAAGGCACACCGGTGTTTGTGCACGCCGGGCCGTTTGCCAATATTGCGCACGGCAACAGCTCGATCCTGGCAGACAAGATCGCACTCAAGCTGGCCGACTATGTCGTCACCGAGTCTGGGTTCGGCGCCGACATGGGGATGGAGAAATTCTTCAACATTAAATGCCGTTACTCGGGGCTGATCCCCAACGTGGTGGTGCTGGTTGCCACGGTGCGGGCGCTCAAGATGCACGGCGGCGGGCCGAAAGTGGTGGCGGGTAAACCACTCGACGCCGCCTACACGGATGAAAATCTGGGTCTGCTGCGGGCTGGGCTGCCCAATCTATTGCACCATATCCACACGGCGCGCAAGTTTGGCATCCCGGTGGTGGTGGCGATCAACAGTTTTGCCACCGACACGCCGGCCGAGCTTGAACTGGTGCGCACGGCGGCGGTGGAAGAAGGCGGCGCAGAGGCGGCGGTGGTGTGCCGGCACTGGGCGCTGGGCGGCGAGGGCGCGGTCGAACTGGCCAACGAAGTGGTCAAGGCGGCCGAGAAACCTTCGGACTTCCACTTCCTGTACGACTTGAACCTGCCGATCAAGGAGAAGATCGAGACGATCGCGCGTGAGGTGTATGGGGCGGACGGCGTCGATTATACGCCTGAGGCGGAGGAACGGATTGCTGAATACACTCGCCTCGGCTTTGATCAACTGCCGATCTGCATGGCCAAGACACATCTCAGCCTGAGCCACGATCCGAACCTGAAGGGGGTGCCCAAGGGCTTCCGCGTACCGATCCGCGACGTGCGTATCTCGGCCGGGGCAGGTTTCCTCTACCCGCTGCTGGGTAAGATGAGCACTATGCCCGGCCTGCCGACCCGTCCGGCGTTTTACGACGTGGATATCGACCTGGAAACCGGTCGGGTGACCGGGCTGTTCTAGGGCAGATACTTTATCCAAACAATAAGCGGTTTCGGCTCGTGAAGTGGGCCGAAACCGCTTTGTTTTCTCGATCCTGGAGCGCTAATTCTCTTCTTCCAGCGAATCCTTGCGCTGCCAGCCACGTTCCAGTTTGTAGAACAACAGCAGGGTGAAGACGACGAAGACGGCTGCCATGAGATACGGGTTGACGTTCCATAGCTGGGGCATGGTGACCGGCCCGTAGTTAGCCAGTTTGACGATCCTGGTGAAGACCTGTGAATAGGTCGCCCCAAAGAGCACGGCGCCGGCGATCAGGCCAAGCACGCCTGAGACGAGGTAATCGACGCGGCCCTCGCCGGCCCCGGCGGCGCAGGTGCCCGGGCAATACCCGGCCAGGCCCATGCCCAGGCCAAAAATCAGCCCGCCGATCAGGTTGCCGGCCAGGTAGGTGGCCGGGACGTTGGGAAATTTCACCAGCCCCAACCCTTGCAGGGTATACAGTCCGATCATGGCGGTGATAACGGCAGTCAGCATGAATTTGATGACGGTCAGGTTGGTAAAACGAAAGACGCCAACGATGTTCTTATAACGGGTCAGTCCACCTTTTTGCAGGGCGATGCCAAAGCCAATGCCCAAAACGAGGGGGAGAAGGATGTTTGTGCCCATTTCAATACCTCTTGCGGTAGATCAACCAGGTAACCAGAATGCCCGAGGCGAACATGCCCGCCATGAAGAGATAAGCGGATGGCGCCAACAGCATCCCCCCGGAGACAGCCAGCCCGCTGGTACAGCCGCCGGCGATGCCGGCGCCGTACTGCACCAGAATGGCGCCGGTGAACCCGATCGCAAAGCGTTTCCAGCGCTGTGGGCCAAAGATCTTGGCCCAGGTGGGATCGTCGTTCCAGCGCAGTTTCCAGGTGCCGCTGCTCAAAGCCGATAACATGGCGCCGGCAAAAATGCCGATGAACAGATAGACTTCCCAGGTGACGCCGGGGGGCATGACGTAGTTGAAATACATGCTTTTTTCAACGCTGGCCGGGGCCAGGGCGTGCAGCAGGGTGCTGGTGAGGATGGCGACCGGGCCGGAGGCGGACAGCAGGTGATTTCCGGCCCACACCGCCAGCAGGCCGACCAGGCCAAGCAATATACCCGCGACGTAAGGCGACCAGGCGTCGCGGCCCAGATATTCAAAAAAGCGTTTCATGCAGTTCTCCTGAGGCGGCGCTCATTCCAGGTCACGTAACCGCCGCCGCCAAATACGCCGGCAGTCAGCAGGCCGATGAGGATGGCGTTGCCGGCGGCGCTTTCTCCGGCAGGGGCGGCAGGCGTTTCGGTGGGTATTTCGGCGGCCTGGACGTTCATAAACTCGAGGGCGCCATTAACGGTGCCGGTGTTTTGCGCGGCCTGTAAACTGCTGCGGTCGGCCACGCCCAATGCACTGGCGTAAACCTCATAACGGCTTTCCAGGTCGTCGGCGTGACAGTTTTTGCAGTTGGACGGCATGTCGCTGAGTTTGACGACCATGCCTTTGTGTGCGGCGTCTTTATCAAAGGCGTCGCGGTCGCCGCCATGACAGACGACGCAGAAATCGAAACCGGCGTGCTGGGCGTGCCAGAGCGCAGCCGGGCTGCCGGGGGTCTTGCCCTGGGTGTTGACCGGCATGGCTCCCTGAACCTCATGGCACGAGCGACAGGAGGACGGCGTTTTGCATTGCGCCTGTACGGTGGGAGCGGGCTGCAACAGGATGGCCAGCGTGTTAAGCAACAAGACGCTCCCGAGAATGATCAAGAGAGTGGGTAGACTGCGCGACATAGCTCCTCCATAGAAAATGAGCAGTGAAATCTTACAACGCAATGTGGGGATTGGCAAGGGACACGGACATTTTCTGCTATTGCGTATTTGGGCGGGGCGCGATATCATTTGTGGCTATGTTTTACGGGTGTCCCTGCTGTAAGTGGTAGCTGTGCGATACCGTCCCCCAACTATCTGCTGAAAGCGGCTCCCCGTTTTATCTTCACCTCAGGAGCCAAAAAATGTCCAAGTTTTTGAAATCGATCATGCCTGTGACTGCCGAGCGGCGCAGCAACGGGCACCTGTATGTAGGCGGCCACGACCTGGCGGTACTGGCGGCCAAATGGGGCACCCCCCTCTATATTTACGATTCGACCACCATTCATCAGCAGGTGCAGACGTTGAAGGACGTGCTGACCAACTGTTATGCGGGCAAGTATGAAATCACCTATGCCTGCAAGGCGTATTTTTCGTTGGGGTTTGCCCGCCGGGTGAAAGAGTTAGATCTGGGCCTGGATGTCGTCAGCCTGGGCGAGGCCCGTCTGGCGCTGCGCGGTGGGATTTTGCCGGATCGCCTGCATTTACACGGCAATAATAAATCTGAAGAAGAGATCCGCCTGGCGCTGGCCAACGATTTTCAGGCGATTGTGCTGGACAGCATGGATGAGTTGGAACTGGTCGAACAGATTGCCTCACAGATGAACAAGCGGGCCAGGGTGTGGATCCGGGTGACGCCGGGCTTTGAGGTGGACACTCACCCGTACCGGCAGACCTCGCACCCGACCAGCAAGTTTGGTTTTCTGTTGCAGGATGGCGAGGCGGCGGCGGCGATCCGGCGGGCGATGGCCAGCGACTGGCTGCACCTGACGGGGTTACACACCCACATCGGATCGCAGATCTTTGAAGTGCAGCCTTTTATGACCGCCGTGGATGTCTTGATGAAACTGGCAGCGCAGGAAGGGTTTGTGCCCGAGGAAATCAGCCCGGGCGGCGGCTGGGGGGTGCCGTATCTGCCGAGCGATGCGCACAACGGCGCCGCCGAATGGCTGCAGGCGGTGTGCAGCCGGGTGAAGCAGCAGTGCGAGCGGCGTAACTGGCCGCTGCCCAAGCTGATCCTGGAGCCGGGGCGTCTGATTGTGGCGCGGGCCGGGATGGTGGTGTACACGGTGGGCAACTCCAAAACGGTGGCGGATGGTTCGTACGTGATCTCCATCGATGGCGGCATGGCCGACAACCCCCGCCCGGCGCTGTACGAATCCAAATATACGGCCTGCCTGGTCAATCGGGTCGAGGGGCCGTACGATCGGTTGACCCGCCTGGTGGGTAAATTCTGCGAGTCGGGCGATATGATCATCGGCGAGGCGCGCCTGCCCGAGATGCACCGCGGCGATCTGGTGGCGGTGCCGGTGGCCGGGGCGTACCAGTTGAGTATGTCGTCCAATTACAACCTGGCGCCGCGCCCGGCGGTTTTGTGGCTGGAGCCGCACAAGGTGACCGTGTTGCAGAACCGTGAGGAACCCGATCGCGGCGGCTGGTGGGTGAGCGGCGAGGGATAATGGGGAAACTGGTGGCATTTGTCGGAAATTGCGGCAGCGGCAAGACGACGCTGGCGCGGCTGGTGTGTGCGGCCGGTGGATACCGGCCGCTGCTCGAGCAGCATGTCGAGCGCCCCTTTCAGCAGGCGTTTTTTGCCGACCGGTCTGCCGGCGGTTTTGCCAATCAGATCGATTATCTGCTGTACCGCGCCGAGCAAGAACTGGCGGCGCGGGGCGAGCCGGGGGTGGGGGTGCTGGACGGTGGGCTGGATCAGGATTTTCACCTGTTTACCCACCTGTTCCACCGCAAGGGCTATTTGAGCCAGGCCGAATTCGACGTCTGCCGGCGTTTTTACGATCTGGCGCGCCACGCCCTGCCGGCGCCAGAGGCGATCGTGTGTTTGCGGGCGAGGCGCGAGGTACTGGCTGCCCGGCGCGTCGCCCGCCAGCGTACGGTGGATATCGTCCAGGAGCAGGACCTGGGGGTACTGGACGAACTGCTGGCCGATTGGATCGAGAATGCCGGCCAGCGTTCGACCATCATCGAACTGGATACCAGCCGGGAGGACGTGCAATTTTCCGCCACGCTGCCGGGGTTGATGGCGCGGCTGCGCGACGTGTTGGGAACAGCTTAATCGAGCAGGCGCGCCATGTAATACTCGTCGACGTAATGGTCGGCGATGTAGAGTGAATCCTTCTTGGTACCCTCGATCTCGAAGCCCATCTTGCGGTAGAGATTAACCCCGCGCTCGTTGTGGGTCATCACCGTCAATTCCAGGCGGTGAATGTGCTGCTGGCGGGCCCATTTTTCCAGGGCAATGAAAAGCTGGGTGCCGACGCCTTGCCCGGCGTAAGCCTGCAGGATGCCGATGACGATATAGGCGCTGTGCTGGTTGCGCCGGTAAGCGCCGCCATAAGCGCCCAGATAGCCGACCAGATGCCCGCCCTGTTCTGCAACCAGGATGGTCTGATTGGGCTGTTGCAGGACGGCGCTGATACGCTGGCGCTGCTCCTCCACGCTGGTAGTGCGTTCGCCGGGTTCGAGCATCATGAACTGGGTTTCCTGATCCAGGGTATGGGCCAACGTCAGGAAGGCCTCGGCGTCGCTTTCTTGAACGGGGCGGATGTGGAGCATGGGTTCCTCCTTATAAATTGAGCCAACGGGCGGCGGCGGCGGGCAGGTCTTGCATGCCGCCGACCTTGACCTTGCACTCTGGCAGCGACTCGATGAAGGTCTTGCCGTAGCGCTTGGTCAGAATGCGCCGGTCGAGGATGGCGACCACGCCGTGATCGGATTGGGTGCGGATGAGGCGGCCGAAGCCCTGGCGGAAGCGCAGGATGGCTTCGGGCAGGTTGTATTCGTTGAAGGGATCGTCGAAGGTCTCGGAGCGGGCGGCGACGATGGGATCGGAAGGTACGTCGAACGGCAGTTTGACGATGACCAGCACCGAGAGCGCCTCGCCGGGGATATCCACGCCTTCCCAGAAGGCGCGCGTGCCCAGCAGGACGGCCTTATCGGCTTCGCGGAAGGTCTCCAGCAGGGTGTTGGCCGAGGCGCCCTCGCCCTGTTCGTAGACCTGGATGCCGGCTTCGGCCAGCGGGCCAGAGATGGCAACCGAGGTGCGTTTCAACTGGGCGTACGAGGTGAACAGCGCCAGCAAGCGCCCGCCGGTGGCCTTGCTCAGGCGGATGAGTGTGTTTTCTACGGCGCGCTGGTAATTGTTGGCGTCGCCGGGTTCGGGGATATCGTTGACCAGATAGAGCATGGCGGCGGTTTCGTAGTCAAAGGGTGAGCCCAGCGCCAGTTCGTCGGCCTCGTCGGCGTTGAGGCGGTTGCGGATGTAATCGAATTCGCCGTTGGCGGTCAGGGTGGCAGAGGTGACGATGATGCTGGATTTCTCGTGCCACAGGTGCTCTTCCATCAGCGGGCCGATGTGCAGCGGAGCGATTTGCAGCGCCACCCGGTTGCTGTTGGATTGTACGTCCACCCAGTAGACGTTGCCGGGGTCGGGTTTGCTGACCAGGGCGTTCAGGTTGGTCTGCGCCTCGATCAGGCGGCGATAGACGCTGGTCAGGCTGCCGAGCAGGTCTTCCAGGTCTTCACCGCCGATTTCCTGTAGCTCGCCGGCGGTTTTAAAGATTTCGGCCAGCAGGTTGAGCAGCAGGGTGGTGATCTCGTGGGCTTCGTCCCAGGCCATCTCCACCTCGGCCCAGGTGGGCAGGGTGCGGGTCGACTCCAGGATGCGCTCCTGCTGCCCGTAGGGGCTGACCGGCCGGCCCTCGCGCTGTTCTTCGAGAAACAGGTTGATGTTTGCAAAGAATTCGCCGAGGGCGTGTTCCAGGCGGAAGTTCAGGTCGGTGGCGCGCTGGATGGATTGGTAAAAGGCGGCGGACTCGGAAGGGCGCAGCAGGCTGTTCATCACGGTGAGCAGATGGCTGAGGACGCCGCTGGAGGCGCCGCCCAGTTCGCGCAGCAGGCGCAGCAGGTCGTTGTGGGAGACGCGGTAGCTCAGGGCGCCGGTGGTGGCGGTCTCGAGGTGGTGGCCTTCGTCGATGATCAGGTACTCATAGTCAGGCAGCACGCGGCTGCCGGTAGCCACATCCGAGAGCAGCAGGGCGTGGTTGACGACCAGCAGGTGAGCGCTTTGCGCCTCCAGGCGGCTGCGGTAGAAGGGGCATGCGCCGCCGGTGCGGCTCAGGCAGACTTCGGCCTTGCAGCCTTCGTCGTCGGCCGACATGCGGCTCCAGATGTCGCGCTCGACCGGGCCGTTGAGGTTGATCTCGCTGCGGTCGCCGCTTTCGCTTTCCATCAGCCAGACCAGCACCTTGGCCAGGACGCGCATCTCGTCGGCGGTATCGGGGCCGCGCTGGCGCATGGCTTCCAGGCGGCGCGGGCAAAGGTAATTGGCGCGCCCCTTGAGCACGGCGACGCGCAGGTCAACGTTGAGGGCGGCGCGCAGGTCGGGGACATCTTTCTTGACCAGCTGGTCCTGCAGGTTGATGGTATTGGTGGAAATGACCACGCGGGTGCCGTTTTGCAGGGCCCACAGGGCGGCGGGCACCAGGTAGGCAAAGGACTTGCCCGTGCCGGTGCCGGCCTCGACCAGCAGGTGCTGGCTGTTGGACAGGGCGTTGGTCACGGCGGTAAGCATGGCGACCTGCTGCGGACGGTGTTCGTAGCTGTTGAAGTAGCGGGCGAACGGGCCACCGTATTCGAGCAGGGCGGCGACCTCATCCGAGTCGAGCGCCACGGGTGGGTCGCGCGGCACGAGGGGCGGGGCCAGTGGGGTGGTCACGCTGCCGAGCAGGGCGCCGCCGCCGTCGCGGTGGGCGATGCGGGCGGTGACCGGCTGGCGGGCGCGGGCGCGCAGAATCTGGCGGAAGATCCAGGCGCCGCCCCATTCAAACGGTTCGCTCAGGCGAACGAACTCGGCGATCAGTTCGATGGGCAGCGTCAGGGCCTTGTCGTACAGGCGGGTGAAGAGGGCGTGGGTGACGCGCGAGTCATCCAGGGCGCGGTGATTGGCCTCGAGCAGGATACCCTGCGCCTGGGCCAGCCCGCCCAGATTGTAACGGCTGGCAGTGGGCAGCAGGACGGAGGCCAGTTCGTAGGTGTCCAACACTTCGTTGTCGAGCAGGATCTTGCTGCGCTGCAGGAAGCCAAGATCGAAGCGCACGTTGTGCCCCAGGACGGGGCAGTCGCCGACGAAGTCGGCCAACTGGTGGACGACAGCCTTGACCGGCGGGGCGTTGCGCACCATGTCGTTGCTGATGCCGGTGAGCTGGGTGATGAAGGCGGGGATTGGGCGCCCCGGGTTGATCAGGGTGCTCCACTCGCCTTCGACGCGATGGCCGTTGAAGCGAACGGCGCCGATTTCGATAATAGCGTCTGTTTGTGGATCCAGACCGGTGGTTTCAATATCGATAGCAACAATTGAGGGCATAGAACAATTATACCATTGCTGCGGCGTGGATCAGGACGATTCGCGGCCGCCAAAGACTCTTTGTCTGGCGCGGCGCTTTCTAAAAAATGGCGCGGAAACGCAAGAAAAAGACTCTGGGTTTTTGTTTTATTTATTTTATGTTTGAAAATATCAATATACATATTGACAATCTGAATAAATCTGTTACTATTAGGGCGGAAATAAAAACCGCGATTAAAAAATACCCCGGTGGGCGTGGCCGGGAGAGACAGGAGCAAAAGGCGATGAAGCAACAGATCGTGGCGGTGACCACCCCGGTGTTGTGGGTGGCGTTGCGTGTGCAGGGTAATTTGTACCTTCAAGAATGGGAGCGCCCTGAGGTGCGGGTGATTTATGACCATGCGGACGGCGTCGACTGGCATCAGGAAGGCGAGGTGCTGCGCATCATCAGCCTGGAAAATTGCGAGGTTTCGCTGCCGCCCGGCGCCCGGGTGACGGTGGAACGGGCAGCGGGGGACGTGCACCTGCGCGGCCTGAGCGGCTCGATCCAGGTGCAGAAAGTGGGCGGCGATCTGTCGCTGCAAGAGTTGGGTGAGGTTGAGGTGCTCTCGGTGCAGGGCGATTGCCGCGCCCGCCGGGTGCAGCGCCGGCTGAGCGTGCAGGAAGTGTGCGGCGATTTCCGCGGCCTGGAACTGGCGGCGGAAGTGACCGCCCGCGAGGTGCACGGTGACTTTGTGCTCATGCAGGCCGGCGGGGCGGTGACGGCCGAGGCCGACGGCGACGTGCGTCTTGGGCTGGCGCAGGTGCGCCAGGCGCTGCGGGTGCGCGCCAGCGGCGATCTGGCGGTTTATTTGCCGTCTGGGGCGGCGGCCTGCCTGGAGATGACCGCCTGGAGCCGCGATATCCGCGTACAGTTGAACGGGCAAACGCAGCGTTTGGATGAGAAGCGCCAGCGCGTGGTGTTGGGGGCGGGCGGGCCGGTGGTGTGGCTGGAATCCAGGGGCAGCCTGCTGGTGAGCGATGGTCGCGCCGACGAAGGCCGGCTGCGTGAGGGATTTCAAAAGGTAGATAACCGCTGGGAGCGGCTGGAAGAGCGCATCGCCCATCACGTGCAGAGCAGCGAGGAGGCCACCCGCCGGGCGCAGGAACTGGCCGAGCGCGCCACCCGGCGCGCCCAGGAAGCCACTCGCCAGGCCGAGGAGCGGGTGCGGGCGGCGATGCAGCGGCTGGAGGAACGAATGAACGCCGCCGGCAAGAGCTGGGCGGAGGCGTTCGATGTCGATTTTCGCGCTGCGGATGTCGCCCCAGCGCAGCCCCCGGTTTCGCCGGACACGCTGGCGGTGAGTGACAACGGCAGCGCGACCAGCGAGGAGGAGCGCATCCTGATCCTGCGTATGCTGCAGGAGAAGAAGATCACCGTTGAAGAAGCCGAGAAATTGTTCGAGGCGTTAGAGAACCTGGCCGGGGCGTAGGCGGAAAGGCGACGGGATGTCTATCTACGAGCGACGACTTGAGATTTTGCGTAAGGTTGAGCGGGGGGAGTTGAGCGTGACGGATGGGGCCGAATTACTGGCCGGGCTGGAAGACGGCGGTGATGAGGTTGTCGAGGCCGCCCCGCCTGCGGAGACGCCGGCGTACCGGCGTTGGGAAGGCTGGTGGCTGCTGCCGTTTGGGCTGGGGGTGGTGTTGATTGCGCTGGGGGCCTGGTGGATGTACAGCGGTTACGCCGCCGCCGGGTTGAGCTGGGGCTTCTGGTTGTCGTGGCTGCCGTTTGGGTTGGGGGTGCTGCTGGCGGCGCTGGCCTGGCAGAGCCGGATGGCGCCGTGGCTGCACGTCCGGGTGCACCAACGGCCGGACGAGAAGCCGGAATGGATCGTGATCAGTATGCCGCTGCCGTTAGGGCTGGCGGCCTGGGGGCTGCGCACCTTTGGCGGTTTCTTGCCCAACGAGGTGCGCGACCAGCCGCTGGACGAACTGCTGCGCTCGCTTTCCCAGACGATTCACCAGGGCGAGCCGCTGCACGTCCAGGTGGACGATGAGGACGGCGCTCAGGTGGAGGTATACATCGGCTGAGTTTGGGCGTATTTTTTGGGTGCGCAGCGGGTATAATAGCGCCCATATGCGTACAATGTTAAAGAAACTACTTGCATCGCTCTGGACTTTTCCGCTTGTGTTGTTGGCGGTGACGCTGCTGGCGTACGGTCTGCAATTGGGCCGCATGGGTTTTTATTGGGACGACTGGCAGGTCATTTTTCTGGCGCGCTGGAACCGGCCGGAAGTGTGGTGGACGTATTACCTCAGCGACCGGCCGTTTTCGATCTGGACCTATCTGGCGACGCTGCCGCTGCTGGGGGTGGAGCCGCTGTGCTGGCAGTTGTTTACCATTCTCTTGCGCTGGCTGACGGCGTTGGGGATGTGGCTGGCGCTGCGCGGGGTATGGCCGCGCCGGCCGGCGGCGGTGGGCTGGATGGCGTTGTTGTTCGCCGTCTATCCCGGTTTCAGCCAGCAAAGCATCTCGGTGGCGTATAGCCAACACTTTATCAGTTATGCGCTGTTCACATGGTCGCTGGCGGCGATGGTGCAGGCAGTGCGCCGGCCGCGGCGTCAGGCGCTGGCGCTGACGATTTTTGCCTGGCTGGCGGCGCTGGTACAGATGATGACGATGGAGTATTTTGTCGGGCTGGAACTGCTGCGCCTGCCGCTGCTGTGGTTCTTGCTGCGTGCAAACGGCGAGCGCTGCTCCCAGACCGGGCGGCGCGTGCTGTTGGGGTGGAGTCCGTATGCGCTGGCGCTGCTGGTCTTTGGGGTGTGGCGTTTTGGCGTCTTCCCGCGCCTGAGCCCCGACCCGAACGCCAACGCTCCGCTGCTGCTGCTCAACCTGGCGCAAAACCCGTGGGGTGAACTGGTGCGCCTGGCGCAGCACGTGTTGCAGGACACGGCGCATCTGTTGTTGTTTGCGTGGCTCAACCCGCTGCTGCCGGCGGAGATCGATCTCAGCCAGCGTTTCGTGTTATTCTCGTGGGCGCTGGGGGCGGTGACGGCAGCGTTGGCGGCGGCTTATCTGCTGCGGGGCGTGCCCGAAGCGGGCGAAGCGGCGGAGGACGGTTTTGTGCGCCAGGCGCTGCTGCTGGGCGTTCTGGGGGTACTGCTGGGCGGTTTCCCGGTGTGGAGCACCGACCGCCAGGTGATCGTGGGCATGTGGTCGGATCGGTTTGCGTTGGGGCCGATGTTTGGGGCGGCGCTGCTGCTGCCGGCGGCGGTGGCGGGTTTTTCGCCGCGGCGTCTGCCGGGGGCGGGGCTGTTGGCGGCGGTGCTGGCGCTGGCGGTCGCGGCGCAGGTGCAGACGGTCAACCAATATGCGCTCAATTGGGCGGCGCAGCGTTCGTATTACTGGCAGTTGTACTGGCGCGCCCCGGCGCTCAAGGAGGGCACGATTGTGTTGGGGAACAAGATGCCCTTTGGCCTGGTGGCGGATTATTCGGTGGGGTTCGGGCTGAATACAATTTATGCGCCCGAAAACCGTACGACGGCGGTGCCGTACTGGTTTGCCAGCGCTATCTCGCGGCGCGGCGGGATGATCGAGGATTTTCGCGACGGGCTGGCGGTGCGCGACGACCTGCGCACGGTGGTGTACCAGGGTTCGACCTCGCAGGGGCTGGTGGTGCGGTATAAGTACGGGCAGAGTTGTTTGCAGGTGTTGGGCCCGGCGGACGGCGAGCTGCCGCTGTTGAGCGACGACGAGCGCGAACTGCTGGCGATCTCACACCTGGGGCAGATCGATGTCCGGGGCGACACGCCGCCGCCAGCGCAGATTTTTGGCGCCGAGCCGGCGCACGACTGGTGCTATTTCTACCAGAAGGCCGCCCTGGCGCAGCAAAACGAGGATTGGGCCGGCGTGGCGGCGGTGTATGACCAGGCGCAGCGTCTCGGGCTGCGCCCGGCCAACGGCGTTGAGTGGGCGCCGTTCATCGTCGGGCTGGCGCACGGCGGGCGGCGAGAGGAGGCCGGGCGTCTATCGCAGGCGGCGCTGGATTACAACAGCAATTTGCGCCCGTATGTGTGCGGTCTGTGGGCGGCGGGGGATGCGGAGCGGATGGCGCTGGGCTGCCCGTAGGGGCGAGGCAGGTTGGCCGGCGGTCGTGGAGGGCGAGGGTGAACCTCGCCTGCACAGGCGGAGACGGTACCGGTGGCGGATTGGGATGGCCCAGAGTGCGCCCCGAACTGCTCTTTTATCCTGTCGATCCTGCCCATCCTGTTTAAACCCGCCTGGATGTGCCATAGGGCGTGCGGCCGCGGGCTGTGTGTTGCCGGCGGGGTGGCCGGCGGTCAGGGAGGGCGGGGGCAAGCCCCGCACCCTACGGCAGACACCCACACATTCGCCCGCCGCCTATCTACCACGCCTCCCGCACCCTGACACACCACAATCCCTCCCCTCAGACCTATTGCTGGCAATATTCGTGGGCGCACGGGCGCCGTCACGGCGTGAATTGGGTTGCGGGGGTGAGCGCAGGCGGGTAAAATAAGGACAGGCCGTACAGCATTTTTCCAGGGAGGACGTGCATGTCGGAAGCTTCAGCGCACAGTGTGTCGGTGGGCGGCAGCGTATGGTGCCAGCAATTTGTCGGGCGCGATCAGATTAATTATCACGGGTTTTCGGCGGCGGATGTGGAACAGATCATCGCCGGCGTGGTACGTCTGCTGCAAGGTGGGGCGCAGTTTGCGCCCTGCGGAGAGGGCGGCGATGCGTTCACGCTGGCGCTGGACGGCGAGCGACTGGTATTTGCCGCCGGAGCGGCCCGCCGCCTGAGCGCCTGCCGCAGCGAACGCACCCATTTGTTGGCGCTGGCGCTGCGCCAGGATTATCGTATCTGGGCGACGCATTTTATCCCCCTCTCGGGGCGCATGGACGTACGCCGGGAGATCGCCGGGTTGGAAATCCCCGTGTCCTTTAGCGAATTCAGAGTCCCGCCGGCCGGGGCGGGGCCCGAGGCGCAGGTGACGCTGGAGCCCCTGCCGGATATCCTTACGGCGCTGGGGCGGCATGCGGCGTTTATTCTGTTGGGCGAGCCGGGCGGCGGCAAGACCACCACCCTGCAAAAGATTGCCTTTGAGGCCGCCCGGCGGCTGCTGGCAGGCGGCGAGGAGCGCATCCCGCTTTTTGTGCGCCTCAGCCAGCAGGCGGGGCGTTCGCCGTTTGCGTTTCTGGGCGAGGAGTGGACGGCGGCGGTGGGCGGCAATTTCGCCGACGCCTGGGCGGCCGGACGGGTGCTGGCGCTGGTGGATGGGGTCAACGAGATTGCCCGCCAGGAGCGCGACGCCCGGCTCAAGGATTGGGGCGTGCTGCTGTGTGACCGGCTGGGCGGCAACCAGGTGGTGTTTAGCGGGCGCGAACGTGATTACGAGAACCAGCTCGATATTCCCCGGGTGCTGATCAACCCGCTGGCAGACGAGCAGATCGGCGCTTATTTGCGCTGCAACGCGGCCGAGGGGTTGCAGGCTTTGTTGGACGAACCGGGCAGCCGGCTGGGCGAACTGGCGCGCAACCCGTTTAACCTGTGTCTGTTGACGGCGGCCTACAAGAGCAACCAGGGTGGCATGTCTAACCGTGGGGCGCTGCTGCGTTGGTTTGCCGGCGAACTGCTGCGCCGCGAGGAGAAGCTGGCGCACCGCGACTGGCTGCCGGCTGCGGCGCAGGCCGAGGCGCTGGCGCGCCTGGCGTTTGCCATGCAAGAGCAGGGCGAGGGCACCACCTTTGCCGTGGCTACGGCGCAGGCAGCCCTACCGCGGCGCGGGCAAAACGCCGAAGGCGAGACGCTGGAAATTTTGCCGGCGGTGGTGCTGCGCCTGGGGCGCTGCGCCACCTTGCTGGACCCGGCCCTGACCGGCGAGGTGCGTTTCTATCACCATCTCTTGCAGGAATATTTTGCGGCGCAGGAACTGCTGCGCCGTTTTGCGGGGGGCGAAGATTTGAGCCGCCTGTGGCGGGCCAGGCGGCTGCAGGCTGAGATGCCTGCGGCGCAGGTGGGCGAGTGGGACGCCCTGCCCGAGCCGCCCGGCACCGGCTGGGAGGTGACCACGCTGTTGGCCTGCGGGCTGGCCGCCGACCCGGCGGCGCTGGTGACGGCGGTGGCGGCGCACAACCCGGCGTTGGCCGGGCGCTGCCTGGACGAGGCCGGGCGGGCGGAAATCGAGACGGTGCTGCGCGGCGGGCTGGCGGTGGGCAAACGCAGCGCCCACCCCGGGCTGGCGCAGGCGTTGGAAGCGACGCGCCGGCGGCTGGCGGCGGAAGTGTATGACCCGGCCGTACACCTGCGCGCCCGTCTGCTGGCCGGCTTTACCCTGGGGCGCATCGGCGACCCGCGCCTGCAGGCGGAGGAAGTCGACGGCGTGGCGGTGGTGTGGCCGGATTTGATCCCGGTGGCGGCCGGGCGGTATCGCGCCGGCAGCGCGGCGGACGACGACCAGGCGTTTGATGATGAAAGGCCGGCCTTCTGGAGCGAACTGCCCGAATTTTGCATCGGGCGCCGGCCGGTGACCAACGCCGAGTTTGCCTGTTTCGTGGCCGCCGGCGGTTACGAGCGCCCGGCGTATTGGGCGGGCGAGACCGCCCGGCGCTGGTTGGCGGGCGAAGAGGTGGCCGGTGGGCAGATGAAGACCGTCTTGGATTTCTGGCAGACCCTGAAAGATACCCCCGGCTGGAAGGCGCAAGTGGCGGGGCGGTGGTCCCCGCAGCAGATCGAGACCTGGGAATATCTTGCCGCTTTAAGCCGCGAGGAGGTCATCGCTCAATTTTCAAAGGATCTCACGCAGAAATCGCGGCGGCGTCCGCATTATTGGGAGGATCGCCTGTACAACAACCCGGCCCAGCCGGTGGTGGGCGTCACCTGGTTTGAGGCGCAGGCCTACGGCGCCTGGCTGACGGCGTTTGGCCGGCGGGTCTACCGCCTGCCGCATGAGGTGGAATGGGAGGCGGCCGGGCGCGGCCGGCAGGGCCGGCGCTACCCGTGGGGCGACGAATGGGCGGACGGGCGGGCCAACACGCTGGAAGGGCGCGTGCTGCGGCCCTCGCCGGTGGGGGTGTACGCCGCCGGACGGCGGGGCGAGGAGGCCGAGGATCTGGCCGGCAACGTGTGGGAATGGTGCCAGAACCCATACCGGCCCTACCCGCTGCGTCTCGACGACGGCGCTGCCGGCGAAGAATACGTGCTGCGCGGCGGCTCCTGGGACGGTGATGACAGGCTCGCTCGTTGCGCGTATCGTGACTGGGACGTACCCGGTGACTTCAATATCCTTGCGGGTTTTCGTGTCCTCTCTCCTGGCTCTCCTTCTGCCTGCTGATTTCTGCCTGCTGGCTATGCTGGCTGCTGGATTCTTGGGGCCGGCATAACGGAGGACAAAGATGAAGACCTATCGCCATTTGTATGAAGCAATCACCGCTTTCCCCAATTTGCTGCTGGCCTTTCAAAAGGCGCGGCGCGG
>CAZHTS010000079.1:0-20679 GCA_964535315.1 uncultured Anaerolineaceae bacterium
CGCGGCTCACGGGGCCTGCGATGGGCAGGTTCACAGGTCCAGGTCGCCCGGCGCTGTCGATCACGACCGTGGCAAGCTGGTTACGCACGCTCTGAATCCACAGCACCAGCGCGTCGCCTTCCGGCAGGGCCAGGGTGACGAAATCCGGCTCCGCCGTGGCCGCCAGTTCGATTGGCCCGCGCAGCGTCTCGCCGCTGTCCCGGATCAGGGCGCTGCGCAGCCGCCCATCCTGTTCCGACCAGATCAGGTGATAGCTCTGAGCGCCGGCGGGCGCGGCCTGCCAGCGCCGCGCGTTCACGTCGGGGTAGGGCAGGATGTCCACCGGGGGGCTGAGCGGGTCGAGCGGCTGGAAGCGCAGCCCGCTGACCGCGCGCGACTTCCAGACGATCCCCGCGATGTCGGGGGCCAGCACGTAAGCGGCGCGATCCAATGCGGGGGCCGTGCCCCACTCCCGCACGACCGGCCACTGGTAATTTCGGATGGTGGCATGAGTCCCGGCGACAATCGCCACCAGGATGCAGATCGGACCGACCAGCACCAGGGGAAACCGGGCTGCATACTTGAGTAAATGACGCGCGCGCATGGCCATCGAGCGAGTAGCTATCGTAGACGATGGCTCAACTTTAACAGGGAGTGTGCAATATGACCAGCGTCGGACTATGGCGAGTCCCGCACGAGTTGTATAATCAAAGTAGGGTCAGGAAGTCACGAGGGGATGTATACCGTTATGGAAGGTTTTGTCGATGGTGGACGATCTGAACAAGCAACCCGTTAGTCCGAATCCGCCGCAGGATGAGGTGAAGCCGGAGCCGGTCAAGAGCGATGCGCCGCCCGAACCCAGCAAGCGTGTGACCTCGCTGCTCGACGAAAAGAAAGCCTTGCCGATGCCCCCTGAGGAGCGCGCCGCGCGTCCGCAGACGGGGCGTCTGACGGCTCCCTGGCGGCTGCTGCTGCAAATTGGCGGCCAGAATCAGACAACGGTCGGGATCGAAGTCAAAGGGCGGATTGTGATGGGGCGTTCCGATCCGGTGGGGAACTTCTACCCGGACCTGGACCTGTCGCCCTATGGGGGGCAGGAGGGGGGCGTCTCGCGCCGCCACGCCGTCATCGTGCAGGATGACGACAACCAGGCGATCTACCTGGAAGATCTGAACAGCACCAACGGCACCCGTATCAACGGCTTCTCGCTGGAGCCGCACCGCCGCTACCGCCTGCGTGATGGCGACGAGCTGGAATTTGGCCGGGTGCGGGTCACGCTCCGGTTTGTGCGATCTCCATTTCAATAGCCGCTGAAGCAAGCCGCTAGCAAGGGCGACCGCCGGGCCGCCCTTGTTTTTGTACGCCCGGCAGGGGCGATAGCTAGGCGGTGAAAGACCGCTATGGACGTTGGTCCGACGAACCATGAGCCGAAGGCAACTGCGCAAGCGCGAGCAAGCGTGGAGAGGAAGCTGGAGCGCAAACCCCGGACCTGATGAACAAGAACCGCGTAGTGAGGCAACGAGCGCGGGGCGAGCTGGCAAAAGGCAGTGACGCCCAAAGAGGACCAAAGCGGCTGGTTGTAAACGCGGCAGGGCTTGGGGGAAAGCTATCGCACCTTATCCGGGGAGGTCTGCATTTTTTGCAGAAGTCAGCCGAGGTCGTAGTAGCCGATGGGGTAACGGCCATCCAGGGCACGCGATGAAAACGCGGGCAGGGCGAAGGGCTGAACGGACAAGGAGTTGAGGAGAAAGGAGAAGGATAACAGCGCGGACAGCCGACACTGGCAGGACCAGACCAGGCCCAGAAGGAAGGTTGAAGGCCGGGGAGAAGGGCGTAGGGCGAGAGGCCGTTATCAGGTCAAATGGAAGACGAACGCACTCAACACGAAGGGTTGTGGGAACGGATTTTCAGTCGAGAGAACTTGCGGGCGGCGCTGAAGCGCGTGGAGCGCAACGGCGGAGCGCCAGGGGTCGATGGAATGACCACCGATGAACTGGTGGACCATCTGCGGGAGCACTGGCCGAGTATCCGCGCGCGCCTGGACGCGGGGGTGTATCAACCCAGTCCGGTGAAGCGTACCTGGATACCGAAGGAAAGCGGAGGGGAACGCGCGTTGGGCATACCGACGGTGTTGGACCGTTTCATCCAACAAGCCCTGTTGCAGGTGCTCAGCGAGGTGTTCGAGCCAACCTTCAGTGACCACAGCTACGGGTTTCGCCCGAATCGGAGCGCGCAGCAGGCCGTACAAGCGGCGCGCAGCTATATCGAAGCGGGGTATACCTGGGTAGTGGGCCTGGACCTGGCGCAGTTCTTCGACACGGTGAACCATGACCGCCTGATGGCACGCCTGAAACAAACCCTCACAGACAAACGTGTGTTGCGGTTGGTGAATGCGTACCTGAAAGCGGGGGTGATGGCGGACGGAATAGTAGAGGCGAGCACCGAGGGAACGCCGCAAGGTGGGCCGCTGTCGCCGCTGCTGTCCAACATCGTGCTGACGGAACTGGACCGCAAGCTGGAAGAACGCGGCCATCACTTTGTACGCTACGCCGACGACTGCAATATCTATGTACGCAGCCGGTCCGCCGCGGAACGGGTGATGGAGAGCACACGCCGGTTTATCGAAGGTCGAATGCGACTGAAAGTCAACGAGGCGAAAAGCGCGGTGGACGAGGCGACGAACCGCTCGTTTCTGGGCTTTAGCTTCTATTGAAGGACAGGCGGCGGGGTAGGCATTGGCCTGTCTCGTCGCAGTCTGGACCGGGTGAAACGCCAACTGCGCCAGATGACCCGGCGCTCCGGCGGACAGGCCATCGAAGCGGTGATTGAACGTCTGAATGGCTATATCCGGGGCTGGGTGGGCTATTTTCACATCGCCGATGCGAAAAGTCCCCTGCAAGACCTGGATAAACATCTACGCCGCCGCTTGCGGCAAGTCCTCTGGAAACAATGGAAAACCCCCGCTAATCGCTACCACCATCTGCGCGCGTTGGGGGTCTCGGACTTCTGGGCCAAACGGACCGGAGGAACGAGCAAAGGTCACTGGCGGCTGTCCGCTTCACCGCCCCTCCAACGGGCCCTGAATAATGCCTACTGGGAGCAACACGGTCTACTCAGTTTCTTCAAACGTTACCAAGCCTTTCGTTCGACTTGACCGAACCGCCGGATGCGGACCCGCACGTCCGGTGGTGTGGGAGGGGGCGGCTCACACCGTCCCCTATCCCGATTGTCGCGCACTACAGGTCGATCCGCATCTCGATCTGGCGGAACGACGTAGCATAGCCGACTTGCTGGTAGGCGGGCAGCAGCGGGTCATCGTCCGCGATGTTGTAGGCGCTGCCAAACGCCCCGGGGCTTTCCTGGTGGAGATAGGTGAGCAGCACCTGGGCCGCGCGCAGCGGATCGGCATACGGGTCTGCCGCCACATCCACCAGGCGCACTTCCTCCGGCGCCGTCCAGCCCACGGCATAGCCAATGACGCGCTCGGCATCCAGCACCGCCCAGCCGTCCAGGTGCGGGACCAGGCTGTGCAGGGAGGGTAGATCGCGCTGCCAGCAGTTAGGGACGCTGTGAAACGCGGGATAATGCTCGATCACGCTTTCGGGAGGGCATTCCTCGATGAAATACGGAGCCGTCACTGGCTCGACCCGCTCCGGCGGACGGTTCAGGATCAGCAGGTGGCGCTGGTCGGTGAACCCGATCTGCCGGTACAGCTCGTGAGCGCCGTGATTGGCCTCGATCACTTCGAGCCTGACGGTGATCAAGTGGTGCTCGCGGGCGCGGTCCAACAGAAAGTGCATCATGTGGCGGGCAATGCCCCGCCGCCGGTGAGACGGAACGACGCCCATCCCCCCGATCCATCCTGCATGGTCGCGAATTCCCAACAGCCCGGTCCCGACGATAGCGTCGCCGTCCAGCGCCGCGACCGAGGCGGCGGCCTCCAGGTCGTCGCGGCCCATCAACGCGCGAAACGAGGACGGAGTCATCACAATCGGCACGAAATAATCGCTGTAGGCGTGGTTGAAGGCCACCGTGAATTCTTCGAAATTCACGTCGGCCACGGTACGATACTCGATCTCTGGCATAGAGACTCCTGACGATAGCGGCTCACTTCAGCGTATTTTTGCACCGTCCCTCCGCAAAGGCAAACGGCACTTGCGCCTATGGTCAGACTGGGTATAGTTTGCATGGTTAACATCTCGGCAAGGAATCAGTGACATGAGACCTCAACGGTTAGCACGAAGTTTGACGGATCGGACCCTGGGCGGGGTATGCGGCGGGCTGGGCACGTACCTCGGCGTCAATCCGTGGTGGGTGCGCGGCCTGTTCATCATCCTGGGCCTGTTCACCGCGGGCACGGGCGTGCTGATCTACCTGGCGCTGTGGTTCATGCTGCCCCCGGAAACCCTGCTCGACATCCCGCGCGACCCGGCGCTGCTCCGTCGCCGTGCCACCCGCCCTGAAACGATGATCGTGATCGGTGGAGCGGTTATCGTCATGGGGCTGATCGTCCTGGCGCGCAACCTGGGAGTGTTGAGCGGCGAGCATGGGGACGCCTTTTTGCCGATCGTGGTGATCTTCTTTGGGTTTATGCTGCTCGTCAAACAGCTCTGGAGGGCCGCATGACGACGACGCGCCGTAATGTAATGTGGCCGCTGCTGGTCATGGCGGTGGGATCGATCTGGCTGCTGAAGGTGGCCGGGGCGGTCCCCGATGCGGTGGGCGATATTCTGCTGCGGGCCTGGCCAGCGCTCTTGATCTTGTTCGGCTTTGACGTCCTGTTTGGCCGCCGCCGTTTGCGTTTGAGCCGGTTGAATCTGGAAATGAGCCTGGTGGGTCTGGTAGCAGTGCTGGTGCTGCTGGCCGGGATCGTCTGGTTTGCCTATCAGAAGCAGGCCGATACTCTGCGCACCGACAACGTGCAGACCTTTTCGCAGGAACTCCCGGCAGAGGTAGCCCGCGTGCGGGTGGAAGCTACGCTGGATCGCACCACGGTGACGGTCAACCCGGTGCAGGGCAGCACGCTGTCTGCCGAATTCAAGGGCAGCCGCGAGAGCAAGGTCACCCTGGCCTGGTCGGTCGAAGGCGATGCCGGGATTCTGCGCATCACCGAAACCCACCCCAACGCGATTCCCCGCCTGGAAGATTATGGGCGCGGGGCGCTGGTCGTCTCTTTACCGGCGGACGTGGTGATCGAGTTGTTCTCGCTGGACAGCACGCGCGGCGATGTGACCGCCGACCTGCAACCCCTGCGCGTCGAGCAGGTGGATCTTAAGGTCGGTCAGGGAAATCTGGCCATCCATCTGCCCGGCCTGGATGTCCTGCAAGGCAGCTTGAACACCGGAAGTGGCACGGTACAGTTGTTTGTGCCCTCCACGATGGCCATGATCTTGCAGATGCACGGGGGATCGACCCCCCAGTACGACACGCTGCGCTACGATCTTTTGGAGGGCGGAAAGCTCAAGCGCGTTAATACCCAGGCCTTCCAGATCAGTCTGGATGTTTGGGGCTCAACCTTAATTGTGACCGACTTACCGTAGATTGACAGCAGGCCCGACTTCCAATATACTGGCTTAAATGTTAAAAATATTTTTAATCGGCAGGAGGGCAGTATCGTTCGGTGATGGGTTGGCATTTCTGGCACCTGGAATTGGTCGATGAGTTGTAAAAGATTGCCAGGCGAAGGTTGCGATGAAAGCACGCTGAATGATTTCAGTGTGCTTTTTTACTTTTTTATCCAGTGGGTAGCAGCACGAAGGAGATAACACATGGACTACGGGATGATCGGCAAGATCGAAAAAGCCAAGCGGTATGCCGAAGAACGCAATCGTATTCATTTCATGTCTTTTAAGGTAACGTTTGATGGTGACAATAACCCGCACACGGTCACTTATACGGACGGCCATTGGGATTGTGATTGCAGTTTCTTCAAGTCGCGCGGCGTTTGCAGCCATACGATGGCGCTCGAACGAATTCTTGCCGGGATGCTTCCAGAGTCCGCCTCGACGGAGTCCTCATAAGCTTTCGCGTTATCTAAACTGAATACACTCTCATGCAGGAGCGGCTGAGATTTCCAACGGGCCGCTCTTGTTTCCCCCGATATTAGGGAATTTATCCCCTGGCCGTGTAACTCTGGTACAATGCCCCGGTACTAACTTAGGAAAGGATTGTGTCCCTGCGTGAGCACACGAGGGTTATCGCAGACTGCCCGGCGTCAATCGGCGCTGGTCCTGGGGATCGTCGTCAGCGTGGCCTTTCTCTATGTGGGACTGAGCCATCTGAAGCTGTCCGACGTCTGGCACGGGATGCGCAACATCCGTGTGGGCTGGCTGGTGATCGGCGCCCTGGTGTATTTTTTAGGCTGTGTGTGGGGCCGGACCTGGCGCTGGCACTATCTGCTGCGGTCGATCAAGGCGATTCCGCTCCGCAAGCTGTTCCCCATCGTGGTGATCGGCTACATGGGCAACAACGTCTATCCCTTCCGCGCCGGAGAGGTGATCCGCGCCTACGTGCTCAAGCGCAACGAGGGCGTGAACATCTCGGCCAGCCTGGCGACGATTGTGATCGAGCGCGTCTTCGACGGGCTGGTGATGCTCATCTTCGTCTTTGTGGCGCTGCCCTTTGCCGACTTCAAAGCCGACTGGCTGCGCGATGTGGTGGTGGTCTCGACGTTGTTGTTTTGGGGCGCGTTCCTCGTGTTTCTGATCATGGCGCTGCGTCCGGAGCAAATGCGGCGGTTGTATACGGCCCTCTTCACCCGGATGCTGCCCGGTAAACTGGGCGAGAAATCCATCAGCCTGGCCGATCACTTCATGACGGGGCTGGAAAATCTCCGCCATCCTAAAGATCTGGTCATGACGTTGGTCTCGTCCGTATTCATCTGGTTGACCGAGACGACGAAGTATTGGTTTGTCATGCACGCCTTTGATTTTCGCGTCAGCTTCTTTGCCTTGATGGTGATGACGGCGGTAGTCAATCTGGCGACGACCCTGCCTTCATCCCCCGGCTACGTCGGGACGTTCGATACCCCTGGCATCAAGACGCTGACCGCGTATGGGGTCAAGGAGTCCATCGCCGCGTCCTACACCCTGGTGTTGCACGCGGTGCTGTGGCTGCCCATTACCGTGCTGGGATTTTATTATCTTTACCGCGAAGGGCTGAGCTGGCGCGATTTCGGTCGGGCGCGCGAAGTCGCGGCGGGCGAAGCGGCCTAGCGGATCGGCGGAAAGGATCGTTTCATGCAGCGTGTGGCGGTGATCGGTGCGGGTGCGACCGGCTTGGCCGCAGCCTATGATCTGGTGCGCAGCGGCGCAGCGGTGCAGGTCTACGAAGCCGGGCCCGAGGTAGGGGGACTGGCGGCTGGTTTTCGAGACGAGTCCTGGGACTGGACGCTTGAAAAGTTTTATCACCACTGGTTTTCGAATGACGATTACGTGCTGGATCTGATCAAAGAGCTGGGCGCGTGGGATAAGGTGGTTTTTCGCAGCCCGATTTCGTCGTTCTGGCACGATGGGAAGAACTATTCGGCCTACCGTCCCAACGTCGTCGTGGCGGGGTTACGGCTGCCGATCTCGTGGCCGGCCAAAGTGCGTTTTGGCCTGGCCGGGCTGTATCTGAAATTCTCCAAGAACTGGAAGCCGATGGAGCGTTACACGGCGGAAGCATGGCTGCTGCGCTACATGGGCCGCGAAGCCTACGAGACGCTCTGGAAACCGGCCCTGATCGCCAAGTTCGGCCAGGACTACAACCGGGTGAACATGGCCTGGCTGTGGGCGCGTATCTACAAGCGCACGCCGGACCTGGGCACCTTCGAGGGAGGCTTCCAGGCGTTTCTGGAACTCCTGGCGGATCGTATCAAAAGCCAGGGAGCCGGGGTCCATCTGAACACGCCGGTTCAGCAGATCACCCGGCGGCCCGACCGGCAGTTCGAGGTGGTGCTGGCCGACCGGCGCGAGACCTTCGACGCCGTGGTTTTTACCTCCGCCCCGCAAACCCTGGTGCGGCTGGCCCCGGATCTGCCTGCCCAATACGGCGACCAGTTGAAGGAGCTGAAAAGTATCGGCGCCGTGATCGTCATCCTGGCGCTCAAGCAGCAGCTTCTCACCGATAACACCTACTGGCTGGCCCTTCCGGCGACCGATCCCGACAAATCGAACGGGGAATTTCCCTTCCTGGCGCTGATCGAGCACACCAATTACATGGACCGGTCGCATTACGGCGGCGATCATCTCGTCTACTGTGGTGATTACGTTCCGCCCGAACACGAATATTTTTCGCTCACCGACGACGAACTGGCCGCGCGGTTCACCGGGGCGCTGACCCGGCTGAATCCCGCCTTCACGCCGGACTGGATTCGGAAACGTTGGGTCTTTCGCGTCAAATATGCCCAGCCGGTGCCCTTCGTCAACCATTCAGCGCTGCTGCCGGATCTGCGGACGCCCGTGGCCGGGCTGTACCTGGCGAGCATGAGCCAGGTGTATCCCTGGGATCGCGGGACCAACTATTCAGTCGAGATGGGCCGCCGGGTGGCCGGGCTGGTGATCGAGGATTTGAAACGCTAGCGAGCGGCAGCCTCGGCGAATGTCAGGCAGCCGTAGGGTTCCAACCCTTGTCACGCGCTGGATCATTTGTGATACTTGTCACAAACAAACCAAAAGGATAATCAGAGGGTAGAAAAACATGAAGAACATCACCGTGATTGGCGTAGGATACGTGGGGCTGGTGACGGGGGCGTGCTTTTCCGACCTGGGAAATCGGGTCGTCGCCCTGGATATCAACGAGGAAAAAGTCGCCAGTCTCCGCAAAGGGGTTATGCCGATCTACGAACCTGGCCTGTCCGAACTGGTGCTGCGCAACGTCAAGGCCGGGCGCTTGTCGTTCACGACCTCCTATGCCGACGCCCTGAAGGATGCCGAATTCGTGTTCATCGCCGTCGGCACCCCCGAAGGGGTCGATGGCGAAGCCGATCTGAAGTACGTGCGGATGGCGGCGGAATCGATTGCCAAGACGATGGATCACCCCCTGATCATCGTCAACAAGTCCACGGTCCCGGTCGGGACGGGCGACTGGGTGGCCGGAATTGTGCGTCAGAACCAGCCCACGCCGATTGAGTTCAGCGTGGTCAGTTGCCCTGAATTCCTGCGCGAAGGATCGGCCATTACCGACTTCATGAATCCCGACCGTTCCGTGCTCGGCTCTGAGGATCGCGACGCCGCCGAGCGCGTCGCCCAGCTTCACCTGGCCCTGCGCGCGCCCATCGTCGTGACCGATCTGCGCACCGCCGAAATGATCAAGTATGCCTCGAATGCCTTCCTGGCCACGCGCATCAGCTTCATCAACGAGATTTCGAATATCTGCGAAGCCCTGGGCGCGGATGTGAAAGAAGTGGCGCGCGGGATGGGCTTCGACAAGCGCATCGGCCACTACTTCCTCGAAGCCGGGGTAGGGTATGGCGGATCGTGTTTCCCCAAAGACGTCAAGGCCCTGGCTTACATGGCGCAGGTGCAGGGCAAACACCCGCAGCTTCTCCAGGCCGTGATGGACATCAACGCCTACCAGCGCAAGCATGTGCTGCTGAAGCTGCAAGAGCTGCTGGGCGATACCCTGAAGGGCCGCACCGTGGCCTTGTTGGGACTGGCCTTCAAGCAGAACACCGACGACATGCGCGACGCGCCCTCGATCACGATTGCCCAGGCGCTGCACGACAAGGGTGCCGTGGTACGCGGCTACGACCCGGTGGCGATGGATGTCGCTAAGGGGCTTATGCCCTACGTCGAAATGGCGAAGGATTCCTACGACCTGGTCAAGGGTGTGGACGCCGTGATCGCCCTGACCCCCTGGAACGAGTTCATCCAGCTTGACATGCTCCAGATCAAGAGCGCGATGAAGACCCCCATCCTGATCGATGGCCGGAATCTGTACGACCCGGCGGCGATGCGGGCGCTGGGCTTCCAATATCGCGGGATTGGGCGCGGCTACGACGGTCCCAAGGAGTAGACCGCCCACCCGTCAACCGCATAGAATTTTTCAGCAGGGATGCCGCCGGGCGGTGTCCCTGCTAAACTTATACCAGACAGGCTGTTTTTTCTAAGGAAAGAGGGGGGCGATGGCAGGTCAAGTGACCCGGCACGTGCTCGGCAACGGGCTGACGGTGCTGCTTAAAGAAGTCCATACCGCGCCGGTCATCAGTTGGTGGGTGCTTTACCGGGTGGGCAGTCGCAACGAGCCGACCGGTCTGACCGGGGTGTCTCACTGGGTCGAACACATGATGTTCAAGGGCACCGAGAAATTCCCCGCCGGGATGCTCGATCAGGCCATTGACCGGTTGGGGGGCGTCTGGAACGCGCAGACTTCCTTTGACTATACGGCGTATTACGAGACGATGCCCGCCAGCCAGATCGATCTCGCTCTGCAAGCCGAAGCGGATCGGATGATCAATGCCCTGTTCGACCCGGCGGAGGTCGATTCCGAGCGCACCGTGATCATCTCCGAGCGCGAAGGATCGGAGAATTCGCCGACTTCCTGGTTGTACGAAGAAACGCGCGCGGCGGCGTTCCGCGTCCACCCTTACCACCACTCGATCATTGGCGACATGGCCGATCTGCGGACCATGACCCTCGCCGATCTTTTTGGCCATTATGAGACCTACTATGCGCCGAATAACGCCATTGCCGTCGCCGTGGGGGATTTTGACTCGGCGACCATGCTGGCGCGCATCGAGGAATTGTATGGCGCGATCCCGTCAGGGCAGACCCCACCCGCAGTCACGCGGGCCGAACCGCCCCAGCAGGGCGAACGCTTCGTGCGGATCGAGCGTCCAGGCAACGCGCATTATGTCTATCTCGGCTACCGTGCCCCCGAAGCGACTCACCCCGACTGGTTCAAGTTAGCCCTGGTCGATAGCGTGCTGGCCGGAGCGAGCGCGCCGGGTGGCAATGGCATCGGCAACCGGACCTCGCGCCTGTACAAGGCGTTGGTCGAAACCGAACTGGCTACGGGCGTCAGCGCCGGGCTGTATCCCTCCGTCGATCCGCACCTGTTCAGCATTACGGCGACAGCCCGCGATGGCCGGACGCCGGAAGAAGTCCAGGCCGCGCTGGATGGCGCGCTGGATCGCCTGGTGAGCGGCGAGATTACCCAGGCGGAACTGGACAAAGCCAAAAAGCAGGCCAAGGCCCTGTTCGCCTACGGCACCGAGGGTGTCACCGGGCAGGCCTTCTGGCTGGCCTTTTCCGAGAACTTTTCGAGCTACACCTGGTACGAGCAGTATCTCGACCACCTGGACGCCGTGACCCTTGAAGAAGTCCACGACGCTGCCCGGCGCTACCTGCGGCGTTCGCAGCGCACGGTAGGGTGGTTCATTCCGACGACGAACGGGGGAGCCGATGAGTAATCACAGCAGTTTTCCTGGCCCGGCGGACATCACCCGCCGTGTGCTCCCCAACGGGATCACCGTCCTCGTCCGCGAAAACCATCACGCGCCGTCGGTGGTGATCACCGGCTCGATTGACGCGGGCAGCCTGTTCGAAGCGCCGGACGTGCTCGGCCTGTCATCCTTCGTGGCGTCGATGCTGATCCGCGGCACGGCTCACCGTGACTTTGCGACGATCCATGAACTCTTGGAAGGCAATGGGGCCAATCTGGGCTTCAGCGGCGGCAAGCACACCATCGGCTTTAGCGGCAAGAGCCTGGCCGAAGACCTGCCGCTGCTGATCGATCTGCTGTCCGATGCGCTGCGCACGCCGTCGTTTCCCGACGTTCAGGTGGAGCGGCTGCGCGGCCAGTTGGTGACCTCGATCAAAATCCACGAGCAGGACACTCGCTACATGGCCGGGCGCTTGTTCCGCGAGCTGGTCTATCCCACGGATCACCCCTACAGCTACGCCACCGAGGGCACCATCGAGACCGTCTCCGGGCTTACGCGCGACCGCTTGTCCGCCTTCCACCGCCAGTATTTTGGCGCGCAGGGAATGCTGATCGCGATCGTGGGCGCCGTCGAGACCGAAGCCGCCATTCATCTGGTCGAGCAGTATCTCGGCGACTGGCAGAATCCGGCGCAAATTCCGCTGCCGGATCTGCCGCCCGTGCCCGCACTGGATACCGTCCGCTCGAAAATCTTCCCGATGCCCGGCAAGAGCCAGTCCGATCTGGTGTTGGGTGTGCCCGGCCCCTCGCGTTTTGCCGAGGACTGGCACGCCGCCTACATGGCTAACAACATTTTGGGCGTGTTCGGGATGTATGGCCGCATCGGCAAAGAAGTGCGCGAGAAGCGCGGCATGGCCTACTACAGCTTTAGCCGTCTGGAGGGCGGGGTAGGGCCGGGTACGTGGCGCGTGATGGCGGGGGTCAATCCGTCCAACCTCGCCGCGGCGACCGACGCCGTGCGCGGCGAACTGCGGCGTATCACGTCGGAGCCGGTCAGCGCCGACGAGCTGTCCGACAATAAAGCTAATTTCATCGGGCGTCTGCCGCTCCAGTTGGAAACCAACGAGGGCGTAGCCGGAACGATCCTGATGATGGAGCGCTTTGAACTGGGTCTGGACTATCTGCACCGCTACGCCGACGAGATCAACGCCATCACCATCGACGACGTGCTGGCCGCCGCCCAGCATTACCTGAATCCCGACGTCTACGTGCTGACGGTGGCCGGTCCGGAGTAACGACCATGCTGCGGATTGGGGTAGACCTGATCGAAGTCGAGCGCATCCAGCAGGCGATGGAGCGTTACGGCGAGCGGTTCTATGCGCGGTTCTTCACCTCGACCGAACGCGAGCAGGCCGGGGGTATTCCGGCCCGGCTGGCGGCGCGCTTCGCGGCCAAAGAAGCCACAGCCAAGGCGCTGGGCACCGGGATCGGCGATGTGTGTTGGGTGGACATCGAGATCCTGTCCGACGAGCGCGGGCGGCCCCATCTCAAGCTGCATCGCGCCGCCGCCCAACTGGCCGACGAATTGGGCCTGCCGCACTGGCAGGTCAGCCTGAGCCACACCCATGATCACGCGGTGGCGTTCGTCGTCGCGTTGGGCGATGTGTCGCTAGCGCCGCCGGAGAAATAGTTGGCAGCGGGTCCGGCGTGGGGTATACTGCCCATCACAACTGAATAAGGTACTCCAGGTGGCCAGAAGCTCGGAAGCTGAGGCCGCAAGGGGGGAAGACGGTCCAAGTCCGTCGCTGTCCCGCAACTGTAGTGCCCGGCGCATGGTCGCCCGGCAAAGCCAGATTACCCGCCTGGGGTGTGAGTCGAGACTCTCTCGCGAGTAGGAGGTGGCGACAGTGCATGATGTGATCGTCTGATCGAGCGCCCTTCCATATGGAAAGGCGTTTTTGTTTTTCATTGTTGGACAGGTTGTGACAAGGAGCAAAAGATGTTCAAACGTATGATGGGCCTCGCATTGACCGTGGTGCTGCTGCTGGCGCTGGCGCTGCCGGTTTTCGCCCAGGACGAGATCTCTCCGAGCCTGAAGGCGCTCGATTACCTCAAGACCGTTCAAAACGAAGATGGCGGATTGACGAATGGTTTCGCGCCCGAAAGTGACGTCGCCACTACCGCCGACGCCGTCGTCGCGCTGGCCCTGGCCGAGCAGCCCCTGGACGACTGGAGCGCGGCCATGCTGGCCTACCTTGAAGCGCAGGTCGAGGCGGGCACGGTGATCGCCGCGGGTCCGTTGGCGAAAGTGCTGGATGCCGTGATCGCGGCGGAAGGCGACGCGGAAGATTTCGGCGGCCACAATCTGGTCGATGATCTGCTGGCTCTCCAGGACGAGACCGGCGTGTTCGGCGGCGGCGCTTTCGACCACTGCCTGGTGATGATCGCGCTGGAGAATGTGGGGATCGAGCTTCCCGAAGAGACCGTTCCGGCGCTGCTGGCCGCGCAGGGCGAAGATGGCGGCTGGGGCTTCATGGCCGGTCAGGCGTCGGATACCAACACCACCGGCTTGTGCCTCCAGGCGTTGGCCCCAACCGATAACCCCGAGGTCGTCCAGGCTGCCCTGGACTACCTGGCCGCGATCCAGAACGAGGACGGCGGGTGGCCCTATCAGAATCCGAGCGACTACGGCACGGACAGCGACACCAACTCGACCGCGCTCGTGATCCAGGCTCTGATCGCCAACGGCGAAGACCTGGCCGGCTGGAATAACCCCCAGGATTGGCTGCTGACCATGCAGCTTGACAGCGGCTCGTTCAGTTTCCAGGCGGCTTATCCGGGCGATAATGTCCCCGCCACGGTGGCGGTCATCCCGGCCCTGGAAGGCCAGCCGCTGAATGCCTGGGCGCTGGCTGCCGCGGCGGAGTAGCCAGCCGCATCGTTTGCTGTTCTGCGTGAAGATGATCGGGCTGAGGGTGAGCATTGTCTCACCCTCAGTCTGTCATGATCAATAACACTTGTGAGCGGCCCAACACGCCGCTAGAATGAAAAATGAAATTGTTTTTTGGCTTGAAGACTTTTGTTGAGGGAAGGAAGAAACCTTGCGTAGAAAAATCATACTCATTACGGGGGCCAATGGCGAAGTCGGTCACGGCCTGATCCACCAGATTGTCGCCCAACCGGATCATCTGCCGATTCTGGCGTTGGACGTCAAACAGGTCGATCCATCCCTGTCGGGGTTGATTGATCGGGTGGTGATTGGCGATATTCTGGATACCAAGCTGCTCGAAACCTTGAGTACCGAATATGAGATCGAGGCGATTTACCACCTGGCAGCGCTGCTCTCGACCGCCTCGGAATTTCATCCTGAAAATGCCCACCGGGTGAACGTGCAGGGGACGATCAATCTGCTCAAGCTGTCGGTGGACCAGGGTATGGCGCGTGGTATCCCGGTGCGCTTTGTCTATGCCAGTTCGGTGGCCGTCTTCGGAATGCCCGACCTGCCCACCAAACAAGCGGCGGGCGCCGTGGAGGAAGATCAATATCTCAGCCCGATCACGATGTACGGCTGTAACAAGCTGTACTGCGAGCACCTGGGCCGCTACTACGCCCACCATTACCAGCAGTTGGGAGCGACCAAGTCTCTCGGCGTGGACTTTCGCTGCGTGCGGTTTCCGGGCTTGATCAGCGCGGTGACGGTTCCGACCGGGGGCACGAGTGACTATGCACCCGAAATGCTCCACGCGGCGGCGCAGGGCAAGCCCTACGCCTGTTTTGTGCGTGAGGATGCCACGATCCCTTTCATGGCCATGCCGGACGCGATCAAAGCCCTGCTGCGGCTGGCCCAGGCCCCGCGCGAGAATCTGAGCCGTCTGACCTACAACGTCGCCAGCTTCAGCCATTCCGCGCTGGAGTTGGCCGGGATGGTCAAAGCGGCCTTCCCTGGCGCGGTGATCACGTTCAAGCCCTCGGACGCCCGCCAGCGGATTGTGGATAGCTGGCCGGGCGGCATGGACGACCGCGCGGCGCGCCATGATTGGGATTGGTCGCCGGACTACGACGCCGATCGCGCCTTCAACGATTATCTGATCCCGACGATCATGCGCCGCTATCGCCAGTGATGGGCGTCCTTGGGGGTGGGTTTCATCCCGCCCCCAGGGTACCTTTGTACTGATTTTGAAGCTGTAAGCGTTGATCTCTCGCGTGCGGGGATCAAAATGTGATTAAAGTTGATAAAAAATTGTTGAAGAGTCTTGATTTTAAAAAAAAGCCAATGTATTATGTGAGTACATTCGCTTCATTGGGAGCAATTATCGAAGGAGTTCCGAACATGTTGTATCAACCGCGTGAAGAAGGTCAGGGTCTCGTTGAGTATGCGCTCATCCTCGTCCTGGTCGCCGTTGTCGTGATCATCATCCTGGCCCTGCTCGGCCCGGCCATCGGCAACATCTTCTCCAACATCGTCAACAACCTGTAATTCCTGTCGATCCTGTATCATCGCAGAGACCCGCTCACCGAGCGGGTCTTTCGTTTTATTTCGCCGCGGACGCCGCTACCGCTCGTCGTCCCCCGCCGCATCGAGATCGTCGATCAGATCGTCGACATCCTGATAGGTGAGGGTGCGGGCTTCGCGGTCCGGCAGATCGATCTCCAGGTCGGAGACTTCGAGATCGTAGGCCGGAACCACGACCGTGTAGCCGTTGTCCTCGGCCCACGCTCGCATCTCTTCGATGACCTCGTACAGCTCGCGATTATCGCTGACACGCGGGCCGCGAATGACAACCTCTTTGGTGGCTTCGGTGCCGTCGCCCCAGTACAAGGTGACGTGGCCATCTTCGGCTAATTCGATATAGGCAGGAGCACCCATTTCGTCTACCGTCCTTCTTCAGAGGGGATCAACACGCGGCGGAACACATCATACCGCCACAGCACCCGCACGACAATGCCCCAGGCGATCACGGCGGCGAGCACGATGAACAGGTCTTTCCACGCCATCGTATTCAGCTCGAAGAACTCCCGCACGCCGGGGAAGGGGAAGATCAGCACGTAGAACACGAGCATCACCCCCGCCAGCCGGACGCGCCGCCGGTCGAAGCTCAACTGCTGCCCGCTTTCCCATTCGTCGGCGGAATGCTCGGCGAAGATGATCAGCAGCAGGCCGCACAGCAGGGCGGTGGTGGTCAACACTGTGCGCTGAAGCTGGATCGCTTCCTTGTGGTAGAGCAGGTAGACCAGCAGGGTGACGATGGTGATGCTGAAACCGGCGGGCAGAACGAATTCGCTCACCGCTTGCAGCAGCTTCTTCTGCGGCACACCGGATCGCGCCCAGATCGTCAGGAACAGCGCGGGAATGCCGACCGGCAGGGTCGTCAGGATCGAGTTGTGCTTGGGCGTGAAGGGAAACTCCGCGCCGATGAAGCCCGCGATGATGATGAGCAGGGCGGTATACAGCGTGCGGGTTAGGAACAGCCGCATATTGTCCTGCATCCCGTTCAGGATGCGCTGGCCCTCTTTGATCGCTTCGGGCAGCACGTTGAACTGATCGCCCAGCAGCACCATGTCCGCGACGGCGCGCGTCGCCTGGCTGCCGCTCTCCATCGCGATCCCCATCTGCGCCTGCTTGAGCGACAGCACGTCGTTCACGCCATCGCCCATCATCGCCACGTAATGCCCCTGGGCGCGCAGGGCTTGCACGATGCGCTGCTTCTGTTCCGGCGTGATGCGTCCGAATACCGTCACCCGGTCCACCGTGTCGTTGAACTGACTCTCCGGCATTTCCGCCAGTTCCAGCCCGGAAATCACGCTGACGTCTTTGCTGATCCCGGCCAACTGCGCCAGCGCGGCCACTGTCTGCGGGTTGTCGCCGGAGATCAGCTTGAGCTGGATGCCCGCCTGACGGAACTGGTCCAACACCTGTTTGGCATCGGGCCGCAGCTCGTCGCTGAAGGTCAGCCAGCCCAACGGAGTCAGCCCCTCCGGGAGGTGCGGAACCCCGGCTTCCGGCAGCGCCGCGAGCGGCTCGGCGTGGTGGGCGAACAGCAGCACGCGCAGTCCCAGGTCGGCCCACAACTGCACGTCTCGCTGCATCAGTGCCCCGTCTGTCACGTGTGGCAGCAGGATTTCGGGCGCGCCCAGGACGTAGCTGCCGCGTACTCTGCCGGAGCCGTCGAACGCCGCGCCGCTCCACTTGTATTCCGACGAAAACGGAATCTGCACGCTGACCGGCTGGGCCGCGCCGGGGCAGGCTTCGGCGATGGCCTGCGCCGTGCGGTTGATCGCGCCCGTGCTGGCGGCGAAATCGCCCAACTGCTGGCGGAGAGCCGGTTCGTCGGCCTGGAGCGGGACGATCTGCCGCAGTTGGATGCGGTTGGTGGTCAGGGTGCCGGTTTTGTCCAGGCACAGCACGTCCACGTTGCTCAGCGATTCGACGGCATTGATCTGCTGCACCAGCGCGCCCCGGTTGGCGATGCGCACCGCGCCCAGCGCATACGCGACGGTGATCATCAGTAGCAAGCCCTGCGGCACCAGCGAGATCACGACCGCCGTATCCTGCACGATCTGGCTGAACGATTCGTCCGTGATGGCGAACGAGAGGATCAGCAGGATCGCCAGGCTGATCGCCAGGATCACAAGGCCGCGCACCACGATGCTGATCTGCCACTGGAGCGGGGTGAGCACGCGCCGGTATTCGCGCGCTCCGGCGGTCAGTTGGTAGGCGAAGCTGTCCCGCCCCACTTTTTCGGCCACGTAGACCCCGCTGCCGCTTACGCAAAAGCTGCCGGACAGCAGTTGATCGCCCGGCCCCTTAGGAATGTGATCGGATTCGCCGGTCAGCAGCGATTCGTCCACGTCCACCCGCTGGTCGCTGATCAACGGGCCATCGACCACGATCTGGTCGCCGGGCCGGATCACCAGCGCGTCGCCGACCACGATCTCGGCGGGATCGACCGCCGTTTCCTGTCCACCCCGCCGCACGGTGATCTTGGGGCGGGTGAGCAGGGCGATCCGGTCCAACTGCTGTTTGGCGCGCAGTTCTTGAAAGATGCCGATGGCGACGTTCAGCAGCACGACCCCGCCGGTCACGACGGCGTCGCTCGGCTTGCCCACGCTGACCAGCACGATCATGATCGCGAACAGGATGATATTCGTCAGCGACAGGAAGTTCTCGCGCAGGATTTCGCTCAGCGAGCGGCTGGATTTGACCGGGACGTCGTTGGTCAATCCCTGGGCGCGGCGCTGTTGGACCTCGCCCGCGGATAGACCGGCTGTGACCGGCGACGGTGAGGGCGTTGCGGAAGATGGCTGGACGGGATCGGTCATGGGCTAGGCTCCTTGGTGGTCGTGGTCGCAATTGTGCCATGTGACCGGTCTGATGTAAAACAATGGCTGCCAGTTGACGCGCGTGGCACATTGCGCTAGTGTCACTGCCAGGTATAAGGTAGGAAACATTGACGACTTCCCCCTCCCAGTCACCTTCCATTCAGGCCCGGCGGGTTCTGGTGCCGGTTGCCAATCCGGCGACCGCGCTGGATCTGATCCACATGGCCTGGAAGCTGAACGTCGATCAGTCCGGGCGGGTGCTGGCGCTGTTGGTCACGGTGACGGGAACCGAGTCGACCCCGGCGGTGCTGGACGCGATCACCGCGATTGTCGAGGAGGCCCGCCAGGGCGGTATCCCGGTGGAACTGGTCACGCGCACCGCGCCCAACGTGGCCCGGGGGATTCTCGATGCTGCCCTGGAATATGGCGCGACGCTGTTGATCCTGGGCTTTCAAGCGCCCAACCGGGGACCGGCGGCGCTGGGCCCCATTGTCGAGGCCGTCGCGCGCACGACGCCGTGCGATCTGGTGGTCTATCGCAACCCCTCGCGCCTGCCCGTCAGTCCAGAAGAGATCGAGCGCGTGGTGCTCCCCCTGGACGGCAGCGAAAACTCCAAAGTGGCGGCCCGGCTGGGGCTGACGCTGAGCCAGGTCTATGAAGCCGCACCGGTAGCCTTTTATGTGCAGACGGACCCTGGTCTGCCGGAGTGGATGAGCCGGGCGCATATTGAAGCCTCGCTCGCCGGTCTGGACGAGACGCGCCGGGTGCAGCGCCAGGTGGTGCGTGCCAACGACATCGTGAGCGGTATTCTGACGCGCTGCGGCTCCAACGACCTGATCGTGCTGGGATTCTCCGAACAAAGCTCGCTGGACCGGTGGATTTTCGGCGACGTGACGCAGCGCATGTTGGCCAGAGCGTCTGGCCCTGTCGTTCTGGCCAAGCGGGCCGCCGGGGATCGTCTGACGCTTTCGCAGCGGCTTCGTCGGCGCTGGGTAACCCGCCTTTCGCCCACGCTGACCCCTAGCGAGCGCCTGGACATGATCCGCCAGGCGGCTGAGCTGGGCCAGCCGGGGATCAATTTCGTAGTGTTGATGGTGCTCTCGTCGATGCTGGCATCCTTTGGTCTGCTGCAAAGCAGCGCTGCCGTCATCATCGGCGCGATGCTGGTGGCCCCGTTGATGTCGCCCTTGATGTCGTTTTCCATCGGGCTGCTGCAAGGCCATCTGCGGCTGATGCGGACGGCGGCGGTCACCGTTCTGATCGGGGTGCTGATCGCCCTGGGGGTGTCGCTCGTGGGCGGGCTGATCATGCCGCTGGATGTAGCGACCGCCGAGATGCTGTCGCGCGGCAGGCCCTCCCTGCTCGATCTGGGCGTGGCCCTGGCCTCCGGTGCGGCAGGGGCCTATGCGATGGCCCGCAAAGACATCCCTTCGGCATTGGTTGGCGTGGCGATTGCGGCGGCCCTGGTCCCACCGTTGTGTACGGTGGGGTTGGCCCTGGCGTTTGGAAAATTCAGTCTGGCCTCCGGCGCGGGACTGCTCTTTTTGACAAACGTGGTGAGCATCACGCTGGCCGGGGTAGGAGTGTTTGCCTGGCTGGGACTGGTCCCGCCGCGCGAAGCCCGGACCAGGGATCGCCTGGCGGTTCTGGCCCTGGCGCTGGGCCTGCTGGTCCTGCCGTTAGCCAGCACCTTTCTTGACCTGGTCCACAGCGAACGTGACATCAGTCTCGCGCGTCACGTGCTGCAAGACCAGTTTGACGGCGCGACGGTGATTTCGGTTGAACTCAAGAACGACAAGGTCCTGGCGACGGTGCGCGGCCCCGACATCATGTCCCGGCAGGATGTCGAAACCGCGCAGTTGGCCCTTGAAAAACGCCTGGGCCATGCCATCGATCTTGAGATTATCTATTGGCGTACCATTACGCCGTGATACGGGGGGTGTATGAACGTTCTGCGCAAGCTCACCATTCAACGGCTGATGGTGGCGATCCTGTTCATCCTGCTGTTTGCGATGG
>CAZHTS010000080.1:0-20616 GCA_964535315.1 uncultured Anaerolineaceae bacterium
AAACATTTCTCACGCGGAGACGCGGAGGGCGCGGAGTTAATACACTTCCCACCTCTGCGTTCTCCGCGCCGCCGCATGCCCCTAAAACATTTCTCACGCGGAGACGCGGAGGGCGCGGAGTTAATATACTTGTCCCCCTCTGCGTTCTCCGCGCCGCCGCATGCCCCTAAAACATTTCTCACGCGGAGACGCGGAGGGCGCGGAGTTAATATACTTGTCCCCCTCTGCGTTCTCCGCGCCGCCGCATGCCCCTTCTTCCCCACAAAATCACAAAGAGCGTGAGATAATTCTCTCCGGAGGTACCCTTTGCATGCAAATTGCCGTAGCAACCGCAAACTTCTACTATTTACCCTTCGAACAGACCCTGGAAATCATCGCCCAGGCTGGCTATGAAGCCATCGAACTGGATCTATACTGGGAACGTAAAGAATGGGGCATGGCCCAACATCTCAAGGGGCGCACGGTCGCCGAAATCATCCGCTCCGTCCGGCGTTCTGGACTGCGGGTAACCAGCATTCACGATGGCGGCGGCGTAATCGAAACCCCCGACTCCATTCAAGGGTTCATCAACCCACGCCTGAGCGAGTACCTGGACTGCCTCGGTTACGCTCCGCAGTGCATCGTGTTTCACCCGCCACACATCGAAGGCCAACACGACCTGCGCTGGTGGCAAAGCATTTCCCCTCAAATCGAACATAACCTGGCCCCCTTTCGTCGCGCCGGTCTCACCCTGACCCTGGAAAACCTGCCTGTTATCACCGGTTACTCCATGCCGCTAACCGTCCCGCAAGAACTGCTCGACTTCACCGCGGATCAATCGTTGGGCGTCACTCTGGACACGACCCACTACGCCCAAAACGGCGACGACATCGTCTCGGCGGCGCAGGTCTTGAAAGGCCGGGTCACGACCATTCACCTGGGCGATTACCGCCAGGGAAAAACACACGTCTTCATCGGCGACGGTGAGCTGGACTTTGCCGGCTTTTTCCGGGCGCTGGCAGGTGCGCCGCTCCAGATCGTCACCCTGGAATGCTCGGCCGGGCGCTGGGGCGAAGATTTACACGCCCTGGATCAGACCGGCATGGTCGAGCGGCTGAAGTTCGCCCGGCAGCGGGTACAATTCTGGTTGTCGTAAATTGACTGATGAGGGTTCCAAAGTATGAAAGTATCCAAGAAATCAGATTACGCTCTGCGCGCCCTGTTCACCCTGGTGGAATGTTACGGTCAGGGCCCCGTTTCGATCCGTGAGCTTGCCCGGCGTAACCAGGCGCCCAAACGTTTCCTCGAACACATCCTGCTCGATCTGAAATCCATGGGCTGGGTGGACAGCCTGCCGGGGAAAAACGGCGGTTACTTCCTGGCAAAACCGCCCGAAGAGATCAAGATGGGCCAGATCGTCCGCCACTTCGACAACATCCTGTCGCCGATCGGCTGCGTCTCGATCTATCATTACGAACAATGCAGCCAGGAAAGCAGTTGCCGCTTTCGCCGTGTGTTCTTGCAAATTCGCAACGACACGATAGGGTTGATGGATCACGCCACGCTGGCCACCATCTACGCCGGACAGCCCGTACAATCACAAGAAGTCTTTGACGAAACCCTGATCGGCGGCGCCGGGATTTAAAAAGAGCGTACCCAAACCCTTGACAAAAAGCGCGTCCCGGCATCATAATAACGACCAGAAAAGTCGTTAAAACGCTGCTTTTGAAGGGATGTTCACCTCATGATTTCTTTTGCCCCCATGTGTATGTGTACAAGGCGAGAAGCCAGTCCTCCTCAGCGACGGATTGCGTAAGCGCAAGCTGCGATTGTACCCACCCACCGGGCTCCAAACGTTCCCGCTGTAACGACGGACGGCTTCTCGCACCCCGCGAACACGCTGTCCGTCGTTTTTTTGTTTTTACTCAAGGAGACATCACTATGAAAATCGCAAACAATGTAACCGAGTTAGTTGGCAACACCCCGTTGGTACGCTTAAACCGCCTGACCCAAAACGCCGTGGCCGAGATCGTGGTCAAACTGGAATTCTACAACCCGGCGCACAGCGTCAAAGACCGCATCGGGGTCGCCATGATTGAAGCCGCAGAACGAGCCGGCAAGATTGGCCCGGACACAATTATCATCGAGCCGACCAGCGGCAACACCGGCATCGCTCTGGCTATGGTGTCCGCCGCCCGCGGCTACAAGTGCGCCCTGGTCATGCCAGACACTTTCAGCAAAGAGCGCCGCATGCTGCTGCGCGCCTACGGTGCCGAACTCATCCTCACCCCCGGCGCCGAAGGGATGGCGGGCGCCATCCGCAAGGCTGAAGAACTGGCTGCCTCCGACCCCAAATATTTCATCCCGCAGCAGTTCCAGAACCCGGCCAACCCTGAAATCCACCGCAAGACCACAGCCGAAGAAATCTGGCGCGATACCGAGGGCAAAGCCGACATCCTGGTGGCGGGTATCGGCACAGGGGGCACAATTACTGGGATCGGCGAGGTGTTCAAGGCGCGCAAACCATCCTTCCAGGTAGTAGCCGTGGAACCAGACGCTTCACCGGTGCTTTCTGGTGGGCAAAAAGGCTCGCACATGATCCAGGGCATCGGCGCCGGTTTCGTTCCAGATGTACTCAACACGCGCATCTACGACGAGATCGTGCGGGTCAAAAATGAGGACGCACTGGAAACCGCCCGCCAACTGGCGCGCCGCGAAGGGCTGCTGGTGGGTATTTCGTCCGGGGCCGCCACCTGGGCCGCCCTGCAGGTGGCGCAACGCCCCGAAAACGCCGGTAAACTGATCGTGGTTATCATTCCCTCGTTTGGCGAGCGTTACCTGAGCACGGCGCTGTTCGCCAATCTGGCGGATTGAAATACGGGATGCACACGCTGAAGGAGAAGCGGTTTGAAGCGCCCCACGCCCCTGCCGCAACGCATCCCAAATTAACTCTTGACAAATATGGCGAAGCGCTGCATAATGACGATTGTATAAGTCGTATATAGTTCAAGCAAACGATACAGGATTTTCTGATGAATTCCAACCCGTCCACCCCAACACACGCTCAAACGGCCCTACAGACCAAACTGATGGGCATGATGGTGATGGCCATGTGCAATCCAATCCGGAGGGCAGCGGAGGGTTGGGTCTAATCAGACGCATCCATCCCCCAGAGATAGGACTCGGGCTGCCCTCACCGGCGGCCCGAGTCTTTTATTAACTCGCATATAGAATCCACTGCTTACCAACCGATTTTCAAGGAGGCTGAAATGCCCATCAAAATCCCCGACCGGCTCCCCGCCCGGCAAATCCTGACCGCCGAAAACATCTTCGTGATGGACGAAGAGCGCGCCAGCCACCAGGACATTCGCCCCCTTCAGGTCGCGATCCTCAACCTGATGCCGACCAAAATTGCAACCGAGACCCAACTCCTGCGGCTGCTGGGAAATACGCCCCTCCAGGTAGAAATCACCCTGCTACGCACCCGTTCGCACCAGAGCAAAAACACCCCCGAAGAACACCTGGCAGCGTTCTACCGTACATTTGACCAACTTCGCCACCTGAAATTTGATGCGCTCATCATCACCGGCGCCCCGGTCGAACATTTGCCCTTTGAGCAAGTAGATTACTGGGAAGAACTGAAGGAAATCATGGATTGGGGCCTGCGCAATGTATTTTCCCTGCTCTACATCTGCTGGGGCGCCCAGGCCGCTCTCTACCACCAGTTTGGCATATCCAAATACCCCCTCGCCGAAAAACAATTCGGCATCTTCTCGCACCGCGTAGTTGCGAAAAACGTGCGTCTGCTGCGCGGTTTTGACGATACTTTCTACGCCCCCCACTCACGCCATACCGAAATCCGCAGCGCCGACATCGAACGGGTGCCGCAATTGAAAATCCTGGCCGAATCGGATCAGGCCGGCGTATACATCATCGCCACCCGGGACGGCCGGCAAATCTTTGTCACCGGGCATGCAGAATACGATCCACTGACTCTAAAGAAAGAATACGATCGGGACATAGCCGCCGGTCTACCGATTACTCTCCCTGTAAATTATTACCCCGACAAAGATCCAAACCAGGCGCCGCTCGTGCGCTGGCGCGCACACGCCCATCTCCTGTTTGCCAACTGGATCAATTACTACGTTTATCAGGAAACTCCATACGACCTGAAACAATTCACCCGTTTTGCCCCCTTCGGGCTCTGAAAACAGAAAAGGAGAAACCCGTATGCCCTTATGGCTCTGTCCCACCCGTAATTGAACAATATCTTGCACCTCCGCAAAAGCGTGCCCAACTTTCTTCCAATCATTTTCAATTTCTCAAAAAAAGGAATCCAATCTCATGACCACCAATACCGCCAAACGCCAATATGGTTTCGCTACCCGCCAGTTGCACGCCGGCCAACAACCCGACCCCACCACCAATTCACGGGCTGTGCCCATTTACCAGACGAGTTCGTATGTTTTTAAAAGCACCGAGCACGCCGCCAACCTGTTTGCCCTGAAAGAGCCCGGCAACATCTATACGCGCATCATGAACCCCACCAGTGACGTCTTTGAACAGCGCATCGCCGACCTGGAAGGCGGCATAGGGGCGTTGGCCACTAGTTCAGGACACGCCGCACAGGCACAGGCCATCTTTACCCTGGCCGGAGCCGGCGATCACATCGTTTCGGCGGCCACCCTGTACGGCGGCACCTACAACCAGTTTGCCTATTCTTTCCCGCGTCTGGGTATCGAAGTGACCTTCGTAGACCCACGGGACCCGGAAAATTTCCGCCGCGCCATCCGCCCCAACACCAAAATCCTCTACGGTGAAACACTGGGCAACCCGCTGATCAATGTCTTTCCCTTTGAAGAGGTCGCCAAAATTGGGCAAGAGTCTGGTATCCCGCTGGTGATCGACAACACCTTCGCCACCCCCTATCTGGCGCGTCCGTTTGAATACGGCGCCAATATCGTCGTCCATTCCGCCACCAAATTCATCGGCGGGCATGGCACTTCAATCGGCGGCGTGATCGTCGACGGCGGTAACTTTCAATGGCAAGGGAACCCGCGTTTCCCCAACTTCAATACTCCGGACGATTCGTATCACGGCCTGGTATATGCCTCCCTGGGCGCGGCGGCCTTCATCCTCAAAGCGCGCGTCCAGATTCTGCGCGACTTTGGCGGTACCCTGTCGCCCTTTAATTCTTTCCTTTTCCTCCAGGGGTTAGAGACGCTCAGCCTGCGCATCGAACGCCACGTACAAAACGCCCAGAAAGTGGCCGAGTTCTTGCAAAGCCACCCGAAAGTCAAATGGGTCGCCTACCCCGGTCTGAAAGACAGCGCCGACCATGCCGCTGCGCAGAAATACCTGCCCAAAGGAGCCGGCGCCATTCTGGGTTTCGGCATTCAAGGCGGTGCAGCGTCTGGCAAGAAATTCATCGAAAGCCTGCAACTCTTTAGCCACCTGGCCAACGTGGGCGACGCCAAGAGTCTGGCGATCCACCCGGCCACGACCACCCACAGCCAATTAAACGAGGAACAGCAGGCCAGCGCCGGCGTCAGCCCCGATTTCGTCCGCCTGAGCATCGGCCTGGAAGATATCGAAGACATCCTTTGGGATCTGGATCAGGCCTTACAGCAGATTTAAACGAGTGTTATATATTTCTGGTTCCCCCCCGTTCGGTGAGGGGAACCAGAAACTTCGAAAGATGCGGAAAGTTTCTGGCCTCGATGGAGATGCGCGAATGCCTGTACAGTAAGCAGGGCGACCGCGAGACAGACGCCGCCCTGCATGCAGCAAATCTACCCGCCGCTGCCATTGCAGGCCGTACGCCAGTTTTAGGCTTTCCCGCCGGGGTGTGAAAAACTTCTCACAGAGGCTGAGAAAAACTTCCTTGTGACGGGCGGTTGTCCGCCGTAGGATGGAGATGGAAAGATCACTTCATCTCAGGAGGAGCCGCCATGAACCCCCGTCCGCCCGTTGCAGGAACGCCCATCGTCCCCCCGCCCGATTTTCCGGTGCGCTGGGAACGGCCCGAGGACGCCGCTTATTACTGGACGCGCGACCGCGAGCACATGCCCCGCCCGATCACGCCCATGTTTTCTTCCTTCACCGCCCTGGCCGCCGGCGAAGGACGGCGCCTGACCGTGCCGCTGTACGAAGAGGCCATTCTTGAACGGCGCGACTGCACCATCAACGGCTACGATTACACCCGGGTGATCGTCTTTGACGGCAAACCGGCGGAGATCGAGGCGCGCATCCGCCGCAACCGCGAGAAAACCTGGAAGACGTGCCGCAAACTGGCCGAATTGTGGGAAGAGGAATGGCTACCTGAGATCGAGTCCCACTGGGCCTTTTGGGCCGCCTTTGATTTGCACGGCGCCAGCCCGGCCGTGCTGGCCGGGCACCTGCAAGAAACAATGGCGCGCGCCATCCGTCTGTACGAGATCCATTACCTGATGGGCCCGCCGATGTGGTTCGCCATCGACGAATTCGAAACCTTCTACTGCGACCTGTTCCCCGACGCCACCCCGCTGGACGCCCACCGCCTGTTACAGGGCTTCGACAACAAGACGCTCGAGGCAGGGCGCGAGTTATGGCGGCTGAGCCGCCTGGCGAAAACCAGCGCGGCAGTGTGCGCCCTGCTGCGCCGCTGTGATGCCGCCGCAGCCTGGGCGCAGTTACAGACTCTGGACGAGGCGGCGCCCTTTGTCCAGGAATTGCGCCGCTACCTGAGCGACCACGGCCGGCGTTGTGACCTGTGGGATTGGGGTTACCCGAGTTGGGAAGAAGATCCCGCCCCACTGCTCAATAACCTGAAGAACTACCTGGAACAGCCCGACCGCAATCTGGAGGCCGAACTGCTGCAGGCCGCCGCCGAACGCGAGGCCGCCGTGGCGCGCACCCGCTCTCAGTTACGCAGTTATCCCGGCCCGGTCATCGCCCGCTTCGAGGAACTGCTGTACGCCGCCCAGGTGGCGCTGGTGCTCTCGGAGAACCACACCTATTACATCGACTTCAACGGGCTGGCCTGGGTGCGGCGGGTGATCGCCGAATTCGGCCGGCGTCTGGCCGGCGCCGGCCGCCTGGAACAGCCCGCCGATGTATTTTATCTGAAGCTCAACGAACTGTACGCGATGATTGAAGACCCGCTGCTGGAGTACGGCGAACTGGCGGCGCAGCGTCATGCCGACGCCCAACGCTGGGCCGCCCAGGCCGAGCCGCTCGAACTGGGGACACGCCCGCCCGCCGCGCCACGCCTGTACTCGGCCGACGCCCGGCGCATGGCGCGCTACCTGGGCATCCCATTGGAAGGAACGCCCGCCCCGGCCGAACCCGGTTTGCTGCGCGGCCAGGGCGGTTCGGCCGGCAAGGTGCGCGGGCGCGCCCGGGTGATCCACACCCTGGCCGACGCCCACCGCCTGCAACCCGGCGACATCCTGGTCACCGCCACCACCGCCCCGCCCTGGACGCCGCTCTTCCTGACCGCCGCCGGGCTGGTGACGGACGCCGGCGGACTGCTCTCACACGGCGCAGTGGTGGCGCGCGAATATCACATCCCGGCCGTGGTCGGCACGCATACCGCCACCGGGCAGATCGTCGATGGACAGTGGCTGGAAGTCGACGGCGACCAGGGACTGGTACACGTCCTGGAAGGCTGTTAAACGGAGGGAACCATGAACATTTGCTGGCTGAATACGACTGCCTGTCAGGACGCCAACCGGGTGGGCGGCAAGGCCGCCCAGCTCAGCCGCCTGGCGCAGCGTCACCCCGTGCCGCCCGGATTTTGCCTGACGGCGGCCGGAAACGGCGCAGCAACGCTGACGCCCCGCCGGCGGGCCTGCCTGCTGGAAGCCTACCAGCGCCTCGGACGCCAGTGCGGCAGCACCCAACCGGCCGTGGCGGTGCGCTCGTCGGCCGTAGATGAAGATGGGCAAACCGTCTCGTTCGCCGGCCAACACGAGACGTACCTCAACGTCAGCGGACTGCCGGCCGTGGCCCAGGCGGTGCAAGACTGCCTGGACTCGGCGCTCAGCGAACGGGCGCGGCTGTATCGCCGGGCGCACGGCCTGGACGAGGGCCCGGGACTGGCGGTGCTGGTGCAGCAGTTCATCCCGGCCGATGTCTCGGCGGTGGTGTTCAGCGCCGACCCGCGCAGCGGGCGCGACGACCGTATCCTCATCAACGCCTGCTGGGGGGTGGGCGAGAGCCTGGTGGGCGGCAGCCTGATCCCGGATCTGTACGTGGTCGACAAACGGCGGCTGACAATCCTGCAAAGCGAGATTGGCAGCAAGGCGTGCATGAGCGTGGCCCATTCGGGCGGCACGTGCCAGGTGGCCACGCCGCGCTCGCTGCGCAGCGAGCCGGCCCTGAGCGCAGCGCAGGTGCTGGCGCTGGCCCACCTGGCGTTGACCCTCGAACGCAGCCAGGGTTGGGCCGTGGATCTGGAATGCGCCTTCGCCGGCGAACGCCTGTATCTGCTCCAATGCCGGCCGATCACCACCCTGCCGGCCACCGGGGTGGCACATTAAAAATCTGGCGCTGCGGCTTTGCGTTAAGCTTCTAGCCGGGATGGCGCACGGGTACGCCCGGCGGGGGTGAACCCCGCCGCTACGGCAGAGGGGGCAGCAGCCTGAACGACCACCGGGATGGCGCACGGGCGTAAACCCCGTCCCTACGCCGGAGGGGCAACGGCCCTCATTTGCGGTAAAATAGAGCAGAAATATCTTCATCCTGGAGAAAAAATGCCGGCCACCCCCCGTTACAAACTGATCGCCTGTGAAGTGCTCTTTCGCGAACTGGCCTTCTGCGCGGCGCGCAGCCCCAACGTGGTGGACATCGAGTTCCTGCCCAAAGGGCTGCACGACATCGGCGAACGCAAGATGGTCGCCCGCCTGCAAGAAGCCATCGATCAGGTGGACGGCGAACGCTACCAGGCCATCCTGTTGGGTTATGCGCTGTGCAACAACGGTGTGCGCGGCCTGCGCGCCCGCCTGCCGCTGGTACTGCCGCGCGCACACGATTGCATCACCCTGCTGCTCGGCTCGCGCTGCGCTTACCAGCAATACTTCGACGCCAACCCCGGGACGTTCTTCCGCTCGCCGGGCTGGATCGAGCGCGACACCCACCCCAACGACAACCAGGACAGCATCACCTCGCAGTTGGGAATGAACCGCACCTACCAGGAATACGTGGCGAAATTCGGCGAAGACAACGCCCGCTACCTGATGGAAATGCTGGGCGATTGGTTCAAGAACTACCGCAAACTGGCCTATATCCACTCGCCCATCGGCGACTTCCCGGCCTGCCGCCAGCAGGCGCGCGACGAGGCCAGCCAGCGCGGCTGGGAATACGAAGAACTGCCGGGCAACCTGGCGCTGCTGCAGCGCCTGCTGGACGGCGCATGGGACGACGATTTTCTGGTCGTGGCGCCGGGGCAAAGCATCGCCGCCAGTTACGACGAAAACATCGTCCGTTTGGAATGATCGTCCCGCCTAAAAATGCGCCTCGCGGCCGCGCTCGATCCACGGCTGAATAGATTGCCACCATTCCACCCACAACTGGTTGGCGACGATCTCCACCGCCAGCCAGACGAGCGGCACGATCAGGATCAGCACCAACACCAGCGCCTTCAGGCGCATCCCCGCCTGAGACGGGGCGTCATCTTCGGGCAAATCATTCTCGGGTTGTATGCCCTGGTCATAACCAAACGGATCTACCACCTGGCCTCCTGCTAGGGCTGCATGACCCACTGGCGGAATTCGGGCGTCAGATCGCAGCCGCACTCGGCCTCGGCCATGCTCTTAAAGTTGCCGGCGTAGGCCACCCGCCAGCGATAATTACGGTTGTAGTTGCGCAAAAAGCTGGCAAAGGTCTGCGGGGTCATGCGCTGCTCTAATGCCGCAATGAAAATCGGGCCGCGACCGTAAACGATGGCGCTGTAATCCCGGTCGCTGTAGGCCTCAACCGGCATACCAATTGGCAGGTCGCTGCGGCTGGCGTTTTCCAGACGCTGCTGCCAGGACTGGCGGTATTCAGCCGCGGCGCTCTCACCGTAGCGCTGGCGGTAATACACCCCGGTGGCGTATTGGGCCAGTGCTTCGTCCAGCCAGGGCTCGTAAGTCTGGTCGTTGCCAACCAGGGCGTAAAACCACTGGTGCGCCACCTCGTGCGCCACGGTCGTTTCCAGATAGACGCGCTGCGGCGCGCCGTTGATCTCCCCCGCCGGGTCGTAAATGCGGCGAGTGATGGCGGTGATGCCCGGATACTCCACCCCCAACGCCTGGGTGTCGGTGGCAACCACGTCCATCTCGGGGTAAGGATAAGCGCCAAAATCCTTGCCAAAGATCTGAATGGCGTTGGCGGCGGTCTCCAACGCCAGCGCCCGCCCGGCGGCGTCGCCGGGCAGCGAATAACTGTTGACGGTCACCTTACCGGCCGGCTGGCTGCTTTTTTCCAGGGCCTCGCCGCCCACCAGATAGAACTCGCGCACCGGGCCGGCCACCCAGGTGACCGCCTGGCGCCCCTTGCTGGCAGTGGCCGCCGTCTGTACGCCCGAAGAGACCAGCTTCAAAGCCTCGGGCGCCTCGACCTGCACCAGATAAAAGGCCGCATCGGCGCTGGTCACGTCCCCGTAGCGCGGCGGAATCTCGGTGTGCCAGCCGAGGCGGTCGTAGAGTGGAATGAGCGGGTAGAACTGCGCCAGCGCCAGGACGCCGCCGGCGTACGCGTAGGTGTTATAGTTGCCGCCGCTGGTCGGGATGGTCACATCCACATCCAGGGTCGCCACCACCTGTGCGCCGGGCGCCAGCGGGGCCGCCAGCGGCAGGCGCACGGCGCTGTTGGCCGCAGTCAGTTCGAATTGCACTGTCTGCCCGTTGAGCGTGGCTGCGCTCGGGCGCAGATAATCGCCGAACAGATTGGGATACAGGCGGAAATACACCGCGTCGAGGGCCACATCTTCGTTGTTCACATAGCGTACTTCCTGCCGGAGTTTGCCCGACGTATAACCATCGTCGAGTTGCAAACGGATCAGGTACACGCTGGCATTGGGCAGCAGCGCCAGTCCGGCAGAAGCCTCAGCCGGCAGCAGCGCCGGGCCAAACACCCCGGTATCATCCCAGGCCACAGGGAAGAGCGTGGCTGCGGGAATTTTGTTCTGGGCGGCCTTTGGGGTGGCCACTTCGGGTTGGGGCGGCAGGGTGGTGGGCAGCGCCTGCGTCGCAGGAGCAGCGGTGAGGGTAGGAGCGGGCGCTCCACAGGCGATCACGAGCAGACAAATCAATACCAGCCACAGCCAGCGAAAAGTTGTCGAGTGCATCGTTTCCTCCATCGAATTTTATACGGGAGCATCGTTCCAATAACGGAAATTGGCCTCGGGACGCAAAAAACAAAAAATGAGAATGCCGGCAAAAAAGCCGCCCAGATGGGCCCAATAATTGGTGCCGTATTCTGCCCCCTGTTGATAGGCGCTGTACGCCGAAACCAGCTGGGTCAACAGATAGAGCGCCAGGATCCAGAAGGCGCGAATCCTGGGCCACAGCGGCACAAAAATGAAGATCAGGGTGCGGATGCGCCCGCCGGGGAAGAGGATCAGATAGGCGCCCAGGACACCCGAAATGGCGCCGCTGGCGCCGATAGAGGGAACGTAAGAAGAGACGCGCACCAGCGTGCTGAGCAAATCGGCGCACACCCCGGCCAACAGGTAAAAACACAAAAAACGCCACGACCCGCAGGCGTCTTCCACCCGGCGGCCAAAGACCCACAGGAACAGCATGTTACTCCCCAGGTGCAGAAAGCCGCCATGCAAAAAGCACGAAGTCAACGATGAGAGCGCCCCACCGCCTTGCATGGTGACCATCTGCCAGGGAACTGAACCAAACAGATGCAAATAGCGGGCGGGGTCCATTTCCAGGGCAAACATCTGGTAGAAAAAGACCCAGACGTTGATCAGGATCAAGGCGATCACCATAAAATGGGGGCCGCCATATCGATTGGGCTGGGTATCGTTTATCGGCAGGATCATTACGATCTCCTCATCATCTTGGCTGCCAGTAGGTATTGAACAGACGCAGCCGGTACATGGCGTTGAGCGCCAGCAACAAATACGGCAGCAATAAAAGGCACCAGCCGGCCGCGCCCAACAAGCGGCGCCCGTAGCGGTCGTGGGTCTCGCCGGGCGGGCCGAAATAAGACAGCCAGAGATAATGGCGCGGGCGAAGTCCCGTCAGAGTGACCAGAAAACTGCCCAACAACACCGACAGCGTTCCCATATGAAAAACGGCCGGCAGGCTGGAAAAACGCAGCCCGCCGTGAACAAAAAGCAGCGCCACGTACAACAATAACGGCCCCATCATCAAACGCAACAATTCGGTGCTGTCGCGCTGCACGCGAATATCGGGATGCTGGTGGCGCGCTTCGGCCAGTTCCAGGCGCCGGTCGGCCTCCCGCTGCTCCTCTTTATTGCGCGGATGGATACACGCCTTGCGATAGGCGCTGATGGCAAATTCCAACTGGCCCTTGCGCTCACACAGGGCGCCCCACAACAACGGGTTCGCCCGCATATCGCGCCAGTGGGCCAGATCGGCCCGCAGGCGGGCATTATCGGGGTCGGCCGCCAGCGCCTTTTTCAGGGCGGCGACGCGGTCATCCAACACCATAGCCGGGGCAATGGTTACCCAGGATTGGTCATTAAAAACGGGCGTATCCGGGGCAGGGGTTGCGTATGGCTCTGCCGTTTCCTGGCGCGCGATGTGAAACGGCGCCGCCGGGCGGGGTTGTTCCGCCCGGACTTCCTGCCTGGCCGCCTGGCGTTCCTGTTGGGCGGTCAGTTCGACGCGATATTGCTCCAGGCGCATAAGCACCTGGGGTTGATCGGGCTGGAGGGTAAGGGCATTTTCGAGGGCAACGATACGATCTTCTGTCGCATCCATCAGGTCGCTCAGCCACAACCAGGCCATCAAGTGCTGCGGGTTCTGCTCGACGACCTGCAACAACAACTCACGCCCCTCTTCCCGGCGTCCAGCCCGAACGGCGGCGATTCCCTGGCGAAACAAATCAGCAGACAAGCGAACTCCGGAAATTCATTTACAAAGCCACAGTATAATTATTATACTCTGGCTGATAGTTTCTGTTTTCACCGCAAGGAGTATAACGATGCCGCAAGCAACCTTTTATTTCCCGACCGGTTTCCTGTGGGGAACGGCCACCGCCTCGCACCAGGTAGAAGGCAACAACACCAACAACAACTGGGCGGTCTGGGAGGCCGAAGCCGGGCGCATCCGCAACGGCGACCGCTCGGGGCTGGCCTGTGACTGGTGGGGCGGACGCTGGAAGGAAGATTTCGACCGCGCCGCCGAAACGGGCCAGAACGCCCACCGTCTTTCGATTGAGTGGAGCCGCATCCAGCCTTCTCCGGATCGCTGGGACGAACACGCCCTGGATTATTATCGCCAGATGGTGCGCGGCCTGCGCGAGCGCAACATTACCCCAATGGTCACCCTGCACCATTTCAGCGATCCGCTGTGGCTGTATGAACAGGGCAGTTGGGAAAACGACAAGACGCCCGAATTATTTAATAGCTACGTGCGCAAGGTGGTCGAGGCGCTGAGAGAGTACGTCTCGCTGTGGTGTACGATCAACGAACCCAACATTTACACCCTGGGCGGATACGCCGACGGCGGTTTTCCGCCGGGGAAGAACGACCTGAACCTGGCCTTTGTGGTCATGCGCAACCTGCTGCGCGGCCACGCCGCCGCCTACCGCACCATCCACGCCATCCAACCCGAAGCGCGCGTGGGCATCGCCATGCACTATCGTAACCTGCGCCCGGCCCGTCCGTGGTTCGGCCCGGACGTCTGGATCAGCCGGCTGCAATCCAGAATCTTTAACGAGGCCTTCCCGCTGGCGCTGGTCAACGGCAAACTGGACACAGTGCTGCGCCGGGCGTCTGTGCCCGAGGCGATCAAGACCCAGGATTTCCTGGGGATCAACTACTACACCGAAGACCTGGTGACGTTCGATTTCGGCCAGCCCGGCTATCTGTTCGGCCGGCGCAACTTCCCGCCGGGGGCAGAAACCAGCCCCACCGGTTTCATTGCCAACGTCCCCGCCGGCTTATCCACGGTGCTCAAGTGGGCGCGGCGTTTCAACATCCCCTTGATCGTGACCGAGAACGGCGTGGAAGACGCCAACGACACCCTGCGCCCGCGTTACACGCTGGAACATATCCACCAGGTCTGGCGGGCGGTGAACTTCAACTGGCCGATCCAGGGTTATTTCCACTGGTCGCTGGTCGACAACTTCGAGTGGGAGCGCGGCTGGTCGCAGCGCTTCGGGCTGTGGGGACTGGATGTGGCCACCCAGGTGCGCCTGCGCCGCCCAAGCGTGGATCTGTACGCCGCCATCTGCAAAGAAAATGGCATCAGCAGCGACACCGTGGCGCGTTTCGCCCCAGCGCTGTTAGAGAAACTGTTTCCGGGTTAGCGCATGACCACGCCGCCGCCCTATAAAATCATTTCCAGCCGCACCACCCTGGTGGTGCTGTTTTCCAATCTGTGCGGCGCGCTGGTCATCTTCCTGTTCTTCAGCGTCATCGACCCGCTGCCCAAAGGCCAGATGGCGCTCAGCCAGGTCAACAGCTACCAGATCATCCTGTTCAGCACGTTGACCGCCTTCTTGCTGGCGCTGGGGGTGTTTTTCACCAACCGCACCGACGCCCTGATCCAGACCTGGTACAACAACATCCAGGCCGGCCTGCCGGCCAGTGAAGTACCCCGCCGGGTAAAACGCATCATCCTGGAAGCGCCGTTGCGCGACACCCTCACCAGCCTGGGGATGTGGGTGCTGGCCGGATTGTTCTTCGGCTTCAACGAGGCGACCTTTTCCTGGCGCCAGTTTCTCAGCATCGTCGGCGTCAGCGGGGTGCTGACCACCGCCATCAGTTTCACCCTGTACGAACTGGCCTGGCGTCCCATCCTGCCGGTCTTCTTCCCCGACGGCAAACTGAGCGCCGCGCAGGCCTTTCGCCTGCCCGTCCTCACCCGCCTGCTGATCGCCTTCCTGCTCACCAGCCTGTACCCGACCCTCATCCTGGCCATCCTGGCTTATCAGCGCGCCGAAACGTTGCTCAGCGCGCCCAACCCACAGATCGTGTTGAACAACCTGTGGATCCTGATTGTATTCGTGGTCAGCGTATCCATTGTGACCAGCGTGGGGATGGCCTGGACCGTGACCCACACCATCGTCGTCCCCATCAAACAGCTACAGGCGCAGATGGAACGGGTGGAGCAAAACGACCTGAACGCCCAGGCGGCAGTCTCCTCGAACGACGAGGTGGGCATGCTCTCCGAAGGGTTCAACGACATGGTTGCCGGTTTGCGCCGCGGCGAACTGCTGCGCAACCTGCTCAACGTGTACGTCAGCCCCGAGATCGCCCGGGCGGCGCTCGAAGCGGGTACGCGCCTGGAAGGCGAGGTGGTCGAATGCAGTGTTTTGTTCTCGGACATCCGCGAATTCACCAGCCTGAGCGAACACCTGCCGCCGCAAGAACTGCTGGCTCTGCTCAACCACTATATGCGCCATATGGTGGCGGTCATCGTCCAGCAGGGCGGCATTGTCAATAAATTCGGCGGCGACTCGATCCTGGCCATCTTCGGCACGCCGTTAAACCCGGCCCAGGATTACGCCGCCCGGGCGGTCAGCGCCGCCGAGGGCATGCTGGCGGCGCTGGAAAAATTCAACCAGGAGCAGGTGGCGCAAAATGCCCAAATCTTGCGTATCGGCATTGGCATTGCCACCGGGCCGGTGGTAGCCGGCAACGTGGGCGGCGAGCAGCGCCTGGAATACACCGTTATCGGCGACGCCGTCAACCTGGCTGCCCGCCTGCAAACCATGACCAAAGAACTCGGCCACCCGGTCTTGATGGATGCCCAGACCCACCATGCCGCCCGCCTGTACCGGGCGCTGGAGGGGCAGCCGCTGCCGCCGCTGGCAGTGCGCGGCAAATCGCAGACGGTGGATGTGTTTACCCTGGCAAAAGCCGCCGCGCCGCCGAAGCATGCAGCTCAATTCGACCGGGTGGAGCCCGGCTCCTGAAGATCGCGCCCTCACCCCAGCCCTATCTTCGATGGATAGGGAGTCTGACTCCTCGCCCCAGCGGGGGAGAGGCCGGGTGAGGGGGGAATCTGTCCGGGCGATTGGCATGCAGGTAAACAGGGCTTTCACCCTCGCCCCATCCTCTCCTCGAGAGACAGGGAGTCTGACCTGCTCCCTGAAAAAGAGCGGACGGTCACAGCCGGTGTGTACGCGCGGCGGGTTATGCTATAATCTTTTATTATGAACACACCCGCGCCTGTTACACAATTCACCTGTACCCAATGCGGCGGAGAGCTCCACCCGGACGAAGGTCAATCGTTCGTCACCTGCCCGTATTGCAGCGCGACCGTGTATCTGGATAAATCCCAGGTCGTCTTCCACTGGTCGCTGGCGCCGACGTTGACGGTGGAGCAGGCCCGCGCTGCCCTGGCGCGCTGGATGTCCGGGGCGCAGACGGTCAAAGACCTGGACAAGAAGGCCCAAATCGTCGCTCAAGGGTTCCAATACTTTCCGCTGTGGTATTTCCGCCTGGGAAAGCCCGACGAGAAGGAACGCATCCTGCTCGAGCCGGCGGCGGCCACTTCGGTCACCGAGCTGCGCAAACTGGCGCTGCCGGCCGGCGACCTGCAACGCTACGACGGCGGGCTGGATGCGCAGGCCGTGCCGCCCAGCGTGCCGCTGGAGGCCGCCCGGCAGTGGCTCAAGCAAAGCGCCGGCGATGTGACCGTGCGCGAGAGCGCCCTGGTACACGTGCCGGTCTATCTGTTCAAATATCAGTACAAAAACACTCAGTACACCGCTCTGGTCGAAGCCGCCACCGGCAGCGTCCTGGCCAACATCTTCCCCTCTAAATCTGAAGCGCCTTACGTGGTGGCGGGCCTCGTCACCGCCCTGGTCTACCTGTGCCTGGCGCTCGTCCCGGTCTTCGCCGGCGGCGAAGGCCGCGGCGTGGGCATCGCCATCACCTGCGGTCTGGGAGCGCTGGCGGCGCCTTTCCTGTTTGCTCTGGCGGTCTGGGTGGCGTCCAAAGTATGAGCACAAACGAAGCACTCCACGGATTGAGTTGTCCCCGCTGCGGCGGGATGGTACCGATCCCCGAAGGCCAGGTGATCGTCATCTGCCCCTACTGCGACCTGCGCTCGACGGTGCAGGGTGAACACGGCGTCAGCCGTTACCAGGTGCCCTGCCGGGTGCAGCACGAACAGGCCTTGCAGGCCTTTCAGCGCTTTCTGAGCGGCAACATGGCCATCGCCGGCAGCGCCCGGCGCGAGGCCAGATTGAGCGAAGCATTCCTGCTGCACCTGCCCTTCTGGACGGTGTGGGGCCAGGGGCTGGCCTGGGCCTTCGGCCAGGAACAGGTCGGCAGCGGCGACGACAAGCACTACGAGCCGCGCGAGGTCAAGGCCATCGAAGAATTAAACTGGAACAGCGCCGCCTGTGACGTGGGCGAATTTGGCGTCAACATGCTCAGCCTGGCCGGCCGGCAGTTAGAAGTCTTCGACGCCGAAGCGCTGCACCGCAGCGGCATGGTTTTCGAACCGGTGGGGTCGGCCGAGGAAGCGCTCCAGTCCGCCCAGGCCGATTTCGAACAGCGCATGCGCGAGAAGACCAAACTGGATCGCCTGGAACAGCAGTTCGTGCGCGTGGTGCGCCCCAAGCTGGGGCTGGTATATTACCCCATGTGGGTCATGCGCTACCTGTACCGCGGGCGTTCTTTCCAGGTGGTGGTGGACGGCTTCTCGGGCGAAGTGTTGTACGGCAAAGCGCCCGGCAACACCCTCTACCGCGCCGCCGTGCTGGTGGGCGGGATGGCCGCCGGGGCGTTCACCTCGATCGATCTGCCGCTGCTGATCCTCTCGGGGAAGGATAACGACGGCGGCGAAGTTGCCGCGATATTGTTCGTGGTCGGGTTGGGCATGATGTATTTTGCCTACCATACCTTCCGCTACGGCGAACATTACGAGTATCGCCGCTACACAGCCAGCGATCAAACCGCCGCGGGGGCGTTCAAATTTGCCAGCAAGGCGCTCGATCAGATCAACCGTTTTAAATAAGGGGAGGCGCACGTGACCCAACCCATTCGGCTCACCCCTCTGGTCTGCATTCGCTGTCAGACGCCCATCCTGGCCCAACCCAACGAGGTCGCCTGGGTATGTACGCAGTGCGGGCAGGGCCAGATTCTATCCAACGAAGCAAGCCTGAAGTCATTGGACATCCATTACGCCGCCAACCTGCCGCCCAACGGCCCGGCCCGGCCTTTCTGGGTGGCCGAAGGGCAGGTAACGTTGGGCGAGCGCAAGACCTACTCGGGCAACGAAGCCAAAGAGGCCGGCAGTTTCTGGCAGGCGCCGCACCGTTTCTTTATCCCGGCCTTTGCCCTGCCGCTCGATCAGGTGATCGCGGTGGGAACGCAGATGCTGCGCACCCCGCCGGACGTCACCGCGACGCAATATGCGGCGCCGTTTGCGGCGGTGACCATCCTGCCGCAAGACGTGCGCCCCTACGCCGAGTTCATCGTGCTTGGCATCGAGGCCGACCGCAAAGACAAATTGCGCTCCATCCAGTTCGACGTCCGGCTCGGCGAGCCCCAGTTGTGGGTATTGCCCTGAACCGCACCGTAATCCACACACACGTTTCATCTTTTAGAGGAGGATACGTGCGCCTGGCAACAGGTGTGCGTTTGAAACTACCATGCTGATTAACCTGCTCATCGTTCTGTTCGTCCTGGTGTTGTTTGTGGGAGCATTTCTGCTGATCCGTACGGTCACCTTCCCGATGCGCAACGAAACGGCGCAGCCCGTCGAACTGGCCGAGATCGAAGCCGGCCGCGTGGCCGGGCACCTGGCCGAAACGCTGCGTCTCGAGACCATCTCCACGCCAGAAGGCAGCCCGCAGGACTGCCAGGCGCTGCTCGACCTGCACGCCCGGCTGGAAAAGATGTACCCGCAGGTTCACGCCAGCCTGAAACGCGAGGTGGTAGGAGAATACAGCCTGCTGTATCATTGGGCCGGGCAGCAGCCAGACCTGCCGGCGCTGCTGTTTGCCGCCCACCAGGACGTGGTGCCGGTCGAAGAGACCACCCTGGACGCCTGGCAGCACCCGCCCTTCAGCGGCGACATCGCCGACGGGCAGGTATGGGGGCGCGGCGCGCTGGATGACAAGTCGACCTTAATTACCCTGCTGGAAGCGGTGGAACACCTGCTGGAGCAGGACTTTCGCCCGCAGCGGGACATCTACCTGGCGTTTGGGCACGACGAGGAACTGGGCGGCGAAGGCGCACGACAAATTGCAGCCCTGCTGGAAGAACGCGGCGTGCAGCTCGAGGCCGTGCTCGACGAAGGCGGCATGATTACCGAAGGGTTGATCAGCGGCGTGGTTGGGCCGGTGGCGTTGATCGGCACGGCCGAAAAAGGCCACGTGACGCTTGAACTGAGTGTGGAAGGTGAACCCGGTCATTCGTCCACCCCGCCGGCGCAGACCGCCATCGGCATCCTGTCCATGGCGCTGGCGCACCTGGAGGCCAATCCCTTCCCCGCCCACCCGGAACGGATGCTGCCGATGATGCGCAGTCTGGGCAGTGTGGCCTCCTTTGGCATGCAGTTTGCCTTTGCCAACCTGTGGCTGACGCGCCGGATGGTAACGCGCCGGCTGTCGGCCAACCCGCGCATGAGCGCCATCATCCGCACCACCACCGCCGTGACTGTGTTCCACGGCGGCGTCAAGGAAAATGTGCTGCCGGCGCGGGCCGAGGCGCTGGTCAATCTCCGCCTGTTGCCCGGCGACAACATCGCCATGGTGTGCGAACGCTGCCGGGCGGTCATCGGCGACGAACGCGTCCAGCTGCGGGTGCGTGAGGGCAGCCACAGCGAGGCCACCCCCTGTTCCCCCATCGACACCACCATCTACCGCAGCCTGCAACAGACCATCTACCAGGTATTCCCCAATGTCACCGCCGTGGCGCCGTACCTGATGCTGGGCGCCAGCGATGCGCGTCATTACACCCGCCTGTGTCCGCAGGTCTATCGCTTCATGCCCTGCCTGGTCGACAGCGAAACGCTGTCCAGCATTCACGGCACCAACGAGCGCATCGGCGTGGACGACCTGGGCCACATGGTGCAGTTCTTCGCACAGCTCATGCGCACCTGGTCGCAGGCGGCCTGAGGCCTCGCCGGCCTGTACGGACGAGGCTCGCCCCCGCCCGGGGAGGCGTGCCAGATACGCGGCGGCGGCCGCAAGGGCCGCCCCTACAGGGGATGGGGGGCGTGCGGGGGAATGTGGGCGTCTGCCGTAGGGTGCGGGGCTTGCCCCCGCCCTCCATGACCGCCAGTTATCACGACGATCACACGCGGCCCGAGCGATAAGCCGCAAAGCTTATCGCAAAGAAAGCTTTTAAACATCCTGTCTATCCTGCCCATCCTGTTTAAAGCACGGCAATTTACCGCAGCGCTTGCCAGCCAAAAGGCCTAACGCAGAGACGCAAAGAAAGCTCTTTAAATATCCTGTCTATCCTGCCCATCCTGTTTAAGGCACGGCAATCTACCCAGGATTAAT
>CAZHTS010000081.1:0-20525 GCA_964535315.1 uncultured Anaerolineaceae bacterium
GGTTTGAGACCCGCCCCTACCGTTCCGGGATGGCGCAACGCAAAGGCGCGGGGGCGCAAAGAAAAGCTTTGCGGCTTGAGACACCGGTGTCGCCGGTCGATCATCCGGAAGCACCCTCAACCTGCTTTTCATCCTGCATATCCTGCCCATCCTGTTTGAGCGATCTGCCGGGGCGGTATAACGCCGGCTGTGCGTTGCCGGCGGGGTTTTCGGTTAGCCATAAAATGGTTGATAAAAGATCAACCTTTTTGTTGATGACAGGCGGTGGGGCACTCCTATACAATCTGTTTGTGATGAAATTCACAAGCAGAGCAATCAAGAACGCCAGGCCAACGGGATCGTTGGCAACGGATATTGAGAGGAGTGAGGTAAAAATGAGTGAACTGACGTATGCTATCCAGACGGGTACGATTGTGGTGGACCGGGATGCTTATTTGCAAGGCGCTAAAACGATCGAGGAACTGGACGAGCTGGTTGCGCGTGTCAAACGCGCCCAGGCGGTGTTCGCCACGTTTTCGCAGGAGCAGGTGGATCGTATTTTCCGCGAGGCTTCGCTGGCGGCCAGCGCCGAGCGCATCAGCCTGGCGAAGGACGCCGTGGCCGAGACCGGCATGGGGATCGTTGAAGACAAGGTGATCAAGAATCACTTTGCCTCGGAGTATATCTATAACCAATATCGTAACAGTAAGACCTGCGGCTTGATCGAAGAAGACCGGGCCAACGGTATTCAGAAGTTTGCCGAGTCGTTGGGCCTGATTTGCGGCATTGTGCCGGTCACCAACCCGACCTCCACGACTATTTTCAAGGCGCTGATTGCGCTCAAGACGCGCAACGGCATCATCTTCTCACCCCATCCGCGCGCCAAGAAGGCGACCGCACGGGCGGCGGCGATCATCCTGGAGGCGGCGGTGCGCGCCGGAGCGCCGGACGACATCATTGGCTGGATTGGGGCGCCCTCGCTGGAGATGACCAATCGCCTGATGACGCACCCCGGCATCAACCTGATCCTGGCGACGGGCGGGCTGGGCATGGTGCGGGCGGCGTATTCCTCCGGCAAGCCGGCCATCGGGGTCGGGGCCGGCAACACCCCGGCGCTGATCGATGAAACGGCCGACATCCGTATGGCGGTTAACTCGATCATTCTGAGCAAAACCTTCGACAACGGCATGATTTGCGCCTCGGAACAGTGCGTGATCGTGCACGAGGCGATTTATGATGCGGTCATCGCTGAATTTGCCCGCCGGCGCGCCTACCTGTTGACGCCCGAGCAAAAGGCGCAGTTGGGTGCGATTCTAATGGATCCCAAGCAGTGCGCCGTCAACCCGACCATTGTCGGCCAGCCGGCGACGAAGATTGCCGCCCTGGCCGGTTTGCAGGTGCCGGCCAATACCGAGGTGTTGATCGGTGAATTCGGCGAGATTTCAGCCAATGAACCGTTTGCGCTGGAAAAACTCTCGCCAACTCTGGGCCTGATTCGCTGCAAGAGTTTTGAAGAAGGGGTCGAGATGGCTCACCGCCTGGTGGAACTGGGCGGAATGGGGCACACCTCGGTACTGTATACTGCCAAAGACAACCTGGAACGCATCCAGTACTTTGGGATGCGTTCCAAGACCGGCCGCATCCTGATCAATATGCCCTCCTCGCAGGGCGCCATCGGCGATGTGTACAACTTCCGCCTCGAACCCTCATTGACGCTGGGCTGTGGAAGCTGGGGCGGTAATTCGGTCAGCGAAAACGTGGGCGTCAAGCACCTGATCAATATCAAATCGGTGGCCGAGCGGCGTGAGAATATGCTCTGGTTCCGCGTCCCGCCCAAACTTTACCACAAGCGCGGCTGCCTGGCCGAGGCGATGCAGGAACTGGAAGGCAAGAAACGCGTCTTTATCGTCACCGACCCGATGCTGTTTGAGTTGGGTTTCGTCGATCGCGTCACCGCCATCCTGGAACCGCTGGGGATCAAGTGCGAGTGTTTCCACGAAGTGCAGGCCGACCCGACGCTGGAAAACATCTATAAGGGCCTGGAGCAGATCCATGCTTTCAAGCCCGATGTGATCATGGCCCTGGGCGGCGGTTCGCCGATGGATGCCGCCAAGATCATCTGGCTGATGTACGAAGAGCCAGAGGTCAGGTTTGAAGGGCTGGCCCTGCGTTTTATGGACATCCGCAAACGGATTTACTCCTTCCCCAATGTGGGCAAGAAGGCCATGCTGGTCGCCATCCCAACCACGTCCGGTACCGGTTCGGAGGTTACACCCTTTGCTGTGGTCACCGACGAACGCGACGGCAGTAAATACCCGATTGCCGACTATGCTCTGACGCCCAACATGGCAGTGATCGACGCCGATCTGGTGATGGACATGCCGCGTGCGATTACTGCCGCTTCCGGTATCGACGCGGTCACGCATGCCGTCGAGGCCATCGTATCGGTGATGGCGACGGATTACTCCAATGCGATGGCGTACGAGTCGCTGCGCATGTTGTTCAAGTACCTGCCGGCAGCCTATCAGGAAGGCGCAGGTGACGCCCGCGCCCGCGAGAAGGTGCACGACGCCGCCAGTATGGCGGGCATGGCCTTTGCCAACGCCTTTTTGGGGCTGTGCCACGCCATGGCGCACAAACTGGGTGCAGCCTTCCACATCCCGCATGGCATTGCCAACGGTCTGCTGATTAACACCGTCATTGCTTATAACGCCGATGACAACCCGACCAAGCAGGCGGCCTTCCCGCAGTACCGTTACCCGGCGGTGAGCGTGCGCTATGCGCGCATTGCCGATTTCCTCGAACTGGGCGGGCAGACGCCAGAGGAGAAGGTGGCCAACCTGATGCGGGCCATCGATGAACTCAAGGCACAGCTAGACATCCCGGCCAGCATCCGTGCATATGGCATCGACGAAGGCGAGTTTATGGCGCGGGTCGACGAACTGGCCGAAGAAGCCTTTGACGATCAGTGCATCGGCACCAACCCGCGTTATCCTTTGATCAGCGAAATCCGCGAACTGTTCATCAAGGCTTATTATGGCGGATAGCGTGCTGCGCTGAGTCAGTTCATTTTGTGCAGGCAGGCCGTGTACAGTTCTTCGTAACGCCTGATGACGTTATCCAGGCTGTGGGTCTGCACCTTCTTCAGGCTGGCCGTACCCATCTGAGCCCACTGCTCGGGATGGTCGGCCAGCCTGGCCATGCACTGTGCGGCGTCAACGATGTTGCCGGGTTCAAAACAGTAACCGTTCAGACCTTCTTCCACCAGTTCGGGCAGCGCTTTGGCACGCGCCACCAGCAGCGGCAGGCCGCTGGCCATCGCTTCCAGGCTGGCGATGCTCAACAGTTCTGCCTCGCTGGGCATACTGAAGATGTCCACACTGGCGAGCAAGGCGGGTAAGTCCTGGTCGGTGACAAAACCGGTGAAGCGAACCTGGTCGGTCACCCCCAGTTCCTGGGCCAATTGGCGGTATTTGTTCAGCGCTGCGCCGGCCCCAACCACGGCCAGCTGGATATCCGCCCGGTTCAGGTATTGGATGGCGCGGATCAGTACGTCGAGTTTCTTTTCGGCGTCCACCCGGCCGACGAAAAGAAAGGTGGTGCGGGTTTCGTCCAGGTGATGCCTGCGGCGAATGGCGCTCCGGTCGAGGCGGCGGTCACCGTAGAAATGTTCCAGATTGACCCCGCAGGATACCGCTTCGAGCGGCGCCCTGACGCGCTGCGCTTTCAAGAGGTTGACCGCCGTGGTGGAGGGCGCCGTCACCAGATCTAGCTGGTCGTACACGGATTTCATCCACCACCACGCCAGCTGGCTGAATAGCGGCCAGGCCAGCGGCAGCAGCGGAATGTAAGGGGCGATGTTTTCTGGCACGAAGTGGTTGGTGCCCACCACGGGGAGGTGTTTGCGGCGGGCGCAGCGCAATATGCTCTCGCTGAGCGGGTAGCGGTCGTGCAGGTGGACGATTTCGGGTGAGAAGCAGCGGAAGACCTCGTCCACTTCCCGGTCGGGGAAGGGGTTGACGTATGCCTGGCTGTGCAGCACCTTTAACTCGATGGCGCTCACGGCGAAAATGTGTACGCCGTTGCGTTCTTCCTGGTAGGGCTTACCGCGGTCGGATGGCGTCGCCACCCAGACCTCATGTCGGCGCCGGGCCAGGCCCTCTGCCAGATTGGCAGTAAACATCGCCTGCCCGTTAAAAGCGGGCGGGTAGGTGGTACCGGTGATTAAGATTTTCACTGTCCAGTTTCCTGTTTATGGGTGTTTGCCTGCCAGGTGAAACGATAGACAGGTCACCCAGGTTCTATTGAGGGTCGTTTTCGGCATGGAGGGTTGTATCGACCGTCTGCGCGTTTTTCAGGGCACGCCGTCCTCCCCAGAGGAGAACGAGGAGGAAAACGATCGAAGCGGCGACGATCAGGGTACTCAGATCTCGGGATACCAGCGTGATTGCCTGGGTGGTGTAATACCCGATGAGCACCAGCAGACCGGTCCAGATCGTTTCGGCGATTAACAACGCCGGGAACCAGCGTTTCCAGGGCAGACGTACCAGCCCGGCGGCAAGCAGAGAAGGGATCATGAAGCCGGCGGTTAGCTTGGCAAAAAAGAGGATTTTTACGCCATGTTGGTGCATGGCGTCGGTCAGACGTTCGACCTGCTCGCGTTTAAGGCGGAAAAGGCTGCCCAGGTGCAAGGCGACCTCGATTTTTCCGCTGTATCCGGCCAGGTACCACAACGAATCGGCGGTGAGATTGCCGGCGGCCGCGGCGCAGAAGACCGCCCAGGGGCGCATTAACCCGGTTGAAGCCGCCACGGCTCCCAACAAGGTGGCGAGGGGGCCTTCAATAGCGACCAGGGCGGCGAGCAAGACGTAGTTCCAACGGCCAATTTCCGGCAGTTGTCCCTGTTGCAGCATGAGCCAGAAGTTCCTCAGAAGTTCATAAATCGATTCCATGTCCGTCTGGGATGCCATTATAGCAAGGCATACGGGTAAAAGCGGATGCGCCCCTTTTTCCGGTGACAGGTGTAATGCCAGAAGTGACTGCGCTCACCCAGATTAAGAACATCCTGGCACGGACTATTTCTTGACAACTGCGGGGTTTGTGGAGATAATAGTTTAGAAGATTAACTATTAAGTCGATTAACCAAGAGGCAAAATGATGTTACCCGATGTGGAGCACGAAGCGGCTTTACAGATGGCCATCGAGCGTTTTTGGGAAGCCATCCCGCCGACCTGGCACAGGGTACGCCGGCAGGTCAATCTGGTCACGGTTGAGCAATTTGATATCACCGTCGAACAGTTTCACATCCTGCGGCATATGCGCAAAGGAGCCAGTTCGGTCAGCGACCTGGCGGATGTCAAACAAATCAGCCGTTCGGCCATCAGCCAGGCGCTGGATGCGCTGGTGGAGAAGGGGCTGATCACCCGCCAGCAGGATTGTCACGACCGGCGTTATGTGAAGCTAACGTTGACGCCCGTCGGGCAGGATTTGATCCAGGCCATTTTCAAGGAGAATCGCGCCTGGATGTCCGCCAGGCTGGCGGGGCTGAACACCGAGGAGCTTGCCACGATCGCCCGTTCGCTGGAATTGTTAAAAAAGGCCCTGGACGGTTAATCGGGCAGGTACATAAAGGGGCAGGGTGACAACCCCGTTGGAGCGCGGACCCGCCGTTAATTTCTGATAGTGGAATTTGAAAACGATGAAGCATTTATACCGGTTGGCGAAATTTATTAAACCGTACCGCACGCAGGCAATGGCGGCCTTTGTGCTGTTGATTTTGATGGTTTTGATGGATCTGTCCATCCCGCGCCTGATTCAGCGCATCATCGATCAGGGCATCCGGCAAAACGACATGGCTGTGGTGGTGCAGACCTCGATTTTGATGTTGAGCATCTCGATCCTGGATGCCATTGTGGCCATTGCCAACAACATTTATTCCATCCAGGTGGGGGAGGGGGTGGGACGTGACCTGCGCCAGACGTTGTTCATCAAGATCCAGCAATTTTCTTTTGGCGATTTGGATCGTTACAGTACGGGGAACCTGATGGTGCGGCTCAGCAGCGACACCGCGGCTGTGCAGCGGGTTTATCAGGTCTCGCTGCGCATTGGCTCGCGGGCGCCTTTGATGATGATCGGCAGTCTGCTACTGATGTTCAATACCAGCCCCGGCCTGGCCATGACCATGATCCCGCTGCTGCTGGTGACTTCGGCGGTGATTGTCATTTTTAGCGTGAATATGGAGCCGCTCTTTCGCAGCGTACAGCAGAAGCTGGATCGCCTGAACACCGTTTTACAGGAGAATATTGCCGGCGCCAGGCTGGTAAAAGCTTTTGTGCGGGCGGAATACGAGGGCCGGCGTTTTGAAGCCGCCAACCAGGATCTGACGGCGCACACCAAACGGGTGATGCAGTGGATGTCGACCATGTCGCCGCTGTTGACCATTTTTGTTAACGCCGGCATGGTGATCGTGATCTGGTCGGGTGGGCTACAGGCCATCCGCGGCGATCTATCGCTGGGGCAGATTGTGGCTTTCACCAACTATTTGCTCACCACCATGGGGCCGTTGATTATGATGACCCAACTGGCCAATACGTGGGCGAGCGGGATGGCCTCGGCCAAACGCATCGCCGAGGTGTTGGACGTCGTTCCCCAGGTGCAGCCGGCGGCAGGCGCCGTGGCGCTGTCTGCCTCGACCGCGGCGCGGGTTGAGTTCAGGCAGGTCAGTTTTCGTTATAAAGGCAGCGGCGACACACGGGTGCTGGAAGATATCAACCTGGTGGCTGAGGCCGGCCAGACGGTGGCCATTTTGGGCGCCACCGGGGCGGGCAAGACTTCGTTGGTCAACCTGATTCCCCGTTACTACGACGTCGACGGAGGGCAGGTGTGTATCGACGGCGTCGATATTCGCCAGCTTCAAGAAGAGTCTTTACTGGCTCAGATTGGCATCGTGCCGCAGGAGGCGGTGCTGTTCTCGGGTACGATCCGTGATAACATCGCCTACGGGCGCCCGGAGGCCAGCGATGAAGAAATCGTGGCTGCGGCGCGAGCGGCTCAGGCGCACGATTTCATCCGCTCTTTTCCCCAGGGGTACGACACACGCGTGGAAGAACGCGGGGTGAATCTATCGGGCGGACAAAAGCAGCGGGTGGCGATTGCGCGGGCGCTGCTCACCTGCCCTAAAATCCTGATCCTGGATGACAGCACCAGCGCGGTGGATGTGGAAACGGAAATCAAGATTCAAGCTGCTTTGGAGCAGCTTATGAAGGGGCGCACCTGTTTTGTGGTGGCGCAGCGCATCAGCACGGTGTTGAACGCCGATAAGATTGTGGTGCTGGATAAGGGCAGGATCGTGGCAGAGGGCACCCACCGCCAGTTGATGTCCTCCAGCGCGATTTATCAGGAAATCTACGAATCGCAGCTGGGGGGTGGGCTGCAAATCGAGGGTGAGGGTGAACTGGCAGCGGCGGAGGTGCAGGCATGATGGCTTCTTCTAATAATCCGGGCGGGGGGAATATGCGCACACGCATGATGGATCGCCGGCCGTCTGCCGTAGGGCGGATCGAGAAGGCGCAAAATCCACGTTGGGCGCTGTCGCGGCTGGTGGATTATCTCAAGCCGTACCGCTGGCGCCTGGTGGTGGTGATGGCGCTCGTGCTTGCCTATACCCTCCTGGGGCTGTTGGGGCCCTATTTGATGGGGGTGGCCATCGACCATTTCATCGCCGGCAAAGACGCCGCCGGGCTGGCGCGCATGGCGATGTGGATGCTGGTTGTGTATGTGTTCAACAATCTGTTCCAGGCAGCCGCAAACTGGAGGATGGCGGATCTTTCGCAGCAGGCCTTGAAGCAACTGCGCAGCGATCTGTTTGCCCACTTACAGACGCTGTCCGTCGGCTTTTTTGACACCAACCCGGCCGGCGAACTGATGAGCCGTTTGACCAACGACATCGATGCGATTAACCAGGCCGTTTCTCAGAATATCATCTCGTTGTTTGCCGGCGTTCTGTCGCTGGCAGGCATCCTGGCGGCCATGTTTGTGCTGAACCACTGGTTGGCGTTGGCCACCCTGCTGGTGGTGCCGATTATGTTCTGGTTTACCAACTTCGTTGCCCGCTACACGCGCAAGGGGTTCCGCGAATTGCAAAAACACCTGGGCGGGTTGAACGGCGTGATGGAAGAAGCCATCAGTGGGCAGAAAGTGGTCAAGGCCTTCCAGCGCAACGATACGGTTCTCGAGACATTTCGCCAGCACAATCAGGAAGTTTACCGGGCGGCGTTATCCGCCAATACCTACGCCATGTTACTCATGCCGTTAACCAACGTGCTGGGGAATTTCTTTGTGATCGTCCTGGCCGGTCTGGGGGGCTGGCTGGCGTTGCAGGGTCTGGCGACGGTGGGGATGATTGCTACCTTTATCAGCTACGGGCAGAATTTCATCCAGCCGCTGCGCCAGCTGGCCAATATTTACAATGCCATTCAAGGCGCCCTGGCCGGGGCAGAACGGGTGTTTGAGATCATCGATCGGCAGCCTGAAGCGCCAGACGTGCCCGAGCCGCTGGGGTTGGAGCCGGTTGAGGGGCAGGTGTGTTTCAATGACGTGACCTTCGGCTATCATGCCGGTCAGCCGGTGCTCAAAAATATGACCCTGGAAGCGTGGGCCGGGCACAGCATCGCCCTGGTCGGGCCGACCGGGGCCGGCAAGACCACCATCATCAACCTGCTGACCCGCTTTTATGAAGTTCAGGACGGCAATATCACCATCGATGGCAAGGATATCCGCACGGTGCGCAAAGCTGACCTGCGGCGTAAGTTGGGGCTGGTGTTACAGGATACTTTCCTTTTCTCGGATACGGTGATGGAAAACATTCGCTACGGCCGGTTGGAAGCCAGCGATGAAGAATGTGTCGCCGCGGCGCGCCTGGCCGACGCCGATCATTTCATCTGCCAACTGCCCGAAGGCTACCGGACCCGGTTATCGGAGCGCGCCGGCAATCTCAGTCAGGGGCAGCGCCAGTTGCTGGCGATTGCCCGCGCCATTCTGGCCGACCCGGCTATTTTGATCCTGGATGAAGCCACCAGCAGTGTGGATACCCGTACCGAAGCGCGCATCCAGAGGGCGTTGTTGAAATTGATGTCTGGACGCACCAGCTTTGTGATTGCGCACCGCCTGAGCACGATTCGCGACGCCGATCATGTGGTGGTGATTCGCGACGGCGAGATTGTCGAGCAGGGCAATCACCAACAATTGCTCGAACGGCGCGGGTTCTACCATCAGTTGTACGTCAGCCAGTTCAAGGGACACGCCATTTAAAAAGTTGGCGGAAAACTCAGAGGGGGAATCTGCCAACCGAACTTTTCGAAGCGCCGGTGTGTATAGTATAGTGTATGCCAGACAGAATGAATGACGACACCGTACGACTGATCCGCCGCGCCCAGGCCAACGACCGCGAGGCCTTTGCTGCCTTGTTCGAACGCTACAAGAACCTGGTGTACCGCAGCGCTTACCTGATGTTGGGCGATCGCGGCGATGCAGAGGACGTGCTCCAGGAAGTCTTTGTGCAGGTGTATCGTTCGCTAACGAGCTACGACCCGCAGCGAGCGGCTTTCAGCACCTGGCTGCACCGCGTTACCATCAACCGCTGCCTGAACTACCGGAGGAGACGCAGCCCTCTGTCCGTTCCGCTGGAAGAAACGCTTGTGACGGTTGATCTGTATGCGGGGCGGCAGGAGGAAGATGAAGCCGCCTGGCAGGCTGTGAGTGCGCTGAGCGAAAAACTGCGTGCGGTGGTGGTGCTGCGTTATTCCTGGGAATTGTCTTACGCGGAAATCGCCCAGATTCTGGAAATTCCGCTGGGGACGGTCAAGTCCCGGCTCGATCTGGCGGTTAAATTGCTGCGCCGGGCGTTGCAATCTGACTCCCGACGTGATTTTGTGGCGGAAGTGGAGGTGTCCCATGAAATGTGAAGAAGTACAGGTTCTATTGGTCGCTTACAGTCATGGCGAAACGACCCCTTCCGAACAGACCCTGATCCACGATCATTTGTCCGGCTGTTGTTCCTGCCGGGAGGAATTGTCTCTGCTGATGGCAATGCAGGGGCAGGTCGGTGCGGCGCTGCAGCGCCGGGCCGCCCACGTCGCTCCGGCGGAGGATGCCTGGGAGCGATTCGAGGCAAGACTGGCGAAGGAAGCGCAACCCTCGCCAGAACGGTTCATCACAAGGCTTGCGCACCTGGCGCCGGGTGCGAGCCGCATCTTGAGACAAATTTTTGGAGGCGTAACCATGCAAAAACGATTGGTGTTGGCGGCGGTCATCGGCCTGGCGGCCGTAGCTGCCTTGATCTTGAATAACGTCACCCCGGTCTCGGCCCAGGTGATTCTGGATAAGGCCGGCGCGGCCCGCGCCAGCGAGCGTGTACCGGCGCAGGGTATTTACCATATGCGCACGCAGATGTATTCTAACTACCATGCCTTACCCGACGGACAGGGCAGCGACATACTGCTTGAAAGCTATTTCGATCCACAAACTGGCCGCCAGCGGGCGGTGACCACGGATCGCAAAACGGGTAAGGTGCTGGAGGTTTACGGTCAGGATGGGCATTTTACTTACAGCCTGGATTTTAGCGAAGGAGCGCAGTACGTTGGCGAAGACGGGCTGCTGCTGGTCTACCGTACGCCCCAGGAGCGCGCAAGACTGGCCGGGCAGAAGGAACGGCTCGCCGGTGAGACGCCGGAGGCAGCCGAACTGTTCAACCGGCTCCGCTCAGACCCGCAAGTTCAGTTTGTCGGGCAAGAGACCTGGGAAAATGGGCAGACGGTTTATGTGCTGCGTTCGCAGCAGCCGGTCAAGGCAGCGGTTGACGACGGTGCGCAACCCCCTATGGGTGAAGTGGTCGGCTATTTTGATACGCAGAGCTATGTGATGGTGGGCAACCGTGCCTGGGTGCAAAAGGATGGGCAGAAGATTCTGATCCATTCTCGCCAGGTGCTGCTGATGGAGATTTTGCCGGAGGGCAGCCCTGTGGCCTGGGATTTGAGCGATGTGCAAGGCATTACCCTTGTCGACGACCCGCAGCGCGTCCATGGCGATCTGTTGCCCGAGATCCTTTCGGCGCAGGAACTGGCGGCGAAGACAGGCAGCGCTTACCTGCTCGAAGTCATCCCGGCTGGTTACGAACTGGAAATCAGCGCTCCGCCCCGGCAGGATGAAGGTGCGCATCCGTTTCTCTATATTGCGAGTTATCGCCACGGGAACGATTATTTTGTCATCCAGGCTTCCGATCCTTATCCCCCGCAAGGGATGCTCGAGGGGTATCAGGACGAGACCTACACTACAGCCGGCGGGTTGGTGCTGCGCTTTGCGGCAGATGTCCGCACTTCTTCTGCGGAAAAGACCTTCACCTCGGCGCTGGTCGAGGCCCCCGGCGGCGTCAATTTTATGATCAACACTTCGCTGCCTCGCCAGACGTGTAAGGAATGGGTTGAGGGGTTGATCCTGGTGAAGTAAAGTGGGTTGTCGCTCCATCCCCGGAGGCGGTCGTTTGAGACGCCCTCCGGGGATGGGCATACCAGAGGTTTGATGTGGTGTTACCATACCCGCCGGGTAATACCCGCTGGATGGTATACTCAAGGGCGGACATTCTATCAAGAGGAGGATCAGGATGAACGTCGACCGCGATGAACTTGCCCGTTTGACGGAGCAATACGGCGGTGCGTGGGGAATCAATCACACACGCCGTTTGTTACACCTGGTGGAGCGCATCGCTGCAGGGCGCGGTTATGACGCCGGAGTGGTGTGGACGGCGGCGCACCTGCACGATTGGGGAGCGTATGTCCCCTGGGCGCAGGAGGGCGTGGATCACGCCCTGCGTTCGGTGCAGGTGGCCGCGACTTTTCTGTCCGAACGGGGCTGCCCGGCGGCGTGGAGCGAGCAGGTGTTGGCGTGTATTCGCAGCCATCACGCCTGCGATGCGCAGCACAGTCTGGAAGCCATCCTGTTATACGACGCCGATGCGCTCGACTTCCTCGGGGTGGTGGGGGTGCTGCGCGATTTTTCCAAGAACAGTCGCAATTTGCGCAAAGGGTACGAGGTCAGCCGCGGCCGCCGGGAGAAACTGCCCGGCACCCTGATCCTGGACAGTTCCCGGCGGCTGGCAGAGAAGCGGGTGGCGGATATGGACACCCTGTTCCTGGCGCTGGCGGAAGATTCTTTCGGCTGTTTCTAGGCGTCAACTAAGACTGGCGAGCTGCTGGACGATTTCCGGCGGCATGAAGGTGCGTTGGGCGACCTGTTCGACGCTCAGTCCCTGCGCCAGGAAGCGCCGGATGACGAACGGCATGGGTTCGCCGACCTCGACGATGTGCCGGTCGGGATCGTAGAAACGTACGACGCGCTGCCCCCAAGGCTGTTCGTGAATGGGGTGGATCAGCTCGACGTGTGCTGCCTGCAACTGTGCGCAGAGCGCATCGAGTTCGTCGCTTTCGAAGTAGATTTCGCAATTACGCCGTCCGAGGGGCTGTGGGTCGTCTTCGAGGCGGGCGTAAATGGTTTGCAGGGCGTGTTCGGCCTGCCAGATGGCGAATCCGCCGGCAAACCCGACGTTGGGGCCGTGATCCACGAGCACGGTCTGACCGAGGGTTTCCTGGTAGAAGCGGCGGGACGCGGCGATGTCTTTGACAAACAGTACGGTAGATTGGAAGTGAATGTTCATACCTCTGTTATACCCGACCTGCGGCCGCTTTTCTTGCCGCTTCTTGCGCACTTTTTTGCAATTCTTGCGAATCTGGGTTCACAGAGGGGTAACGGGCAGACAGATGTCGAGGACGTAGGGGTGGCCGGGATGGATGTCCGGCGCGTCCAGGAAGATTTCGTAACAAGGGGCGTCGGCGGGCTGGTAGCCGCTGTCGGGCAGCCAGTGGTAGTACAGGGCGCGGTAGGCCGGCTGGATCTGTTCGGACGGGCCCTCCAGATGCAGGACGGCGCAGGCCCCGGCCGGGATGTCCAGGATGCCGACCAGCGGATCGCCGGTCAACGTCTCGGGGACGGTCAGCGAGGCGTAGTAGCGGCAGCGATTGGGCGGGGTGATGAGCGGATCGTCATAGGAGATGCCGACAACGCGGGTGGTGGGGGTGACCAGGCGGCGGGCGTAGGCCCACTCGAAGATTTTCTTCCAGGCCCGCCCGAGGTGCACCGGGGCGTAGCCGTGCAGGCTGGCGACGAAGGCCAGGTGCAGGGCCGGCATGGGGCGCACTTCCACCTGGAGCGGTACGTTATGCGGCGTTTCTCGGACGGCAGCGATGCCGGGCGTGTCCGGCGGCTGTTGGGTACGGGCGTACTCGCGCGCCGGCAGGCCGAAATGCTTTTTGAACGAGCGGGCGAAGGTGGAAGACGAGGAGAAGCCACAGCTCAGGGCGATTTCGGTGATGCTCAGGGCGGGGGACTTGACCAGCAGGTTGGCGGCGCGCTCGACGCGCAGGCGGTTGACAAAGTCCTGTGGGGTCTCGTCCAGGATGGCGGTGAAGATGCGGTGGAAGTGGTAGGGTGAGAAACCGCTGACGGCGGCGAGCTGCTCCAGGTCGAGCGGTTGGGCGAGGTTCTGGCCGATGAAGGCGACGGCCTTTTCGACACGGGAGCGGTACAGATCGCGGGAGCGGATGGAAGGCGGCATGAACAGGCTCACGGGGGCGGAGCGACCAGCAGGTTGAGCGGGTCGATCAGTTGAAATGTGCCCTGGATGCGCCAGGTGCAGTAGGCGGCCATCTCGTCCTGGGTGGCGCTGGGGTCGTAGTGCGCCAGGCTGCCCAGGCGGGCGCCGGCAGGGCCGATGCGCGCCTCGAGGTGCAAGTGGGGGTTGAGGGCGTTGCCGCTCTGGCCGATCCGGTTGAGCGTCTGACCGCAGGTGACCGGGGTGCCGGGCTGTACTGCCGGCGCCTGTTGCAAGTGTGCATAGAGCAGGTAAAGCGAGCGCTCCGCCGGGTTCCAGGCATAGGGGGTGGTAGGGGATGGGCAGGTGAGCGAGATGGGTTGGATGGGCGCCGCCAGCGGGGTGGGAACGGGCAGCCGTGCCAGCCAGGCAGCGGGCAAGGCGTCCAGCGGCGTTTCGATCAGGATGGCGTTGCCGTAAGGAAAGCGGTCGTGGATCACGGCGGCCACCTGGCCGCTAAAGACGGCCTGCACCGGCAGACCGGGCAGGGCGATGCGTTGTTCGTCGAGGAAATAGGCCAGGTCGACGCCCATATGTGGATCGTCACTGCCCTCTTTGGGCGGATGGAATGGGTTGGCGACGATGGCCGGCATGCGTTCGAGAGGGATATTTTGTAAGGGCGAACAGCGCTGCAGCGCTGGGGTGGGCTGCGGGGTGGGGGTGGTGGTAGGGGTGACAGTCGGAGGGGGTGGGGTAGCGCTGGGCGCTGCGGTTGGGGCGGCGGATGGCGTCAGAGTGGGCGCAGATGCTGCCTGTACCGGCCGGCAGGCTGCCAGCAGCAGAGGGACGAGGGTGAGGACGGTGCGGGATCGAGCAGACATTTTGAAAAGGTATTATACCTCACCGCCTGATGCCGGCCGGGTTTATGCGCCAGGTCCCCAGAATGTGGGGGCCTGGCGGCTGCTTGCTCTTTCACGTGGTAGATGGTCGCACTGCCACGCCGTTGAACGGGGTATATTGCTGGCTAAGGCCTGATAGATGAGCGCCGGTATCTCTGACCTAACAACCCGAGGCGGCCAGCATCTGGTTCAGGAAGGCTTCCTGCTGCGGGGTGAAGGCTTTGGGGAAGGGCGATTGTTCGGGAGGCAGGGCGCTGACCTGCTGCCAGAATTTTTGCAGTCCGGCGCTGACACCGGGATCGCCGCGGGTGAACTCGCCGATCAGCGCCCTCCAGCGCCCGGCGAGGGCCTGCGCCTCGGCGCCGGCGGGGTCGCTGCCGGCGTCGGCCAGGCGTTTGACCTCGGCAAACAATTCGCTCCACTTGCGATCTGCCTCACGCTGGTCGGCTTCGCTCCAGTCTTTGCCCCATTCGGCCAGCTTGTGGTGGTCTTCTGCACTATAGGCGGCCGCGGATAATTCGCTGAGTTGCTGCATCTGGGTTTCGTCAAAATACTGGCGAATCCATTCGTTCTTTTCTTTCATCTGTATTACCTCGATGATCTGTAGGATGGGTTCCCAACTGGGGGGACCGTCATTGATCTGTGCTTCGGTTTCCTGGATGGTCTGGAGAATCATCTCGAGATGCTCTTTGCGTTGTTGCAGCATGGCCTTTTGGATGGCCAGCATTTCTTTGAAACGCTGCGGGCCGTGCGCCAGACAGCGGCGGATCTCTTCGAGCGAGAAGCCCAGGTATCTCAACCCGAGGATCTGTTGCAGGCGCGGGTAGTCTTCGTCGCTGTACAGGCGGTAGCCCGACTCGGATACATGAGACGGCGACAAGAGCCCCAACTGGTCATAATAACGCAAGGTGCGTACAGAAACCGAAGCCCGTCTGGCAAATTGCCCGATACGATAGGTTTTATTCACCAACCAACCTCCTGAGGATCCTCACGCAGCCAGTATAAAGCATGACGTAACGTCAGAGTCAAGAGGGAAAATTGTTTTCTTAAAACTGGCCGTAAATGAACGGGCGGGCATCGCTGCCGCGCACGACGCTGAGAGTCAGCAAGGCAAGCAGGGTCACCAGGGCGGCGATGGTTGCCACGGAGCGCAGCCAGCCGGGCAAACGCAAGCGCTCGCTTTCCCACAGGTCAAGTGCGAGGGTTAATCCACCGGTCAGGAAGATGGCGGGCAGATAGTGGGGCAGCCATTGCATCTGCTGGAAGCTGAACAGGCCCGCCAGGAAACGGCCGGCCGCGGCGAAGCTGGAGGAACGGAATAGGACCCAGCCGACCCCGGTCAGGTGAAAGGTGAGCAGGCCGGTGAGGAGCGCCTGCCAGCGGCGAACGGGTTTGAGGTTGAGCAGGCGCTCGATCGAGAGCAAAATGCCGTGCCAGGCGCCCCAGGCGATGAAGCTCCAGGCGGCGCCGTGCCACAGGCCGATGAGCAGCATGGTGATCAGGTTGGCGGCAATCTGGATCAGGCGAGGATATCGCCGCCCGCTGCGGCTCAACAGGGCGCGGCTGAGGGGGAAGAACAGGTATTCGCGAAACCACTGGGTGAGGGACATATGCCAGCGGTTCCAGAAATCGGTCAGGGTGCTGGCCAGATACGGCTGGCGGAAATTTTGCGGTAGCTGGAAACCCAACAACAGGGCCGAGCCGCGCGCCAGATCGGTGTAGCCGGAGAAATCGGCGTAGAGCTGGATGGCGTAGAGATAAAAGCCCTGGACATAGAGCGGCGCAGGAAAGACGCCGGGCAGATCGGCGGCGCGGTAGGCCACGTCGGCCAGCCCGGCCAGGCTGTCGGCGATGATCATCTTTTTGACCAGGCCGCGCAGTAACAGGCCGAGGGCAGCGCGGCGGTCTGGGGGAGCTGGCTGCTGATTGCATTGGGCCAGGAAAGCCGCGGGCGAGACGAACGGGCCGGCGATGAGCCGGGGGAAGAAGGCCAGATAAAGGGCCAGGTCGCTCCAACCGGCCGGGGCGAGCTTTTTGCGATAGATTTCGGTGGTATAGCTGATGCTTTGAAAGGTGTAAAACGAAATGCCAATGGGGAGGATCAGCGCCAGAGCGGGGGAGGGGGGCTGCCCCAGGGCGATTTGCAGGTTTTCGAGGAAAAAGTTGGCGTATTTGAACAGGCCGAGCAGGCCCAGGTTGAGCATCACGCTGAGGGCCGCCAGGAGGTGGGGATGGCGACCGGCGGCGATGGCCCGGGCGAGGAAATAGACGGCTGCGGTCAGCGCGGCAAGCAGCAGGGCGAAGCGCAGGTCAAACAGGGCATAAAAGAGGTAACTGGCGCATAACAACGCCAGTTTGCGGGCGCGGCCGGCGGGCAGGCGTTCGTAGAGCAGAACGACCAGTAAAAGGAAGAGCAGGTAGCGGGGGGTGTGGAGCAGCATCAGGGGCAGGGGGTGTCTTGCAGGGTGCGGGCAGCCAGGTCGGCGACGATGCGGTGACCGGCGGCGTTCCAGTGCGAGTCATAGCGCATGAAGGGATCCTGTCCGGCGCGCACGGCGGCGGTCATGGCGGCGGCGGGGTCGAGCAGCAGGAGGTGATGCTGTTGGGCGTAGGCGGCGAGAACGTCCCGACCGGCCAGAACGTTGCTGCGAATGGTGGCGACGTCGCTGCTCCCCATTGGGTTGGAGACCAGCCTGCCATCCTGATCGCTTTGCAGGGGATGGAGGCCGGTCAGGGTGGGGTTGAGCTGCTCAGGATAGACGGCGAGGGGAAAATAGATATCCGGTTTGGCGGGGGCGTATAACAGCGCCAGACAGGCGCCCTGGCGTTCGGTTTCCTGGCGGATGCGTTCCAGGTCGGCGCTGAAAGCGCGCCACTGCTGGCTGGCGCGGATGGCGGCGGCGTCGACGGTCAGGGTATCCAGGTAGTGCAGGCAGCAGGTGAGTTCGGTCTGGCGGCCAGGCAGGTCGAGCGTCAGAGGATAGACGGGCTGAGGGTTTTGGGCCAGGTTTTGCAGCCACAACGGGCGGCCGAAATACTGGATGACGGGCGGCAGCAGGCCCTCGACCAACAGGCCGGGCGCAGTGGCGTAAGCGAGGATATCGATGGAGGGCTGCACCTCGACCACCACCCACCGCGGGCGGCGCAGGGCGGCGTATTGATGCAGATAGGTTTCTTTGACGTCCATACTGCTGCCGGGTTGGGAGAGGTTCCATACCTGCCAGCCGGTCTGATCGGTGAGAAGCTGCGGCCAGGGGCGCGCCTGCTGGGCGCCGAGGGAAATGGAGCGCCCCAGGACGACCACGTCAACCTGTTCGGGCAGCGGCGGGTCGTTGCGAAAGCCCAGTTCGTCGGTTTGCAGGCGGACGTGTGCTTCCAGACTGTCTGCACCGGCGGGGATGGGGCGAATGAGATCCGGGCGCCAGAAAAAGGCGTCGGCGTCGCTGTAGCGGACGTCGTACTCCTGGACGGTGAGCGGTGGATCGATGGGGGCGGGTAATGCCATGCCGCGCACCAACAGGCGCGGGTTGACGCGCAGGATGGCTTCGAGCAGCAACAGGCCAAGAATCACACCTGCCGTCAGGTTGAACAGAGCCTGGAGCATACGCCAGGGGTGGATTTTGGGCGGCAAAGAGGCGTTCACGGGGGCGCTCACGGCTGCACGACGACGAGCACGGCGCGCATGCCCTGGTCGAAATGTTCGGGGCAGACGATATCGTATTCACCGGCGGCCGGGGGGGCGGTGAAGTGGGCGGTGACCGTTTCGCCGGCGGGCACCTCGATTTGCCAGAGGACGGGAACGGGGGTGGCGCTGGCGGGTTGGGGGGTGAAGGGTTTGCCGGCCAGCGCCCAGCGATGGGCAACGGCATCCTGGTTGGTCAGGGTGATGGCGACGGTTTCGGCAGCGTTGACGCGCCATAACATGGGGGCAAAGCGGTTGTCTTGCATGCGCACCTGCAGGCTGCTCTGGCCAGGGACGACGGTGGGGGCGCTGCAGGCGGTCAGGAGCAGCAGGCAAAGGAGCGAAATGAGACGTTTCATACGGCGTGCGATGGTTCCTTACCAGGCGCGGGTGTAAAACAGGCTGTAGATGCGGTAACCGTCTTCCAGGAAGGTTTGCAGGGTTTCTGGATCAAGCGTCTGGCGGGGACGATAGAAGAGCAGCAGGTTGCCGTTGGTCTCCAGGTTGATTTCTTTGCTATCGGCTTCGATGGCCTGCAGGACACGTTCGCTGAACAGGGAGCGCACGGCGGTTTCGTCCTGGCCGCGCAGCTGGTATTTACTGGAGAACTGCGGGCGGTTTTCAAAGTTGATGTCCTGGCCGATGAACAGGCTTTTGAGCGCGTCGCCCAGCCCTTCGGGGCGCAGGTGAAAGGCGGGCAGGGGGACGTCTTGCAGCTCAAAGAAAATGCCGGCAAAGTGGTGGGTGTGGCGATGCTTGCCGCTGCCGGTGGTATAGCGGTATTCAAAGATCTGAATGGGGGCATGGCGCGTGGAGCCCAACAGTTGATGGACAACTTTGCGCGAATGCCCGTGGGTAAACAGGTTGAAGCTCCGCCAGGCAGACGGGACATCCGGCTCACCGGCCCGGTATTGCAGACCCATTTGCAGGGCGGCTTGTTGCAGGGCTTCGGTGCGTTGTTTTTCGCGGCGGGCAAGGTAGACGTTTAGAAGTATCACCAGGGCTATTGTGCCCAGGACGATGAAGCCCATGATGGCATATACCGGAAGTAGATCGCTCATGACGACACCCTCCTTGAGGTTTTGGGTATGACTCCAGCCGGTCTGGTGTGAGGTGTTTTTATGATTGTACATCATTATGGTAAGATAAGCGGCAACACGTATGGGAGATGATCGGGCGATGAGCGAACAACGCAATACAGGTGACTGGCAGAGGGGGTGGTGGCAGTGGTTGGTGACTGAGCGCATTCTAGCTCATCCGTTGGTTTCGATCCTGGCAGGTTTGTTAGGGGTGGGCGTGTTTACAGTGTGGATCAGCCGGCGGTTGGAGGGCGAGCGCCGGGCGGATATCCTGATTTACGATGCGCCAATAGGCTTTGTGTTTGTGACGTTTGTGCTGGATCGGCTGCAACTGGGGCGCGCTTTGCTGGCCTGGCGCAGCGTGGTCGATGCGCTGGCGGTGGCGCTGGCACTCAGCCGGGCGTTTTACGAGGTGCCGTTTATCTCCGGACACGCCCTGTTTTTGAGCTATGCGCTGTTTACCTGCCGGGGGTGGGTTGCCCGGTTGGCGGCGGGACTGGTTTTGTTGCAGGTGTTGTATTTGAAGGTGGTGGCCTGGGGCGACCCGACGGTGTACGGCGGCATGCTGGTGGGTGTAGCGCTGGCCCTGGTCTGGCGCAGGCTGGCGGTTAGCGGTAGCTCTGCTGGATGCTGAGCACCAGGTCGGCGTAGGTGTAGCCGGCGTTGGCGGGGCCGTAAGAGCGCAACGCTTCGCGCAGACTGCCATAGCGCTGGTACAGGCTGGCGAGCATCTGGCTGCCGAAGGCGATGTTGTATTCGGGGTCGAGCAGCTGCTGTGAGGTGGGGCGGTCGGCAAAGCAGGGGCCGTTGATGCACATGAAGCCGGCTGCCAGTCCATCGCGGGGCATGACCTGCATCAGGCCGACGGCGCCGCTGCTGGAGTAGGCGCCGGGTTCGCCGCGGCTTTCTTGAAAAATGACGGCGGCAATGAGGGTGGCTTCCAGGTTGTACTGTCGGGCGTATTTTTCGATCAGCGGGCACCATTGGCGCACCGAGGTGGGGTAGTTTTGGCTGAGTGAGCAGGGGCCGTCTGGCAGGGTTTGAACGCCGGCGGCCATTGGCATCGGGGCGGCGGCATCTACCGGCTGTGGGTTGGCGATCAGGCCGGTGATCAGGGTGATGAACAGGCCGGCAAGAAAGAGACAGGGGAAGAGGGTTGAGTCGATGCGCTGCATGGTTTCTAAACCTGTAAGGGTGTGGTTCTATTATAGTAAATATGTTCTATTATTGCAAGGGGGAGAGGGGGG
>CAZHTS010000082.1:0-20135 GCA_964535315.1 uncultured Anaerolineaceae bacterium
CAGACCAGCTACGCCGACATCACCGAACAAAAACAATCAAACGAACGCCTGGAACAGGAACGCAGCCGCGCCCAACAATATCTACAGGTGGCCGGCGCCATCATCCTGGCCCTCGATGCCAGCGGCCGGGTCACCCTCATCAATCAGAAGGGCTGTCAGGTCCTCGGCCACCAACAAGGCGACATTCTGGGCAAGAACTGGTTTGAGCGCTTTATCCCAAAACGGCTGCGGGCCGGCATTCAGAACGATTTTGCTCAAGTTATGGCCGGTAAACACACCCTGCAAGAATTCTACGAGCTCCCCGTGCTAACCAGCAGTGGAAAGGAAAGAATGGTTCAATGGCACGCGGTGTTGACTTACGACGATAGCGGTAAGATCGCCGGCAGCCTGTCCTCTGGAGAAGACATCACCGAACTGCGCCAGTTACAGGTCGAACAACAGCGCTTTTTCGACCTCTCCATCGAGTTGTTGTGTATCGCCGAAATAGACGGGGGGTTCAAGCACGTTAACGCCGCCTGGAGCAACGCCCTGGGCTGGTCGGCCCAGGAATTGACCACACGCCCCTGGATCGAATTCGTCCACCCCGACGACCGCGGCAACACCGAACAGGCGCGCGTCGAATTGCGCCACGGGCACCCCGTCTACCATTTTGAAAACCGCTATCGCACCAAAGACGGGCAGTACCGCTGGCTGAGCTGGAACTCGCTCGCCGTGCCCGAAGACGGCCTGATCTACGCCGTGGCGCACGATATCACCGAACGCCGCCAGGTGGAAGAATCGCTGCGCCTATCCGAGGCGCATTTTCGCGCCATGATCGAGCAGTCTCCATTGGGGCTGCAAATTTATCGCCCCGATGGTTCGCTGACCTATGCCAATCCTACCACAATCACTACTTTTAACATCACGGCGGATTGGCTGCCAGACCTGTTGAGCAGTTACAACATCTTTCAAGATCCACAACTGCTCGACCAGGGGCTGCAGCCCTACTTGCAGGCCGGTTTTGCCGGCAAGACAATCACCACCCCGATTTTCTCCTATCGCTCCGTTTCCAGGACAGGCCAACCGCCGGAGGAAAAAACGTTCTGGGTTAAAGATTACCTCTACGCCCTGCTGGACGAACAGGGCGCGGTGCAAGACATGGTGGTGCTCACCGAGGACCTGACCGAATTGATCGAGGCGCAAAAGGCGCGCCAGGCCAGCGAAGAAAGATTCCAGTTGTTCATGGATCATCTCCCGGCCGCCGCCTTCATTAAAGACGAAGACGGCCGCACGCTGTTTATCAACCGCTATCTGGACGAAATTCTCGGCGGGTCGCACTGGCTGGGCAAAACCACGATCGAGTTATTCCCCGGCCCGGTCGGCGAGCAAATGTGCACCGCCGACCAGCGCGCCCTGCAAAAGGGTTACGAGAAGCTCACCGAGATCGTTCCTCACGCCGACGGCGGTCTGCACACCTACGAGACCCAAAAATTTGCCTTGCAACGCCCCGGCCTCCCACCGCTGTTAGGCGGCATTTCCATCGACATCACCGAACGCCAGCAGGCCGAAGTAGCGCAATGCCAGTACACCGCCCGCTTGGAAACACTCAGTGAGATCGACCACGCCATCCTTCAGGCCAGTTCTCCGGCGCAAATTGCCCGCTCCGCCATCCATCACCTGCAGCGACTGATCTCCTGCCAGCAAACCCGCATCTGCGAATTCCCGCCGGGCGCCCAACACGCCGTCCTGCTGGCCAGCGACACGCCCAACCACTTCAACCCATCCATTCCACTTGCCTGGTTCGGCGATCTGGATACCCTGCGCCGGGGCGAAATGGTCGATCCCCATCCGGGCAATGAAGTTGGGACGCTGCATATCCCTATGCTGGTCGAGGGGCAGTTGATCGGTTGTCTGAGCCTGACGAACCACCCGCACGATCCGATCGGCGAGGCGCTGCTCGATATTGCCCGGCAGGTCGCCGACCGCGTGGCCATTGCCCTGCTGCAAAGCCGGCTGCGCGAGCACATCCGCCGCCACAACGAAGAACTGGAGCAGCGTGTTACCCAGCGTACCACCCAACTCGAACAGGCCAACAAAGAACTGGAAGCCTTCAGCTATTCAGTTTCACATGATTTGCGCGCCCCGTTACGCTCTCTGGGCGGGTTCTCACACATCCTGTTAAGCGAATACAGTGAACTTTCGGCGTCTGAAATACAACACTACCTGAAACACATCCACGACAGCGCCCTGCAAATGGGCGCCCTGATCGACGATTTGCTCAATTTCTCGCGGTTGAGCCGCCAACCGCTCAACCGCCAGCGTGTCGAACCCCTCGACATCATACAGGAAGTGTGGCGCCAGCTGGCATTCGACCAGGAAGCCGAGTGCCAGATCGAACTGACCCTCGGCGATCTGCCGGCCTGCCAGGCCGATCCGGCCCTGCTCAAACAGGTGTACACCAATCTACTCACCAACGCCCTTAAATACACCCGTACGCGTCGTCCGGCCAGCATTGAGGTCGGCTGTTTGAAGATCGAAAACGAAATGGCCTATTACGTCAGCGACAACGGCGTCGGCTTTGAGATGCAGTACGCCCATAAGTTGTTCGGTGTTTTCCAACGGCTGCACCGCGCCGAGGACTACGAAGGTACCGGCGTCGGGCTGGCCATCGTCCAGCGCATCATCCAACGCCACGGCGGGCGGGTGTGGGCCAAAGGTGAGGTCGACCGCGGCGCCACCTTCTATTTCACCCTGGGCGACTGAGATTGGTTGCACGCCCGGGGAGATGCCTCCCGGACGCACAACCGCAAGAAACATCAGACTTCACCCCAAATCTGGCCTGGCTCCCCGCCAGGACAGCAGCCAGCGTCAAGACAATTGCCCCGCCCTGCCTATAATCAGGGACAGGAGAACCATCATGCCCGAAAATCATTCCCTTCCCCCCCTGTCCTGCACGCTGGCCCCCATCGGGGTGCTGCGCGCCCCCCTTGCCCAACTCTTTCCCAAATTTCGCCCGGGCCTCAGCCAGCTACACCATTTCAGCCATGCGCTGGTCTTCTGGCAGGCCGAAACGCCAGACGGCGGCCCCGTCACGCTGCGCCCCGGGCTGGAACGGCTCGGTTTCGCCGTGTGCCAATTGACCCACCTCGACGAACAACAGGGGCTGCTCGGCCTGGCAGGCGCCGGGCTACCCGCAGCGGCCAACCTGCTGGACATCAAACCCTACTTCCCGGTCGAAGATCGCGTCCGAAACGTTCGTTTCCCCGCCGGCTTTGCCGCGCAGGACGGCTGGTTCGACGCCCCGACCGTCCAGCCGCAGCTTCCCCCTATCGTTCCAGAACCGCAGGCCGGCGACGAAACGTTAACCCTGCAACCCACCGGCCTGATCCGCTCCCAGAGCGGGCGCACCTTCGTCCAATTGGACGAGGCGCAGCGCGCCGCCCTGGCCAGCCTGGAGGGCTTCAGCCATCTGCGCCTGGTGTGGTGGTTCAGTCGCCTGGACGAACCGCGCTACCGGCGCGTCCTGCAGGTGGAACCGCCCTACCCCGACGCCCCCCGCACCGGCGTGTTCGCCTCGCGCTCGCCGGTACGTCCCAACCCGCTGGCCGTCACCGTCGTCCGGGTGCTGGCGCTCGATGCCGCAAACGGCTGGCTGGAAGTGAGCGCCCTGGACGCCTACGACCGCACCCCGCTGCTTGGGCTGCAACCCTACCTGCCCGCCTGCGAACGGGTGCGGACGTTTCAGGTTCCGCCCTGGGTGCGCCACTGGCCCGAATGGTGGCCCGAAGAAGAGACGCCGCCCGCCGGCCAGCCGGCGCTGTTCCCCGACGATGGCGAACGCCTGCGGACGCTGTTCCCCGCCGCGCAGTCAGAAGGTCAACCCACGACGACCTGGGTCTGGCCGGCCGAAAACCCGGCGCCGGCCGCGCCCGACGCCATCCTGGTCAGCGGCGCCCGCCAACACAACCTGAAAAATATCACCGTCGCCATCCCGCACAACCGCCTGACGGTGGTCACCGGCGTCAGCGGCAGCGGCAAATCCTCGCTGGCGTTCGACACCATCTACGCCGAAGGCCAGCGCCGCTACATGGGCAGCCTCTCCACCCTGGCGCGCGAGGCCCTTGAGCAACTGCCCAAACCCGACGTGGACGCCATCACCGGCCTGGCGCCGGCCGTGGCCATCGAACAAAAAATGCTCGGGCGCAATCCGCGCTCCACGGTTGGGACGATCACCGAAATCTTCGACTATTTACGCCTGTTGTACACCCGCATCGGCCGGCGGCATTGCCCCGTCTGCGGCCGCCGCATCCAGTCTTACAGCCCCCAGCAAGTCTGCGACCTGCTGCAAACCCTCCCGGCGGACGTCGCCTTTGACCTGTTCGCCCGCCTGCCTGGCGGTGAACTGCTGCCCGTGGCGCGGCAGGTCGGCGCCGCCCACCCCGAACTCCGCACAGAGGTAACGACTGCCATGCAGCGCGGCGACGGCAGCCTTACCGTCCGCATCGCCGGCCAGGAAGATTTCCAATTCAGTGCGCGCCCTTTCTGTCCACACTGCCAGCGGGTCTTCTTCAAGCTCACCCCGTCCGCCTTCAGCTACAACAGCCCGGATGGTATGTGCCCCGAGTGCAACGGGCTGGGCGTACGCCTGAGCGTCGACCCGGATTTGATCGTTCCCCACCCCGAGCGCTCGCTGCTGGACGAGGCTTCGCCCTGGTGGGGCAACCTGCGCCAGTTTCGCCAGAAACCGACCGGCAACTGGTGGAAGGGTGAAGTCATCGCCCTGGCCAACGCCTGGGGGGTAGACCTGGAGCCGGCCTGGCAGGACCTGCCCGAGGAATTCCGCCGGGCGGTGCTGTACGGCGCCGACGTCGAAGTTACGCTGCAATACCAGGGCAGTAACAACCGTTCCGGAGAGATCGCTCGCCCGGTCGGCGGGGCAGTCAACAACATCGAACGCCTCTCGCTGCAAAACCCGGGCGACGAGATCCATCGCTTCTACCTGTCCTTTATGCGCCAGGTGCGCTGCCCGGCCTGCAACGGCGAGCGCCTGAGCGCCGAGGGCCGGCTGGTCTCGCTCGCCGGACAGCGCTACCCGGCGGTGGCCGGGCTGTCGATTGCCGGGGCGCTGCGCTGGATCGAGACGCTGCCCGAACGGCTCGAACCCGGCGAAAGCGATATCGCCCGCGAACTGCTGGGCGAACTGCGCACCCGGCTGCGCGCCCTGCTGGACGTGGGGCTGCATTACCTGACGCTCGACCGCTCGGCCGCCACCCTGTCGGGCGGTGAGGCGCAGCGCATCCGCCTGGCCACCCGCCTGCAATCCGGCCTGACCGGGCTGCTCTACGTCCTGGACGAGCCCTCGATGGGGCTGCACCCGCGCGACCACCGCCCGCTGCTCGCCACCCTGCGCAAGCTGTGCGAGCAGGGCAACACCGTCCTGATGGTGGAACACGACGCCGCCAGCATGCAGGCCGCCGACTGGCTGATCGACCTGGGCCCCGGCGCCGGCGAACTGGGCGGCGAACTCATCGCCGCCGGCACGCCGCAGGAGGTACAGAACAACCCGCACTCGCTCACCGGCCAATACCTGAGCGGGGCGCTCAGCGTGACCCCACCGCGCCGCGCATTACGCCGGCCCACCGGCTGGATCGAACTGCGCGGCGCCCGCCTGCACAACTTGCAGTCGGTCAACGTGCGCTTCCCGTTAGGGGTGGTGTGCTGCATCAGCGGCGTCAGCGGTTCGGGCAAGAGCAGCCTGGTGTCCAGGACCCTCTACCCGGCGGTGTGCCACGCCCTGAACGGCGGAGAGGAAACCCCGGGCCCCTACGAACAGATCAGCGGCCTGGAACAGATCGACAAGGTCATCAACATCACCCAGGGCGCCATCGGGCGCTCCTCACGCTCCAACCCGGCCACTTATATCGAAGTGTTCGACGAGATGCGCAAGGTCTTCGCCGGGCTGCCCGAAGCCAAAGCGCGCCGCTACAAGGTCAACCATTTCAGCTTTAACAGCAAGGATGGCGCCTGCCCGGAGTGCGACGGCGCCGGGGAAAAGAAAATCGAAATGTACTTCCTGCCCGACGTGGCGGTCACCTGCCAGCGCTGCGGCGGCAAACGCTACCGTGAGGAGGTGCTGCAAATCCGCTACCAGGGCAAGAACATCGCCGATGTATTGGACATGGACGCCCGCCAGGCGCTGCAACTGTTCGCCGGCCAGCCGCGCATCGTCCGCATCCTCCAGACCCTGTGCGATGTGGGGCTGGAATACATCCGCCTCGGCCAGAGCGCCCTGACGCTCAGCGGCGGCGAAGCGCAGCGGGTGCGCCTGGCGCGGGAGTTGAGCCGCGAGGACACCGGGCGCACCCTCTTCATCCTGGACGAACCCACCAGCGGGCTGCACTTTGCCGACATCCGCAAACTGTTAGAGGTGCTGCAACGCCTGGCGGCCGCCGGCAACAGCGTGCTGGTCATCGAACACCACCTGGACGTGATCCGTTCGGCCGATTGGGTGATCGACCTGGGCCCGGATGGCGGCAGCGCCGGCGGTCAGATCGTCGCCGCCGGCACCCCGCAAGACATCATCGCCTGCCCACACAGCCACACCGGGCGCTGTCTCAGCGCCCGGCAGTAGCCGGCAAATCGTATTCAGACAGGCGCACCTTGGCCGGATCGAGGCGGGGCGCAAGCTGCGCCGCCAGTTCGTTTTCATCCTCGGGCAGCGCCTCTGCCTGCGCCGAGAGTCTGTCCAGCCAGCGCAATTCCAGGCGTGAGGCGGGGAACTTCTTCTCCGCCGCCGCCTGGCGCAGGCATGCCAGCGTCGCCAATGCCGCCCGGCGGGTACGCAGATAGGGGGTCGTCTCCTCGACAATTTCTCCGGCCAGTTGCAGCACCACATCGGGGCGCAGCACGTAGGCCTGAGGGTCGTAGCAGGCGTCCGACTCGGTCCACCAATCGCGCAGCGTCCGGGCGGCGGTGTCCCCCTGCCGGGCGGCGGTGTTCATCAACCGCGTGGCATACACCAGCTGCTCCAGCGAGACGGTAGGCGCCATTCCGCCCAACAGCTTGACGTTGTTGACCGACTCGTTACTCCACAGGTCGGCAACCGCTTTGGCGATATTGCCGACCGGCGAGAGATGGGCACAGGCCGCCTCCGCTCCTTCCAACGCAATCGGGCAGCCGGTAATGGCCTTGATATACGGGCCCTCGTAGGCGCAGTCTTTGTTGGGGCCCAGTGCGCCCTGCTCAAAGGCCACCAGGCTGCGCGCCACGCTCATCACCCGGATGACCGCCGCCCAGACCTGGGGGATGTATTTCTGGTCGGCCAGCACCATGGCCGTGTTGGCAAAACCGCAGGCCGAGTCGCCGGCCGGCACAACGTTGTACTGCCGGCTGATCGCCACGATCTCCCGCCACAAAAAGGCCATATCCCGGCTGCCCAATACCCCTAATGCAAAGGCCGAAAGCGCCAGGTCGCCGTTCAGGATGGCTTCGTCGTGCACTTCCTTGCCGCCGGTCGATTCGATCGACAGAAAATCGGCGCCGGCCTGGGCGCACAGTTCAAAACTGCGCAGCATGCTGGCGTAATACGGCCCCTGGCGCAGCATAGGTGGGCGGGCAAATTCGCGCACATCGTTGGGGGTGACGCGCAGGGCGGTTTTCAAACCGTATCTGGCCTGAGTCTCGCCCAGCGTGGTGTGCAGGATGCGGGTCACTTCCGCCCCCCATTCCGGCTGTTGGGTCAACTCGGGTAACAATTCAAATTCAACCACCAGCCCCGGCGCCGACAGGCGTGCCGCCCGCTCGCAGGCCTCGCCGATCATCTGCGTGTACTGCTTATAAACCTCGGGCAGAGTCTCGGCAGTGATCACCATGCCCGGCAGCGTAAAATTCAATTCCGGATAAACACAACCGCCGCCAATCACCATACCATTCGCCAGCGTTACGGGGTGCGGACAGCGGCCGTAGACAAAATCGTCCAGGTTCTGGATCGCCAGAGCGGAGTAGACAGGCATCGTAAATCTCCTTGGGATAGGAAAGAGGGATGGATAAGACAGTTTCAGTATAGCTACATGTGACAACGTTGTCAATATGAAATCCCCCCAAAAATCGATTTTTCGCCCGAGATTACCGCACATTAGCACGAAAAGCCGCTAGAAAACCGGCCCGTAGCGAGGGAATCCGATCAGCAGCGTAAAGAAATATGACAACGTTGTCCAACAGAGGCAAAACACCACAGCCCCCCTACACCTGAACTCAGCACACAGGCCGGGCCAGGATCAGGATGTGCTCCTGCGGAAACTCAAACCCTTCCGTCTCGATCTCCACCTGGCGGCGCCATTTTTCGTTGTTGACCGTCAGCGTGCGCAGTTCCACGATGCGCAGCCCCTGCCGGGCAAACGCCGCCCGAAATTCGCCCTCGGTGAAATACTGGTAGCTCTCCAGGCGCTCGGTCTGCCACAACTGTTTGCCCAGGAAGATCGATTTGGTGATGTAACGGGTGAAATCGCGCTGCGACAGTTCCACGCAGAAGGGGTCGCCGCCGGAACGGTACTGGATGCGAAACGGGCGGTACTGGCGCGCAAAGGTCTCAAAATGCTGGCGCGCCTGGCGGTTGACAAAACGCACCCGCACCGCCCGGCGCAGGTCGCCGGGCGCTTCCAGCCCATCAAACAATACCAGCCAGCCGTCCGGCGCCAGCCGGGCGGCCGCCCGGCCCAACGCCTGTTCGACGCGCCCTTTGGCCACCGGCACGTCCACTTCGCCCAATTCGGCGGTATAGCCGGCCGAGAAAACTTCATGCAGGGCGTTGACCAGCAGCACGATCTCAAACTGGCCCAACCCGGCCAACAGCACCGGGTCGGTGAAATCGCCTTCGACAAAACGCACGCCGGGATAATCGCGGCGGGCCTGCGCCAGCGAGCGCGGGTTGTAATCCACCCCCACCACGCCCTGCGCGGCGCACACCTGGGCGTGACCCTCCGCCAGGGCGCCCAGGATCTGCCCCTCGCCGCAGCCCAGTTCCAACAAACGCAGCGGCGGCCGGCCGGCCGGCTGCGTCAGGTTACGGATCAAACGCGACGCTGCCAGAATGGCCGCCCGCTTGCCCAGGTTTTCCATGGCCTGCAAGCGCACTTCCCAATAAAAATCCCAGAAGGCCTCGTTCTCGGGCATGCGCTGCCTCGCCTGTAACGCCCTGCTAACGCTCCGAACGCGGCGGCGCGCCAAAACGCGGGCGCCGCACCGGGTTCGCCGGGCGTGGCTGCTGCACCGGGCGATGCGTCACCGCCGGCGCCTCGGCCAGAACCACACCCTCAAACCCATCCAGGTTGCGCCGCTCCAGCGGGCTGCCCAACAGGCGTTCAATCGTGCGCACCATCGGCAGGTCGTCGGTGGTGACCAGGGTGAAGGCCATCCCCAGCCGCTCCATCCGCCCCGTGCGCCCGATGCGGTGGGTGTAAGCCTCGGCCGTATCGGGAATATCGAAGTTGATCACGTGGGTGATTTGCGAAACATCGATGCCGCGCGCCGCAATATCCGTGGCTACCAGCACCCGCGCCCGCCCGCTGCGGAAGCGATCCATCGCCTCCTGGCGCCGGTTCTGCGACAGATTGCCCTGCAGGGCGGTCGCCGGCACGCCGGCCCGCGACAACTGCACGGCCAGCCGCGCCGCGCGGTGCTTGGTGCGGGTAAACACCAGCACCTGCCCGCTGCCCGCCGTATTCAACAATTCCAGCAGCATCTCGGTCTTGCGCGTCTGTTCCACCGGGTAAATGGCGTGGCTGACGGTCTCCACCGGGCGCGAGGCGCCGATCTCCACCGTCACCGGGTGGTACAGCACCTCGGCCGCCAGGGCGCGAATCTCGGCCGGCATGGTCGCCGAGAACAGCAGCGTCTGGCGCCGCTCCGGCAGGGCGGCCAGGATGCGGCGCACCGCCGGCAAAAAGCCCATGTCGAACATCTGGTCGGCTTCGTCCAGTACCAGGATTTCGATGGCGTCCAGGCTGAGCGCCTTTTGCCCCAATAGATCCAGCAGGCGGCCCGGGCAGGCAACCGCAATCTCGACCCCCGCCCGCAGGCCACGCAGCTGCGGCTGGGCGCTGACCCCGCCGTACAGCGTCAGGCTGCGCAGCCCGGTCTGGTGCCCCAATGCGCCAATGGCCACATGCGTCTGTTCGGCCAGTTCGCGGGTGGGCGCCAGGATCAGGGCGCGCAGCGTACGGCGCGGTCCGTTCATCAGGCGCTGCAGGATGGGCAGCACGAAAGCCGCCGTCTTCCCCGTTCCGGTTTGCGCCAGGCCAAGCACGTCTTTCCCGGCCAGGATGGGCGGGATGGTGCGGGCCTGAATGTGGGTTGGGGTAATGTAACCAGCAGTCGAAATACCCGCATTAATCTGCGGGTGAAAAGCAAATTCGTTAAAATTCACAACCGTTCCTTTTGGCGTAACGCAAGGCCGGCGTCGCCGGCCCTGCGCAAATCGCAAGCATAATAGTTTTTACACAACAGTTGCAGTATACCACAGACCGCGGCTTCAATCCACCACAGTTAAACGCTCACCGGCCGGGTTGGTACCCCGGCCGGCTTGCAGAGGGAATGAGCGTTTCTATCGCAAGGGGGAAAACGTGCCGATCAGGCCAGGCGTTGCAGCCTGGGCCGTTTCCGGCCGAGCAGACGTTCCACCCCGGTCGTCACCACCACAATGACGGCCACGATCACGCTTCCTTTTAACAACGCCAGTAAACTCATGCCAACATTCAAGCCGTCTTGCTCCTGCCCCTCCGGGCGGGTTCCGCCTCCATCCGGTCTGACCCGATCATTTGAAGCAGGCCGCGAAGCGCCATCCTGCTGCACCAGGGCTGAAGAGTTCACCAGCGCCATCGTCACACCTACCACCAGTAAAACCGCCGTCAGGATGATTCCAATCCGCAATAGGATCTTCATGCTACCCGATCCTCGTTCAAACCCGTCTTGCCGCGCAGCGCCATCTTCGGCACGGAAACCAGCCGTTTGGCGGTATGTACAATCCAGCGCCAGTGCAGGGCCACGTGCAGCCCAACGATCAACATCCCCAGATTGGCGCTCAACGAATGCAACGCCTTCCACGCCATGCCCGACCCCAGGCTGATGCCCAACGCCGGCAGCGCCGATTTCGACATCATCACACCGCTCAGGATGATCACAGTCATGTCGATGAAGAACAGGCTGTTGAGGATGTAGTTCAGGCGTATCCGCAGCGGCATCTTGCCCAGGAAACGGCGGGGCACCTCAACCAGCCAGCGCCAGTGCAATAGCAGATGGGTAATGATCGCCGCCCCAAAAGCGATCCCCAGCCATTCATGAATGGCCATACCGGTAGCGTGCGGTTCCATGGCGATCAGAAACGCCAGAAAGATGATCGCATCCACCAGAAAATTTACCTTGTTCAAATCCTTACTTCGAGTCTGTGCTTGCATCATTTCACCTCATATCGATCTTATGGTCTATTGTAGGAAGAGGTGGTTTAGAAACGGTAAAGACCCTGTTTAGATTGCGTTGAGATATAACTTTTGACAGTTTTTTGACGCCGGCCGGGTATAAAAAAACCATCAGGCACACCCCGACTCCGCACATGCCACCTGCCAGCAGTTCAATCGCTCGCTCAAGGAGAAATCATGAGAACCACGAAATTCACCTACTCCGTTTTGCTCATCGCCTGTATGCTGTCCGGTCTGATGGCCGCTGCGGCGCCGCTGCAAACCGCCAGCGCTTCGCCAGAACCCGCCGCATTACAACCCGGTTGGTCGGTGTTCGTCAACAGCAACGTCGCCCGCGACGTGGTCGTCTACAAGCGCGTGGCTTACACCGCCACACTGGGCGGCATGGTCGCCTGGAACCTGGACAGCGGCTACCGCATGCACTACACCCCCCAGCAAGGGATGGGACACGTCAGTTCCTACGCCATCAGTCTGTGCGCCATCCCCGAGCCGCGCATCCTGGTCGGCACGCAGACCGGGGTCAGCATCTACGACCCCAACACCGGGCTGTGGGAGCAAAAGGCGCTGTTCCCCGAAGATAGTAAGGTTGCCACCAGCAAAATCTCCCGCCTGTATTGCGACGCCGCCAACCGGCGCCTGCTGGTGGGGTATTACGGCCTGGGGGTGCTGGACCTCAAGACGGGCGCCTGGAAGCGTTACACCAGCAAGGAGGGCCTGGCCGGAGATGGGGTCGACGATATCGCCGTTAAGGGCAAGGATATCTGGGTGGCCAACGGTTATAAGGGGCTCTCCAAAATCAGCGGCGACCAGGTGACCGCCTACACCAAAGCCACCGGTCTGCCGCAAGACAGCGCCTACGCCCTGGCCTTCGGCCCGGATGGTACGCTGTGGGCCGGCGGCCCCGGCGGGCTGATGAAACTGGCCGCCAACAAATGGACGCTCTACGGCAGCGACAGCCCGGCCAAATTGAACTCGATCAGCGAAATCGAAGTCGCCGCGGACGGCAAAATTTGGGTCGCCACCGCCCCGTTCGGCCCCGGTCGGTTGTGCCAGTTCGCCCCCAAGGACGGCAGCTGCAAGGTCGACTACAAGGAGGCCGACAATCAAGCCATCCTCGGCCTGACCCTGGACGATAAGGGCAAGCCCATCTACACTACCGACCTGGGCGTTTACCTGCTCGACGGCGATAAAACCAAAGCCTTCATCCACAGCGGCGACCAGCTCGCCACCAACTTCGTCGACGCCCTGGCCAACGCCCCGGACGGCAAGCTGTGGGTCGGCACCGACGGCGGCATCCAGTTGCTCGACCCCGCCAAACCCGAGCAGCCCTGGAGCACCTTCCGTAAAAGCCAGGTGGCGCAAATGGGCGGCAGTTGGGGCACGGCCATCGCCGTGGCGCCCGACGGCGCCGTCTGGTTTGCCATGACCAACGGCGACGCCAGCCGCTACAAAGACGGTCAGTGGAGCGCCTACGCTGACGCCCGTTCGTTCGACACGGTCACCGTGGACGGCAGCGGGCGGGCCTGGTTTGGCGATTCGGGCAAGGGCATCGTGGTGCTCAATGCAGACGGCAGCCCGGCCCTCACCCTGAAGAAAGCCGACGGCCTGCCCAGCGACAACGTCTACGCCCTGTTGGCCCACAAAGACGCCGTGTGGATCGGCACCGATCAGGGTCTGGCGGTCTACAAAGACAACCAGGTCACACCGGTCTTCGGCAAAGATGACCCGGCCCTGCCCGCCCCCTATATTCGCGATCTGGCGCTCGACGCCGGCCAGGCGCTGCTCATCGGCACTTCGATGGGCGTCACCCGCTACGACTTCAACCGGGCCGAGGTCATCCTCGACTTTCAGAAACAAAACCTGTCTGCCGCCCGGCTGACCACGTTGGCCGCCGCCCCCAAAGGCCGCATCTGGGTCGGCACCGATAAAGGGCTGTATTACTCTGACGACCGGGTCAAATGGCAGGGCTATACCACCCAAGACGGTCTGCTGACCAACTACATCTCCGCCCTGCTGGTAGACGCCAGCGGCGCCGCCTGGGTGGGCGGTGGGGGATCCAACTTTGACGGCGGTGGGCTGGTGAAGATCACGCCCTGAAGATCTCGTTCCACATTTTGAGGGCTGCCCGACAGGCAGCCCTCATTTTACAGCCGCCCCTGCCTTGCCAGTGCAGCTCCCCTTGCGCCTTTGCGTTAAGCCTTTAACCCGCCTCACCCCGCCCACCTCCCTATGAGCCCTCAACGATCCTTTTGCCGGCTGCGAAAACGACGCACTTTGATCAGGCTGGCGCAGGTGCCGCCGCACCAGCGCCGGGTGTTGTTCTTGCTCTCGTCGTAAAATGCCCAGCCACATTCCGGGTTCTGGCAGCGCTTGATACGCCCCGCCGCCAGCAGTTCCACAAAGATGACCAGCCCGCCCGCCAACACCCGTCCGACCTCGTCCGCCTCGCCGCGCAGCGCCAGCAGATAACCGCCCGTCTGCGCCTCCACGGTGTAATACTGCGGATAACGACGCAGGAAGGCGTTCACCCGTTCCGCCTGCGCCGCGCTGACCGGGCTTTCCAGCAGGTCTTCTACCAGCGCCCGCACCTCGGCCAGCCGCTGCACGCCCTCCGCATCCGGCAGGTCGCCTGTCGCCCATCTGCGCCAGAACGCCTCCAGCCAGCCGGCGTCTGCCAGGCCGTCGCGCCAGGGTTTGTGCGCCGCATACCAACGGCTGTTGATCAGATCCAGACACAGAATCTCCATCGGTAACTCCCATAATTTATATTGACAGTTACAAGACCCTGTCTTATAATCATCTGTAACCATTATACGAATTTTAAACGGTTACAACAAGGAGCATCCCATGATCTCACGTATCTGGCACGGCTACACCACCCCCGAGAACGCCGACGCCTACGAAAACCTGCTGCGCACCGAAATCTTTGACTGGATCGACGGTCATCACATCCCCGGCTACCGCGGCATCCAGTTATACCGCCGCCCGCTGGACGGCGAAGTGGAATTCATCACCCTGATGTGGTTCGACACCCTCGCCGACGTACGCTTGTTTGCCGGCGAGGATTACGAAACCGCCGTTGTCCTGCCCCAGGCTCAGGCGCTGCTGGCGCGCTACGACGCGCGCTCACAACATTACGAGGTGCGCGTCGATCGCAAGGCATAACGCCGCAGAACGGCCCGGCGCGTTGGATCGAATTCGCCACGCGCCGGGCCGAGATCACTTACGCCGGGCGGGCCCGCACGCTGCGCAGCAGGGCCACGGCCAGCCACGCGTTTGCCAGCGTCAACAACGGGAAAAAGCCGAGTTCTACCGGACTGACGGGCATCCCCAACCGCAGCAAGTTAAGTCCCATGACCGATACCGCCGTGCCCATTGTCAGAAACTTCATCAGCAGCACTGCCGCCAGCAGATAGCCCCACGGCCGCCGGCGCAGCAGTAAAAAGCCCGCCAGAAAAGCGGCCGGCGTCACCAGCCCGAGATCCATGGCCTGGATTACCAGCGTGGTGGCGTTTTCTAACACGGGCGTGCCGCCCTGCACCAATGGCGGCAGGATGCGCCCCAGCCAGGCCAGCAGCAGAAAAGCGCCCGCCGCAAACAACAGCGCCGCAATCGACCGTCGCGGCAGGCGCTCCGAAAAACGCCCCGGCAGCGCCGCCAGTTCAAAAGACATCAGGCTCAGGATAAACGCAAACAGGCTGAGCGTCAGCAGCGCCACGTACACCAGAAACAGCGGGTTGTAGGCTGCGTACATCGCCATGGACAGATAGGTATACAGGAAGAAACCCAACGTCCCCGCCAGCAGCAGGCCGCCGCGCAGCGAACCGCGCTGCGCCAATCGCACCGAGACCGCCAACAGCGGCAGCCCCAATACCAGCGTAACCAGATCGTTGGCCTGCTCCTGGGCCGCCAGGCTGACCGTATCATAACGGTACAGCCCGCACCCGGCGAGCATCACCGCCTCGCCCCGCGCCGAGGTGAAAGGATAAGGCTGCCCCTCGCCCGGCCAGAAAAGTCCCGCCCCCGCCGCAGCCAACGCCAGCACGAAGATCGCCGTCACCAGCCCGCGCAGCGGGGTTTGAAAGCGCATTTCCATGCTTCTCCTACCCGATTTCCAGGGCCGGCACCAGTTCCTTGCTCCAGGCGCGAATGGCGTCCCAGTTGCGCCAGTCGCCTTCGGATGCCTTCATCGCCTTGATGATCATGCGGTACAGAAAAGACTGTTTGCTATAATCCAACGCCCCGGCGAACAACCCCTCGGACACCGGCTGGACTTTGGCGCGCACGCCGTCCAGGTAAGTCGTCACCGTGCGCCGGTTCTCGGGTGTATCTTCGCGCAGCGTGCTGCACACACAAAAATAGGCCGTCGGGCGCTGGCTCAGCGCGGCGCGGTTCTTCTCGACGAACTCCACCGCCTCGCCCATCCACTGCCCCATATAGATGGCGCTGCCCACCACCACCGCCTGATAGGCGCTCACGTCACTCACGTCCTTCGCCAGGCGCACGTCCACGCTCGCCCCGTTCTCGCACAACGTTTTGGCTATCGCCTCGGCCACCCCGCCGGTCGAACCCGCGCGGCTGGCATATGCCACCAGAACCTTCTTCTTCATTGCTTCTCCTGCTGTACAACTCGTTTCCGGATAGTCTACCGCCGGCTGATGCACGGCCAGAGCCGTCAGCCCGCTGCACGCCAGCACACTGGCCCCAACCACACCGCCGGCCACAGCCAGAAAGCGCCGGCGGCTCATTTTCGTTTCCGTACCCATTTGCTTGCTCCTCAACTTTGGTTTGTTTCTCTGCGCACCAGGAGCAGGGGCAGCCCAAGATCCCGGATGCGCATCAAAATGCCGTGTAAGGCGGATTGATCGATTGCAGTCGCCACCAGGGTTGTGTCGCCATTGGCCTCGCGGCGAACGACCAGCCCCGGAAACCAGGCCGCGGCGCTTGCGCCGAGATGCCCCTGTACCCGGATTTCATACGTTGCAGATGTAAGTTTTGTGTCCATGTTGCTTTCAGTATAACCACGCCCCCAGTACAAACAAACCCACCGCGGTGGGATTTTGACCGTGCCCGCCCGTACCACCAAAGTGGTAGAGCGCCTCGTTTACTTGACCAGATCCAACTGGCGCGCCCGGAGGATGGCCTGCGTGCGCCGGTTGACGCCCAGTTTGCCGTAAATATTGAACACGTGCCGCTTGACCGTATCCAGGGCGATGACCAGTTCACGGGCAATCTCGGCATTGGATCGCCCGGCGCACACCAGCCGCAGCACCTCCAGCTCGCGCTCGCTCAACGGTTCGACCAGCCCGCCCATCTGGCGCGCCGGCCCGGCGGACAGGTCTTGCTCCAACTGCGCCAGTTCTGCCGCCAGCCGCGTGTTTTCGACCGTCGCTGCCAGCTGGCGCGCCTCGTCCAGCGCCCGCTGCACCGCCGGTTCGTCGCCCAGAGTGCGATACAGCCGCGCCGCCAAAAAGCAGGCCTGCGCCAGATAGGCGACGTGCCCACAGCGCCGGCCGGTCTCCAGGCCGCGGCGTAGATGGGGCAGCGCCTCATCCGGACGCTGCCGGGCAAACAGCACGTCCGCCAGGGCAAAATCCGCCAGGCAGAAGGCCGGCCAACCGGCGTACTCCGGCTGCTGCGCCAGCGCCAGCGCCGCACGGCTGGCCGTTTCGGCCTCGTCCAGCCGCCCCAGGCGGATGCAAATGCGCACCAGTTCCCAGGTGGCGCCGGTGGTCGCCATCAAATTACCGGCGATGGTGGAATAACGGATCGCCTGGTGGAAGCAGTCCACCGCCTGTTCCAGTTCACCGGCGGCGGCGCAGTTGTGCCCCATTTGCAGGTAAGACGAACCGTGGGCCAGATCGACAAACGGGCGCCCCAGCCGGGGCGCGGTCTCGCCAATCGTATCGACCACCTGGCGGGTGTATTGACATCCGGCCTCAATGTCCCCCTCGTAGCGCGCCAGCACCGTCTTCAACAGACAGATCTGGTGGTGGACGATGCGATACTCGGGGCCGGTTTCGCCCTCCGCCGGGCGCTCAAGAAAAACCAGGTTCTCTTGCAGGTAGCGCTTCAAGCGGCCGTAGTCGCCGCGCACCGAGAGCGCCCAACTATACGCCACAATCAACGGCGGTGAACGGCGCACCACGTCGGGCGGCAGCCCTTCCAGCCAGCGCAGCGCCGTGCTCACCCAACCCTGGTGGAACACGCGCCGCCAGCCGGCGACGATCATCCGCCCGGCGTAAACATAATCCTGCGCCCACAAGGCGTGCTGCACGGCCTCGCCGGCGTAGCCGTTTTCTTCATACCAGCCCGCCGCCCGGCAGTGCAGTTCTGTCACGTCCGCCTGCCGTCCGCCTTGTAAATGGCCCTTCAGCAGTTCGGCAAACAGGTGGTGATAGCGAAACCAGTAGCGGGCGCCGTCCAGCGGCGTGATAAACAGATTGCGGCGGTTTAAATCGACCAGCACCGCGGCGCTGTCGGAGCGCCCGGTCACCCGGTCGCACAACGGCCCGCACAAGCGGTTGAGCAGTGACGTTTCCAGCAAAAAGCGCTGCAAGTCTTCGGGCTGGCGCTGCAGCACTTCTTCGGCCAGATATTCCAGGGCATACTGCTGCCCGCCGGTAAACGAGGTGATGAAACGACCGGTATCCGCCCGGCCCTGCATCGAAAGCGCCGCCAGTTGCAGCCCCGCCGCCCAGCCCTCGGTGCGGGTTTCCAACGCCGCCACGTCCTCACGGCTCAACCCCAGGCGCATGGTCTCGTTTAAAAAGACCGCCGCCTCGTCGCCGGTGAAACGCAGATCAGACAGGCGCAGCTCGGTCAGCAGCCCGCGGGCGCGCAGCCGGCTGACAGGCAGCGGCGGGTCGGCGCGCGTTGCCAGCACCACATACAACTGCTGCGGCTGGCGTTCGAGCAGCAGCCCCAGCGCCTCATGAATGGCGGCATTGGCGATGACGTGATAATCGTCCAGCACAAGCACAAAAGTCCCCGCCCGGATGGACAGGGCGTTGATCAATTCGGTCAGCACGGTCTGCACGACAGGCGGCCCGCCGGCCTCGAGCGCCTGCAGGGCGTGCCGGGCGCCCGCCAGCCGCTCCTGCATATCCCCGTCCGCCGCCTGAAACGCCGCCAACAGGTAGGCCCAGAAACGCGCTTCGTGATTATCTTCCTCGTCCAACGACAACCAGGCCACCGGCGCATCCAGCGCCGTGACCCACTCGCTGATTAATGTCGTTTTGCCGTAGCCCGCCGGGGCGGAGATGAGCGCCAGCCGCTGGCGCAGCCGTAGACCCTCGTTCAGACGCTGGGTGAGCCGCTCTCGCCGCGCCAGGTTAGGCCGCGGCGGGGGAACGTAAAACTTGGTCAACAGCAGCGCTTCGCTCATCGTTCTCCGTTTATTCCGGCAAACGCGCCAGCAGCTCCAGACACGCCCGGCTGTGATGATAGGGGCAGTCCCAGGCGCTCACCTTATACTGGCTGGCGTCCGGGCGGCCCTGGCGATCCAGGTGTTTGTACCAGTCGCCGTGCAGACGGTCGACCAGGTGCGTCTGGATGTAATCCCAACACTGCCCGGCGGCCTGCAAGAACTGCGCCTGCCGCGAACACTGGTAGGCGTGGTAGAAACCGACCATCGCCTCGGCCTGCACCCACCAGTCCTTGTAATCGTGGATCAGGCCGTGCGGGCCGCCTTCGTAAAACAGGCTGCCGTCTTCGTCCCGTCCCGAGCGGTACACCGCCCCGGCCAGTTCGAGCGCCGAACGGCGCACGCTCGCCAGCAGGGCCGCATCGCCCTGCGCCTCGGCCGCCTCGGCCAGCAGCCAGCTGCCTTCGATATCGTGGCCGTACGAAACGTTGGCGGAGAGCGACGTCCAATCATCGTCAAAAAAGAGCCGGAAATGCCCGCCGGGGGCGATGATGTGCTGTTGGAAGGTCTCGATCAGGGCGCGGTGCTGCCTGCGCAGCCGGTCGTCATCCCACACCCGCAGCAGATTGGTATAAGCTTCGAGGATGTGCAGCATCGTGTTCATCGACTTGCGGCAGTTGAGATCCTTATCGCTCAGGCGCATATCCGCCAGGGCGTCCCAACCCCGCCCGCGCCCCTCGATGTAGCCGCCGTACGCCGGTTCATACGCATAGGTTTCCAGCAGTTCGAACAGACGCTGCGCCAGCGCCAGGCTGCGCGCCTCGTGCGTGGCGCGGTAATACTCGCTCAACCCGTACAATGCAAACGCCTGGGCGTAATGATGCTTGCGATCCAGCAGCGGGCGGCCCTGAGCGTCCACGCTCCAATACACCCCGTCGTGCTGCGCATCCCAGAACACGCCGGTCAGGTAATCGTACGCCCTGCCGGCCATTTCCAGATAGGCCGGCGTCCCAAAACGGCGGTAGGCGGCGGCATACGTCCACAGGATGCGGGCGCACAACACCGCCGAACGGGGTTCCTCGTTGTGCACCTGCAAATCGTTGCTCAACGCGCCGTAAAAACCGCCGTTGACCTCATCGACCACGTGTTCGATCCAGAACGGCAAAATATTGCCGGTCAGTTCCCCGGCCAGTTGCCGGCGGAATTCTGCGTTGTTCAAAGGGCGAAATTCAGGCATGCTCATCTCGTAGAATGGTGTGGAATGAATACAATGCTAATTATAGCCCCGCCTGCGCCTGCGCGCTCCGGCGGACGAGAAC
>CAZHTS010000083.1:0-19968 GCA_964535315.1 uncultured Anaerolineaceae bacterium
ACGACTGGTTGAAGGGCATTCAGGCCGAAGAGCCGCCGGCCGAACCCGCCGCCGAGACGCCGGACTGGATGCGCTCTGCCGCCCCGAGCGGGCAGGCGGCCGGTGGGGAAACCGCCGGCGATTACGACTGGTTGAAGGGCATTCAGGCCGAAGAGCCGCCGGCCGAGGCCGCCGCCGATATGCCGGACTGGATGCGCTCCGCCGCCCCGAGCGGGCAGGCGGCCGGTGGGGAAACCGCCGGCGATTACGACTGGTTGAAGGGCATTCAGGCCGAAGAGCCGCCGGCCGAGAACGAACCGGCAGGCTGGCCCGGCGATTTGCAGGCCGGCCCGGCCGCGGCCGCGCCGCAGGGTGAGGCGCTCGATTGGTTGGGCACCCTGCAAGACGAGGCCGGCCAACCTGCCGCCGACGAAGAAGTCCCGGGTTGGATTCACGCCGCCCCGGCTGAGGAGCATCCAACGGCGTCTTTCGAACAGGTGCCGGGCTGGATCGAAGCTGCTCCGGTTGAGGAACCTGCGGCGGCGCCTTCAGATCAAGTGCCCGCCTGGGTGTATGCCGCGCCCGTGGTCGAAACGATTTCCCCTGCCCCGGCTGAGGAAAACCCGGCCTGGTTGGATGGGATTTCTGGCGAAGAAGAGGCGCCGACCCAAAGTCCCGCCTGGCAGGGTGAAATTCCGGCAGAAACGGCCGCTCCGGCGGTGAGCGTGACGCCCGATTGGTTGAGCGCTTTGCAGGCTGAGCAGGCAGCTTCGTCCCAACCGGCCGCTGCCGAAACGCCCGACTGGCTGACCCTTTTACCGGCCGACCAGATTGAGACCGGCGCTCCAGCCGCCAGCCAGGAAGACTGGTTGAGCGGTCTGCCGGAAGGTGGCGAGCCGCCCCTGCCGGCTGAGGAAACGCCCGCCTGGTTGAGCGGTTTGCCCGCCATGCCTGGCAGCAAGTCAGCCGAGGCGGGAGAAGCCCCCGACTGGCTCAAAGCGTATGCCACTGAATCGGCTGTAGAAGGGGAGGCGCCCGCCTGGATGGAACAGAAGGCCGTTGATCAGGCCGGGCCCGCCGCCGCCGAGCCCCCCGATTGGTTGAAACCGGCGCCTGCCGCCACGCCCGCCTCATCTGGCTCCGACTGGTTGGCTTCCTTTAAGGTTGAAGACCAGGAAGCCGCCTCAGGTGATGGCGGCGCTTTGCCATTTGCCGGAGCAGATTTGCCCGACTGGTTGAACAACATCGCGCCGTCCGAGCAGCCGCCAGAAGGCGGCGCCCCGGCCCTGATCATGGACGAAGATACCGGGCCGAGCACGGTCGCCATCAGCCCGTTTGCCAATGAAGCCCTGCCCGACTGGTTGAGCAGCAGCCAGTCGGCGCCACAGGCCGCCCTTTCTGCGAGCGAGGTCGAACCACCCGGCGGTGACAGTATCGAGAAAGGCGACGTGCCCACCTGGTTGGAGGCCATGCGCCCGGTGGAAGCCGTTGCCCCGGTGGAAGGCCAGCCGACCGAAGGTGACCGGCGCGTCGAAAAAGCCGGTCCGTTGAGTGGGATGGCCGGTGTGTTGCCCGGCGAAAGTGTGGTGGTGGAATATCGCAAACCACCGGTGTATTCGGTCAAGCTGCGGGTCAGCGAGCGCCAGAAGTTGCACGCCGAATTGCTCGAACAAATTCTGGCCAGTGAAACCCAGGCCTTGCAACCTCGCCCGCGCGCCACGCGCGCCCCACAACGCGTCGTGCGTTTGATCATTGCCGTGATCCTGATTCTGGCGCTGGCCTTCCCGATGGCGGTCGGCTCGCAGGCCCTGCCGCTGCCCGGCTTGTTCCCCACCGAGACCCGTGATCTGTATAACCAGATCGAGACGCTCAGCGCCGACAGCCCGGTGCTGCTGGCGGTGGATTACGAACCGGGTCTGGCCGGGGAGATGAACCTGGCGGCCGAGCCGGTGATTGCGCATTTGATGAAGCGCAACGCCCGGCTGGTGGTGATTTCCACCGTTCCGGCCGGCCAGGTGTTGGCCGAGGGGCTGCTAGTCCGGGGGGCTAAGACCGTGCAGACGTACTCGTTGAGCGAGCGCAGTATCAATCTCGGTTACCTGGCGGGCGGCCCGATCAGCCTGCAAGAATTTGCCCGGCGCCCGGCAGAGGCTGCGCCCTATAGCCTGCCGCAGCTGCTGCGCTATAACCTCTTCAGCCGCATCCCGCCCGCCTGGGACTCGCCTGTGTTGAACGGCGTCAACGGTGCGGTGAGCGGGTTTGCCCGGGTGGTGGTGATCACCGAAAACGCCGATACCGGCCGGGCGTGGATCGAGCAGGTCAAGCCGGCGTTAGGCGACGTTCCGTTGCTGATCGTCACCAGCGCCCAGTCGGCGCCGTTGCTGCAACCGTATCAGGGCTCGGGGCGTTTGCAGGGGCTGCTGGCGGGCATCTCGGGCGCGGCCATTTATGAAGTGCTCAACAAACAACCGGGCAGCGCCCGGCAGTACTGGGACGCCTATCAGCTTGGATTGCTGGTAGCCATTGCCCTGATCCTGGCGGGAGCGTTGTTGCAAGGTACGGCAGCACTGCTCTCCAGCCGCAAAGCCAAAAACGAGGGATAGCGCCATGCCGCCAGTTGATGCAAACATGATCTGGGCCGCCGTTGCCGTTTTTCTTACCCTGTTGGTACTGATTGGGTACCTGATCGGCAAAAGCAATTTCCTCTTTCGTCTGGTGGCCTATTTGTTCATCGGCGTGACGGCCGGGTACGCCGTGGTGGTCATTCTCTACCAGCTCTTCCTGCCGCGCATCATCCGCCCGCTCTTGCAAGGCCCGCTGCTGCTCCAGATTCTGGCGGCAGTGCCGCTCGTACTGGGATTGCTGCTGTTGGCCAAACTCTCGCCCCGCCTGGCCGGTCTGGGAAATATTCCGATGGCTTATTTGTTAGGGGTGGGGGCCGCCGTGTTGATAGGGGGTGCCCTGTTTGGTACGTTGATGGGCCAGGTGCGGGCAAGCGCTGCTCCTTTTGGCAGCCCCAACCAGTTCCTGGAAGGCGCCTTTACCCTGGTGGGCACCATTTGCACGCTGGCTTATTTCAGCTACGGCGCTCGCAGCAAGGCTAACCAGGCGCCTCGCCGCCCGGTGCTGGTGGATCTGCTCGGCAAGGTTGGCCAGGTGTTCATCGCCATCACGCTGGGGGCGGTGTTTGCCGGCGTTTTTTCCGCCTCGATTGTGGCGCTGGTTGAACGGCTCGGTTTCATTCTATCCTTCATTCGAGATTATTTGCTGTAGCAGGTTGCCATGAAGACTTCGCTGGTTGACGCATCCTCTGTGCTGGCCCTTGATATTGGTTCGGTTCATACCCGGGCGATACTCTTTGATGTCGTCGACGGGCAGTACCGTTTCATCGCCAGCGGTATGGCGCCCAGCACCCAATATGGGCCCTATTTTGACGTCAACGAAGGCATTTATCAGGCGGCCATGCAGTTGCAAGAAATTACCGGGCGCGATATTTTTGTCGATGGACGGTTGGTGATGCCCTGCCAGCCTGATGGCTCGGGCATCGATCAGCTGGTCATGACCGTCTCCGCCGGCCCAGAGTTGCACCTGGTGACCACCGGTTTGCTGCCGGACGTCTCATTGGAAAGCGCCCAACGTCTGGCGGCCAGCACCAGCGGTCGTCTGTACGAAACGATTGGCCTGACCGACCGCCGCCAGACCGAAACACAACTGGACGCCATTTTGCGAATTCGCCCGGACGTGATCATTCTGGCCGGCGGCACCGATCAGGGCGCCTCGCGTTCGGTAACCAAGATCGTTGAAATGATTGGGCTGATTTGCCGCGTTCTACCGACCGAGAAACGCCCCGAGATCATTTATGCCGGTAATCGGGCGCTGGCCAAGCGCGTCAAAGAATATCTGGGCAAACTGACCACCGTGCACGAGGCCGCCAACGTGCGGCCGACCATCGACGAGGAAGACCTGACCCCGGCGCAGGATGCGCTCGCCCACGCCGTTGCCAACCTGCGTATTCGCCAGCTGGGTGGGTTGGAGAGCATCAGTGCTTTGAGCGTTACCCCGCTCACCCCTACCTCTCATGCCTTTGGGCGGCTGGTGCGCTTTCTCTCACAGGTGCACGACCCCGCCAAAGGGGTGCTGGGCGTGGATCTGGGCGGCAGCACCACCACCATTGCCGCCGCCGCCGCCGGGCAACTGGCGCTTAACGTGTTCAACATTGGCGTTGGCGCCGGCGTGCGCCAGGCGATCGAGGCGATTAAACCGGACGATGTTTTGCAGTGGATGCCGGTACATTCCAGCGTCGAGACCATTCGCGATTACCTGTGGGCCAAAGTGTTGTACCCCAACCTGTTGCCTGCCACGGTCGAAACGTTGGCCATCGAGCGTTCGTTGGTGCGCCAGGTGCTGCGCCTGACCATGCAGCGCACCCTCGAACGGTGGCCGGATATCAATCCTGCCTGGGAACCGCTGGTTATTTCGGGGCTGACCTTTGCGCGCACCCAGACCCCCGGACAGGCGTTGTTGATGGTATTGGACGGGCTGCAACCGGTGGGGGTGACCACCGTCATTCTCGATCAGAATGGTATCTCGGCCAGCCTGGGCGCCATTGCTGCGACCAACGCCCTGCTGCCGGTGCAGGTGTTGGAATCCAGCGCTTACCTCAACCTGGGCACGGTCATCAGCCCGGTCAGTGAGGCGCGCTACGGCACGCCAATCCTCAAGGTGCACATCGTGCAGGAGTCGGGCAACGAAGTGCGGGCGGAAATCAAACAGGGCTCGTTGGTCTCGCTGCCCATCCGCAACGGGCAGACGGCGCAAATTTACCTGACGCCGCTGCACGGTACGGTGATCGACCCTGCGGCGGTCAGCCGTTCGGGGTTCAAGGTGACCGGCGGCGCCTGTGGGGTGTTGATCGACGCCCGCGGCCGGCCGCTGGTGTTACCGCCCGAAACCTCGCGCCGGCGCGAGATGTTGAAGAAATGGTCGCTCGCCCTGGGCGGCTAGCTTCTGGTATGATCCTTGCATAGGGAATGATAAAGTTATGGCTGCTACCCTGACCCATATTCTCCCCCTGACCACCCTGCGGCGTTCGCGCACCCTGCCGGCGCGCGGTCGCGTCCTGGTGCGCACCGGGCAAAAGGTCAATGCCTCCGACGTAATCGCCGAGGCCCGCCTGGGCGGGCAACACATCCTGTTGGATGTGCGCCGGGCGTTTGGCGTGAGCCGCAGCGACGAGGCCGACAAATTGATCCAACGCAAGGCCGGCGAGAAGGTGCAGAAGGACGACATCGTTGCCGAGATGGGCGGCGTGTTTCGCAAAATTCTGCGTTCCCCGGTAGACGGTGAGATTGTTGCGGCTTACGGCGGGCAGGTGCTGATCGAGATCCAGAACACGACCTTCAAGCTCAAGGCCGGCATGGCCGGGGTGGTGACCGAAATCGTGCCCGACTACGGCGCCGTCATCGAGGGCAGTGGGGCGTTGATCCAGGGGGTGTGGGGCAACAACCACGTCGAACAGGGGCTGTTGTGGGTGCTGGCGCGCAGCCCGGAAGAGGAGTTGACTCGCGCCCGCCTGGACGTGAGCATGCGCGGCGCCATCGTGCTGGCGGGCACGTGCGCCGATGCCGACGCCATTAAAATTGCCGCCGACCTGCCATTGCGCGGGTTGATCCTGGCCAGTATGACCCCGGAGTTGATCCCGGTGGCCAATTCCGTCAGCATGCCGGTGCTGGTGATCGACGGTTTTGGCAGGCTGCCGATGAATAGCGCGGCCTACCGTCTGTTGAGCACCAATGAAAAGCGTTCCACCTGTTTGAACGCGGCGACCTGGAACCCGTTGACCGGAGAGCGCCCCGAAATTTTTATCCCCTTGCCGGCAGAAGGACAACCGCTGGCAGAGATGGTAGAATTTACCCCAGGACAGGCGGTGCGTGTCCACGCCCCACCTTATGCCAACCTGGTCGGTACATTAGAGCAGGTACGTCCCGGTATGACCACGCTGGATAACGGGCTGCGCGCCCCGGTCGCCGACGTTCGCCTGGAAAACAATGAGCTGGTGGCTGTGCCGCTGGCAAATCTGGACGTGTTGGGCTGACCCGGCCCGAAAACCAACAGTGGCCTTATGGTCAAATCGAGATAGGAGAAGCGCTTATGACCAACTATGATGACAACAACCAGTTTGAAGGCTTTGAGGAAGAGCCCCTTGAAACCACCGAGACCGAAGCGCCCCGCAGCGGAGGCAACAATCGTTCCTTCCTGATCGTCGTTGGGGTGATTGCCGCCGTCTTCATCTTTGGCATCATCGGCTTGGGCCTGGTCATCTTTTTGAGCGGTGGGCTGGGCGGCAAGAGCACAGCCATGCAGGGCACGGCGAGCGCCATCGAATATGGCAATACCGCCACGTCGATTGCTGCCACCAATTCGGCCGCCATGACCTTTGTCGCCATGACGCCCACCATCACCCTGACCCCCACCGAGACGATTGCCCCGACCGAAACGGCCGTGTTGGCCCTGCCTACGGCTACCGAGACCGCCATCATGGTCGAGCCCTCGCTCGATCCTTCTGCGGGGGCCCCCGGCATGCCTGATGCGGCCGGCACACCCGGCGCTGCCGGTGCACCGGCGGTCGGCGATGGCACCCCCGTGCCGCCCCAGATGGCCGTCGACATCAATAACCGCACCGCCACTGTGGCCGCCTTCCTGACCCAGGCTGCCAGCGGCGGCCAGAGCCTGACGCTTACGCCGCAGACGACCAGCACGAAACTGCCGGATACCGGCTTTGCCGATGAAGTCGGGCTGCCCGGGCTGATTGGGCTGGCGTTTGCACTGGTTGCAGTTATCTTTATCGCCCGGCGGATTCGTTTCTCCTCGCGCTCATAGGCGCACCCGCTCAGTAGCGGGCGATTTACCGGCTGTTGTTGGCGAGTTTGTGAATTCTCTGCCCAGTGTGCTCGTGTTCGAGCGCACTGGGCATCTGCCTGTTAAGAGCGTTTGTGTCTCCGGCAAGAAAAACTACGCAGATTGGCGTTCAATCTGCGTAGTTTGAAAATCCTGTTGCCGGGTGGAGATCAGGTCACGTTGGCGGCGATTTCCTCGCCGTAACCCAGGAGGGCCTTCACCATCGGCATCGACCGCCCTTCGGCGTACACCCGCAGCACCGGCTCGGTGCCTGAGGGGCGGATGAGCAGCCAGGAGTCGTCCGCCATCAGGTATTTGATCCCGTCCAGGGTGCTGATGTCGACGATGCGCTCGCCGCCGATCTGGGACGGGGCCTGCTCGGTCAGGCGGCGCTTCATCTGATCTTTGGCCACCGGGTGGCGCAGGCGCAGGTCCTTGCGTTCGTAGAAGGCCGGACCGACCTGGTTGAGCAGGTCTTCGACCAGTTCGTACAGGGTGACGCCCGAACTGGCGACCACCTCGAGCAGCATCAACCCCATTAAGACGCCGTCGCCTTCAGGGATGTGGCCCTTGAACGAGATGCCGCCCGACTCCTCGCCGCCGATCAGCACGTCTTCCTTGAGCATGTAATCGGCGATGTGGTTGAAACCGACCGGAGTCTCGTGCATGGCCAGTCCGTAGTGTTGCGCCAGGCGGTCGACCATGCGGGTGGTGGATACGGTGCGCACGACCGAACCGCTCCAGCCGCGCTTTTCGACCAGGTGGCGCAGGGTGAGGGCCATGATTTTGTGCGGGTCGACGAAGTTGCCGCGCTCATCCATGGCGCCGATGCGGTCGGCGTCGCCATCGGTGGCCAGGCCAAAGTTGCCCAGCCCGGTGCTGATGGCGCCGGCCAGCGAGCCCAGGTAGCGGGCGATGGGCTCAGGGTGTACGCCGCCAAAGCCTGGGTTGAGTTCGCCACGGATCTCCTGCACCTCACAGCCGGTGCCCTGCAGGATGCCGCGGATCACCCCCCGCCCGGCGCCGTACATCGAGTCGACCACGATGCGTTGCGGGTGCTCGGCGATCAGGTCGAAATCGATCAGTTTGCGCAGGTGTTCGTTGTAACCAGTAATCGGGTTAAAGCGCTGGATGAGATTCAACTGGCGAGCCTGATCGTAATCCATCAGGTTGGGGCCGCGCCCGCGCGCTTCGTTGTCGTTCAGATAGACTTCTACCCGGCGGCACTGCTCCGGCAGGGCGGAGCCGCCGTAGGCCGACTTGAGTTTGACGCCGTTGTAACGCGGGGCGTTGTGTGAAGCCGTGATCATGATACCGGCAATGGCCTGCATGCTGCGCACCGCATACGAGATGGCCGGGGTGGGCGCGTCGGCCTGGGTCAGGTAAACCGTGTAACCGTTGGCCGCCAGAACGCGCGCCACCTCACTGGCATAGCGATCCGAGAGGAAACGCGTGTCAAAACCCACCACCATCTTGTGCGGGTCGGGGGGCTGTTCCAGTGGCGTGCCGTTGGTCCAATCGTCCGATGCGGCGGCATCGGCAATGGCCTGGGTCACCTGGCGGAGGTTGGTGTACGTAAACGTGTCAGAGATGACCGCTCGCCACCCATCGGTTCCAAAGTGAATGGTCATACAGTACTCCTCAAAATAAGATCAGACCGCCGGCACAGTGCTCTGCTGCCAGCGGCCTGGAGTTAACGAGTAGGGGCAGGGGTTGCCGTTTGCGCCGGGGCGGAAACCTCCAACAAGGCCCGCACCACCCAGCCTTCGACCCCGTCTGCCGTGCGCACCCGCACCCAAACGGTGTTGGCCACGCGGGTCGTTTCCGGTAAGATTTGCACCAGATTGCCGTTCAACAGGCTTTTGACCACCTTGGCGCCGCCGCTGGGTTCGGAGCGGATCAGCGCTCCGCCGCCCTCGCCGGCGTCGATGCGCGCCCATACCAGCGTGGGTTCGGGGCTGACGGTGGCGGTCGGGGTGCGGCTGGGCACCAGCGTATTGGTTGGGGTATAGGTGGCCTGGGGTGCGGTCGGAGTAATGGTGGCTTCCCCCGCGGGAGCGGCCGGCGCCGGCGGCGTCTGACTGGGGATCAGGGTGGGCAGGGCTGCACCGGTTGGCGCCGGCAACGTGGCTTCGGTAAAGACCTCGGGAAAGGCCGGGATGGGCGCTTTGACGCTCATCGTGACGATGGCCCCGGCCGAGATCAGGCTGAGCACCGCCAGCGTGATGCTGATGGCGTAGCCAAAGACGGTCAGAGGGCGCAGACCAAGCGCCGCCATGACGATGACACCCACCAACGCCGCCCAGACCAGGTGGATGAGAAAAACGATCAGGCCAGCCGGCCACAGGCTGTCTGTACCGCTGGCCAGGCCGAACCCGGCGATGCCGATTGGCAGGTACAGCTCATAGGCCAGCGCCACACTGGGAAGGATCGGTTTTTGCTGCGGCGAACGGATCATCAAAAAGGCGGTCAGACCGGCGCCCAGGGTGAGCAGCACGAAATCGGGCCAGGAAAAATAGGCGTGCAGGTAGGCCTGATGATACGGCAGACCGGGCCAGAACTGTCCGCCGGCCCACCCTACCAGGCTGCCAAAGCCAAACACCAGCAGGCTGCCGATGCCGATGCCGCCCAGCGAGTAGAGGAAGGGCGGGGCGACGCCCACGATGGCCGCCAGCGACAACCCCACCACCGGCGCCATGAACGGCGCCAGCAGCGCGGCCAGGATGAACAGGGCCGGGGCATCCAACAGAATGGCAAAGCTCAGCGCAAACCCACACAACACCGAGTACAGAAAGAAATCGGCCGAGGGGGTGACGCGTTCGGACAGGTCGTGCAAGAACTGGGCGCGCTGCCCCGCTCCGGCCGGGATGATCAGGCGGCGACTGCGCCGCCGGCGGGCGGGTGAGAGGTGGGCGTTTTCTTCGGGGGGCAGAGGTTGGCTGGTGGGTAGGGTCATTTTCGCAACGTCGCCACGATGCGCAGTGGCTTCTCTAGAAGTTCCAGGGCGGATACGATATCCGGGACGACCAGATCGGCTGACAGGAGCGTCTCGATTGCCAGGCCCTCGGGGGACAGCACGGCGATACCCAATGCGGCTTCCTTCAGCATGGCGGCATCGTTGGCGCCCTGCCCGATGGCCACCACCCGTTCATGGCCCAACCGGCGCACCAGCGCTGCCTTTTGCCCGGCTTCGTCGCCTGCCTGCAGGCGCACGGCTCGCAGATTGAGTTGTTGGTCGATGACTGCCTGGCGACCGTGCGTATCGGCTGTAACCAGAGAAATGGCCAGCCGGTCGCGCAGCCCTTGGAAAGCCCGCGCCACCCCCTCCACCAGTTGCCCGTCGAGCGCCAGGGTTCCGTTTACGTCGCTGACCAGGTATTCCAGGCGCAGCGTTCCTCGTCCGGGAATGGAGAGTTCAATCATGGGTTTATTATAATCCAACCGGGACGAATCGAGCCCCGCACAACCCGCAAATGGTAAAATAGGCCTCATGAACAACGCCCATTCCTCTTTGACTTTGCGCTTATTCTGCCTGATCGGTTTGCTGGTTTTGTTGCTGGCGGGTTGTTCTGCTTTGAGCCCGGCCCCCGAGCCCACCCCTACCCCGCCGCCCCCCAGCGCCACGCCGCCACCGACGGCCACCCCCGAACCGACCCGGCCTAGCGGACGGGTGATTTTAGTCGCCCCGGCGAGCGTTTCTGCCACTGAGGCGCAGGCTGTTCAGGCCACGGTCGGCGAACTGGCGGGGGCCGCCGGCCTGACGTTGGACGCCCGCCCCGAACTGCAACCCGCCGATCTGTCCGCCGACGTTCGCCTGGCGCTGCTGCTGTCTACACCCGCCAACCTGGCCGACCTGCTGGCTGCCGCCCCGGGCACCCAGTTTATCGTAATCAGCGGCACGGATCTCAACCCTGCTGCCAACCTGAGCGTCATCCGCCCGCGCCTGGAGCAACAGGCTTTTCTGGCGGGGTATCTGGCGGTGCTGGCTGCCAGCGACCGGCGCGCCGCCGGCCTGCTGCCTGCCGACGGCCCGTTGGGCGCCGGTTTGCAGCAGCCCTTTGAGAATGGCGGCTACTACTACTGCGGCCGCTGTGTGCCGGTGTATGCGCCGATGGTTTCCTTCCCGCTGGTCGCCAACCTGCCGGCAGCCAGTGACGCCGCCGCCTGGCAGGCGGCCGTGGATACACTCAACCAGTCGCTGATCGAGGTGATTTACGTTGCCCCCGAAGCCGCCAGCGTCGATTTGCTCACGGCGTTGGCCGCCAAAAATTTCATCTTGTTGGGCGGGCAGACGCCCCCCGAACAGGTGCGTTCGCGCTGGATGGCCACGATTGAGATCGATACGCTGTCGGCGTTGCGTAACCTGTGGCCGCGGGCTTTGGCGGGCCAGGGCGGACAGGTGATCAATGCCGTCCCACAGATCAAGGACCTGAACGAGCAGTTTGTCAGCCCGGGACGCCAGCGTTTGATTGAGGGCGTCGTCGAACAACTCAACTCCGGCATGGTGGCGCCTTTCAGCCCGCCGGCTGACTGACCGGTTTCTTCCTCTACACGCGACGAGCGCACCGGATCATTCTTGCCGGTGCGCTCGCTTTTTCTGAACTCAGGCGCTCCAGGTGCGCATCTGGTTTTCCAGGGCGGGCAGGTCGACCCGGGCGGTAAGGTCCAGGCTGAGCGGTGTTACCGCCACCTGGTGGTCGACGATCAACGTGTAGGTATCGGTGTTGGGGTCGTCCTGATCCAGTTCGGGGTCGACGTGGTAGTTGAGGCTGTGTGGCTCGCCCCATTGGGGCCGGCCGTTGGGCGTCGGTCGGAAATAGCGCCGGCGGGAGAGGCGCGTTATCCGCCAGGGCGTCTCGCAGGTGGCCTGGTGCGGCACTTCTACTTTGAGCAGGTCTACATCCGCAGGGAACCGGCGTTCGAGCAGCAGGCGGGCAAACTTGCCGGTGAAACAGGCCGCCGCCGAGAAATCCACTTCGGTTGAATAACTGAGATAATCGCCGATGTTGGCCAGTTCCAATGAGACGGCCATTGCCGGGATACCCAGCGAGGCGGCTTCGAGGGCGGCCCCGACTGTGCCCGAGGCGCTGATGCCCTCCCCGGGGTTTTCACCATAATTGATGCCCGAGACGACCAGGTCGGGCGGGGTGGGCATGATTTCCATCACGGCGTGCAACACGGATTGAGCGGGCGATCCGCCGACGGCGTACACTTCCCATTCCTGATCGCCAATTAGCACGCGGGTAGGTTCGATCTTTCCGTCCGAGGTCACCGGCAAACTTCTTCCCATCCCCGAGCATTGCTGGCGGGGGGCTGAAACCGTCACGTACCCCAACTGAGAGAGCACCTTGGCCGCCGCCCACAGGCCTGGCGAGAGGATGCCGTCGTCGTTGGTCAATAAAATCTGATACCGTCCGTCTTTCATTTCCAAATCACCTTTCCATAATTGGGTAACCTACCCATCTTCAGACCTGTTCGGAGCGCACCAGCGTGCAACCATAGGGTGCGGCAGAAGTCAGCGCAGGGGGGCGCCCGGCCAGCAGGGCCGTCACTGCCTCGTGAACATAATTGCGCGTGGGGGTGCGCTGGCGAAAGGTCCTGTCGTTGAACGCGCCCTGGTAACGCAGTACGGCGCGCTCATCCAATACGTAGCTATGTGGGGTGGTCAGGGCCGCATACTGACCGGCCACCCGTTGATCGCGGTCGTGCAACACCAGCGGCAGGCGGCGCTCCTGCATCGCCTGGCGTAGTTGTTCGATGGGCTCGTTGGTGTTGGCGGCCACCGTTAATAACGCCACCCGTCCGTCCCAGGCAGGCAACCATGCCAGCAGCTGCTCGTCGGCCTCTGCCGCCCACGGGCATTCTGCCGACCAGAAATTGATGATCACCACCCGTCCGGTGTAATCTGTTAACGAATGCATTCGTCCATTCAAATCGGGTAGGGCAAAGTAAGGTGCAGTTTCACCATATAGGAGCGTCATTGTTTTTACCTCATTTAGATGTCACTCACCCATTTTACCCGAACGCAGGGAGGGATGGAATGAATCTGTGGTTTGCCGGCGAGCAGTTGGTTATGACCGCTAAAATCAATAGACACAGATGCTTCCCAATCGGTATATAATAGTTTAATCGTTCGTGCTGACGCCCGGTACACGGGGAAGGTAGGGAGCGATGTTGCAGACGGGATTTTTGTGGATTCTGTTGGCCTGTGTGTTGTATGGTGTGCTCCATTCAACGCTGGCTTCCTTGCGGGTCAAGGCGGCTGCCGAACGCTGGTTGGGGCCCGGTGTGCGGCGCTGGTATCGCCTGTTTTATGTGATCCAGGCGACCTTTACGGCTATGCCTTTGTTTGCCCTGGTGATCTGGCTGCCCAATCAGCCGCTGTACGTTTTCCCTTATCCGTGGGTTATCCCTGCCTTGTTGGCGCAGGTGTTGGCGGCGATGGGGCTGCTGGTTGGTGTATCGCAAACCGGGGTGATTTCTTTTCTGGGGCTGGAACCGTTGCTGCGCCCGCAGCTACCGCCGCGTCCCAGCCAACTGGTGACCAATGGTCTGTATGCCTGGGTGCGCCATCCATTGTATACCTGCAGCTTGTTGTTTCTGTGGGTCAACCCGGTGATGACCTGGAATATGCTGGCCCTGAGCATTGGCCTGTCGGTGTATATGGCCGTCGGCGCAGTTTTGGAGGAGCGCAGGCTGCGGCATGAATTCGGGAAACCATACGATATCTATCGTAAGCGCACCGCTTTTCTCATTCCCGGGTTGAAATTGCGCCGGTAAAACGCTCACGACTTTCCCTCCTTTGCTGCCATGCCGCTGTTGTGGCTCTCCATCGCCTTTCTGTTGGGACTGCTCCTGGCCCCCTTCATATCCCTACAGACGCCCGGCTGGGCGGTGGCGGTTGTGTTGGCCGGCGGTGCGGCCTGGTTGGAACGCCGCCAGGGCGGTTGGCCGCACTGGCGAGTAGTCTGTCCGCGCCTGCCGCTGGGTGTGGTATTGGCAGTGTTTTGCCTGGGCGGCTGGCGGGCCCCGGCTGCCATTCCTGACTGGACGGACGCCGATCTGGCGTTTTATAACGACGGCGAGCCTGTGCGTCTGCGCGGCGTGGTGGTGGCGCCGCCTGAGAACGGCCAGGGTGGCTGGCGTGCGGTGATTGAGGCGTTCGAACTGGCTGCTCCGGCAACCGGTGAATTACGCCCGGGGCGCGGGCGGGTGCTGGTCAGTCTGCCGGCGGTGCAGCGCCTTGATTTTGGCGACGACCTGACCCTGCAAGGCAGGCTGCTCACCCCAGGAGAAGACGAGCAGTTTTCGTATCGCGGCTATCTGGCGGTGCAGGATGTGCACAGTGTCCTGTATGCACCGCAGGTGCTTGTCCACAGCCCCGCCCCGGTGGGGCGCATGCCCGTGCGTTCCGCCTTGTATGCCATCCGCCAGGCGGCCTATCGCAGCCTGGTGCGCAGCGTGGCGCAGCCTGAGGCGGCGCTGCTGGCGGGGGTGCTGCTCAGCATCGAGAGCGATCTGTCTGCCGATCTGCGCACGGCCTTTCAGGTCACCGGCACGGCGCACATCGTTGCCATTTCGGGTTCGAACATTGCTTTGTTGGTGTGGCTGATCGACCGGCTGTTCAAACGGCTGCTGCCGCGCAGTTGGGCCACGCTGGCGGCCATCGGGCTGATTGCGGCTTATACGCTGCTGGTGGGGGCGACTGCGGCGGTGGTGCGAGCGGCGATCATGGGCAGCCTGGGTCTGGTGGGCGAGCAAATCGGCCGGCGGCAGTCGGGGGCGAACACGCTGGCTTTTTGCGCGGCGGCAATGTGCCTGTTCGACCCGCTCTTGTTGGGAGACATTGGGTTTCAACTTTCGTTCGCAGCCACGTTGGGGTTGGCGTTGTACGCTGCCCCGCTGCAGGACTGGTTTTTGCGTTGGGCAGAGCGCCACATGGCGGCGCCGCTGGCCCGCCGGGCGGCCGGGCCGGTGGGCGAATATTTGCTGCTCACCCTGGCGGCGCAGCTGGTGACTCTGCCGCTCATCCTGTATCACTTTGGCACGCTTTCGCTCAGCGCCCTGCTGGCCAACCCGCTCATCCTGCCTGCCCAGCCGCTGGTCATGTCGTTGGGGGCGCTGGCCATGCTGGCCGGGATGCTTGGCGCGGCGCCGGGCCGGGCGCTGGCGTTGCTGGCCTGGCCGCCGGCCGCTTACACGCTGGCGGTGGTGGCTGCGCTGGCCCGCCTGCCGGGCGGTGCGGTCAATACGGTGCCGTTGAGCGCCTGGGGGCTGGCGGCGTGCTACGTCCTGCTGGGGCTGGCGACCTTCTGGCGGCCGCTGGCGGCCCTGTTCCGCCGCCTGTCCGGCGTACGCCTGCCGGCGTTCGGCTGGCGGCCGTTGTTCGTCCTGGTCGGGTTGGGCCTGCTGGCGGCCAGCCTGTGGCGGCTGGCGCTGGCCGCACCGGATAACCTCTTGCGCCTGACCGCCTGGTGCCAGAATGAGCGGGCGACGTTGTTGATCGAGACGCCGGATGGCAAAACCGTACTGGTCAACGGGCCGGGTGGGGCCAACGAGTTCAGCCGGGCGTTGGGCCAGCGCCTCTCGCCGCTGCGCAGCGAACTGGATGCCGTGTTGATCGTTGACGCCAGCGCCAACAGTTTGCAGGCGCTGGCGCTGCTGGACGAGCGTTTCCCGTTTCGCCAGGTCTGGTGGGGCCCCGCGGTGCCGCTCGATTCTGCCCGCCGGCAGCTGGCGGATCGCTTCGAGCGTAACGCTGTGCCCGGCGGAGAACTTGCCGGCGCTCAGCGCTTTGCGCTGGGGAGCGGGGCGCAGCTGGGGGTGGCCGGCGGCGCAGACGGCGCGGCCCTGGTGCTTGACTGGAACCGTTTCCGTTTTCTGCTGCCCGGCGGCGCGCCGCCCCAGGATTTGCCGGCGGGAGCGAGCGTCATTTTACTGGCGCCCGGCGACGCGCTCGACCAGCCGGCCGAACGTTGGAGCCGTTACGGTGCGCCGGTGATGTTGGCCTGTGGTCTTCAACCGCCTCCCGATGGGTGGGTGGACGTACAAGAACGCCAGTGGGTGCAGGTTACCAGCGACGGTCAGCGGATGTGGCTCACTGCCGGGCGTTGAGCGTCCACGGCCCCAGGCGCGGGCGATAGGTGAAGATCACCTGGTGCGCGCCGGGCTCGAGGGCCACGGCTTTAAAGGTGCCGAAGAGCAAGGCAATCTCCACCGGCTGTCCGTCCACTTCGGCCTGCCAGTCGGGGTCCCAGTTATCGATGAAGCTGAGATAGCCACGCCGCGGCGCCTGTACCTCGAGCACGAGCCGGTCGCCGTTGTAAGAAATGACCCGGGCGAAGTTCTCGAAGCGGTTGGCGTCCTGGAAGAAGTCGTCTACGGTGGCGGCCTCGAGCCGCTCGGAGAAGTACAACTTCTGCCCGTTGAGCATACCCAGCAGGCGGTTGACTTTATCGGAGCCAAACTCGTTTTGTGTGATGCGGAAGGAGTAATACCGGTCGAAGCCCCAGTTGGCCATGTTGCGCGTGCAGTAGCTGTTGGTCAACGAGAGGGTGTAACAATTGGCGCGGGGGGTGTCGAATGAACGCAGGTCCATCCGCTCCAGGTTGAGGGGCTGGCGTGGTTCGGTGATGGCGTTGTACGTCCAGGCGCCGTTACAGGATACGTTCATCTCGAGCACCGCGGCGATCAACAGCAGGGCCGCGCTTCCCCAACCGGCGTATCGCGATTGCCATTGCCCCCGGCCGCGCCAGACGAGCAGCATCAGCAGGATGACAAAAGAAATCGCCGCGGCCCAGACGAAGCGGCCCTCGCTGCCTTCCCATTGGGCGAAGTAGCGCCGCCAGTAGTGATCGTAAGCGGCGGGCCGCCACAGGCTCAGTTGGATGGCCAGCACGGCGGCGTACAGGGTCGCCAGCAGACCGGGCGCAAACCAGCGCTGTCGGGGCGTCGATGGCCGGCGCGCCAGCCAGGTTTCCAGCCAGGTAAAGACCCAGGCCAGCAGCCAGGCCAGAACGATTACCTGGAGGATGTTGACACGCCCCCAAGCGCGCAGCCGTTCCAGCAGTGGCAGACTGTACAGGGGCGCAAGCAGGTCGTCTTTGCCCCAGGAGAGGAAAGTGATTAACAGCGCCCAACCCAACAGGATGAGCGGCCCGGCCAGGGGCGGGCGGTCGCCGGTCAGGGCGCTTGTGCGCCGGCCGAGCAGGGCGTATAGCAGGTAAAAGGCAAACAGCAATACGACCAGCACGCTGAAGAAATACCAGCCTTCTGCCTGGGCGGCGGGTGGAAAGACCAGCGAGCCCAACGTGTCGTCCAGTTCGAAGTCAAACGGGTCGAGCGTGACGGCGGTGGCTGAACTGCGGTTGAGCACCTGTTCGAGCAACTGGTAGACCTTGACCAGATAGGGCAGGCATATCAGGGCGGCCACGAGAGCGGCGCCTGCGATCAGCCCCAGTTGGCGCCAGATTGCACGGGGTGCGGCGTCAAACAACGTGCGCCGGGACGCCGGCCACAGCCAGAGCAGCAGATAGGGCCCGTACAGAAAGGCAAAATAGACGATGAAATAGGGATAGCCGGCGGTGAGGATGCACACCCAACAGAGTACCAGCGCCACGGCCGAAGCCCACATCCGCCGCGCCGCAGGCCGGCGCAGAATTTCTTCGCTGAAGAGCAGCACCCACGGGAACCAGGCCAGGGTATGGATGGTGTTGGGAAAACGCATCGTCTCGGCCACTTTGTAGCTGACGGAGAAGATCATGACCGCCAACAGGGCCGGGCGCAGGCCAAACCCCAGGCGGCGCAGCCAGAGGAACAACCCCAGGGCGAAGATGGCGACGCCCAGGATGGTGTAGCGCTGGTAATCCAGATCGCTAAATCCGCCTGCCAGGCGATAGAAGACGGCCAGCGGCAGATTCAACGGATAAAAAGCCTGGGCGATGGGGCTGGAATAAAACGGAAAGCCGATGGCTTCGGAGGGCGACCAGAGGGGGAACTGCCCACGGCTGAGGTGGTACAACAGATAGGGCTTATGATAGTAATAGACCGGCAAGAAGTCGTTGCCGATCCCGGTATAACGCCCATCGATGGGAACTACGAAGCGGAAGAAATACAGAAACGGCCACAGGAAAACAAACAGGCTGGCCCACACATCCTGGCTTATTTTGCGCATCCTCGCTCGCTGCTTGCTAAAGAATGTCGCCAGTATAGCGGAGAAACGCCCGATCGTCAAACCTATTCCAGCGTGCCCATCGCCGGGAGATAGATTTCGTATGGCCAGCCGCCCGGCGGAGGGGCGAGGGTCGGGCGTGGGGTTGGGCGCGGGGTGGGACTGGGCAGCGGGGTGGGGGTGGGCTGCTGTACCACGATGGCCGAGGCGTGTGTCTCGGGGTTGGCGGTGACGTAACCGTGTTCGAAGTCACGCCGCCAGTCGTTGCCCTGCTGGCGGTAGGCGGCGCCCAACGGTTGGCCCAGCGCCGGGGCCTGGTCGTAATTGTCGTAGAGCCAGGGTTCGTCGTAACTGGTCGAACTGGCATAGCGGAAGGCGGCGTTGCCGTTGCTGGCCAGCAGGTAAGAGGCGAAGGCAAATTGCTGGCGCTGCAAATCGTCGCGGTCGTCGGCCTGTGAGACCAGGATGGCGCGTTTGCCCAACGCCTGGGTCTGGATGGCGCGGTCGATATTCTCTTCCCAGATGGAGACCGGGTAATAGCCGCTGTGCCAGTCGACGCCCCAACCCTCTTCCATGGCGCCGTCCAGGTATTCCAGGTAGCGGAACCAGGTGGCCTGCTCGCTCAGTTCGGTCAGGTTGGCCAGGATGGGGCGATCGGTGGCGTGCTGGTAACCTTCGTGCAGCGCCAGCAGGAACGATTCCACCGCCGCCACGTAGCTTTCGTCGTCCGGGTAGTCGCGCAGGGTGACGTTCATCTGTTGGAAGCGCTGCAGCCCACCGTCGACGTTGTCGAGGAAGAGGCCCTGCCAGCCGTAGGTTTGCTGGCGGGCGAGCAGCCGTTCGACAAAGAACTGCTGCCAGCCGGGGTTGGCGGGGTTCATAAAGGTTACCGTCTGTCCGCCGCCGCTGGAAGTGACCGGCTTGCCCTGTGCGTCGTACAGGAACCAGTCCGGGTGGTTGTCGCGGATCCAGCAGTAATCGCCCGGCTGGTCGGCCACGGTGTTGCCCCACGGCTGCGCCTTGCAATCGTTGGGGCCGGGGTTGTGCACTGCGTTGGACAGGTAATATTGCACGATCGGCACGGACACCCCCAGCGCCTGGAGCTGGTCGCGGGCGGCCTCGTCGCGGCGGGTGAGGATAAAGTTGTCGAAATAGTGGGCCTGAACGGACAGATTGCCATCGGCGGGCGGTTTGTAAAACCAGGCCAGTTGCACCAGATCGGAGGAAAAACCATAACTGGCCCGGGCGGGCGCCGCTACAGCCAGTAAGGTGATCATCAATAAAGGAAAAACAAACCAGGTAAGTTTCTTCATTCTCTTTTACCAACAAGAATCCGGCCTGCAAGTCCAGGCCGGATCGGTGTAAAGTAAAAGAGAGGTCGTTTCGGCAGCCTGGCAATCATAACCGCAGGGCGGTTTTAGATCCATAGCTTTGCGTCCCCGGTTTTCACCGGGTTTGCCAGTATCGATCGATCACAATAAGGTACTGGTTATATTCTAACGGGTGATATCCGATTTACAACGGCGGGCAGGGGTCTTTACAAAATTGTTATCCACCGCCGGCGGCAAAGTTATCCACAATTATTCACACTTATCCACAGCAGAACGCGGAGTTATCCACAGTTTTCGGCGGGATTATCCACAGAATTTCCATTCTATGCGGTGCGTGAATAAAAGCCGCCACTTCGAGTTCATGCTGCTGGCTCGAAGTGGCGGCTGGTAGGATGCGGATACTCACCCTCGATGGCACCTCCTTTTGGGGAATGGGTTTGGGGAAGATCAGATGGTCTCGGGCACCTCCTTGATGAATGTTTTGTATTGGCTCCAGTATCGATCTGGTTGTATCGTAGCACGTTTGCTGGCGCCCTTTTCTGACAGAGACTTTTCAGCGATATCGTGGTTATCTCACAGAATTCTCACCGA
>CAZHTS010000084.1:0-10918 GCA_964535315.1 uncultured Anaerolineaceae bacterium
GGGGACAGTCTCCGCACCCTACGGCAGACACCCACACATTCCCCGCCCATCCTCCGTCCCCCGTAGGGGCGGCCCTTGCGGCCGCCCCGCGTATCTACCACGCCTCCCCGGGCGGGGGCAGGTCTGAGACCTGCCCGGGGTTTGCCCGGGCCTTCCCTACAGCACCAGCGCCGGGCCGAGCAGGAAGAGCACGGCGTTGCACACGGCGTGCGCCAGTACGGCGGGCAGCAGATCAACCGGCTGACCGCGCTGCGGCGGGCGGATCAGTTCAACCAGCACCAGGCCAACGACGAAAGCCGGCAGCCAGAGCAGCGGACGGAATTGCAGCGTGGCAAACAACGCCGCGCTGGCCAGCTGCGCCGCACGCGGCCCCAGGCGCGCCTGCCACGTCTCCCACACCAGGCCGCGGAAAAAGCGCTCTTCGGCCCACGGCGCCAGGGTGATCGCCAGGAAAAAGTTCAGCAGGCTGAACCACGCCAGCGGGCGCTCGGAGCCCTGAAACTGAAAGACAGAAATCCAGGTCTCGATCCCAAACAGCGACGCCGTCAGGCTGTAGAGAAAGGCCGCCAGGACACCCAGCCCCAGACCGGCCAACAGGCCCACCGCCACCCGCCAGCCAACGTATTCGCTGGACGCAGACGCCGGGCGGCGGGGGGTGAACACCAGCAGGGCCAGCGCCTGCCACCAGAACAGCCAGACGGCGGCCATGTCCAGGCGGCTGAGACCGGTCTGCTCCAGGTCGGGCGGAAAAAAGAATGACCCTATGTCCGGCTGCGCACCCGGCCAGCCGAGCAACGGCAGATAGAGGGCCGCCGCCGGCAAAAGGTAAGCCAGCGCCAGCAGCAGCAGCAGTGAGAACGGCGCAGCGCCTTCCCCCTGCCGGCGGCGCAGCGCCAGGCGCAGCCCCAACAGCCCGGCTGCCAGGCAGACCAGGGCGACGACGACGATGGCCCCCAGCGGTCCGCTGCCCGAGAGCAGCGGGGTGCAGCCGCTCAACAGCAACGCCGGCGCAAGGCACAGCAATGCCTGCCGCACCCGGGGGGGTGCGGCAGGGGAAACCAATGACAGCGGAGCACGGGCAGGCATACCTTAGTCGCAGCCACCCGCCTCGGGCGGCGTCAGACAGCGAGTGGCCGTAGCCGTCGGCATCGAGGTATTGGTACGGGTGCGGGTGGGCGTATTGGTGCGCGTCCTGGTCACCGTCGGCGACAGGGTGGTGGTCGGCGACAGCGTCTTGGTCGGGGTGTCCGTGATCGTCGGCGACAGCGTCTTGGTCGGCGTCAACGAAATGGTGGCGGTGGATGTACTGGTGCGGGTCGGGCGTGAAGTGTTGGTGCCGGTGGGGGTGGGCGCCTGCAAGACCAACGTCGACACGATCTGCTGGCTCTTGCGGTTGTAATCGGTGTCTTCGGCGATCATCACCACGGTATAAGTACCGTTCAGGATCAGGTCGCCGGGGCTGCCCGAGCCGCCGAACCACCATTTGTCGACCATGGCGGTGCGGGTGCGGCAGTTGCCGCCGCTCTCGCCGAACATACAATAGGGCGAACCGTTGCTATCCTGGTACCAATGCACCAGCTTGCCGGTGCTGTCGTACACATAGAAATACACGTAATAGGTGTTCGAATCGTCGCCGTTGACCCGCGAACGCACCCAGAACGGGCCGCCGGCCGGGTTGGCCGAGAAGAGCGCCTGCTGGCTGGGGCCGGGCAGACCGGTGAGGCGCTGGGTGCAGGCGATGGTGGGGCCGCTGGTGGGCACCACGTAGTAGGAAATGGATGCGTTGAAATCGCTGGCCCAGTGATACAGGATCGAACGCAGGTTGCTGCCGCTCATCGGCGGGGCGTTGGTGGCCAGCACCGGAGTAGGCGTTCCCGGCCCAACCTGCGGCCAGGAGCCCATGTAAGGGTAGATGCCGTACACGTAAGGGGTCTTATACTCCCAGCGGAAATAGTTGCTGCCGGCGGGATTGATCACCATCTGCTGGGTGGGGGTCAGCCAGGTATGGCTGTACGACAGGCCGGATGGGTTCGCCGGGTCGTACTTGAACGAACTGCCCGAATAAAAATCAAACGTCTGCCCGCCGGGGGTGGCCAGCTGCTGGGCGTGCCAGCCGCCGTTGAAGTTCATGCCGGCGCCAAAGATACGAATCTTGTGCGGGCTGTTATTGTACAGATAGGCCCACGGGCGGTTGCTGTTCTTTTCGATCTGCAACTGCTCGCCGCGGTCGTTGCTGGGGCCGTTGGGGATCACCAGGGCGTCGCACGAGGCGCCGCCGGGGGTGGCGGTCGGTTCGGGGGTGAGCGGCACCAGGTATTGGCCTTCGATGACCACCGGGTCGGTGCCGATGCTCGGTCCCGCCCAGCCCACCGCCAGGTTATCGCCGCCGGAGCCTTCCTTCATCAACGCTTCCATGTAATACAACTGCCCGCCCTGCAGGGTGTAGGTGGCCGAATGCTGGCCGGTTTCCTTGCTCCACTCACGCGAATTGGTCCAACTGCTCACGGCGGCAATCTGCGAGGCGCCGGCCGGGTTCTGGTTGCCGCTGAGCAGCAGCACGCCCTGGTCGTCGCTGGCGATCCAGAAGCTGTATTCGCCGGTGTACGGCGGGCAGAGATAGGCGCGCATGCGCTGGCCGTAATTATCGCCGATGCCCGATGGCGCCTCGAAGCTGGTGGTGTAGTTATAACTGCTGGCGTTGTCGGGATAACGATAATCGGCGTACAGATAACTCAAGGCGCTGCCGGAGATGCCGGTCCACACCTGGCGCAGCACCGAACCGTTGTTGGCGCAGCTATACGGCGTGGCGGTGGCGGTGGCGGTATCGGTCGGGGTGGCGGTGGAGGTCGGGGTCTCGGGGGTATAGGTTGGCGTGTTGGAGGGGAAGACGACGATGGCGCCGCTCAGGCCGGTGACGCGCGAGGTGCGGAACTTTTCGACGATGCCCTCGCGTTCGGTGGTCAGGCGCAGGGTCGGCCACCAGTTGCTCAAGAAGGGGGTGATCAGGGTATGGCGGTAGGTGAGCACCACGCGCACCCGGTCGCCCGGGCCGCCGGCGTCGTCGGTGAAGCGCTCGACCGAACTCAGGTCGGTGCTGCGCCGCTCGCACAGGGCGGGGAAGTTGTAGTTGTTCTCCTGCCCGGTCGGGGCAGGAGAATAGGTGCGCAGGTTGTAATTCATCCCAAAGCGTGCGCCGCTGGTCAGGACGCGGTTGCTGCACGTGGTGATGTTGAAATAGCCGCGTTCACCCGGCACGCCGCGCCCGGTCTGCGAGAAGGTGCTGCCCGAAGCGATGGCGGCCGACAGAAAACTTGTGTAATCGCCCGAGACGTCCGGGGTCCAGGCGATGCCGGTGGCGCCGGAAAGGGCCGCATCGCGGATGGAAGGCAGGCGCGCCCAGTCCTGCAGGGCGTTGTTCCATTCCTGCACGCGGGTCTTCTCCGCCTGGCTGGCGGTGTAGGCCGGTTCGGGCAGGCGGCAGTCGTACTTGCCGGAGCCGTCGCGATCCTGGGCGGCGATGCCGCTGAAGGCCGGGTCCTGGTTGAGCGCCAGGGCGGCCTCCTCGCAGTAATTCGGGTCGAACGAGCCGGTGACGGCAAAACGTACGCCAAAGCGCGCCCCGTTTTCCAGCGCCAGCCAGGCCTGCAGCAGACGGCCGAATTCGATGATGCCGAAGATCAAAAGCAGGAGGATCGGCAGCGCCAGAGCGAACTCCAGCATGCTTTGCGCCCGGCTGCGCCGCCGCGGTTTCAACAGATGCCCGAAGGTGGAGAAGATGCGTCCCATGAAGGCCTCGCTTTACTGGGTGATACGAGTATAAATACGGCTGGCAATGTTTTCAAAGATGGCCGCCAGCCCGGAGCCGGATTGAGTGTAATAGTATTGGCCGCAGGTCTTGGTGTAATCCGATTCGTATGGGGCGCACTGGTCGATCAGGCGGTCGCCGTCTTCACCCACGTTGGCCATGTAGCGCAGCACCTTGGCGCCGATGGCGCCCACGTTGCCCAGGCCGATGGTGTAAATGGCGATATCGTTGCCTCCCGGCTCCTGAGCGTTGGCGGATTTGGTCAGGGCGGCCTCGTCGGCTTTGTCCAGGGCGTAATCGTAGACGGTATAGGCCGGCTCGGACAGCGCCCCGGTCCACACCGTACTGGGCGGGCAGGTATCCTCGTCCTCATCGATGCAGTAGCGCACGTTGATGTCGTTATCCTTGCAGAAATTGCGCCACGAGCCGACGTTGAGCGAGCCGGAGCAGAAGCCGTTGGGATAGTACGTCTCCTGTTCGCTGGTCAGCCCGCCGGTGCCGGGCCGGTCGCTGAGGTTGACCATCCCGTCCGAAAGGAAGACGATGACCCACACTGCACCGGGGCGGCCCGACTGGCGCAGGGTATCCGAAGCCAGGCGGATGCCGCAGCCGGTGCAGGTCGACACGGTGGCAAAGGAAGCCTGCAGCGGGCCGCCGGCGCCGTCCGGATCGTTGGCCGTCGCCCAGGTAATGGCGGCGTCGGTATCCGCCTGGGTCCAGATCTGTTCTTCGTCGCCGAACACGCCGTCGGTGTTGGTATCGTCGAGGACGAAGTTATAAGCATCCAGTTTATTGCCGTCGTCGCACGGGGCGCCGACCCAGCCCGAACCGGTGGGCGGGGTGGCGTTGGGGTCCCAACGTTTCAAATACATGGTGTTGCTGGCCGGGTCGAGCGAGCAGGGGGCGCTGGGGTCGGCGTCGGCGCCGTTGCCGTCACGGTCATCGGGGTTGACCGGGTTATAACGCCGCGAGTTGGCGCCGGCGTTGTACCAGTCCGGCCACAGGCGGGCCACCGGGGCGTCGTCGTGCACGTCAACCGCCAGGATGTTGCTCTTGATGTTGGCCAGGTTGGCGGTGGTGATGAGGGCCATGTCAAAACGGCGGATGGCGTAAGCATCGAAGGTGACCAGCGCCACCTGGTCGAAACCGGGATACATGCGGTCGATCAACTGGTTGGCAGCCTGCTTGGCCTTGAGCAGCGGCTGGCAGTTATCCGTCGAATTACACCCTTCGGGAACGGCGCCGCTGCCAGGGTTGAAGTTAGCCACGTACTTGGCCTTGCAGGCGGTCGGGTTGGCCTGGGCGTCGCAATAGGCCGAGATGGTCTCATCCGCCATCGACTCGGAGGTATCCAGGACGATGACCAGATCCACGGCGGCCGCCTCGGCGATGGCCTCGGTGCGCAGCGGGATGTTGGGCACCCCCAGCAGGGCGAGGAAATAGACCGGGGCGCGCTGCTGGGCGTCGAGCCACACCAGCTTGCGCGGCGATTCGGCGCTGCCGGTGGGAGCGGTGACCGGGCAGCGGGCGTAGAAAGCCGGCGCGTCGGTCTGCAAAGAGCTATCCCGGTAACCGTCTTTGTCGGAGTCACAGATATAGACGTGCAGATCGACGGTATCGGGGTCCACGTTATGGAAGACCAGCACCTCGCGCGCTGCGGTGGTCATCTGCGTCAACGTCTCACCGCGTTTGAAGTCGTTGGCCGCCGCCACGGCCGCGGCGTCTACGGCGCGTTTCAACTGGCCGTAGGTGACGTACAGCGAGCCGGCGTCGAGCGCCAGGCCCAGGAACAACACCAGGGCGATGATGGAAACGGCAAAGATGACCAGCACCTGGCCACGCTCGGCGGGCAAGCGGCCCGGCTTACGGCGTGGTGGTTGCGGTCGGTTGCGCAGCAGGAATTGGCATAATCGTGTATACATGGACCCTCAGCGGATTGGGGATAAACGTGTCGATCAGCGGCAGGTTGAGCAGCTGGTTATAGCAATAATACAGCTCGACGGCGACGAAACCCTTGTTGGGCGGGGCGCCGCTTTGCAGCATGGCGTTGATGGCCGACTCGTTGAAGTGCGGGGCAGTGCGCACCTGGTTGCCCTGGCAATCATTTTTCCAGTTACTGTTATGGGCGGTGTCGTTGTCGTGCTCGGAGAGCGCCCAATAGCCGGCCGCCGGCCAGACGTTGCTGACGCGATTGCCGCTGACCGTATAAACCGAGATGACCACGTCGTCGTCGGCGCGATCGAAGTTGACGTACGGGTTGAGCCCGTTGCAAAACGGGTCGTGCAGCCCGAGCGGCGACGGCCCGGTCTTGGTTTTGTTGGTGCAGAACGAGGAACCGTTGGGCGGTGAAAACACACAGGCGGTGTCATAATAGAATTCGAACAACTCCGGGGTGCTGCAATCCTGGTCGGGATTGGGGTTGTCGAAGGGATCGCGGATCGAGGCAAAGCGGGCCGCCTCACGGGTCAGGTCGAGCAGATCCAGATAGCGGGCGATGAAATAGGCCACCTCGACCAATCCCAACAACATGATGAGCAAAACCGGCAGCACCAGGGCCAGTTCGAGATACGACTGACCGCGGCTGCGCCCGGCGGCCGGCCGGCGGAAATGGGAAACGATACGGGCAAACAGGGTGGACATGGGCAGGACTCTCTCTTTACTGGATAGCTGGAAGACCTGATCTTACGATACGCCGTCAAGGGGCAAAAGTCAATTCTTGCCGCCCAAACGCAGCGAAATTGTGGGCTGAAAAAGACGCTTTTGTAACAAAATCAGGACAAAAACCCTGTCACTATTGACAGGTTGTTTTTACACATTTTGCGTGGCATACTGGGGGCGAAAAACCAGAACATATTTTCTTGTCAGGAGGAAGGCCATGACAACAACCGGTAAAACAGCCCGCCGGCGGCCGGCGGAAGGCGGCAGCGGTTTGCAGGGCGAGATCGATCTGCTGCGGCGGGTGATGCGCCAGGTGGCCGCCCACAGCGACGGCGAACGCACCCTGGCCGAACTGCTCGACATCCTCGACGCCCTGGGCAAGAGCAGCACGCGCCTGGCGACGCTGCTCAAAACCGCCCGCCAGTTGGGCAACGACGGCGAGGTGGCCAGCGCCTTGAGCCAGGCGTTGGACGCCGTGCTGGCCGAGCTGCGCGCCCCGGAAGAAACGGCCGGCGGGCGCACGGGAGGTTGAAGCGCATGGACGCCAACCAGATCGAGTTGATCGGCGAGCAGCTGCGCCACGCCCTGGATCTGCTGCGCGCCGAACTGGACAGCGTGCGCGCCCAGCAGACGCACGACCGCAGCCTGGCCGAACAGCGCCTGCACGCCCTGGAAGAGGCGCGCGGCGACCACGAGACGCGCCTGCGCCAGGCGACCGAAGGCGTCACCCGCTTTCAGGTATGGAGCGGGCTGACCAGCGGCGGTTCGGGGCTGATGGCGCTGGCGGCGCTGCTCAAAGCCTTCTTCGGGGTATAAACGGTGAACACGCTCGAACAGGCCCTCTCCCTCCTGCTGCTGGACGTCGCCCGCTTCAGCCAGTTTTGCGGCGGCCTGCGCCTGCGCAGCTACCAGGCGCCGGTCGCCCGGGCGGTGATCCAGTCGGTGTTACAGGGCCGCGGCCTGAGCTTTGTGGTGCTGTTCCCGCGCCAGTCGGGCAAGAACGAGTTACAGGCGCAGATCGAAACCTACCTGCTCCTGCTGCTCAGCCGCGAACCGGCCGAGATGGTCAAGGTCTCGCCCACCTGGAAGCCGCAGGCGCAAAACGCCATGCGCCGCCTGGAGCGCGCCCTGCGACACAATCTGCTGGCGCAGGGGCGCTGGGTAAAGGAGTCCGGCTACATCTACCGCTACGACAACGCCCGCATCACCTTCCTCTCCGGCGCCCCCGAAGCCAACATCGTCGGCGCCACCGCCTCCGCCCTGCTCGAAATCGACGAAGCCCAAGACGTGCTCCCCGCCAAATACGACAAAGACATCGCCCCCATGGCCGCCAGCACCAACGCCACGCGTGTCTTCTGGGGCACCGCCTGGAGCGCACAAACCCTGCTCGCCCGCGAACTGCGCGCCGCCCGCCAGGCCGAAGAAAAAGACGGCCAGCGCCGCGCCTTCGTCCTCACCGCCGACGATGTCGCCCGCGAAGTCCCCACCTACGGCCAGTTCGTCGCCGGCCAGGTCGCCCGCCTGGGCCGCAGCCACCCCATGATCCGCACCCAGTTCTACAGCGAAGAAATCGACGACCAGGGCGGCCTCTTCCCCCCCGCCCGCCAGGCCCTGCTCTTCGCCCCGCCCGCCCCCGTCGCCCCCACCCCCCGGCCCGGCGGCTGCTACGCCCTCCTCCTCGATATCGCCGGCGCCGACGAAACCCAGCCCACCCCCGCCGGCGACAACCCCACCCCGCTCAAAGACCGCGATTCCACCGCCGCCACCCTGGTCGAAATCGACCTCACCACCCTCAGCGATCCGCTCCTCGCCGCCCCGCGCTACCGCGCCCTGCTGCGCCTGGAATGGGTCGGCGTGCCCCACGCCCAACTCTACGGCCCACTGCGCACCCTGGCCGAAACCTGGAACGTGCGCCGCCTGGTCGTAGACGCCACCGGCATCGGCGCCGGCCTGGCCTCCTTCCTGCACAAAGCCCTCGGCGAGCGCGTCATCCCCTTCACCTTCACCGCCGCCAGCAAAAGCAAACTCGGCTGGGACTTCCTCGCCCTCATCGACGCCGGCCGCTTCAGCGATTGCACCCCCGCCGGCCCCCTGCGCCAGCGCTTCACCGACCAGCTCAGCTACTGCCAGTACCAGGTGCTCGACGGCCCCGCCCACCTCCTGCGCTGGGCCGTCCCCGATGGCGCCCGCCACCCCCACACCGGCGAACCCCTCCACGACGACCTGCTGCTCTCCGCCGCCCTGTGCGCCGTCCTCGACGGCTGCGACTGGCGCACCAGCGGCGGTCCAACACTGCTGGTGCGCGCCGCCGACCCGCTGGACGAAATGGATCGCGGCTTTTGAGCGGCGCTTTCTGGCCTGGAAGAGATCCAAAACGCAACCATCTTCAATCCTTCAAGGAGGAACACGACCATGAACATTCGCAACTGGCTGGTAAAGCAATTTCTGCAAGACGAGGTGCGCCGGCAGACCCGGCTGGCGGTGCAGGCGTTGGACGACGTCCGCGACCGGAGTTGGGCCACCAGCGCCGCCGAACGTGACCGCCAGGACTACGACCGCGAGGAAACGCTGCGCCTGGCGCTGGAGGCCTGGCGGGTCAATCCGCTGGCGCGGCGCATCGTGGCGCTGACCAGCCAATACGTGGTCGGCAGCGGGGTGACGCTGACCTGTGCGCACGGCGCCACGCTGCATTTCTTGCACACCTTCTGGCAGCACCCACTCAACCACATGGCGACGCGCTGCGCCGAGTGGTGCGACGAACTGACCCGCACCGGCAACCTGTTCGTGCTGGTAAGCAGCGACGCGGCCGGGATGAGCTACGTGCGCGCCGTGCCGGCCAACGAGATCGAACGCATCGAAGCGCAGCCCAACGACGTGGAACAGGAATGCTGGATATGGCCCAAAGCCACGCCCGAAAACCCCGACCCGCGCCCCTGGCCGGGGCCCTACGCCCCGGCGGACGGCGAAGAAAACGACGCGGTCATGCTGCACTACGCCATCAACCGCCCGGTGGGGGCGCAGTGGGGCGAAAGCGACCTGGCCCCGCTGCTGCGCTGGTTGAGCCGCTACGCCGGCTGGCTGGAAGACCGCGCCCGGCTCAACCGCTACCGCACCGCCTTTCTGTACACGGTGCGCGGCCGTTACGGCAGCGAGGTCGAACGCCTGGCGCGCCAGGCGGAGTTGAACGCCAACCCGCCCAGCCCGGGCAGCATCCTCGTCACCGACGAAGGTGAAAGCTGGGAGGTGATTGCGCCGCAGTTGGAAGCCGACCAGGCCAACGAAGACGGGCTGGCGCTGAAGAAGATGATCGCCGCCGGGGCGGGCATTCCCATGCACTTTCTGGCCGAACCGGAGAGCGCCACGCGCACCACGGCCGAGGCCGCCGGCGGCCCGACCTATCGCCACTACGAACAACGCCAGGCCTTCTTCCTGTGGCTGCTGCAAGACCTGCTGCAGCAGGTCGCGGCCCGGCGGGCGCAGGTCGACCGGCGCATCGCCCCGCTGGCCGAAATCCGCGTGCTGGGCGCCGACATCAGCGCCCGCGACAACCTCAACCTGGCGCAGGCCGCCCGCTACGCCTACGGCGCCTTCGCCCGCCTGCGCCAGAACGAATTGATCGACGACGCCGAGCTGCTGCGTGTGGTCTACCGCTTTGCCGGCGAGACCAGCAACCTGCCCGATGTTCCTTAACAGCGGCCGCAAAAAGAGACCGATCCATCCACAGACAAACCAATCCATTCTAAGGAGGACCCCATGCCCGAAACCGAAATCCGCCAGACCTTCACCTTCCCCTTCACCCCGCCCGCCGCAGACGCCGCAAGCGACGCCCCGCCCGGCGCCGAGATCGCCATCCTCGCCATCACCGCCGGCGTCGGCAACGGCTGGGAATTCACCCCCGCCGCCCTGCAAGAAAGCCTGTCGCTGTGGGACAACACCCAGGTCTTCATCGACCACGCCTACTTCGCCCCCCAATCCCTGCGCAACCTCGCCGGCGTCTGCACCGCCCCCACCTGGAACCCCCAGCACAGCGGCGTCCAACTCCAACTCCGCCCCCTCGGCCCCGCCGCCCACATCCTCGCCGAACTGGCAAACGCCGCCCACGCCGGCCAACCCCTGCCCGGCGTCGGCTTCTCCGCCGACCTGGTCTTCACCGCCCAGGCCCGCAAAGTCCAAAAAATCCTGCGCATCCACTCCGTCGACCTGGTCATCAACCCGGCCCGCGGAGGCGCCTTCCTACAATCCATCTGGATTCCATCCCCCCAGGAGACCCCCATGCCTACCCAACCCGAAGAAACCACCCCCACCCCCGCCGCAGCCGCAGCCGCAGCCCAGAGCCTGAGCCAGGGCCAGAGCTTAAGCCAGGGCCAGAGCCTGAGCCAGGGCCAGAGCCAGGACCATGGCCAGAGCCAGATCCCGGATTCCATCCAACAACTGCGCCTGCAAATGTGCGCCAGC
>CAZHTS010000084.1:11018-16268 GCA_964535315.1 uncultured Anaerolineaceae bacterium
CCAGAGCCAGATCCCGGATTCCATCCAACAACTGCGCCTGCAAATGTGCGCCAGCCTGCTCGACACCACCCTGGCCGCCTCCCACCTGCCCGCCCCCGTCCAGCAGCGCATCCGCAAACGCTTCGCCAACCAGGTCTTCGAAGCCCCCGCCCTCCAGGCCGAAATCGAAGACGCCCGCACCCTCGTCTCCGAACTCACCGGCCCCGCCGCCGTCCACGGCCCCGCCGGGCGCATCTCCGCCGTCTTCTCCTCCGAAGACCAACTCCAGGCCGCCGTCGACGACCTGCTCGACGCCCCCCGTGACCCCGCCCACACCGCCCTGCACGTCGCCCCCCTCAGCGGCGTGCGCGAACTCTACCTCATGCTCACCGGCGACGACGACCTCCACGGCGGCTACCACCCCAACCGCGCCCGCCTCGCCACCACCGCCGACTTCGCCGGCCTGGTCAAAAACGCCCTCAACAAAATCATCATCAACCGCTGGGACGAACTCGGCCGCGCCGGCTACACCTGGTGGGAACGCATCGCCACCGTCGAACACTTCGCCACCCTCCAACAAATCACCGGCACCCTCGTCGGCACCGTTGGCCCGCTGCCCGTCGTCGCCGAAGGCGCCGCCTACACCGAGCTCGCCGTCGGCGACTCCCCCGAAACCGCCGACTGGACCAAATACGGCGGCTACATCCCCCTCACCCTCGAACTCATCGACCGCGACGAAACCCGCAAACTGCGCGCCTACCCCCGCGAACTGGCCGCCGCCGGCCTGCGCAAAATCTCCGCCCTCGTCGCCGCCCTCTTCACCGCCAACTCCGGCGCCGGCCCCACCCTGGCCGATGGCGGCAACCTCTTCAACGCCACCGTCGCCACCACCGCCGGCGGCCACGCCAACCTGCGCACCGCCGCCCTGACCCCCGCCGAATGGGAAGCCATCTCCGCCGCCGTCTACGCCCAGCCCATGCTCATCAAAAACGCCTCCGGCGTCTACGGCGCCGGCCCCAAAATGGCCCTCAACCCCCGCTACCTGCTCGTCCCCCGCCCCCTGCAGCTGGCCGCCATGAAAATCCTCTACCCCAGCCTCGAAAACGCCGCCAACATCTACAGCGAAAACCAGCAGCGTGGCCAGCCCGGCGACGTCATCACCGTCCCCGAATGGACCGACCCCAACGACTTCGCCGCCGTCTGCGACCCCCGCCTCGCCCCCGCCATCTTCATCGGCGAACGCTTCGGCCTGCGCCCCGAAATCTTCATCGCCGGCAGCGAACAATCCCCCGCCGTCTTCACCAACGACGAACACCGCATCAAAGTCCGTCACTTCCTCGCCGTGTGGGTCAACGACTTCCGCCCCCTCCACAAAAACAACGTCGCCGCCTGAAAATAGCGTGCTGCTGTGCGCCGGCTTTGCCGGTGCACAGCAGCACAAACAAAAAGGAGCCTCGCATGTCCCCCGAAAACAAACTCCAGCGCCTGCTGCGCTCACGCAAATTCTGGGCCGCCCTCATCGGCCTGCTCATCGTCATCCTCAAAGCCCTCGCCCCCGACCTGGCCATCAACGAAGACCAACTCAACAACCTCGTCACCCTCATCGCCGCCTTCATCCTCGGCACCGGCCTCGATGACGGCCTCGCCGCCTTGCGCCCATGACACCCCGCAAAGCCCCCCGCCCCGGCGGCCCAACCCCACCCCTGGCCGGCCCCGCCGGCCAGGCCCCCCCGCCCCCCGCCGCAATCCTCGCCCAGGCCACCCGCCCCGACGGCGTCCGCGTCTTCATCCTCATCACCGGCCAGAAAATCATCCTCCCACCCCAAGCAAAGGAGATGTCATGAAAGATGAACACCCTGCCAACCCTTCGTTATCGTCTACGCGTCCTGTTGGGCGCCAGCGCCGCCGGAACCTGGCGCGACGACCTGCTGGACGAAGCGCTGCGCCTGGCGCTGCTCGAATACAGCCAGGCCTGCCCGCGCCTGCGCCAGACCACCCTGACCGTCAGCGACGACGCGGCCGGAATTGCGCTGGATGCGCTCGAAAACCTGCTCCAGGTATCCGGCGTGCACTGGCCGTATCAGCCAGACAGCATCCGCCAGCCGGCCAACCGGGTGAACGGCTGGCGGCTGACGTGGGACGACGGCCGGCCGCGCCTGTGGCTGCGCACCCAGGCGGGCGCAGCCCCGCAGCCCGGCGACAGTCTGCACGTGTGGTACGCCGCCGGGCACTGCCTGGACGGGCTGGACGGGGCGACGAGCACCAGCCTGCCGCCGGGGCAGAGCGCCCTGCTGCTGCAAGGCGCCCTGGGTCTGGTGATCTGCTGGCACGCCCTCGACCCGCTGGAATGGTCCGGCCGGGGCGAAGCCGCCGCCCGGCTGCACGCCTGGGGCAAAGAGCGGCTGAACGAATTTCGCCAGAACCTGTGGAACCGGCGCGCCGCGCCGGGCGGGCCGCAGATCGAAGCGGTCTGGCCGCTGGACGGGTGAAGCCATGTACGCCATGAGCCTGACGTGCGGCGAAGACACCCTGGCGCTGTACGGCGCGCCGCTGCGCCAGGCGCGGCTGACGGCGCCGGCGGCCGGCGACCCGGATGAGGTGCAGCAGGCGCTGGAACTGTCCTTTGAAGACGGCCCGGCGGCGGCGCAGGCCTGGTTAGAGCAGGCCGGGCGGCTGTTATCCGGCGAGCGCCCGCAGTTGACGGTGCAGCCCGAAGAAGGCGGCCCGAGCTACCAGACCCCGCTGTACGCCTGGCGCTGGCAAGCGCTGGACGGCATGGGCGCCGCCCTGCGCGGCGGGGCGCGCCTGGCGCTGCGCCGGGCGGACTGGTGGCAGGGCCCCGAGACGGCGCTGGCGCTGAGCAACCCGCACGGCCAGGCGCAGGACGGCGGGCTGACGGTGTACAACCACAGCGACGCCGGCCACGCCAACCACGCGCACATCTCCGGCGCCGGCCTGGCCGGCGATCTGCCGGCCGCCTGCCGGGTGGAGATCGAAAACCCGCTGGCCGGCCAGGTCTTCGCCCACCTGTACCTGGCGCTGGACGCTCACCCCGGCGCGCAGGCGTTCAACCCCACGCTGGAAGGCGAACAGTGCACGCTGGCAGCCGGCGGCGCCGCCCCCACCCTCGACACAGCGTGCAGCGGCGGCGCCTGGCAGCGCGCCAGTTGGAGCGGAGCAGGCGAAACCGTCGTGTTGGGGTGGGAACTGAGCGGCGCACAGAGTGCTCACTGCGCCGGGCGGGTGCTGCGCCCGCTGGCGCGCTTCGCCGCCCCACCCGGCGCCGGCAACCTGTGGCTGCGCTGGCTGTTATCCGCCGGTGCAGCGCTGGAATACAGCCCGCGCCAGTTGCTCACCGCCGGCCAGATGCTGCAACCCCTGCCGCCGCTCTACCTGCCGGCCGGGCAGAGCGGCGCGCTGCAACTCTATTTGCTGGCGCAGCCCACCACAGACGGCAGTTATCAACTGGACGTGGACTTCGTGCAACTGCTGCCCGCCGACGGCTGGCGCCAGTATTGCCCCGCCCCCGACCTGGGCCTCGGCCATCAACAGACTCTGGTGGACGATGGGGTGCAGGAGCGCCTGTACGCCCGCAGCGCGGCCGGGAATCTGGCCGGCTACACCGCCCTGGGGCCGGGCGTGCGTTTGAAACCGGGGGTGGATCAGCGCCTGTACTGGCTGTGCGCCGGCAGCAGCGGCAGCGCCCCGGCCGGCCAGCAGGCCCGCCTGCGGGTCAGTTACCGGCCGCGCTGGCGGCAGATCGTGGAGTGAGCCATGACCTTCAACATCCACTTTCAAACCCGCCGGTTCGGCTGGCAGAGCGAACGCATCCACGGCCTGCCGGCCGGCTGGCAGGTGGAACGGCTGAGCTGGCGGCAGCCCGGCGGGCCGCACGAGGCCGAACTGAGCCTGAGCGGCGTCCCGACCGAGACGGCCGGCAATCTGGCAGACCTGCTGCGCCGGCCGGTGACGGTCTATGAAGAACACGGCCTGCCGGTGTGGTGGGGCTTCGTCCAGAGCGCGGCGTTGAGCGGGCCGCAGCCCTGGCGCGCCACGCTGGACGAACTGGCCAACCGCCTGGCGGTGCGCTTCGAGCGCGACGTGCCGGGGCGCGAGTGGCAGCCCGAGCCCGGGCAGACCGCCTGGGCGGAAGACGCCTTCAGCCAGGCCGAATGGGGGCTGCGCTCCCGGCGGGTGCAGACCGGGCGGGCCAGCGACGCCCAGGCGGCGGCGTTGTGCGCCGCCCTGTTGGAGCAGTACCGCCTGCCGGCCGAAGGAGCGCACGGCCCCGCCCAATCCACAGGCGAAGCACGCCTGACGTTGGAATGCCGGGGCTGGTGGCAGACGCTGGAATGGAACTACTACAGCCAGGCGCAGGGCCAGTGCGGGCACGTGCTGGCCGGCGACGCCTTACAGGCGCTGGGCAACGCCAGCGCCAGCGCCCGCCTGGCGCAAAGCTTCAGCGTGAGCGGCGGGGCGTGGCCGGCCGACGAAGTCTGGCTGCGCTGCTGCCAGTGGCACGCTCCCGGCGACAACCTGCGGGTGGAACTGCGCAACAACGCCGGGGCGGCGCCCGGCGCCCAGGTGTACGCCAGCGGCGAACGCCCGGCGGCGCAACTGCCCGGCGGGCCACGCTGGGTGCGTTTCGCCCTCGCCCCCGCCTACACCCTGCAGCCGGGCGTGACCTACTGGCTGGTGGTGCAGCGCAGCGGGGCGGTCAGCAGCGCCGCCCACTATAAGGTACAGGTCGACGAAGGCCTGGGCTACGCCGCCGGGGTACTGCGCCTGGGCGGCAGTTCGTGGACGGCGCGCAACCCCGACGCCGATCTCAACTTTCGCCTCTGCGGCAGCCGCCCGAGCGGCGAACAGTTGGTCGAGATACTCGGCGACGCCGGCGGCGCCCAGTTTCTGCGCGGCGTGTACCTGGCCGGAAACGGCGGGCTGCCGGCGCCGCTCTACCGCGACGGCGGGCAGACCTGCGCCGCCGAGGCGGCCGCCCTGCTGCGCGCCGGCTGGAACGACGGCCGGCGCCTGCTGGCGAGCATCACCGCCGAGCGGGTGGCGTGGATCGAACCGGCCGAACGGCCGGAAGAGGCCCGGCTGTGGCTGCTGCCCGATGGGCGCATCGCCGGGGCGCCGCTGTACGCTGCCCCGGCCGGGCGTTGGGCGCGGCCCTCCACCGGCGGCCCGCCGCGCTTCCTGGAGGCGGTCGAATACCGCCCGGCGAGCGGGCTGCGGGCGGTCTGAGATGCGTGATAATTGTGCCGGCCG
>CAZHTS010000084.1:16368-19196 GCA_964535315.1 uncultured Anaerolineaceae bacterium
CGGCGAGCGGGCTGCGGGCGGTCTGAGATGCGTGATAATTGTGCCGGCCGCAGGTATACCGGCCGAAGGTGCGCCGGCCGAAGGTACCGGCCGTAGAGGCCGGTATTGTCCTGTTTTGGTTACAAAAACGTCCGGTTGAATTGACAGATTCCCCCGCTTTCGGCGCCGCCGGTTGACTCCCGGCGGCGCGGCGGGTATGCTGGAAGAGGAGAAAAAATCCACCGGCATTTGATTATGGAGTAAAAAAAATGAATCTGCCTCCCCCATCCGCCCACAAACGTTTCCGCCCACTCAGCCTGATGATCGCGCTAACGCTGCTGCTGGGGGTCGTGGGCGTGGCCGCCGCCGCCGACAGCGGCATCACCACCTATATCCTCTCGCGTAATCCCAACGGCGGCCATATCAGCAATTTTCGCTCGGAGTGGCCCAGTTCAGTATATGTCTGGGACCCCACCTCGACCGAATACACCAACGGCCGTTTTTTGACCTTCAGTTCAAAAGCCATCAATCTGATTGGGAATCGCTCCGCGGTCGAATCGCCGTGCGGCAACCTGGTTTCCAACCCCGCCCAGGAATACGTCAGCACCGCCAGCAACTGCGTGGGGTACACCAACCCCACCTCTACCAACCAGCAGTATGATATTTTTGTACTCAACCGTGACGTCAACGCCGACGGTCTGTTTGACTATAACGACAGCGATTACGAAATGATGTTGGTTTCGACCGACGACGCCGATACCCCCTCGCACGACGCCGCCAGCGAGTCGGTCTACAGTGTGTTCTCACGCGACGGCAATTACCTCGTCTTTCAAAGTACGGCCAACTACTACTGCCGTTTTGGCAGTTGCAACGACAACAACGGCAAAACCGACATCTACCTGCTCGATTTCCGCTATTTCCGCGAACACCGCAGCGAATTGCAAGAGTCATACGAGATCGCCTCACGACGCAACAACGGTGACCTGACCACCACCGGTCATTCGGGCAACACCAACACCGCCGGCCTCATCCGCCCGCTGGCGCGCTACGATTACCCCGGAGCGGTGGTGTACTCGGGCGAAGAACGCCCCAACAACGACGACCCGTGGTTCAAGGCGTTCGTGATCTTTGAATCGGTCGCCAGCGATCTGACCAGCGACACGGTGACGGAAGGCGTGCGCAACCTGTACATCCGCGACGTGGACGGCGGCACGACCACCCTGCTGACCAAAGCCCACGATGGCAGCGCCGCCGACGGCGATTCGTTCCACCCGGTGGTCTCGCAGGACGGCTGCGCCCTGGCCTTCGTCTCGGCGGCTACCAACCTGATCAATGGGGTCAACACCAACGGCGTGCAGCAGGTCTACCTGCTGCAAAGCACGCCCGGCAGCGGGCGGGAATACTGCAACGTGGCCGACCTGCAGGCCGGGACGCTGACGCTGATCTCACGCCACTGGAACGTGCCCAGTGGGCAGAGCAACTGCGGCTGGAGCTACCTCTCGACGTGTGAGGTGGGCGACCCAGGTGATGCCAATTCCAATTACCCGGCCATCTCCAACCGCCTCGAACCCGAAGACAACTACTTCGTCGCCTTCCAGAGCGAGGCCAGCCTGCTGCCGGCCGGGGCCGACAACAACGCCATGCAGGACGTGTACGAATACGAGGCCGACAAACACGGGCTCAAGCTGATCTCGGCCCGCTCGCCGGCCACGCCGGGCGGGGTAGGTGAACCCGGCAACCGCAAATCGCTGTTCCCCTCCATCACCGCCAACGGCAACGTGGTCGCCTTCAGTTCTTACGCCACCAACCTGGTAGAAGGCGATGACAAGACCACCTGCCCGGTCACTCTGGAAGTGCCGGACGGCAACTGCCAGGACGCCTTCGCCCACGAGTGGCGTTACGGCCAGACCTGGCGCGTCTCGCTGACCAAAGACGGCCAGCAGGGCGATGGGCTGACCACCTTTGCCGCCATGAACGGCGACGGGCGCTACGTGATCTTCAGTTCGGACGCCTATCTCTCCGAGCAGGGCAACAACAACGGCGTGCGCCAGATTTACACCCGTGACCAGGGTACCCCGCCGGGCAACCCCAACCTGCAGCCGACGATGTGGGACTTCCGCGTGGTGGGCGTCAACCAGACGGTGACCAAGACCTTTACCGTCTCGGCCCTGGGCGGGCTGGAGATCAACGATTTCAACGTGGTGGGCGACGACGCCAGCCGGTTCAGCGTTACCAACGACCAGTGCACCACGCGCGTACCCAAGCGGCTAAACGCCGGCGACCAGTGCACCTTTGTCGTGTCCTTCACCCCGACCGGCAGCGATGTGTACTCGGCCAAGATCGAAATGGCGCTCTACCGGCCGGAGGAGTACGCCGCCCAGCAGAATGCTGTGTTGGAAATCTTCCTCACCGGCAGTGGGCCGGGGATTTACTTCCCGATGGTCGCCAAGTAGGCAAAAACCAGACCTCCCAGGGCCGTAAACCCCTGGGAGTTTTTTTGTCTCTCGCCCCTACCCGACCCCGCGCGCATCCTCCATCCCCCGTAGGGGCGGCCCTTGCGGCCGCCTGTCGCGTATCTACACGTCTCCCCGGGCGAGGGGCAGGGCTTTTCTCCGGCCGGCCAAAAGGCTTAACGCAAAGACGCAAGGGTGCAAAGACGCAAAGAAAAGCTTTGTGCGTTATCGACGGGTTGGCCGGCGGTCAGGGAGGGCGGGGGCAAGCCCCGCACCCTACGGCAGACACCCACCCATTCTCGCGCGCATCCTCCATCCCCGGTAGGAGCGGCCCTTGCGGTCGCCCGCCGCGTATCTACCCCGCCTCCCCGGGCGGAGGGCGGGGCTTTTCTCCGG
>CAZHTS010000085.1:0-19130 GCA_964535315.1 uncultured Anaerolineaceae bacterium
TGTGTCTGAGGGGAGGGATTGTGGTGTGTCAGGGTGCGGGAGGCGTGGTAGATGCGCGGCGGGCGACCGCAAGGGTCGCCTCTACGGGGGATGGAGGATGAGCGGGGGAATGTGTGGGTGTCTGCCGTAGGGCGCGGGGCTTGCCCTCCCTGACCGCCCGCCAACCCGCCGGCAGCACGCGCAAACACTTTCCACTGCGCCAGAATCGCCACATTGGACTACAATTAGCCCAGAAGGCGCTCGCGCCCCAAAAATCTGCCCGCGGGCGCAATTTTCAAACGTTTCAGGAGTGCGTATGATTCAAAGCAACGAAAGCAAAGTCGTGGAATTCCTCTTGCAGTGCCAGCCGGGACAGCCCCGTTCGGCCGGCCAGTGGCGCGTCGACCGGCATGGCGTGCCCTTCATCCTGCCCGGCATCGGCGGCATTACCCTCAACCTCCAGGTCGGCGACCCGGCCTTCGGCTGGTCGGGCGACCACCTGGAGCCCGGCGTCAGCTGCACCGCCGACACCAACAAACCCTTCGAACACCCCAACAACTCTCTGCAACTCTTTGCCTGCGTGGGCAACCTGGCGCGGGTCACCTCGGGCGAGGCCAAAGGCGCCGAGGGGCGCGTCCTCGGTCACCACGGCGGCTCGGAGCACGTCATCATCGATTTTCCGCGCCAGGCCAAAGAAAAACTGACCTACGAAGATAAAATCATCATCTTCGCCCGCGGCCAGGGTCTGAAGCTGGTTGACTACCCTGAGATCGTCCTGTTCAACCTGGATCCAGAGCTGTTGAAAAAGATGAAGATCAAAGAAAGCGGCGACGGGAAATTGCAGGTGCCGGTGACCACCCTCGTACCGGCCGCCTGCATGGGCTCCGGGTTGGGTGCAGCCCACGTCGCCGCCGGCGACTACGACATCATGACCGGCGACCCCGAAACGGTGGAGAGCTACCACCTGGACAAACTGCGCTTTGGCGATTTCGTAGCGCTGTTGGATCACGATAACCGCTACGGGCGGGACTATCACAAGGGCGCCATCTCCATCGGCGTGATCGTCCACAGCGATTGCAAGCTGGCCGGACACGGGCCCGGCGTCTCCACCATCATGACCTGCGCCAGCCCGTTAATCGAGCCGGTGATCGACCCGCACGCCAACCTGGCCGACCTGTTCGGCATCGGCACCCAGGCCGCTTAACCGCCGTCACTCCGCCACAGTTCTGCGGGGAGCAGGCCTGCACAGGGCCTGCTCCCCGCCGGTGTTCTCCACTTTTCATAGCGCAAAATGATTAAACAGGATAGGCAGGATGCACAGGATACCAGAATCTTCCTTTGCGCTAAGCTTTTGGCCGGCAAAAGAAAAGACCTCGCAGGTCTTGAAGATCTGCGAGGTCTTTCGCATTTTTTAGAGCAAACGCCGACCGGTCGTTAAAACAGCCCCAGTTCGCGGGCGCGGCGGACGGCCTGCGTGCGGGTCTGCACGCCCAGTTTGGTGTAGATATTGTTGATGTGCGTCTTGACCGTGCTCTGCGCCACCACCATCCGGTCGGCAATCTCGGCGTTCGACAGCCCCTGGTCGATCCATTGCAGCACCTCGAGCTCGCGTTTGCTCAACGGCTCGACCAGCCCCTGGTTGGCGGCGCCGGAGTCGAGCGGCCTGCCGCCCGCTTCCACCGCCGCCGCGCCGGACGCAGCGCCCGGTTTGCGCAGGCGCGTCAGGAATAACATCGCCACCACCCCCAGCAGCAGGATCGAAAAGATGCGCATAAACGGCCCGCTGGCGATGACGCCGAAAATGGCGCACAACGCCGTGCAGCCGGCCGCCACCCACACCGCGATGTGATAAAACCTCTCGGCCAGGCCGTTGGCGCGGATGGCCAAGGCCGCCCCAGCCGCCAGCCCGGCAATACACAGCAGCCAGGCGTAGGCCCACGAACTCCAATCGTTGCTCAAGGCGTTGAGCAGGAAAACCACGCCGAAGGCGCCGAACCCCAGGCTGGAGACGAACAACCAGTCGCGCCAGAACCACTGCGGCGGGGCGACGTACTGGCAGAAAACAGACGCCGCCGCCAGGCTGAGGAAGATGATGGCCGGGTCGCTGCGACCGGCCCACCCCGGCACAAAGCTCCCCCCCACCAGTACCAGGCTGGCGCCCACCAGCGCCAACCCCGCCCACAGGAAATACTCCCGCCGCACGTCCATACGCCTTCCCTCAGTCTGCCAGCCCGCCCAGGCCTTTTAACACCCGCTCCGGAGTGAGCGGGAACTCGTCGAACCACACGCCGGTAGCGGCATGCACGGCGTCGGTAACGGCCGGCGCCAGACACATATTCATCACCTCGCCCAGGCCGCGCGCTCCCCACGGCCCGCGCGGGTCGGGGATTTCCAGAATGATCGATTTGATCTCGGTCGGAATGTCCAGCGAAGTCGGCACCAGATAGGTGGAAAGGGTGGGGGTCAGCACCTTGCCGTCCTGCTCGACAAAGTTCTCCAGCACGGCGTACCCCACCGACTGCACCAGCCCGCCCTCGATCTGCCCGCGCACCTGCTGCGGGTTGATCGCCTTCCCGACGTCGATGGCGCACACGATACGCTCGACGGTCACCTGCCCGGTCTCGGTGTCGACCAGCACCTCGGCCGCCTGGGTGGTGTACGAATACGCCACGTTGGGGTCGCACTGCCCGGTCTGCGGGTCGGGCGGGGTGGTTTTGTGTGGATAATAGGTATGGCTGATCCTGACCGGCCGTTCTTCTTCGGCCCATTTTTGCAACGCCAGGCGCGCCCCTTCTTGAATGGCGTTGCCGATAAAGAAGGTCATGCGCGAGGCCGACACCGCGCCGGCGTCGGCGGTCTGAGCGGTGTCGCTGGAGATCAACTCGACGCACTGCAAATCGACGCCCAGGGCGTCGGCGGCCATCTGGCTGATCACGGTCAGCGTGCCCATACCCACCTCACTGGCCCCATGCCGGATGACGGCGCGCGCGATCTCGCCCTCGCCGTACAGTTCGATCCCGACCGTGCACGACTCGGGGTAGCCAAAGGAAAAGCCGACGTTCTTGTGGGCGCAGGCGATGCCCACCCCGCGCCGTATGTGCGGTCTGTCCGGGTCGACCGAGCCAAAACCGCCCGGCCGGCGCCAGCCGGCGGGGGTCTCCTCCCAGCCGCTGCCCAGGGCGCACTCGCGGGTCACCTCGCGCACGCTCACCCCCGGCGGATAGGGGGCACCGCAGGTCTGCAGCGAACCTTCACGGGCCAGGTTGCGCATGCGCATCTCCACCGGGTCGAGCCCCAGCGCTTCGGCCAGCTTGTTGACCTGCTGCTCGGCGATGTAGACCGCCTGCGGCCCACCAAAACCACGGAAGGCGCCGCGCGGCACGTTGTTGGTGTAAATATCGTAGGCGTCCACGCTCACGTTGGCAATCTCGTACGGGCCCAACGAATTGAGCACGGCGTTGCTGGTGACGATGCTGGTGGTGAACTTATATGCGCCACCATCGGCAAACATCTTGACCTCGGCCGCCGTAATCTTGCCCTGGCGCGTCGCCCCCCAACGGGTGTACACCCGGAAGGGATGCCGTTTGCAGTGCGCCAGGATCGATTCCTCCCGGTTCCAGACGATCTTGACCGGGCGCTCGATGCCCTGGCGGTGCAGTTTCACCACCGCCAACCCCAGGATAATCTGCACCGAGATGTCCTCGCGCCCGCCAAACGCCCCGCCGGTCATCGGGTAAATCACCCGCACCTCATCTTCTTGCAGCCCCAGCGCGTGAGCAATCTGCTTGCGATCCTTGGTGGCCCACTGCCCGGTGGTGATCACGGCAATGCGCCCATCTTCGTCGCGATAGGCCACACCCGACTCGGTTTGCAGGTAAGCGTGCTCCTGCGCCGGAGTGTTATACACCGCCGCAATGATCACGTCGGCCTGTTTGAAACCCGCCTGCAGGTCGCCGTTGCGCAGGAAGTGGTGACCGAACTGGTTGCTGCCCGTCTCGGGGTGCAGCAGGGGCGCCTCCGGGCGCAGCGCCTCTTCGGCGTCGCACACCACCGGTAAATCTTCGTACGTCACCCGGATCAGGTCGAGCGCCTTTTTGGCAATCGCCTCGCTCTCGGCTACCACCGCCGCCACCCGGTCGCCAACGTAGCGCACCCGGTCGGCGTAAGGCTTGGCGCACGGGCCGCACAAGACGGGTTGATCGTACGAATAATAGCCAAACTCATTGCAGGGCACGTCGGCCGAGGTGAGCACGGTCAGCACGCCTTCCACGGCCTGGGCGGCCGAGGTATCCACGCTTTTGACGATTGCATGCGGGCGACGCGCCAGCAGCATCTTCATGTAGACCTGCCCGGGCAGCACCATGTCCGAAGCAAAAACGGCTTCCCCCTTCACCTTCGCCCAGGCATCCACTCTAGGAACAGATTGACCGATATAAGGCATTGTTTTCTCCGTTGGAACGCGGGGTAACGAGTACGGAAACGCATTCCTATTATACTCTCTTGCCTTTTCAAAAACCGTCGGGCCGCCCGAAAAAAATTCAGACGGCCCGACCTCCAGTGTCTTTGCCAGAAAATGCTGCTCACACCTCAGAACGATACTGCCAGCAGGCCACGGCGTGATCGCCGTCCACCTGGATCAACGGCGGGCGCTGCCGGGCGCAAATTTCCATACTGCCGGCCAGCGGGCAGCGATCGTAAAACACACAGCCCGCCGTGGTGGGTGCAATTTTGCCCTTATCCGCAGCCTGATCCTCCTGCCATTTCCGGTCCATGCGCGGCACCGAAGCCATCAAGGAACGCGTGTAAGGATGCAGCGGCGTATCGTAAATCTTGTGGGTATTGCCCATTTCGGCCACACAGCCGCGGTACAGGATGATCGCCTGCTCGCTGATGTAATAGCCCAACGAGAGATCGTGGGTGATGAACAGCACCGACAACCCGCGCGACTTGAGATCCGCCAGCAGGTTGAGCACGTCGATGCGGGTGGAAGCGTCCAACATGCTGATGATCTCGTCCGCCACGAGGAACTTCGTGTCGAGCAGCAGCGCCCGGGCAATGAGGAAACGTTGCAGCTGCCCGCCGCTGAGCTGATGGGGGAATTTGTTCAACACGTGCTCGGGGTTCAACCCCACCGACTCGAGCGCCCCGTGCACCTTGCGCTCCCATTCGGCGCCGCTAACGTCGGGGTAAAATTCGTCGTGCAGGATGCTGAAGATGCGGTCGGCCTTAAAGATCGGGTTGTACGAACTGAACGGATCCTGAAAAACGCCCTGTACGTTGCGATAATAACGCTTCAGGTCGCCGCCCTTGAGACGTGAGATATCCTCATCATTGAATACGATCGAACCCGAACTGATCGAGATCAGGCGCAGAATCATCTTACCAATGGTGCTCTTGCCGCTGCCGCTCTCGCCGATCAGCGAGATGATCTCGCCGTCGCCGATGGTGAAGCTGACGTCGCGCACGGCGTGCAGTTCCCGTCCGCCAAAGGTGCCCACCCGGTAAATTTTGGAGATACGATCCAGCTTAAGCATTGGGTTTGGCCTCCTTCCAACAGGCGACAAAGTGGTCTTGCTCGATCTCGACAAAGGGAGGCACCTCGAGACATTTTTCAAACGCCAACGGGCAGCGCTCGCGGAAACGGCAGCCGCTGGGCGGGGCCAGCAGCAGCGGCGGGCTGCCGGGAATGCCGGCCAGGCGCTGTTCGCTATACCTGACCCCCACCTTGGGCAGCGAAGAGATCAACAAACGGGTGTAGGGGTGGCGCGGCGCATGGACGATCTTCTCGGTGACGGCCTTTTCGGCCAGTTGTCCGGCGTACATGACCAGGATGGTATCGGCAATCTGATACAGGATCGAGATGTCGTGGGTGATGACGATCATGCTCTTGACGATCTTGCGGTCGCGGAACTCGACCAGCATTTCCGAAACCGCCTTCTGGCTGGAAACGTCCAGGGCCGAGGTGATCTCGTCGGCGATCAGCAGCGACGGATCCAGCAGGGTGGAAATGACCATTACCATGCGCTGCTTCATCCCGCCCGAAAGCTCGATCGGGTACAGGTTGAGCACGTCACGCGACAGCTTGACCAGTTCCAGGCGGCGCTCCAGTTCGGGCAAGATGGCGCCATACGCCACTTTGCGTGAAGCCAACAGTTCTTCGATCATCTTGCCGATCTTACGCGTCGGGTTCATGGCGTTCATGGCGTATTGCGGCACGATCGAGACCTTCTTGAAGCGGAACTCGTTCATCCGGCCCCAATCCTGAATGGGCAGCAGTTCGCCATCCAGGCGCACCTCGCCGTGCATCAGCTTCATCGGCGGCTTCATCATGATCAGGCTGTTACTCAGGGTGGTCTTACCGCACCCCGACTCACCTGCCAGCCCCATGATCTCGCCGTCTGCGATGTGAAAAGAAGCACCTTCCAACGCCTTGACGTCGCCGTGCAAAGTCTGATAGTAAACAGTAAGGTTTTGAATTTGCAGGCTCACGGCTACATCTCCCTGAGTTTGGGGTTGAAGACTTCATCGAGCCCAACGTTCATGATGTACAGGCCGCCGACGATGGCGGTGATGGCCAGGCCGGGGGGAACAAACCACCACCACATCCCCAGGGTCAGGGCGCTCCACAACACGGCGTTATTCATCATCAGACCAAGCGAGATGCCGCTGGTAGGGCCCAGGCCGATGAAATCCAGGGTGGCTGCGTTCAGGATGGCGCCGCCAAACATGAGGATGAAGGTCATGAACAGATACGACATCATGTTGGGGGCAATCTCGGTGAAGATGATCTTCATCGGCTTCATCCCGCTCAGGCGGGCCAGATCGACAAAGTCACGGCCGCGCAGCGAGAAGGTCTGCGCCCGAATGGCGCGGGCGGCCCACGGCCAGCTGGTAAACCCGATAAAGAGACTCTCGACCAGCACGCCTCTCACCTTGAGATAGGCGGCGATGATCAGCAGCAGGGCCAGGGTGGGGATGACCAGGATGATGTTGGTCAGCATATTGAGCACTTCGTCGACCACCCCGCCGCGATAGCCGGCGGTAAACCCGACCAGCACGCCGATCAACGTGCCCAGCCCGCCGCCGACGATACCCACCAGGAAGGTAGATTGCAGCCCCAGGATGAACTGGGTGAACACGTCCTGACCGAAGGTGGTGGTGCCAAACCAGTATTGGGCGTTGGGAGCAGCGGAAGGCGGGCCGACGTAATCATCGGGTGAATAATCCGTCAACAACGGGCCGAGGATGGTAAGGACGACAAAGATGAGGATAACGCTCAAACCGATCCGTAGCTTGGTGTTGCGCAGCGCAAAATACAGAAACTCGTTTTTCTTTTTCGTTTTCGTCATGCTGATTCACCTTGCATACCGGCGCGGGTTCGGGGGTCTACCAGCACATAAACGATATCGATGGCAAAGTTGGCAAGCAGTACCCCGATAATGATGAAGAGAAAACAGCCCTGGAGCAGGAAATAATCCTGATTCTGGATGGCTTGCAGAATCAGATAACCAATGCCCGGATAAGAGAAAACGACCTCGGTGGCCAGGGCGCCGGAGACGATGACGCCCAACTGCAACGCCAGCCCGGTGAGCTGTGGCAAAACGGCGTTGCGGAAAGCATAGCGCCGCACCAGCCTGCGCGGCGCACCGAGCGCCTCGAGATAGTGCGAATAATCGGCTTCGAGTTCGTAAATAATCATATTGCGCATACCGATTGCCCAGCCGCCAAACATGACCATGAACAACGAGGCAAACGGCAGGAACCAGTGCTGTAAAAAGCTCCAGATGAAGGCCCAGGAAAAATTGGGCGTCATGGCGTAACTATACGCCCCAGAAATGGGGAAGATGCGCAGAATGATACCAAACGCCCAGGCGAGCAAAATGCCCAGCCACATATAAGGGGTGGCGGTGAGGATGTAACCAAGCGGCAGGAGGGTGTTGTCCAATCGCTTGGAACGCGCCGCAAATGCGCCAAAATTATTGCCGGCAAACCAGCTCAACAAAATGGCCGGCAGCAGCAGCAACACATCGTAGGGGACGGCTTCAGCAATAACCTTGCTGACCGGTTTGGGGAAAAGGAACACGCTCGTACCCAGGTCGCCGTGGAACAGCGCGTTCCAGAAATTCAAATACTGCTGCCAGATGGGCAAATCCAGACCGAAGGCCTGCGTGTAGTATGAATACATCGTCTGGGCCGCTTCGGCGCGCAGCCCGGCGCGCGCCAGCATGATCTGCACCGGATTGCCGGGCATGAAGCGCGGGATCAACCAGTCGATGGTGACCGCCAGAAAAAAGGTGAGCAGGTAAATGAATAACTTCCTGCCAAAATAGCGTCTCACGATGCCTCCTGCTGAAAAGAAGAGATAGAAAAACACCGCCCCTCCTTCAGGTCAACGTGCACGAGAGGGAGGGGCGGCCAGCCGGAATACGACTACTTCTTCTCCGCTGGTTTAATCTCGGTGAGCATGAGGATAGACGTCATGTTCCAATACCCACGCCAGGTGGTGGGCAGATAGTGGTTCGAACCATCCGCCGAGGACGGCCAGTTGGTCCAGACCGCATTGCTGACCTGCGACCACATACCGTTGTACCACAGCGGGATGATCGGCATTTCAGTCAACTGGATCTTCTGCAGTTTGGAGGTGATGGCCTTCATGGCCTCCACGTCCTCAACCGGGGTCTTGTCGAGCTGGGTAACCAGATCGAAGGCTTCGGGGTTGTCATAGCGGCCGTAGTTGCCGTTCTGCATCGTTTGAATGTCCTTGATCGGGTTCTGGAACATCCAGTCGTAGTAAGTCCAGACGGTATTGCTCATCTGCGGCTGGTTGTCGATCGCCAGGTCGAAGGTGCCGGCCAGGCGGGCATCCAGGTAACCACCGTAATCGGGGTACTGCGGTTCGACGTTGATCCCCGCCGCCTGGCAGCCCTTGGAAATGACCTTGATCGATTCCATCCAGTCGGTCCAGCCGTTCGGGACGATGATGGACAGTTTGATCTTGGAACCATCCGGGGCCTCGACGAACGAGTCGTTGTCGACATCCTTGTAACCGGCGTCGGCCAGCATCTTCTTGGCCTTCTCGGTATCGTAGCTGAAGCCCAATTCCTTGACCGCGTCCTTATCGATGTACTGATCCCAGATGGGCAGCAGACCGGTGGGATCGGCGGCCTTGACGATGTTGCCGTAGACCACGGTCACGATTTGATTGACATCGATGGCGTAGGCGATGGCCTTGCGGAACTTGGGATCATCCAGCGGTTTCTTGGTGCTGTTCAGCGTCAACCAGGCGGTGTTGGCCGAAAGCATGTAAGGAGGTTCGGGGTAGTAAGTCTGAACGCCGTAGCCGCCGTTGACCAGCGTGGCGACGCCGGGCAGGAAGTTATTGCTCAGATCGAGGCCACCCTGCAGAACCATACCCAGGGCAACGTTGTTGCTGCCGTTGACGATGTCAACGATGCGCTTGGGGGCGGTGTCGAGCTTGAGTTGTTCTTTGGCCCACCACTTGTCGTTCTTCAGCCAGACCATGCGGCTCTGGTCGTGGGTCTCGTACATGTAAGGCCCGGTGCCGAGCGGCTTCTCATTGGCGCCGGAGGCAACTTCTTCGGCCGTCTTGCTTTCCCACACGTGCTGAGGCACCATGGCGATGGTGTACAGGTAGTTGGCCCATTCCTGGTAGAGCGATTCCTTGAAGACGAACTTCAGGGTGTTATCGTCGACCTTCTCGATTTTATCGAGCCAGTCCCACAAGGGGCTGAAGGACAGGGCGGCCTTCTTGCCGAGTTCAAAGGTAAATTTGACATCCTCGGCGGTGAAGGGCTTGCCGTCGGACCAGGTGGCGCCCTTGCGAACCTTGAGTTCGTAGGTCTTGGGATCGGCCCATTTGCCTTCTTCGGCCAACCAGGGCTTGTACTCGTTGGTCAACGGGTCGTAGATGAAGAGGGTCTCATAGCACAGGCCGATGGTGCCCATGGCGTAATTGCCGAGCATGAAGGGGTTCCAGTTCGAGGGCGGGCCCCACTGGGTGCCGCTGGTATAGAGGGTTTCTTCGCGTTTGTAGGCTTCTTCAGATGGGGCGGGAGCGGCCTGGGTGGCAACGACTTCGACGATCTGGGTCTGGACGACCGGTTTTTCGACCTCGACGGTCTGGATAACCGGGGCAGGGGCGGGAGCAGGAGAGCAGCCTGCCAGAATCAGGCTGGTCAGAATCATGAGCGTCAGGGCGGTAGTGACTAATTTACGCATTTTCATCCTCCGGTGAAAGGGTTAGGTTGAAGAAAAGAGAATGAGCGGCACGAACGATTTACTTTTGTATGGAATTTCACCTCCTGTGAATGCGAGCGGCAGGCGAAGCCGCAATTGGGAGCGCTTCCAATGTGTGACCAAAGAAAAAGCCGGTCCTTGCTTGCATGGGTAGGGGCGGCGTCAGGGTTGAGAGAGGGCTGTTTTGTGGCGGCAATGTATGAAAGGCAGCGATTTGGCGGGCTCTCGATCGGCGTACCCATTTTGGGGCCAACCGAAATCCTCAAAGACGGACGCTCCGGCGGGCTGGAATGGCGTTGAAGCAGCAGTGGGGGTGGCGATCATGGTACCCTACAAGTGCGATGCAATCGATAACGTGGCACCGGCTCCCTGAACGGCGACAGGCGCCGCCATTGGGATACAAATTCTGTCTTTTTTGGCCGTTACACAATTGGAAGCGCTCTCAGCAATTAAAATGATTATATAAAATTTAAACGCAAGAGTCAACTGTTTTAAAAATTTTTGCCCGAATCTGTTACAAATTACACCCCGCGCACCTGTCAATAGACCCATTTCTGCCCCAAAAGCCCCGTTTGTCCCCACATATCCCCTCCTTTTCAACCATCACGCTTGACAAGCGCCAGCAGAATGCTAAAATATCCAGTAAAATCATTTAAATTTTTTTATAAAAAAATCGATCCGAGGCGCACATGAAAGAAAAGGTCAAAATCAGCGACATCGCCCGCAAAGGCGGCGTCTCGGTCTCCACCGTCTCGCTCGTCCTGAACAACAAACCCGGCGTTTCGCAGGAGACCCGCCAGCGTGTCCTCGAAATCGCCCAGCAATACGAGTATCCCGTCCGCACCCCGCTGTCCGGCAGCCAGGCCAACCGCCTGAGCACCATCGCCATGCTGGTCAAGACCGATCCTGACAGCACGCCCATCGCCAATCCCTTCTACTCCAAGGTCATGCTGGGCATCGAGGAAAGCTGCCGGCGCAACGGCATCAACCTGCTCTTCGCCACCTTGCCGGTGGACGAGGATAACCACCCGCTCGAGGTGCCGCAGCTGCTTTACAACGAAAGCGTCGACGGGCTGCTGCTGGTCGGCGTGTGCCTGGAGGAGAACAGCCTGCCCAACACCCGGCACAACCTGCCCATCGTTCTGGTGGACGGTTACGCCACCCCCGAAAGCTACGACACCGTGGTCTCGGACAACTTCCGCGCCGCCTACCAGGCGGTCGAATACCTGATCGCCAGAGGCCACCGCCACATCGGCCTGGCAGGCAGCAGCACCTGCTGTTATCCGAGCCTCAAGGAACGCCGCAACGGCTACCTGCGCGCCCTCAAAGAACACGACATCAGCGCCACCTACATCGCCGATTTCAACATCACTCGCTCCAAGGGCCAGCAAGAAATCCTCGACCTGCTCACCGCCCAGCCCCAACTGACCGCCCTGTTTTGCGTCAACGATGACGTGGCCAGCGTGGCAAACCGCGCCGTGCAAAGCCTCGGAAAGCGCGTCCCCGAAGACGTCTCCGTCATCGGCTACGACGACACCTACCTGGCCGAGCACGCCCACCCCCAGCTGACGGTCATGCACGTCGATACCCTGGCGATGGGGCGGGCGGCGGTCAACCTGCTGGCGCTGCGCCTCGCCAACCCCGAGGCGGCGCGCATGACGCTGGTCATTCATCCCCAACTGGTCGAGCGCGAATCCGTCGCCGCGCCCCCCGCTTAACCCACTTATTATGGAAGGAACGCATTCATGATTCATCCCGCACTACCCAACATCCCCTGGCAAGAGCGCCCCACCGGCTGCAACGACGTCATCTGGCGTTACGACGCCAACCCAATCATCCCGCGCAACCTGATTCCTTCTGCCAACAGCATCTTCAACAGCGCCGTAGTGCCGCACGCCGGCGCCTTTGCCGGCGTCTTCCGCTGCGACAACAAGAAGCGCGAGATGAACCTGCACCGCGGCTTCAGCGCCAACGGTATCGACTGGCAGTTGGACGACACGCCCATCCACTGGCAGTGCGCCGACGAGGAAATCGGCCGCTTTCAATACCGCTACGACCCGCGCGTGGTCTGGCTGGAAGACCGCTACTACGTCACCTGGTGCAACGGCTATTATGGCCCAACCATCGGTATCGGTTACACCTACGACTTTAACGAATTCTTCTTCCTGGAAAACGCCCTGCTGCCGTTCAACCGCAACGGCGTGCTCTTTCCGCGCAAGATCAACGGCAAATACGTGCTGCTCAACCGCCCGAGCGACAACGGCCACACCCCCTTCGGCGATATCTTCCTCAGCCAGAGCCCGGACATGATCCACTGGGGCGAACACCGCTACGTCATGGGCGTCAAGGGCGGTTGGCAGAGCACCAAGATCGGCGCCGGGCCGGTGCCGATCGAGACCCCCGAGGGCTGGCTGCTGTTCTATCACGGCGTGCTGACCTCGTGCAACGGCTTCGTCTACAGCTTTGGCGCCGCCCTGCTCGACCTGGAACAACCCTGGAAGGTGATCTACCGCGGCGGTCCTTACCTGCTCTCACCGCAGACGTACTATGAATGCGTCGGCGACGTGCCCAACGTGGCCTTCCCCTGCGCCACGCTCTACGACCCGCCCAGTGGGCGCATCGCCATCTATTACGGCGGAGCCGACACCGTTACGGCCCTGGCCTTCACCCACCTGGACGAGGTGCTCGATTTCGTAAAGACGACCTCCGAACGCTGATTTCTCGCAGAGGACTCCTCTCCTCACCCGGTTGGGGCTGCCGGGCAGCCCCCCAGCCCCAACCCCATTCCAGCCATGCCTTCCGCGCCGCCGCTTTGATGACGCCCGGCGCAGTTTTGCATGAACTCTAGCACTTTTTACCTCACTTGTGATAAGATACACTAACCTAAACTGTTTAGACATGTTGTCTTGAAAAAACAACCCTTTCTTTCCCCACGCAACACCCTTACGAATAACTGGCCGGACTGGCCTTGTTTATTGATCCCTATTCTCATAATGGAGAAACGATTATGACGCGTCAAATGATTACCATTGATGCCAATGAAGCCGTCGCTTATGTAGCGTACCGGCTCAGCGAGGTGATCGCCATCTACCCGATCACCCCGTCGTCTGGCATGGGCGAGTTCGCCGATGCCTGGTCGGCGGCCAACGTCCCGAACCTCTGGGGCACCGTACCCACCGTGATGGAAATGCAATCCGAAGGCGGCGCTGCCGGCGCAGTGCACGGCGCCCTGCAAACCGGCGCGCTGACCACCACGTTCACCGCTTCGCAGGGTCTGCTGCTGATGATCCCCAACATGTACAAGATCGCCGGTGAACTCACCCCGTCCGTCTTCCATGTTACGGCGCGTTCGTTGGCCGCCCAGGCGCTGTCTATCTTCGGCGACCACTCGGACGTCATGGCCACCCGCAGCACCGGCTTTGCCATGCTGGCCTCGCGCTCGGTGCAAGAAGCGCAGGATAACGCCCTGATCTCTCAGGTCGCCTCGCTGGCCAGCCGCATCCCCTTCCTGCATTTCTTCGATGGCTTCCGCACCTCGCATGAAGTCAACAAGATCGAGCAGTTAGGTGAAGACGACCTGCGCGCCATGATCGACGAGAGCGCCATCGCCGCCGTGCGCGAACGCGCCCTGTCCCCCGATCATCCCGTGCTGCGCGGCACCGCCCAGAACCCGGATGTCTACTTCCAGGGCCGCGAGACGGTCAACCCGCTCTACGCCGCCTGCCCGGCCATCGTCCAGGAAACGATGGATAAGCTGGCCAAGATCACCGGCCGCCAGTACCACCTGTTCGACTACGCCGGCGCCGCCGACGCCGAACGCATCGTCATCGTCATGGGCTCGGGCGCCGAGACGGTCGAAGAGACCGCCCTGTACCTCAACCAGCAGGGCGCCAAGCTGGGCGTGATTACCGTGCACCTCTACCGGCCCTTCTCGGTCGAGCACCTGCTCCAGGCGCTGCCCGCCAGCACCCAGGCCATCGCCGTCCTGGACCGCACCAAGGAACCCGGCTCGGCCGGCGAACCGCTGTACACCGACGTGGTCACTGCCATCAGCGAAAGTTTCGCCGCCGGCAAGACCCCCTTCAAGAAGATGCCGGTCATCATCGGCGGCCGCTACGGTCTGTCCTCGAAAGAATTCACCCCCGGCATGGTCAAGGCCGTGTACGACGAACTGGCCAAGGCCACCCCGCTCAACCACTTCACCGTGGGGATCAACGACGACGTCTCGCATACCAGCCTGGAATACGAAACCGGCTTCTCGATCGAAGCCCCCGAAACGGTGCGCTGCGTGTTCTTCGGCCTGGGCGCCGACGGTACGGTGGGCGCCAACAAGAACTCGATCAAGATCATCGGCGAGGAAACCGACAACAACGCCCAGGGGTACTTCGTCTACGACTCAAAGAAATCCGGTTCGGTAACCATTTCGCACCTGCGCTTTGGCCCGCGCCCGATCCGCGCCCCCTACCTGATCACCCACGCCAACTTCGTCGCCTGCCACCAGTTCACCTTCCTGGAACGGCTGGACATGCTCAAGTACGCCGTCCCGGGCGGCGTCTTCCTGCTCAACAGCATCTACGGCCCCGACGAAGTCTGGGATCACCTGCCGCGTGAGGCCCAGACGGCCATCATCGAAAAGAAACTGCACTTCTACGTGATCGACGCCTACGAAGTGGCGCAGAAGACCGGCATGGGTGGGCGCATCAACACCATCATGCAGACCTGCTTCTTCGCCATCAGCGGTGTACTGCCGCGCGACGAGGCCATCGAACAGATTAAGAAGAGCATCAAGAAGACCTACGGCAAGCGCGGTGAGGCGGTCGTCCACCAGAACTACGAAGCGGTCGACCAGACTCTGGCGCACCTGTACGAAGTCAAGGTGCCCGGCGCCGTCACCAGCACGCTGCAACGCCGTCCGGCGGTTCCCGCCGCGGCGCCCGAGTTCATCCGCAACGTGCTCGGCCCGATTGCCGCCTTCGAAGGCGACTCGCTGCCCGTCAGCGCCATGCCCATCGACGGCACCTTCCCCACCGCCTCGTCGCAGTGGGAAAAGCGCAACATTGCCCTGGAAATCCCGGTCTGGGAACCCGACCTGTGCATCCAGTGCGGTAAGTGCGCCTTCGTCTGCCCGCACGCGGCCATCCGCCAGAAGGTCTACGACCCGGCTGCCCTGGCCGGCGCCCCCGCCACCTTCAAGGCCATCGACGCCAAGTTCAAGGAGTTCCCCGGCACCAAGTTCACCATCCAGATCGCCCCGGAAGACTGCACCGGCTGTGCCCTGTGCGTGGAAGCCTGCCCGTCGAAGGACAAGACCCAGGCCGGGCGCAAGGCGCTCAACCTGGCCGCTCAGCCGCCGCTGCGCGAGAGCGAAAGCGCCAACTGGGACTTCTTCATGGGCATCCCCGACACCGACCGCACCGTGGCCTCGCCCTCGACGGTCAAGAATTCACAAATCCTGCGCCCGCTGTTCGAGTTCTCGGGCGCCTGCGCCGGCTGCGGTGAGACCCCCTACCTCAAGCTCATCTCGCAGTTGTTCGGCGATCGCACCGTGGTGGCCAATGCCACCGGCTGCTCGTCCATCTACGGCGGCAACCTGCCCACCACCCCGTGGAGCCAGAACGGTGATGGCCGCGGTCCGGCCTGGGCCAATTCGCTGTTCGAAGACAACGCCGAGTTCGGTCTGGGCATGCGCCTGACGATCGACAAGCAATACGAATTCGCCAGCGAACTGCTGCCCAAGTTTGCCGCCCAGTTGGGCGAAGAACTGGTCGACGGCCTGCTCAAGGCCGACCAGAGCAGCGAAGCGGGCATCCGCGCCCAGCGCGAGCGCGTGGCGCTGCTCAAGCAGCGTCTGGCGGGCAACCCCGACCCGCTGGCCGGGCAGTTGACCAACATCGCCGATAGCCTGGTGCGCAAGTGCGTGTGGATCATCGGTGGCGACGGTTGGGCCTACGATATCGGCTACGGCGGTCTGGATCACGTCCTGGCCTCGGGCCGCAACGTCAACATCCTGGTGCTGGACACCGAAGTGTACTCCAACACCGGCGGCCAGTCGTCCAAATCCACGCCGCGCGCCGCGGTGGCCAAGTTCGCCGCCAAGGGCAAGGGCCTGCCCAAGAAGGATCTGGGCATGATCGCCATGGCCTACGGGTACGTTTACGTGGCGCACATCGCCATGGGCGCCAACGATCAGCAAACGCTGCGTGCCCTGATCGAGGCCGAGGCCTACGACGGGCCGTCGCTGGTGATCGCCTACAGCCACTGTATCGCCCACGGCATCGATATGCGCAAGGGCCTGGAGCAGCAGAAACTGGCCGTGCAATCCGGCATCTGGCCGCTCTACCGCTACAACCCGGATCTGGCCGGCGAAGGCAAGAACCCGCTGGTGCTCGACTCCAAGGACCCGACCGTCTCGGTCGAAGAATACGCCTACCGGGAAACCCGCTACCGCATGCTGATGCAAAGCGATGAAGGCCGCGCCGAGCAGTTGCTGCGGAGCGCGCAAGAAGACGTCCGCAAGCGCTGGGATCTGTACCGCCAGATGGCGGCCATCCAGTACCAGGCGCCCGAAGAAAAGTAAGAACCCTGATTATGCGTCCTGCGCCGGCCCGAGTGGTTGACGCAGGACGCAGCCCATAGAGGAGGAAAATACCATGGTTGATCTCAGTACTACCTATCTTGGTCTGCACCTCAAGAACCCGCTGGTAGCAGCCGCCTCGCCGCTTTCCAAGAAAGTGGACACGATGCGCAAGCTGGAAGACGCCGGGGCCAGCGCGGTGGTCATGTACTCCTTGTTCGAAGAACAAATCGTGCACGAAAGCCGGGCGCTGGATCATTTCCTGACGCACGGCAGCGAATCATTTGCCGAAGCGCTCAGCTACTTCCCGGACATGGCAACCTACAATATGGGTCCAGAAAAATACCTGGAACACATCCGCAAGGCCAAAGAGGCGGTGAGTATCCCGGTCATCGGCAGTTTGAACGGCATCTCTAGCGGCGGCTGGGTGGATTACGCCCGCAAGATCGAGCAGGCCGGGGCAGACGCCCTCGAACTGAACGTATACTACATCCCGACCAGTTTCGAACTGAGCGGCGATGAACTGGAAAAAGCGTACGTACAGCTGGTCAAAGACGTGCGTGCCCAGATCAACATCCCGCTGGCGGTCAAGCTGAGCCCTTATTTCACCGCCCTGCCCAACCTGGGGCGCCGCCTGGTGCAGGCCGGCGCCAACGGCCTGGTGCTGTTCAACCGCTTCTACCAGCCCGATCTGGACATCGAAACGCTGGAAGTGACCCCCAACCTGCAACTGAGCACTTCAGAGGAAATCCGCCTGGCGCTGCGTTGGGTGGCCATCCTGCACGGCCATATCCAGGCCGACCTGGCGCTCACCGGCGGCGTGCATACCGCCCAGGACATGATCAAGGCGGTCATGGCCGGCGCCAACGTCACCCTGCTGGCTTCGGCCCTGCTGGCCCACGGCGTCGAGCACGCCGGCGTCATCCTGGCCGAGACGCAGACCTGGATGGAACAATACGAATACGAGTCGATCGAGAAAATGCGCGGCAGCATGAGCCAGCGCTCCGTGGCCGAACCGGCGGCTTTCGAACGCGCCAATTATATGAAGGCGCTCAGCAGCTACAGCACCAAACTGCCCTGAAACCGCTCCAATACCTGCAAACAACAGCGGGGCTGTCCGTCAGTGGACAGCCCCGCTGTTGTTTTTATTCAAGCAGGATCAACGAATTCTTGAGCAGGCGCATCTCCCGCAGGATCTCGGGGTAATTGGCCGGATCCTGAATAAGTTGCGGCAGATCTTTGAGCGCCATATTGCTCAACAAACGGGCAATGGCCTTGTCTTTCTCGGGGATGTCGGCGTGGTCGATGCGCTGCCAGAGCGCCTCAACCGCCTGGCTGAAGGGCTGCTGTGCGGCCAGGATGTGCGCAGGATCGCCACCTTCAATGGCAGTATACAGGTTGGTAGCCAGCGCCAGAAGATGTTGTTCGCTTTTAGGGTCCAGGTGGGGAGCAGGCATTGTCATCCTCCGTAGGAAAACACCCCCGAAATGGGGGTGTTTTATTGGCGTCCAGAAAGTCTTATTCGTATTCGACGACCGACTCGTTGGTCTTCTTCTGACGATAGACAATGCGACCGCGGGTCAGGTCGTACGGGGACATTTCCACGCGCACGTGATCGCCCAGCAAAATACGAATATAGTACTTACGCATACGGCCCGAAAGATAAGCCAGAACTTCGTGGCCATTCTCCAGACGGACCCGGAATTGAGTCCCGGGCAGCGCCTCGACAATGGTGCCCTCGACTTCAATCTTATCTTCTTCCTTGGCCATAAAACCTCCAAAAATCCCGGACGTGAGAAAATGAACTACTCGCCGATCTTACCGAGCTGGCGGCGCTTAATACGGCGGATCGCCTTTTTCTTCTCGACACGGCGCAATTCGCTCTTGGAAATAAACCAACGCTTGCGTCGCACGGTGCTCAAGACGCCGCTTTTCACTACCTTTTTGCGGAAGCGCTTGAGCAACTGATCTTGTGGCTCATTAGGTCGTAACACTACGGTTGGCATTTTCTCACCTCCCTTCTCGCAAAGGGTGGGTCAGACGAGGAAAGTCATCTGACAAAAAATCGACTGCCAACGCAAAGGCAGCCGAACGGTTTGAAAGATGAAACATCAATTTTACCCGGTTGCTTGCGTTTGGCCTCCACACTCATACAGCTAAAATGGTAATCATGCGGTTGTGCCCATTATACCGCGACTTACCCGGATTTGTCAAATTTTCTTTTAAGCTAAACTTAATGATAGCGATGGACAATTCCAGAGCAAGAAAACAAAAAAGGTTTCTTGGCAATGACCTACTCTCCCAGGGGGTCGCCCCCCAA
>CAZHTS010000086.1:0-19078 GCA_964535315.1 uncultured Anaerolineaceae bacterium
GTGGTGGTCGCTCTGGCGGTGATCGTGGTGGTGATCGCGACCGCGACCGTCGCCCCCGTCACTAATCCTCCTTTTCCTTCTCAACTCCGCCTGAACGTCAGGCGGAGTTTTTGTTCAATACGGTGATCGTCCGTTTTAAAAGATCAGAACTGCCCGGCAATGTATAATAACATACGAAGCTACACGGTATAATACCCCTATGCCCAGCGACATTTACGCCTTCTTAGACGCTCACCACATCGCTTACCAGCGTTTCGACCATGCCGCCGTATATACCTGCGAACAGGCTTCGGCCCTGCTACCCAATATCCCGGGGACGCCCACCAAAAACCTGTTGTTGTGCGACGAGCGAAAACGCAAATTTTATTTTGTCATGGCGGCCGAGGACAAACGCATCGACCTGAAACAACTCGGGCAGCGGTTAGGCGCCGGGAAGGGACTGCGCTTTGCGCCGCCCGAGTGCCTGCGCCAGTACCTGGGCGTCGAGGCGGGCGCCGTCACCGCCCTGGCGATCATCAACGATGTTGAAATTGCCGTCACCGTACTCGTCGATTGCGACCTGTGGCAGGCCGAAAGCCTGCACTGTCACCCACTGGTCAACACAAGTACCCTGATCATCACGCGCCCGGACCTGGCGCGCGTCTTTGAACTGAGCGGGCACCCCGTTCAGGTGATCGATCTACCCACCCGTTAATCATTGGTTTAAGGAGTCACAATGGCAAACGCTCCGCAATCCGAACAATGGCTGCAAAAAGGTTTCAAATACTTCAACCATTTCATGGTATTGCTCTGGCGCCTGGGACTGGGCGCCTGGATAAACCTCTGGCCCCAGGTTGGTGGGCGCATCCTGGTCATCACCCACAAGGGTCGTAAGAGCGGCCTGCCGCGCCGCACACCGGTCAACTACGCCATCGTCAACGACGAACTATACGTAACCGCCGGCTTTGGCAGCAAATCGGACTGGTATCGCAACATCCAATCCAACCCAGAAGTGCAAATCTGGCTCCCCGATGGCTGGTACAGCGGGCTGGCGCAGGAAGTCAGCGACGAAAAACTTCGCCTGCCCGTCTTGCGCCAGGTGCTGATCAACAGCGGCTTTGCTGCGTACGCCTTCGGCGGGCTCAATCCCAACACCATCTCGGATGAGGATCTGCAAGCCGCCACCGCCAGCTACCGCCTGGTGCGTCTGGTGCGCACGGCTCCGCGTACTGGCCCGGGAGGCCCTTCGGATCTGGCCTGGGTTTGGCCGCTGGCCACCTTCTTGCTTTTGCCGCTGCTTTTCACCGGCCGGCGCAGCAGGCAAAACTGCTGCGGCAAGAACTGTCGCTAGACCTCGGGAAGACGTCTCGCGCGCGTCGGCAAATAGGGCATCTGGATACCCGGAATACCCATCCGTTCGGCCAACGCCGCCCGCATCGCCACGCGGTCGTCCCACATAAACTCGGTCGTCCCAAAGCACATCGACTGTTCGTGCCCCTTGCCGCAGGCAATGACCACATCCCCGGCCTCCGCCATACGAACGGCCATGCGTAAGGCGTCACCGCGGTCTGCCACCCGGTAGAAAGTCTGCCCTTCGGTGGCGCCCCGCCGGCGGGCAGATTCGGCCATCTCGGTCAGAATGTCCTCCAGCGACTCGGTGCGCGGATCCTCGGCCGTCAGAATGGTCACATCGGCCAGTTCGGCCGACACCTCAGCCATCAAATGACGCTTTTCGCGGTCGCGCAACCCGGCCGAGCCAAACACCACCAGCACACGGTGCTCGGTAATGCGCCGCACCGTCTCCAGTGCCCGGCGCAACGCGTTCGGGGTATGCGCAAAATCGACAATCGCCACAAAGTCCTGGCCCATATCGATGCGCTCCATCCGCCCTGGAACGCTATGCAGCCCGGCGATACCGGCCTGCGCCGCCTCAGGCGGCACCCCCATGCCCAACACGGTGGCCGAAATGGCCGCCAGAATATTCGACACATTGAAAGCGCCCACCAGGCTGCTTTGCACCGGAATGCGAAAACCGGGTCCCACTGCGGTAAAACGCAGCCCGCTCGGACTGTGCTGCACGTCCTCGGCCCACACATCCGCACCCGCCAATCCATAACTGATCTGCGGCGCAATTGCCACCTGGCGCAAATACTCGTACGAAAGATCGTCACGGTTCAACACCGACAGGCGCGGGTTGCCAAAAACCTTTTCGTGCGTCTCACGCAGCCCGGTAAACAGGCGCGCCTTGGCCGCCCGATAGGCGTCATAGTTGCCGTGATAATCCAGGTGCTCGTGGGTAATGTTGGTCACCACGCCCACATCAAACTCGCACCCGGTCACGCGATGCTGCGCCAGGCCATGCGAGGTCGCCTCCAGCACCACGTGCGTCAGCCCGGCCGCCACCATGCGCGCCAGGTAGCGCTGCACTTCGGGCGCCTCTGGCGTGGTCACATGAAAACCGGTATCCACCACCTCGTCGCCGATCACCGCGTTTACGGTTGAAACGATCCCGGCGCGGCAGCCACCCCCCAACAGAATCTGATACATCAGGTTGGCGGTGGTCGTCTTTCCATCCGTACCGGTAATGCCAATGACCCGCAGCTGGCGCGCCGGAAAACCATAAAACGCCGCCGACAGATAGGCCAGCGCCGCCCGGCTGTCCTCAACCCGTATATACGGCACCGCCATATCACCCAACGCCTGCATCCCAACGACGGCCACCGCCCCCTGCGCAATCGCCTGCGGGATGTAACCGTGTCCGTCCGAGTTAGCGCCCATCAGGGCGACAAACAGCGTGCCCGGTTGTACAGTGCGCGAATCATACGTAATCGCTGTCACCGGCACCTGCACGGCGGATGGATCGTACTCACACCCAAAAGGCAATTCTGCAAGCAATTCGGCCAGCGTCTGGCGCACAAAACCGGTCATGATCATCACCTCCTGTAAGCAAAAAGGGTTTTGACGAGCAGCATACACAGCCCATCAAAACCCTTTTCCACGTCGAGAATGTTTATTGCAGCGTCTGGCGCAAGGATTGTAGCTGAGCTGCCACAGAACCATCAATAATCCGGTCACCTACTCGCACCACCAATCCACCCAGAATAGATGGGTCTACCCGGAAAGCAACCGTAGCGCTGTTCCCCAGGCGGCCAAGTAAATCCCGTTTAACCGCTTCCTGTTCGGCTTCCGTCAGCGGCAGGGCGCTGGTCACCTCGGCGGCCGCGCCGGCCATCTTGACGTCTTCCAGCACCACGACTTTGCCGCCGCGCACGCCGGCAAAGAACTCATCCAGCAAAGCATGCTGGCGTTTCTGATCTTCGATCAAAGAAGCGCCGATCAAGCGCTGCGTGGCGGCCATCGCCAACGAAACCACCTGACCACGCAGTTCACTCAAGACACGATCACGCTCCTGTTCGATCTCGCCGCGCGCAGCCTCGCGCATTTTCGCCAGGTCGGCTTCGGCCGCCTGACGCATTTCGCGTCCCAGGCTCTCGGCGCGCTCGCTGGCTTCCTTCAGCATATCGTTCGCCTTGTTTTGCGCTTCACTGATGATCGCCTTGGCCTCATTTTCAGCGTTGGCGCGTGCTTCGGCAGCGATACGAGCATCCTCCAGCCCCTGTGCGATTGTCTCGCGGCGCTTTTGCAGCAGGCCCAACACCGGCTTGTATACCCATACTCGCAGGGTCACAAACACGATGCCGAACATCAAAAGCTGGACAATCAAATAACCAAGATTGATACCCAGGGCTTCCAAGGCAATCTCCTTTCTTACACGACTTTAAAGAGCATCAGGAAAGCGATCACCAGACAGTAAATGGCGATGGCCTCCGAAAAAGCGATACCCAGAATCATGTTGGTCAACAGAGTGCCATAGGTATCCGGGTTACGGGCCATGCCTTGCAGCGCGCCCTGCACACTCAGGCCAATACCTACGCCGGCCCCCAACGCCCCAATCATGGAAAGACCAGCGCCAATGAAACGTGCAGCCTCAACAATATTACCGTCCATTTTTCGTTCTTTCCTCCTTTATCTGCTACAGATCGGAATGATTCCTATTCGTGATGTTCACCTTCACCATGTCCCTTGGTGGCCTGCGCCATAAAGACCATGGTCAACATACCAAATACCAGCGCCTGAATTAACCCCATGAAGAACTCAAACAGGAGTAAGGGCGCCTGCAAAAATACCGGCAACAACGAGCCGATGACAAACAATAACACGCTGCCCGCAAAGATTACGCCAAATAGACGGAAGGAGAACGAGAGCAGTTTGGCCAGTTCGGAGATCAGTTCCAACAGCCCAACCACCAGGTCCATGGCGCCAAAGAAAGGCTTGCTGAACAACGTGGTAAAGTTCAAAAACTTGCTGAAATAACGGATACCCTGGGCGCGCAAGCCGATCACCTGGGTCATTAACACCGAGATGATCGCCAACGTCACGGTGAAATTCAAATCCGTCGACGCCACACGCACAAACGGCACCACCCCATAACCGCCCTCGTGGCCTTCTCCCGATTTCACGATCGCCGCAACCTTACCGGCAACAATCTCTTGAATCGGGTACCCCTCTTCCGAATGATGCAGCAAGCCAATGCTATCCACGCCGGGGATCAACTCCATCCAGTTGGACATCAACACGACCAGCACGATGGTGGCGAAGAAGGGGAAGATCGATTTCGCCCACTTCGCCCCGGCGGTCTGCTCGGTCAGGTTATAGAGGGCTTCTACCAGCGCTTCGATTGCCCCGGCGAGCCCTTTGGGTACCAACTCGCCGCTCTTGATGGCCCGGTTAATGAAGAAAGCCATCACCACCAACAACACCATCACCAGGAACGAAGCCACCAGGGTGTTGGTCAGATAAAACGGACCAATGCCGGGCAAATTAAACAGCGCTTCGCCCAGCTTTTCCGGGGCCACCTGAATGTGTGGGCGAATGGGCGGGTAAACGCCCGCCAGGTAGATATTTAAAAGGATAAACAGCAAAACAATCCAGCGATTTACGCCCCAGCGCCATTTACGAGTTTGTTCCAAGGGTCTTTTCCTCCTGACGTACTGGTTTGTTTTTATCCGCATCCGCCTTGATACGTTTGATCGCAGCCCGGGCAACCAGGAGCATCATCCCCACCGAAAGCGGAACGCTACCCAACAACAAAACAATCGTTAATACCGGCCGGGTCTGAAAGTGGTTGTCCAACCACAATCCCAGAAAGACGGCCGCCAACACAATTACCAATGTTAAACAACCAACCTGCCCGGCGAGAATCGCCAGCGCCATGTTAAAGACCTTTTGTTTTTGGCTCTTCCTTTCCGGCTCAGACGAGGTCAGCATGAAGTGATTATATCATGAAGCCAATTTGCGTCAATAAACCCGTAGGACACTGGCCGCGCTGGCGGCCCACCCATACGCCGGGCCAATCAACGTTCCCAACACAACGATCCCCACCCCACACACCACCAGCGCCACCACCCACGAGGGCGCCAGGGTCAACGGCTGAACGTCGCCCTCGCTGCGGTAGAGATAGATCACTTTCAACAAATTGAGATAGTAGTACAGGGCCAGGATCGAGTTCAAGGCGCCCCATGCTGCCAGGCCAAGCAGCCAGCCGCCCCCGGTCTGCACGGCCGCCGCCAACACCAGCAATTTACCAACAAATCCAGCGAAGGGTGGAATACCGCCCAGCGACAGCAGCGCCACCAGCATTACGAACGCCAGCGCCGGCGAGCGCCGGCTCAAGCCAGCGTAAGCGTCCACCTCGTCCGACCCAAGCCTGCGCCCCACCACCGAGACCACACCAAAAGCCGCCAGATTGGTCAACAAATAAGCCATCAAATAATAGATTGCCCCGGCGTTGCCCAGCGTATTCCCCGCCGCCACGCCAATCAAGATATAACCGGCCTGTGCAATCGAAGAGTACGCCAGCAGGCGTTTGACATTCTTTTGCGCCAGCGCCAGCAGGTTGCCCACCAGCATGCTGGCGGCCGCCAGCGCCGCCACGATCAACTGCCAGTCTGGCAGCAGTGTCGGAAATACCGCCAGCAAGACTCTCATCAACGCCACAAACCCGGCCGCCTTAGACGCCGTGGAAAGGAAACCCGCCACCGGCGTCGGAGCGCCTTCATACACGTCCGGCGCCCAGAAATGCAGCGGCACGGCCGAAATCTTGAAGCCCAGCCCCACCAGCACCAACATGGCCGCCCCCAACAGGGCAAAAACGGGCAGTTGCCCGGCCTGTAGTCTCTCGCCCAGGGTATAGAGCTGCGTTGTACCGCCAAAACCATATAGCAGGCTGAAGCCATACAGCATAACCGCCGAGGTCATCGCCCCATACAACAGGTATTTCAACCCCGCCTCGACCGATTTTTCCTCACGCGTCAGAAAACCGGCCAGGATATACAGGGGGACGGCGGTCGTTTCAATCGCCAGATAGAGCATGATCAAATCTGCCGCCGAGGCCATCAAGCACATTCCAAAGGTCGAGACCAGGATCAAAACGAAATATTCGCCGCTCATGCAGCGTTGTTCACCGCGCATCGAGAGTAAGATGGTCAGCGCCGCGCCGGCCAGGAAAATCATACGAAAGACATAGCCGGCGGCGTCAAAGCGCAGCATCCCACCCCACATCAACTGCGCCTGCTCGCCCGGCCAGGCCAGCACCACGCTCAGCCCCATCAACAACAGCAGGCCGGCGCTGGTCATCCAGCCCAGGTTACGGCAGCGCCGGTCCTGCCAGAGCAAATCCAGCGTCAGAACGATCCCGCCCAACACCAACAGGCCAATCTCGGGCACAAACGCCAGCAACATTGAAGGTTGAAAAGCCGTATTCACCTAGGCACCTCCCAGAAGCACCAGGATGCGCTGCACACCCGTCGCGATCATCGGCGTCATCAACTGCGGGAACACGCCCAGTGCGATCATAAACGCCGAAAGCAAGGCAATCGCCAGCTTATCCCCCGGCCCCACATCGCCCACCGTATCTTCCAGGCCGGCCGGGGTCTCTCCAAAAAATACCCGGCGCACGACCAGCAAAATATAGGCGGCGGTAACCAGGATGCCCACCACTGCCACAATCGCCACCACCGGCTGCGCCTGCCAGGCGCCCATAAAAATGGGGAACTCGCCGGTGAAACCGGAAAAGCCCGGCATGCCCATCGATACCAGGCCGCCAATGATAAAACCAACCGCCGCCCAGGGCATCTTCTTGAACAGACCGCCCAGTTCGGCAATGTCACGGGTGTGCGCCCGGTCGTACACCATACCGACCACAGCGAAGAAGAGCGCCGTCATCACCCCGTGCGAGAACATCTGCACACCCGCCCCGATCAACCCCTCGCGCGAGAGGGTGGCAAACCCAATCAGCACCAGCCCCATGTGCGAAACAGACGAAAAACCGATCACATACTTGAAATCTGTCTGGATCATGGCGATCAATGCGCCGTAGACCACATTAATCGTCGCCAGCAGCAAGATGAGCCACGCCCAATGGCGCGCCCCCTCCGGCAGCAGCATGATCGCCACCCGCAAGGCGGCAAACGCCCCCACCTTCATCTCCACACCCGCCAGCAGCATCGAAATGGCCGTCGGCGCGGCCACATGTCCGTCCGGGGCCCAACTGTGAAAAGGAAAGATGCCGCCCAAAACCGCAAACCCCAGAAATACAAAGGGGAAGCACAGGCGCTGGAACGCCACCGAAAAGCCGGCTTTTTCCATCGCCAACAGATCAAAGGTGTTTAACCCGGCGGCAAAATACATCGCCAGACAGCCTACCAGCGCCACCATTGACCCCATGAACAGATACAGGGTCAGCTTCATGGCGCCGTATTCGCGCGTCTTGGGCGATCCCCACATCGCAATCATCAGGTACTTGGGGAAAACGGCCAGTTCGAAGAAAAAGAACAGTTGAAACAGATCCAGCGAACTGAACACGCCAAACACGCTGGCGCCCAGGAACATCAGGAACGAGAAGAACTCACGCGGCCGGTCGCTCACCCGCCAGGAGACGACCACCCCGCAAAACACTACCACGCCCGACAATAAAATCAACGGAGCGCTGATCCCATCAATCCCGACAAAATAAGAGATACCCAGCTGCGGCAGCCACGCTACCCGCTCGATAAACTGGTAGCCGCCATCCGCCACGCGGTACCTGAAATAAACGCCGAAAGACAACAACAAATCCAACACAGCAGCCACCAGCGCCAGCAGACGCGGCAGCGTTTTGCGTTCGGCCGGCACGGTCAGGATCAACAACCCGGCCAGGACGGGGGTGAAAATGATGACGCTCAAAATGGGAAATTGCATCCTTCACCTCGCTAGAACCAGAAGCTCACGGCCCGGTTAATCATCTCCAGGATCCAGGCCGGCCAGATGCCGGTCAACAGCATCAACGCCATCAACGGCGCAATCACCACCACCTCACGCCGGTTGATCTCACTCAGGCGCCCGCGCCAGCGTTCGTTCAACGGCCCGTGCAGCACCTGGCGGATGGCCTTGAGGATATATGCCCCGGTAAAGAACAGGCCAATCATGCTCAACGTCGTGGCTGTGGTAAAGACCGGCCAGGCGCCGCGCACCACCAGGAATTCAGATACAAATCCGTTCAACCCCGGCAGCCCCAACGACGCCATCGCCGTAAAGATCAGGATGCCGCCATACACCGGCGCCAGCGCAAACAAACCGCCAAAATCGTTGAGGTCGCGGGTGTGGGTGCGTTCGTACACCACCCCCACCAGAAAGAACATCCCTGCCGAAGACAGGCCGTGATTGAACATTTGCAGCACCGCGCCGTTCATAGCCAGCACCGCATGCTGGCTGCCGCCGGCCCAGGCCGCCACCGCAATCCCCAGCACCACAAACCCCATGTGATTGATCGAAGAATACGCCACCAGTCGCTTGAAGTCGTTCTGAGCGTAGGCGTTCAACGCCCCCAGGATAATCGCCATCGTCGCCAGCGCCGCCAGCACCCCGGCAAAACGCTGCGCCTCCACCCGGTAGAGCGGCAGCACCAGGCGCAGGAAACCGTACGCCCCCAGTTTCAGCAACACCCCGGCCAGGATCATCGAACCCGCCGTCGGCGCTTCGGTATGCGCATCCGGCAGCCAGGTGTGGAAAGGCCAGACCGGCACCTTGATGGCAAAAGCAATCACAAACGCCCAAAAGGCGGCCGTTTTCACCGTTTGCACCGGCAGGCCCAACAACTTGCTTTCCGCCAGATTGGGCCAGACCGCAAAAATGCGTTCCAGATCAAACGAACCTGTCACCACACCGATCAACTGGATCGCCAGCAGCAGGCCCAACGAGCCGCCAATCGTGTACAACATAAATTTCAGCGAGGCGTAATTGCGCCGTTCTCCACCCCACTGGTTGATCAGGAAATACATCGGCACCAGCCCGACCTCCCAGAAAACGAAGAACAGCAACAGATCCAGCGCCAGGAAGACCCCCAGCATCCCCGTCTCCAGCAGCAGAAACAGGATCATATATCCCTTGACCCGTTCCTGGATGCTGAACGAAGCCAGCAGCGCCAGAGGGGTCAACAACGTGGTCAGCAGTACCATCGGCAGTGACAGCCCATCCACCCCAACATGGTAGGAGGAGTTCAAGGCCGGATACCACACCGCCTGCTCTACGAATTGAAAACCTCCCTGATCCATCTTGAAGTTGAACCACGCCAGCAGCGAGAACGCCAGCGGCAGCAGGCTGATGCCCAGCGCCGCCCAGCGCAATAGCTTTACCCGCTGCGCCGGTACAAACAGCAGCAGCACTGCGCCCAGGGTGGGGAGAAACAAAATCCAGGACAGCAAATGTTGGTTTATCAGTTCCATGCCGCGCTCCGTTTGTTCCCGGCTCAAGAGACCAGGTAATAGACCACTGCGCCGGCGATCACCACCACCATCATGGTCACCAGCATATACTGTTGCACTCGCCCGCTCTGCACCCCGCGCAGATCGCGGCCCGCCAGGCGCACACCGCGCCCGGTCGCATCGCCGGCCCGGTTGACCACCGGGATATCGAAGTACTCGCGCAAGGCCATTCCCAGCCACAGTCCCAGGCGGCCAATGGCGTGCAGCACGCCATCGATCAACGTCAAATCCAGCCAGCGATACGAGAATTCTTCGGCGTACCAATCGGCCGGCCGGTAGATTGCCTTCTGATAAGCCTCATCGATGAAATATTTATTCTTCAGCCAGAAATAAACGCGCCCGAGCAGTTTTTCCAACGGGTCAGGATCGCCGGCTTCCAGATAGTTATACGCCTGCCAGCCCAGATACAGGCCGCCCAACGCCACCACCAGCGAGGTAAACAACGGCACCAGGCTATGCCCCACTGCGGCAGCGTGCCCTCCCAGGAATTCTTCAAACCAGTTGGGCACCAACCCACCCAGCCCAGGGAAGCTCTCGGGAATGCCGGCCCACCCCGCCGCCACCGCAAAAACCGCCAGCACCACCAGCGGAGCGGTCATCGTCCAGGGCGTCTCGCTGGCGTGCGCCGCCGCCTGTGAACGCGGCTCGCCCAGGAAGGTCATCGTAATCTGGCGCATGGTATAAAAAGCGGTCAGCAGCGCCGCCAGGGCCAGGGTGATAAACACCCACCAGTAGCCGCCGTTGTAGGCGCCGGCCAGAATCTCGTCCTTCGACCAGAACCCGGCCGTGATCAGCGGGACGCCCGACAGTGAAAAACCGCCAAGCAAAAACGTCCAGAACGTGACCGGCATCTTGTGACGCAGCCCGCCCATGTGACGCATATCCTGCGGGTCGACGTGCTCGCCGCTGTGAAAAACGCCGTGTTCCATGCCATGAATTACCGACCCCGATCCCAGGAAGAGCAGCGCCTTGAAGAAAGCGTGCGTCACCAGGTGAAAGACCGCCGCAGGGTACGCCCCAATCCCCAACGCGGCGATCATGTAGCCCAACTGCGAAATGGTAGAATACGCCAGCACGCGCTTGATATCGTGCTGCGCCACAGCGATTGTGGCGGCGAACAAGGCAGTAAAAGCGCCGATGCAGGCCATTACCGTCATCGTCGTCGTCAGCGCCTGCCCGGGCTCCCAGCCAGCCGAGACCAGCGGGAAGGTGCGCGCCGCCAGATACACCCCCGCCGACACCATCGTGGCGGCATGGATCATGGCCGAGACCGGCGTAGGCCCTTCCATTGCATCCGGCAGCCAGATATGCAGCGGGAACTGCGCCGACTTGCCCACCGTGCCGATGAACAGCAGCAGCCCCAGCAACCCCGCCACCGGCAGCCCCAACACCCCGGACGGGGTGTGCGCCAGCTGCGCCAGCAATTCATGGTTGGACAGCACCTCACGGTAATTCAACGTCCCCGTGACGGTGTACAGCCCAACCAGCCCCAGCAGCATGAAGACATCCCCCACCCGGGTGGTCAAAAACGCCTTGCGCGCCGCATCTCGGGCCGACTCCTTGCCGTACCAGAAGCCGATCAAAAGATAAGAGCACAGCCCCATGATCTCCCAGCCAATGTACAACGTCAGCAGATTATCGCTGACCACCAGGGTAAACATGGCAAAGGCAAACAGGCTGATAAAGGCAAAAAAGCGTGAGTACATCGGTTCCACCGACGGCACGACGCGCCCATCCGCCCGCGTGGCGCCGTGCGGCGGCAGACCCGGCCGGTCGTGGTCGCCGGCCGGCTGCCCATAATTGTGATAGCCCACACTGTACACAAAAATAGCCAGCACCGTCCAGGCCACGAAGAAGAGCGTCACCGCTGAAAGCGGATCGATCTGCGCCCCAATTTGCAGCCACTCATCGCCAACCGGCAGCCAGTTGATCTGCGCTCGAAAAGGATTCTCGCCCAGCCCCTCTACACCCAGCGCCCGGATGAACACCACCATCGCCGCCAGCCAGGAGAGCCCCGCTCCGCCCAACGCCAGCCCATGACTCAGCCCCTTCCAGCGGTTGGTAAATAACACAATCGCTGCAAACGCCAGTAACGGCGGAAGGGGAATCAACCAGATCAAAGTCTCAGTTGCCATAGCACCTCACCGCCTTAGCCCTTCATCGAATCGACTTCGTTGGCCACGACCGTGCGCCGCCGCCGGTAGGTCGAGATGATCAACGCCAGCCCCACCGCCGTCTCGGCCGCCGCCGCCGCAAACACCACCGCCACAAACACCAGCCCGCTCATCTCCGGCGCATACAGATAACGCCAGAAGGCCAGCAGATTGATGTTGGCCGCGTTCAACATGAGTTCGACGCCGATCAAAATGGCCACCGCATTCTTGCGCGCCAGCACCCCAAACAGCCCCACGCAAAACAGCGCAGCCGAAAAGATCAGATACCAGGACAGGGGGATCATTCATTCCCTCCTTTGCGTTCGGCAGCGACGTATAACGCCCCAATCAACGCCGCCAGCAGCAACACCGAAGCCACTTCAAACGGCACCAGATAGCCATCCGGCGCAGCCAGCGCCAATCCCAGGGCCGCCACATCTTCACCCTGCCCGGTCAGCGGCGCGGCCAGGAGATTGAACTTCTGCCAGCCGGACAACATGGCCAGCAGCCCGGCAAACAGGCCCAACGCCGCCGCCAGCGCCCATCCCCAGCCTTTGTTCACCTGGGGGCCAACGTCTTGCATCACCTTGCGTGTCAGCATCACCGCAAAGATGATCAAAATGGCAATGGCGCCGATGTAGACCACCACTTGAATGATCGCAAAGAAGCGCGACTCCAGCAGCGCGAACAGCACCGCGATCCCAAACAACGCCAGCACCAGCCAGAAAGCGGCGTGCATGATGCGCCGCACCCCCACCGCCATCCCCGCCGAAAAGAGCGTGACGGCAGCCACTATCCAAAATACGATTTGCATGGCCGTCATTGCCCCACCTCCACATCGATCTGCGCCGGAAGCGGCGGATACGACCGCGGCCCCACCAGCCTGCGCCGCTGGCGAAATACCCGCCGGCGCATCCATTCCAGGGTAATGAGCAGGATCGCCACGTTCGCCACGATCAAAATCGCTATCTGCACCCAACGCACCGCCGGCGCAAGCTTGTACAACAAGGCCGTCACCGATAATGCCACCAGCGAAAGCGGCGTCAACAGCTTCCAGTTGATGTCCATCATCTGATCCAGGCGGAAACGCGGCAGCGAGCCGCGCAGCAGGATGACGACAAAATACACCAGGCTGGTCTTGAGCAAATAATAGAAGAAACCCAGCAGCGGATATTGCTCTGCGCCCGGCCCACGCCAGCCGCCCATGAACAACGTGGCAAATAACAACGAGATGGTGAAAGCGTGCAAAAATTCGGCCACAAAGAACATGCCGAACTTGAGCCCCGAATATTCGATATTGAACCCCGCCACCAGTTCCGACTCGGCCTCCACCAGGTCGAACGGCGCCCGCCCTACTTCGGCAATCGAGGTAACAAAAAAGATGAATGCTGCAATCGGCGCCAGGAAAAGATACCAGACGTCCTGCCGCTGCACAATCTCGGTCATGCTCATCGATCCGGCAAACATCACCGGCAGCAGCAGCGAGACCACCATCGGGACTTCATAAGAAATCAACTGCGCCACCGCCCGAAAGCCGCCCAACAACGCATACTTGTTGTTCGAACCCCAGCCGGCCAGCAGGATACTGAACAGCCCCAACCCGCCCGAGGCAATGACGTACAACACCCCCACGTTGAGATCCACGCCATACACACTGACCGCAAACGGCAGCACCGCCCAGATCATCAGCACCGCCGCCACCGCCAGCACCGGCGCCAGGTTGTACGGAACACGGTCGGCGCCATCCGGCGTAATATACTCTTTGGTAAAGATCTTGAGCATATCGGCGATCGGCTGGATGATGCCCCACGGCCCCACCCGGTTCGGTCCCAGGCGATCCTGAATACGGCCGATCACCTTGCGCTCCAACCAGATCAACAGGATGACAAACAACATGGCGCCCGTTGCCAGCATAAAGGCGCCAATCAAACTCATGAGGAACTGTACGGCCTCCGGCGCCATCCCCGTCCCGGCCAGCAGCCCGCGCAGCAACTCGATCAAGAAATTGATGGGATCGCTGAAAAAGCTCATAACCCTCCTCCAACCCTACCGGGATTAGCCGTCGCGGCCAGACTCAAACCCACTCCAGTTCACCCTTGCGCCAGGCGTACAACAGCCCCGCCAGCAGAATCAGGATGAACAGGATCGCCTCGACCACCCCCCATAGGGTCAACTGCTGATAAGCCACCGCCCAGGGGTAAAGAAAAACCGTCTCGACATCGAACACCAGAAAGACCAGGGCAAAGACGTAATACTGGGCCTTGAACTGCACCCAGGTCTCACCGACGGTTTCGATACCGCACTCATACGTCTGATTCTTGATTGGATTGGGCTTTCGGGGGGACAGAAAACCGGCGATCACAATGGCCGCCGCCGGCAGAAACGCGGCCACCACCATGAAAATGCCAATGTACAACCAGTCGTTGATCATCGCATCCACCTCCGCCGCACATTGGGATTGGGTAGACTCAGGTCACCTGATCATTGTAGCATACTCGCCCGAGATAAAAAGAATTATAGCATGCCTGATTTTATCCGGTAAGGATAAAGTAGGCAAATAATACAATATAGGTTATTTTTCACCCAAACGACATCATCCCCCTGTCACCTCGCTCAGCGCCGCGGCGGCGCCCCACGGGCTGCCGCCAGCACCACCGCCGCCGCCAGCGCCAGCCAGCCAACCAGGCGCAGCGTCTGCGGCTTAAAACCCCACACCTCGTAGCGTTCCACCGCCAACGCCGGCACCAGCAACAACCGGTCCTCACCCGCGCCCCCGTTGAGCGGAATAAATTTCAGGTGCACCCACACCCGGCCCTCGGCCGCATCGTCCTGCGCCATACGGAATTGCCAGCGGAATTCCACCGGCCGTCCCGGCCGCTGCGGGCTGGAGATCGTCCCGTCCGGCGCCACGTCTGCACCTGCCAGTTCCAGGCGCGCCGAAGCCAACAGGTTATAGCCTGCATACACTCCGGCTTCTTGCGCAACGCTCTCCGCCAGCGGCTCCAGCCGCAAACGCACCTCGCCGTCCTCGCCCGCCGCCAGCTGCGCTGGATACTCAAGCACCGCCTGGCGCCGCTCGCCCAACGTCACCCCGTTCAATTCCACCGGCGGTAATGCCGTCACCTTGCGGACAGGTTCCGGCTCGCCGCCCGCCGCCCACAGCAGGGCCAGCGCGGCCAGCAGCAACAACAGCACCAGCCACCAGCGCCTGAGAATTTTCACCTTAATGCTTCACGGTCGCACACGACAGCGCCGTCTCCACGGCCTGGCGCGCCTGCGCCCTGGCCTCACCCTCCGGGGTGTCGGCGCTCATCCGTTCCCACAGAGCGCACAGCGCCGGCTGCATCCCCTCGCTCAACTGGCTGGCCTCAATGCTGAACGCCCGCGCCCGGTCCCAGTTGCCGCTGCGTCCATAGCCCTCGATAAACGGCAGCAGTTCGACGCCATAACGCGGGTACAGTTCCGCCTGGCGCGCCTCGTCTCCCAGCGCCGCCGCGGTCTGCCAGTCCTGGCGCTGGCGGGCCAGATCGGCCTTCTGGTAGTAATAGCACCAGGTGTGCGCCGGTTCCACCCCAAACACCTCCGCCGGCGGCTTTACCCCGCGCCCCTCGTCCGTCACAATCTGATCGAGATTAGAAATGGACACCAGCGCCATTTCCTCCCGGCTCAGCCCCGGCGACAGGCGGTCTTCGGGCGTCATCACCCGCAAACAGCGCTCGCCGGAACCGGAGTACACCACCAGCGCCTGCGAGGTCGAACCGTCAAAGGCAATCGTGCGCAGCCCGTAATGCACCGGGAGGCCCGGTTTAAAGTCCAGCTCCTTGTTTTCATAGTAATTCAAGGCGCTCAGGAACCAGTACGGCATCTGTGTGCTGCGCAGTTCCGGCGCATACAACACGTTCAAGGCAAACCAGACCGAATACTCCGAGATCAGGTTGTTGGGTACCTTCTGCCCCAGCACCAGCGTGCCGTCCTTCAACTCCGGCGCCCGCCAGTTCAACTGCCAGTAATAACTGCGCTGCTCCTCCCAACTCTTGCGATACTCGTTGACCGTGCGCATCTGCGCCCCCACCGCAAACGCCAGCAGCACGCCAAACAACAGCATCTGCCGCCGCCGGCGCGGCGCAAACCAGCCCGCCGACCCCACCAGCAGCACGATCAGGCCGATCATCGGCCCCAGCGAAAAGCGATCCGACCATTTGCCCACGATCGACTGCCGGTCGGTGCCCCAGACCGGCAGCCCGCCCAACACCACCGCCGCCAGCCCGAACAACAGCGCCTGGCGCACAAAATCATCATCGTGCGCTTCGTCCTCGCTGCCGCCATAGCGCCAGAAGTAGCCCGCCACCAGCGCCGCCAGCGCCAGGCCGGCCGCCATCGTCGCCAGGGTCTGCGGCGCCGCCAGGTCGAACAACGCCGGCTGGAAGGTGTCGCTCCACACAAACACCATCATGCGCAGGAAGTCCTGCACCACCAGCTGCCCCAGGCGCGCCAGTGCCTGCAGCGGCTGCTCGCCAAAACGCATCACCAGCAGCGGCGCGTTGGAAGACGGGTCGGGGAAGACCAGCGGGTACACGGCGAAACGCAGCGCCAGGAACGCCACCAGCACCAGCGCATACGGCCACCAGGCGCGCAGCGTGCGCCCCAGGTTCTGCCGCCAGTTCTGCCGGCGGTCGCACAGCAGCAGCCACAACAACAACGGGCGGGCCAGTTCCATCCCGGCGAAGTATTCCATCGTCAGCAGGTGCATCAGCGAGGTCAGCGTCGCCAGCAGCGTCAGCAGCACAAACCGCCGGCGCGAACCGCCCGGCCGCAGCGCCTGCACCATCAACCACAGCGAAAACGTGTACAGCGCAAAACAGGTGAAATGCTGGCTGTAGGCCACCGCAATCGACTGCTGGCTGAAACCGGGGTAAACTGCCAGCAGCAGCGCCGCCCAGCCCAGTTCAAAACCGCGCCGCGGCCAGACAGCGCGCAGCACCAGCCACAAACACAGAATCCCCGCCCAGCGCAGCAGGATCGTCGCCGCCTGCCAGGCAATGGCGTTGGTGCCCAACAGCGGCATCATCACCACGTACGTCCAGGCCGAAAACGGCCGGTCGTAGGCAAAATAACTCCAGAACAGCGAACGGTCTTGCAGCCGCTCGACAAAGATGGCCTGCCAATCCACCCAGTAAAACCCCATGCGGGCAATCTGGTAAGCATAGGTAAAAGCCATCACGCCCAGCAGCAGCAGCGCAAAGACCCACGGGCGGCGCAGGAGTGCATCGATGCGCTTCATTGCTATTCTTTCACCACGTATTTTTGTACCAGATCCCAACGGATGTTGGGCGAGTCGGTGCGCACGTACAGAATGCCCTGCGGCAGGAACAGCTTGAGTTCTTCCACCTGGATCTTGGTGTAGCCCTTCAGGTAATCGGGGAGCTGCTGCCAGGGCACCTGCCACCACGTCTCGGTGATCACGTCCGGTTTGAGCTGTTTGATCGAGTAATCGTAATCCCACTTATTATGGCCGGGCCGCCAGTCCATCAACGAGACGCCGTCGGGCATGTGCATCGGCCCGTGGGCGATGTACTTATCCGCCTTGCCGAGCATATCGTAGCAGTAGCGCTCGGAGAAATAGGGGATACCGCCGGCCGAGATGACCAGAACGCGCGCATTCTCGGTGGTGATGTCTTTGACGAAGAAGGCCAGCGGCACGGTCTTGCTCGTGCCGATCAACACCGGCGGGCGTTCCATAAAGATGTACTTGAGCGAGATGGTATCCAGCAGCGTGTTGAAATTCAACAGGCTGAGCAGCGCAAAGACGATCATCCCCCCGTTCGCCAGCACCAGCGTCAGGCGCGGGCGCAGCCCGGGGTCACGCCCCATGCGCTCTTGCACCGCCTGGCGAATATAGTCCACCGTCAACGTGAACAGGATCATAAAGGACTGCATCCCAATCGAAATGAAGCGGTTGGAGCCGCCGCGGTGTTCCCAGGCGTCGCCGCCCACGTAGATGCTGTAGGCGATGTACAGATACAGGCTGATGAACAGGAACCAGATGGGTTTGTCCCGGCGGAAGAACAACACGCTGAACGGCAGCAGGAACAGCAGCAGGTTGAAATTCCACACAAACTTGACGAACACGTACACGCCGCGCTGCAGCGTCAGCTTGAGATTGCCGCCCTCTACCTTAAGATAATAGGTGTTGGGGAACAGATCGCCGTAATACCAGTAGCGCAGCGCCTCCTGCACCAGGGTGAACCCGGCCAGAATGGCCGCCCCCCAGATCAGGTTCTGGCGGCGGTTGCGCCGGTCGAACAGCACCAGGAACAACCAGGTGGCGCCCGCCAGCAGCAGCATGTCCAGGCGAATCCAGGTCGCCACCCCCAGGATGACGTACAACCAGGGCGAAAAACGCTCTTCGTGCAGTTGCGTGATCACCTTCCAGATCGTCAGCGTGACGATAAAGGCCAGCACGCTCACCTCGGTGCCCAACAGACTCCAGTTGGTGATCGGGTAATAGAAGGCGGTCATGAACACTGCCAGCAGGGTAGGCAGCGGCTGCTCGCCGGTCAGGAAGCCGGTGATCTTGCGCACGTACCACAGCGTCAGCACCATAAACACCCCGCCGCTGATCTGGATCGGCAGGCTGATCATGTTCATCGGGATGGGCAGCAGGTGGAAGAGCGCCATATACAGCACCCACAGCGGGTTTGAGAAGCCCTCCACCGGGGCGTCGCCCGGCATCCACACCAGGCCATACCCGCGCGCCAGGTTGCGGGCATACTGCATCGAAATCAACGAATCGTCAAACAACCCGAAATACGGGGTGTCGTTGTAGTAAATCACGCTTTTATAAATGAACACCGCGGCATAAGCCAGGTACAGCGCCACAATCCCCCAGAAACCAATCAACAACGCCTTCTTTGAACGAGACATGGATCCTCCAGGTAAAAACGTCGCTCCCGATTATAACAACAAAATCGGGCCTGGCGCCGCCATTTTGGGTACTTCTCTTACTTTGCATCCTGACCTGTAGCGGCACAAAAACACGCCCCGCCCCAACTTTCCACAACAACCTGTGTACCAGAGGAGACGGGG
>CAZHTS010000087.1:0-1528 GCA_964535315.1 uncultured Anaerolineaceae bacterium
CGAGGGCCGGGGTGAGGGTGAAAACACCGTTTTATGGGGTGAAATGAAAATCGTTCCCTTGCACGGCTCGCAGGATTTCATCTGCCTGGAAGATACGGTTTCGGGCATGCCCCGTGATTTCTCTCAAAAGGCCTGCCTGCTCAAGTTTGGCCAGATAATCTCCGGCGGTCTTGAAGGGAATACCCAGCCCATCCGATGCCTGCCGAACCGAAAGGATCGGTCGAGAAAACAGGAAATCGACCACGACTGCCATGCGCGTGGAATTACGATCGTTATCAACAATGGGTTGATACTTCGCCCGAATACCCTGTAACCATTCCATTCGAAAGGCACTCTCGCGTGCCTGTTCGCTGACACCCCGCAAGAAGAAACGCAGCCAGGCTTCCCATGCTCCTTTTTGTGAAACGCCAAGCAAAAGATCATAATACTCCTGGCGATAGTGCTCGATATAGACACTCAAATTGAGAAGTGGCTGCGATAACAACCCCCATCCGCATAATAAGAGTGCGACCAGGAGTCGCCCCACGCGTCCATTCCCATCCAGAAAAGGATGGATGGCTTCGAACTGATAATGGACCATGCCCACGCGGATCAAGATCGGAATTTCCGAATCTGTATGGAGGAATTTCTCAAGCGCATCCAGCGCCCGGTGCATCTCTTCCACCGGTGGGGGGACATAAGTGGCGGTGGTTGGCGTGCTCCCAACAGGCCCGATCCAATTTTGGCTTTGCCGGAACTCACCCGGGGTCAGCATGCCGCCGCGCACATTTTCCATCAGCTTTTCATGCAGTTCGCGGATCAGGCGCAGGCTAACAGGCAGCGTTTTCAAGCGTTCCAGCCCATAATCCATCGCGCGAACATAATTGAAGACTTCACGCACATCATCTGGTTGCTCGAAGAACGACATCTGCGCGGTTTCATAGGTGTACAGATCGATCAGAGAAGCCCGTGTCCCTTCGATCCGGGATGAAATGACGGCTTCATTTCGCATGAAAGGCTGTATCAATAATCTTGAAAAAGGGAAAGCACCGATCAGGGTAGAAAGCCGGCTCAGGTCTCGTTCAGCATCGGATAGAATCGATACCAGTGAGGATGACCAGGTTATGTTTGGCGGAAGTGGATTGGCAAGAAACGCCCAGAAACCCATTTGGGTGAGAATGGCTTTTCCTGCTTCCAGGCTTTGATACTCTTTTGGATCCATCAGCTTTTTCGATCCTGCGTAAAGTGTAAATAGCGCATATCCATATTAACACTTATTGCTAAATATATAAATAAGAATGGGCTGTGTTTACACCACCGGCGATCCTGGGTAGTCTCCCTTTTAAGCGTGTTTTTGCCGTGATAAAGGGGTCAGCGTCAACAGCTCTTTAACAGTCCCAATAGGATCCGTCAAACCGGCGGCCATTGCGGGCGTTCACTTTTGCCAGCGTCGGCGGGGGTCCTTCTCGCCATCCAGTTTTCGCTGGATAATCGTCAAACCTTCTTGTTTCGAGGTTGTAGGGCGGGCGCCCTTTTGAACCTGCCTCTT
>CAZHTS010000087.1:1628-18993 GCA_964535315.1 uncultured Anaerolineaceae bacterium
TTGCTTATATATAAAGGAGAAGCGCTTATGCCTGATCTACAGCAAGTACGTAAGGGGAGCACGCCTATTCTCATTCTTAGCGTACTATCCGATAGCAAAAAACATGGTTACGCCATTATGCGCGAATTAGAAGCACGCAGCCAGGGTTATTTCAGTATGACCGCTGCGCTGCTCTACCCGACTTTGCATCAGATGGAACAGGACGGGCTGCTCCAGAGCGCGTGGGAAGAGGGCAGCGGAGCCCGTAAGCGCAAGGTATATTCCATCACGGCCGCCGGGCGTGAATACTTGAGCGCTGGAAGTGCGGAGTGGCGACAGTTTGCCGAGCGCCTGTTCCTTATGCTTGGAAAACCGGCCGAGATGTGGGGTGAACAATGAACGCTCATGATTATCTTACGCGCTTGCAGTCGCAGTTGAACGGTTTTTCGCCGGAGGAAAAGGCTGAATTGATCGAAGAAATCGCGGCGCATATTGAAGCGGGTGAAAAAGACCCGGGTCTGGGTGGCGACGCCGCAGCCCGAGCTGTGCGCCTGGAAAAAGAACTCGGCTCACCGGATGAGCTTGGGCGCCGCCTGTGTCAGGTGCATCGACCGGGGCGTTGGCTGGATTATTTCCTGGTCGTTCTGCCAACCGTGTTGATCTATCCGCTGCTGCCATTGATCGCCACCTGGGTTTCCGGGTCTTCGCTGCCAACCGAGTCGTTTACATGGACCAGCCTGCGGTTGATGATTGGCTTCCAGGCCGGCCTGCTCTTGATCAGCCGCTGGAAAGCTTCGCCAGGGGTATTGATCCACTGGCTGGCTTCAATCTCGCTTGTCATCGTCGGGCTGTTGTTATCCGGAACCCGTTGGCCGTGGCTGCCGGCGGATGTCGCCGCGAGGATTGCGCTTCTGCCCTTGCCGGAGATCGGGTTCTGGCTCACGGCGCTTGTCCTGCTGCTGATCTGGATGGTTGGCGTTGTCCGCAGGCAGCGCAGCGAACCGCTGCTGGTGATCCTGGCAGTGATCCCTTTTCTGTTCGCTGCGGCCAATTATGCCGCCGGTTTGACCCAGCTATATTATCAGGTTGATCAGGCCAGATATGGTATTCCCATACTGGGTTGGTTCGGGTTATATCAGGTCGCCAGTTTTATCTGGCCGGCGCTGTTTTTCCTCGCTCGCCAACGCGACCTGCGTTGGGCTGGCTTGATGCTGCTCCCCATAACCTATCTGGTTTACAATTTTTGGCCCTACCATTCTTACCCTGTGGTAGTGATGCTATATCTTCTACCCGCGTGCCTGGTGCTGGTCGCCTGGGGGCGTGACGTTCGTGCCCGGCCGGTGCCAACGATACACTAAAGCGATCGTTTCCGCCACAGGGCTTCCACACCGTCCGGGGCGAATTCAACCCTTTGGTCGATGAAAAATGCGGCGCGGCGTAGTACAATCCATTCCAAACCAAAAACAAATTAAGGAGTAGCGTAATGCAACAAAAACTGCGTGTCATCCAATATGGTTGTGGGAAAATGGGTCGCGTGATGCTGCGCTATCTGTATGAAAAGGGCGCCGAGATCGTGGGCGCCATCGATAGCAACCCGGCTGTCGTGGGTAAGGACGCCGGCGAGGTGGCCGGCCTGGGCTTTAAGTTGAACGTGCCGGTGCGCTCGGACGCCGAGGCCGTTTTTGCCGAGTGTGACGCCGACGCTGCGATTATCGCCATCGCCAGCCTGATGACCGACATGTACCCGTATTTTGAACTGGCGGCGCGCTACGGCGTCAACGCCATTTCCACCTGCGAGGAAGCATTCTACCCCTGGACGACCTCGCCCGCCCTGACCAACCGCCTGGATCGCCTGGCCAAAGAAAACGGCTGCACCCTGGCCGGCTCGGGCTATCAGGACGTGTTCTGGGGCAACCTGATCAGCGTGCTGGCCGGCGCCACGCATCGCATCGAACGCATCGAGGGTATCTCCAGCTATAACGTCGAAGATTACGGCATTGCCCTGGCCGAAGTCCACGGCGCCGGGTTGAGCCTGGAAGATTTCGAGCGCCAGATCGCCAGCTCCGATTCGCTGCCATCCTATATGTGGAACGCCAACGAATGGCTGTGCTCGCAGTTTGGCTGGACGATCCAATCGATGAGCCAGAAACTGGTGCCGATGGTTGCCGGGCAGGATACCCCCTCTTCCACCCTCGGACGCACCATCCCGGCCGGGTATGCCCTGGGCATGTCGGCCGTGGTGACGACGGTTACCAACCAGGGCCCGGTGATCGAAACGCAGTGCATCGGCAAAGTGTACGCCCCGGGTGAGGTGGATTGCAACGACTGGACGATCAAGGGCGAGCCCAACACGCTGGTCAAGATTTCGCAGCCGGCGACGGTCGAACTGACCTGTGCCACGCTCGTCAATCGCCTGCCCGACCTGATCGCTTCACCGTCCGGTTTCTACACCACCGAGAAGATGCCGCCGGCTGCTTACCGCACCTACCCGCTGCATTATTACCTGGATTAAGTTTTCCCCATCCGCCAGACTCCCCCTTTCCGGGAGCGCAGTGCTTCCATGTTGTTGGATGAGGCGCGTCACGGACGGGGGGAGTCCTCAGGGTGGAAAAAACAGGGATGCACAGGATTAAAAAGATGCCTTTGCGGCTTTGCGCCTCTGCGTCTTGGCGTTAAGCTTTTAGAAAAGTCCTGCCCTCCGGGTAGGGTGTACGGGCGAGGTTCACCCCATCTGTTCCAACGAAATGGGGAAAATTGCTATCAGGAAACGATTAAACAACTGGATACAACAACAAATGACACGGCCAGGCGGCGGGGGTGCCCACGAAAATCGCCAGCAATGTGTCTGTGGGGAGGGAATGTGGATGTCTGCCATAGGGGCTTGCCCCCGCCCTCCACGACCGCCGGCCAACCCGCCGGCAGCGCACGGCCTCATCCGGACGGGTCTCATCCGGGCTGCTGGGGGCGACGCAACGCAAAGCCCGGTGCGTGGTTTTTGATGCGTACCGCTCCGGCAAATTGCTCAAACAGGATGGGCAGGATAGACAGGATGAAAAGCAGATTGGGGCGCTTCCATCCGGGTATCGTGCTGGCCTTCCAGAATGGGCCGACCAATCTGAATATCTTTTTTAATCCGGTCTCATGCACGGCTTGCGCTGGTCATTCTTTACATTCATGCTTATTTTGCGCACGATAAAAGCATGAATGTAAAAAACGAGACCGGTCCACTGGGTCAGATCCGCAATATTTTGCAGAAGAGAAATGGTATTCTCTTAACTGCGGATCTGGCCAGAGTCGGTATTTCACGTACGTATCTTTCTGCGCTGGAATTGAGGGGGGAGATTGAACGGGGCGCCAGAGGCGTTTACCAGTCCACCGATGCAATGACAGATGAAATGATTAACTTAGTGGCGGACGTTTTTTTAAAGCACCCCTCCCTGGCCCTCCCCGAATTTCTACGAAATTCAGGGAGGGAATGTTTCGGTTAGACGATTTACCGAATAAGTGTAAAATGAATTTTGAGATCCCTGGTACGCCATAGCGTCTTTTCTCCCCCATTTTGTTTTTTAAAATGGGGGAGGCAGGAGGTCTAATAACGTTATGCGGTTTAAGGACAGAATTCGAACCCTGTCTGTTTATTTCTTAAAGTGCAAACATAGTGGTTCACTGAAAGTATCTTTAAAGTGGGAGGAAATTTTGGTTAAAACCATTGACAAACCGCCAAAAGCTCGTATAATCACCCCCATTATGGAACAGATTGCCGTTTTACTGCGCGCTCGACGAAAGCACATTTTCCACCCATTGGAAAGTGGGCTTTGTACGCGTTAACGTGATCTGAAATCCGCTCGTGCACACAGGCAGCCCCCTTTCCGGGGCTGTTTTTGTTTAATCCAACTTTCAATCATTTTCAATCAGGAGAACTCACATGATTAACCAAACCTTCAACCACTGCATCGAATGCGACGCCGAGATCGATCTGCACGACATCGTCCAGGGCGAAATTGTTGTTTGCCCCGACTGCGGCGTGGATCTGGAAGTGGTCAGCCTGCACCCGCTCAAGCTCGACCTGGCGCCCATGGAAGAAGAAGACTGGGGCGAGTAAACGGCATGAAAATCGGCATCTTACTCTCGCGGGTGCGGGTCGAGGAAAAGTGGCTGCTCGAAGCGCTGGAACAGAGCGGCGTGCCCTACGAACGCATCGATGATCGCCAGGCGACCTTCGACCTGAGCGCCCCCGGCGAATGGCTTTCGTACAACGTCGTATTGGAGCGCAGCCTGTCGTACGCCCGCGGGTTGTACGCCACCCAGATGCTCAACGCCTGGGGCGTGCCGACCGTCAACATGGCGCACGTGGCCGCCGTGTGCGGCGACAAGCTGGTCACCTCGGCGGCGCTGGCCAAAGCCGGCCTGCCCCAGCCGCGCCTCAAGGTGGCCTTCACCGCCGAAGCCGCCCTCGAAGCCATCGAGGCCTTCGGCTACCCGGTGGTGCTCAAACCGGTGGTCGGCTCGTGGGGCCGGCTGCTGGCCAAGATTAACGACCGCGACGCGGCCGAAGCCATCCTGGAGCACAAAGAGACGCTTGGTTCTTACCAGCACGCCATTTTCTATATCCAGGAATACATCCGCAAACCGGGACGCGACATCCGCGCCATGGTGGTCGGCGACCAGACGGTGTGCGCCATCTACCGCTCCTCGTCGCACTGGATCACCAACACCGCCCGCGGCGGCGACGGCGAATCCTGCCCGGTGACGCCCGAACTCAACGCCCTGTGTGTGGCCGCCGCTCGGGCCGTTGGCGGCGGGGTGCTGGCCATCGACGTGCTCGAAGACCCCGAACGGGGCTATCTGATTAACGAAGTCAACCACACCATGGAATTCCACACCCTGGCGCCGATCACCGGCGTAAACGTGGCCGCCGTCATCACCGATTACGTCATCCAGGTGGCCAAAGGCCAGGCGCCAACCCCATTACAGGAGGCCGCATGAAAGCATCCATCATCGGCGCTTCGGGCTACGCCGGCGGTGAAGTCCTGCGCCTGCTGCTCGATCACCCGCACATCGAGGTGATGCAGGTCACGTCCGAGAGCCATCTGGGCGAGTACGTGTACCAGCAGCACCCCAACCTGCGCAAACGCACCGCCCTCAAGTTCAGCTCGCGCCAGGGGCTTGAACCCTGCGACGTGCTCTTCCTGGCCATGCCGCACGGCGAAAGCCAGAAATACATCGAACAATACGCCGGGCTGGCGCCCAAGATTGTCGACCTGGCGGCCGATTTCCGCCTGCGCGACGCCGCCCATTACCAGAAGGTGTACGGCGAGCCGCACACCGCCCCGGCCTGGCTGGAGCGCTTCGTCTACGGCCTGCCCGAACTGCACCGCGAGCAGATGAAACAGGCCAGCTACATCAGCGGGGTGGGCTGCAACGCCACCGCCGCCAACCTGGCGCTGCTGGCGCCGCTGCGGGCCGGGCTGCTCGACACCACCCGCCCGATCATCGTCGACATCAAGGTCGGCTCGTCCGAGGCGGGCGCCTCGCCCAACCCCGGCTCGCATCACCCCGAACGCAGCGGCGTGATCCGCACCTTCTCGGCCTACGGCCATCGCCACACCGCCGAGGTGCAGCAGGAACTGGGGCTCCAGGACGTGCACCTGACCATGACCTCGGTCGACCTGGTGCGCGGCGCCCTGGCGGCGGCGCACGCCTTTGTCAAACCCGGCGTGAGCGAAAAAGATATCTGGCGCGCCTACCGGGCGCTGGCCGAAGCCGAACCGTTCGTGCGCCTGGTCAAAGATCGCCGCGGCATCTACCGCGTGCCCGAACCCAAGATCCTGGCCGGGACGAACTTCGCCGACATCGGCTTTGAACTCGATCCCGACAGCGGCCGGCTGATCGGCATGGCGGCCATCGACAATCTGATGAAGGGCGCCGCCGGTTCGGCCGTGCAGGCCATGAACCTGATCTGCGGTTTTGAAGAGACCGACGGCCTGACGTTTAGCGGTTTACACCCAGTTTAATGGAGGAGTAGCATGATCGTCGTAAAAATGGGCGGCGCCCAGGGTGTGAACCTGGAAGCCGTATGCCAGGACATCGCCCAGGTGATCCAACAGGGGCAAACCGTCGTGCTGGTGCACGGCGGCTCGGCCGAAACCAACGAACTGTCCACCCAGTTGGGCCACCCGCCGCGCTTTATCACCACCGCCACCGGCTTCACCAGCCGCTACACCGACCGCACCACGCTGGAGATCTTCGCCATGGTCACCGCCGGCAAGATCAACACCCTGCTGGTCGAGCGGCTGCAAAAGGCCGGCGTCAACGCCGTGGGTCTCTCGGGGGTAGACGGGCGCCTGTTGCAGGCCAAACGCAACGAGGCCATCCGCATCATTGAGAACGGCCGCCGCCTGGTGATCCGCGACGATTATACCGGCAAGATCGAGACGGTCAACGCCGCCCTGCTGCAACTGCTGCTCGCCAACGGCATGATGCCGGTGGTGGCGCCGCTGGCCATCTCGCCCGAAGGCGACGCCCTCAACGTGGACGCCGACCGCGCAGCGGCCTGCATCGCCGGGGCGCTGCACGCCGAGCAATTTGTCCTGCTGACCAACGTCCCCGGGCTGATGCGCAATTACCCGGACGAAAGCAGCCTGATCGCCCACATCGACCGCTCGGCCGTGCAGCAGGCGCTGGACATCGCCGAAGGGCGCATGAAGAAAAAGGTGCTGGGCGCCATCGAGGCGCTCGACCTGGGCGTCAAACAGATCATTTTCGCCGATGGGCGTATTCAGAACCCGCTGCAGGCCGCCCTGGCCGGGCAGGGGACGACGATCGGATAACCGCCATGTCTGAGCAGACCACCGTTCTCACCCCCACCGCCGCCATCCAGGCGTGCGAAGACCAGTACACCTCGGGCGTATACAGCAAACGCCCGGTAGCCATCCTGCGCGGCCGCGGCGCCCACCTGTGGGACGCCGAAGGCAAGGAATATATCGACTGCGTCGGCGGACAGGGCGCCGCCAACCTGGGGCACGCCAACCCGGCCGTGGCGCAGGCCATCGCCCGCCAGGCGCGCACGCTGATCTCGTGCCCCGAGATGTTCTACAACGACCGCCGCGCCGCCCTGGAAGCGCGCCTGTGCGCGCTGAGCGGCATGCCGCGCGTCTTTCTGTCCAATTCGGGCACCGAAGCGGTCGAGGCGGCGCTCAAATTTGCCCGCCTGTTCACCGGCCGCAGCGAGGTCATCGCCACCATGCGCGGTTTCCACGGGCGCAGCATGGGGGCGCTCTCGGCCACCTGGGAGAAAAAATACCGCGGCCCGTTTGAGCCGCTGGTGCCCGGTTTCAAGCACGTGCCCTATAACGACCTGCCCGCCCTGCAAGAGGCGCTCGGCCCGCAAACGGCGGCGGTCATCCTGGAGGTGGTGCAGGGCGAAGGCGGCGTCACCCCCGGCAAAGCCGACTACCTGTTGGGCGCGCAGGCCGCCTGCCGCGCCAACGGCACGCTGCTGATCCTGGACGAAGTGCAGACCGGCTTCGGGCGCACCGGCAAGATGTTTGCCTTCCAGCATCACAACCTGCAACCCGACCTGCTGTGCCTGGCCAAATCCATTGCCGGCGGCCTGCCGATGGGCGCCACGCTGCTGGGTCCCAACCTGGCCGACCTGCCCTCGCAGGTGCACGGCTCCACCTTTGGCGGCAACCCGCTGGCCTGCGCCGCCTCGCTGGCCGCCCTGGATTACCTCGAGCAGCACCACCTGCCCGAACGCTCGGCCGAACTGGGCGCCTGGTTCCTCCAGCGCCTGCAGCGCATCGAATCGCCGCTGGTGCGCGAGGTGCGCGGCCTGGGGTTGATGGTCGGCATCGAACTCAAACAAAAGGTCACGCCCTACCTCCAGGCGCTCATGGCGCAGGGTATCATGGCGCTGCCCGCCGGGCTGACCGTCATGCGCTTTTTGCCGCCGCTGGTCATTTCCAAGAAAGACCTGGGGCAGGTGGTCGACGGCGTACAGGCCGTATTAGGATAACAATTATGCCACTCGACGACATCGCCCTGCTGGAAGGCCTGCTGCGCCATTACAGCCCCAGCGGGCAAGAGGCGCAGGCAGTGACCTATCTGTGCCAACAGATGCAGGCGCTGGGTTACACCGCCGGCGCAGACGAAGCCGGCAACGCCATCGGAACGTTGGGCGCAGGGCCCAACGAAATCATCCTGCTCGGGCACATCGACACCGTGCCGGGCGAAATTCCAATCCATTACGAAGCAGGCCAGCTGTGGGGGCGCGGCTCGGTGGACGCCAAAGGTCCACTTGCCTGTTTCGTTTTAGCGGGCGCCCGCGCCGTCCGGCGCCCCGGTTGGCGGATCACCGTCATCGGGGCCGTGGGCGAGGAGGGAGATGCACGCGGCGCCCACTTTCTTTGCCATCACCGCCCGGCCCCAACCTACACCATCATCGGTGAGCCCAGCAGTTGGGAGCGGGTTACCCTCGGTTACAAAGGCAGCGTCTGGCTGCGCTATCAGGTGGAACGCTCGCTGGCGCACAGCGCCGCCTCGAACGAGACCGCCTGCGAAGCGGCCGTGTCCTTCTGGAACAGTCTGTACGCCGGCGTGAACGCCTACAACCAGACGCAGCCGCGCCTGTTTTACCAGTTCAACGTCGGCCTGCGCAAGATGCACAGCCAGCAGGACGGTTTCATGCAGCGCGCCGAACTGGAGATCAACCTGCGCCTGCCGCCGGGCGTCGCCTCGGGCGACGTGCCGGCCCTGGCGCGCCGCTACGCCCCGCAGGCCGACGGCGAGATCGAGATCCTGGACAGCGTCGATTGTTACCTGGCCGAAAAGAACAGTGCGCCGGTGCGCGCCTTTCTGGCGGCCATCCGCGCCCAGGGTGGGCGGCCCGGCTTTGTGCTCAAGACCGGCACCTCGGATATGAACCTGGTCGGCCCGGCCTGGGGCTGCCCCATCCTGGCCTACGGTCCGGGCGATTCCAACCTGGATCACACCCCGGACGAACACATCGATTTGCAGGAGTATCAACGCGGGATCGCCGTGCTCACCGCCGCGCTCGAGAAATTAATGGATGAAGCGGGATAAGCCAGGACGCATTGGCCCCACGAAAATGCCCCATTTCGATTAAAATGGGAGCACGATGGAACAACTCAGCTTTTTTCAACCGCCTTCGCTGACGGTCAGCGAACTGACGCGTTATCTGCGCCAGCTGCTGGAAAGCGACGATGTGCTCCGCACCGTGTGGGTGCAGGGCGAAATCTCCAACCTGTCGCGGCCGGCTTCCGGACACATCTATTTCACCCTCAAGGATGAGGGTGCTGCGCTGCGCTGCGTCATCTGGCGCGCCACGGCCCAGGCGCTGCGTGTGCCGCTGCAAAACGGGCTGGCGGTCGAGGCGCACGGGGCGATCAGCGTGTACGAGCGCGACGGCCAGTACCAGTTGTACGTCCAGGCGCTGCGTCCGGCGGGGGCGGGCTTCCTCTACCAGGAGTTCCTGCGCCTCAAGGCGCGCCTGGAGGCGGAAGGGCTGTTCGACGAGGGGCGCAAACGCCCCATCCCGGCCCGACCGGGCGCCATTGGCATCGTCACCTCGCCCACCGGGGCGGCGCTGCAAGACATGCTCAACACCCTGCGCCGGCGTTATCCGCTGGCAGAAGTGTGGGTGGCCCCGGCGGCGGTGCAGGGCGCCGAGGCGCCGGGCGAACTCGTCCGGGCGCTGCGGGCGCTCAACCGCCTGGCGCAGGTGGACGTGATCCTGATCGGCCGCGGCGGCGGTTCGCTGGAAGACCTGTGGGCCTTCAACGACGAGACCGTGGTGCGCGCCGTCGCCGACTCGCCGCAGCCGGTCATCAGCGGTGTGGGGCATGAGACCGACTTCACCCTGGTCGATTTTGCCGCCGATGTACGCGCCCCCACCCCCACCGGGGCGGCCGTGCTGGCAACACCCGACGTGGCCGATTTGCGCCTGGCGCTGGTCGAAACCCGCCAGCGGCTGGAGAGCATCTCCGCCGCCACGTTGCTGGATGAACGCTCCCGGCTGGCCGATGCCATCCACCGCCTGCAGCGCAACTCACCGCTGCGCCGCATCCAGAACGACCGCCAGCGTCTCGACCAGTTGACCGGGCGCAGCTGGCGCGCCGCCGCCCACCTGTTACAATTGCGCCGGACGGCGCTGCACGGCGCCGCCAACCATTTGCAGGCGCTCAACCCGCTGGCCGTTTTGCAGCGTGGTTTTGCCGTCGTCACCCGCCCGGATGGATCCCTGATCGGCCGGGCAGCCGGGGTGCAGCCCGGCGAAGGCGTTCACATCCGGCTGGTCGACGGGCAGATCGCCGCCCACGTGGACGCCGTCTCAACCAACGAATGATTTGTGGCGTGAGGAGGACCCCATGCAACCATCGCCATCGATTGAAGAAATGAGCTACGAGCAGGCTTTTGCCGAACTGGAGAACATCACTCGTATCCTGGATAGCAATCCCCCCGCCCTGGAAGAATCGCTGGCGCTGTTCGAGCGCGGCCAGGCGTTGGCGCAGCGCTGCGCCGCGCTGCTCGACCGGGCCGAACTGCGCGTGCGCCAGTTGACCGGCCAGGAACTGGCTGCATTGAATGAAGGGTGAGATGTGGCAGGAATTGACTTCTAACCCGGCTCTGGGGGCCGGTCTGTTGGCCTGGCTGCTGGCGCAAATCCTCAAGGTGCCGATCAATTACCTCGCCACCCGCCAGTGGGACTGGGGGCTGTGGGTCAGCACCGGCAAGATGCCCAGTTCGCACTCGGCGCTGATCTGCGCCACCACGCTTTCCATCGGGCTTAACGATGGCTTCGATACCTCGGCCTTTGCCCTGGGGGTGGCCATCGCCATGGTGATCCTGTACGACGCCGCCGGGGTGCGCCGCCAGGCGGGCATTCACGCCCAGCGTATCAACCAGTTGATTGAGGAAATCTTCCGCGGCGAACCGATCAGCGATGTACGCCTCAAAGAGGTGCTCGGTCACACCCCGCCCGAGGTGGTCGGCGGGGTGATCCTGGGGCTGTCGGTGGCGCTTGTACTGTGGCTGCTGGGGTAGCCGCGCCGGCTCAGAACCCCAGTTCTTTCATCAACTGCGCCTGGTCGCCCAGGTTGCCGCCGCCGCCCAGTAGTTCCTGGTAGAAACGGTCGTCGTAACGCCGCGAGCGCACCGGGATGGGCATGGGCACGCCCCAGCCCAACAGCAGCACCTCTTCTTTGGGTTGCAGACGGGCCAGCATGCCGCGCAAGGCATCTCGCCCGGCCAGCCCGGAGAGCACGGCCTGGATGTCGGCGTCGTCGCCCAGCCAGCCCGAGATGCGCGTGCCCAGCTGCGAGAGCACTTCGTCGTAAATCTGCGAGGGGCGCTGGTCGATGATCAACAGGGTGACGTAATATTTGCGCATCTCGCGGGCGATGGTGCTGAAGGCGGTCTGGGCGGCCATCTCGCGGTTGAGCAGCTTGTGCGCCTCTTCCACCACCACCACCAGCGGGCGGGGTTCTTTCTCGCCGTGGCTGCGGAAGCGGTTGGTGCTGGCCTCCCAGGCGGCGCGGATGCGCCGGGTGAGCAGGTTGGTGACCAGCAGGTAGTCCAGGTCGCTCTCGTGCTCGCCAAACGAAAGCACGATGTGCTGCCCGGCCTGCAGCGCCTTGATGATCTCGCCCATCGAGTCGCTGGCCGGCTGTTCGACCACGTACGCCAGGCGGAAGACGCGCCCCAGCTTGGAGTGCAGCCCCTCGGCCGCCGCCACGTTGACGCCGGCTTCGGCCGCCCAGGCCGCCACGCTGTCGGGGGCGGGGATGCGTTTCCCTTCGTCGGTTTCGATCATCGCCCCCACCTTCATCGCCTTGAACTCGCGGAACCAGCGCTCGGGGCCAAAACTGTGGATGAGCGCGTCCAGGGTGGTGGGGGTGGTCTCTTTCAGGTTCAACTCGCGGGCGAGCATCTCGATATCGGCGGGTTGGATGTCTTTTTCGCCCAACTCGAGGGTGAAATCGGGCGCCTGGCCGCGAATGCTGGCGCCGCGCCCCAACCCGACCACGCGCACCCGCCCGGGGAAGCGCGTGCGCAGCCCGGTGATGCGCTGGTTGGTATCCGAGGCGGTGTCGTCGAAGCCGTATTCGTTGTGCATGTCGAAGACCAGCACCGAGGATTTGTTGTAATGCACCAGCCCGGCCAGGATGATGCGCGTCAGGAAGGATTTGCCCGTGCCGGTGGCGCCAAAGATGCCCGAGGAACGCTGCACGAACTTATCCATATCCATGCACACCGGGTGACCCTGTTCGCGGGTCGTGCCGATCTGGAAGCGGGCGCCGTCTTTGGGGTCGCCAAAGATGGCCGCCACGTCGCCGGCGTCGGCCAGGCGCACCCCGGCGTGGTGCGAGGGCACGGTTTTGATCGGGATCAGGTGCGGGTCTTCGGGGTGCCGGCGGCGCCATTCCTCGTAACGAACGGCGTAATCGGGGCTGGCAGGATCCGGGCCGGTTTCGAGCATGAGCGCCGGCAGCACCTCCAGGTTGGTGTAGAGCGTCTGGCCGTGCAGCAGCCCGGCCAGGCCCGGCGGCAGACGGCGTTCGCTCTGTTCGTCGGCAAAGCGCGGGTCGGTGGCGCCCAGTTCCAGGTTGGTCACCAGCCCGTAAAAATGCCAGTCGCCGCTCTCGACGACCACGAAACTGCCTTCCTGCACCTGCTGCGGCGGGACGGTCAAACGCACGCGCAGATTGTCTTTCAGGCTGCCGCCAACGATGTAGCCGATATACGGATCGGAAGCAGGGAGTTGCGCCATAAACACCTCAGCAGACAAACGAGATCAAGGGGATCAAAACGCCAGGTCGGCGTCGGCCAGGGCGCCCAACACGGCCATCAGCGTCGGGTAATCGTCGCGCAGCAGCACGATCAGTTCCTGGGTGGCGGCCTGCGCCCAACTGCTCGCGCCCGCCTGGCAATGCGCCGTCTGCGCCTGGCGCAGATGGGCGGCCAACAGTTCGCCCACCGGCAGGTCGGTGGAGCGCAGCACGTGGCGGAAATAACCGAAGCGCCCGCTCTGGGTGAAGGCGCAAATCTCGGCCGGGCTGCACGGGTAGATCACGTCCAGGGTCAGCGGCGGGCGCGGCGGCAGCAGGTGAAAGATGTGCGCCCCCTGCTGGTAGCCGGTGAACAACACGCTGATCTCGACCGGCACGTTGCGGTTCAGGCGGTTGTCCAGGATGACATCTTCGGGCACGCCCGCAGCGGTGATGAGCTGGCGCACCAGCCCATCGTCGTCGATGTGAATGTCATAGATCAGCCCGTAGACCTGATAATCGCCGTCCAGGGGGATGCGCACCATGCCGCCAAAGGCCGGCGCCTCCAGCTGCGAAACACGGCAGCCCATCACACAGCCGGTGGTGCTGGCGCGCAACAGACGGCCGATCTCGACCCCATGCGTAGTGGTTTGATCCGTCATATCTTATACCTCGTGCGGGAAAAAGCCTGGTCTTTGGCAAACTGTTTGTTCGAGCCCTGCCCGACCGGCACGCCGTTGCGGCGCAGTTCGGCCTGGATCATTTCCGAAAGCTGGCGCTTCTCCTCAAAGGTGACCACCGCCACCTCGTGCGCCCGGTGCAGGATGTAAGGGTACGGCCGGCTGCCCAACTGGCGGCACTGTATCACCAGCGTGGCGTGCAGCAGTTCGAGCAGGTTGGCGTCCTGGGCCACCCAGGCGGGGATTTCTACCCGCGCCAGCGATGGGTGATCGCCGACGCCCACGTTCAGATAAAAGAAGTGCAGCGCCAGTTCGCCGGGGAATTTTTCGGCGCTGCTGGATTGAATGGAAAACAGCGCCGAACGCTCGCCGGGGGCCAGCAGCGTCTGATACAGTTCCACGTCGGCGATGCCGCGAAAAGGACGCTGGCGTCCGGCCTCGGCCAGTTGATCCTCAGAGAAGGTCAGCAGTTCCAGCAGCCGCACCACCAGGTCGGCGCGGGGTTTATCCACGTAGCCGGCGGTCACGGCGCGCATCCCGGCCAGCTGGCGCAGGACGAAAAGATAATCCTGAAAGGCCTCGCGGAACTCGGGCTGGTCTTTGGGTTCGCGGAACAGTTCCAACGGGCCGTCGGTGAGCGTGACCACCGGCAGGCTTTCCTGCGCCACCAGCGCCGCCAGCATCTCGCGCTCCCCCAGGTCGCGTTTGAGCGCCACCAGTTCGTCGGTGACCGTGCCGGTTGGGGTGTTCAGGTCGTCAAAGACCAGCAGTTGTGTGCGCACGATCTCTTGCGGCGCCTGCCCCTGGCCGGGGCACATACGAATGGCGCCCACGTTGATTACCCCAAACTCGACCGGGTCGTGGCGGTTGGGGTTGACCTGTGAGCCATCGGCGGCCAGCAGCACCAGGGCGTCCGGGCGTTCGGGCGGGGGCAGGTGGGTATCCAGCGGCTCGTGGGTGGGCACGGCGCAGCGCAGGGCGGCGTTGGCCAGGATGGCCTGTTCCACCCGCCGGCGCAGGTCGTCCAGCCGTCCGGCGTATTCATCGAACAACTGCTGGGCCTGCTGGCGCAGCTGGCGCATCATCTCTTCCCGCTGCGGCGCCTGGCGCCCCATCTCGCGAATCTGGCGTTGAATTTCCTGGTAATTGACGGGCATGGCCGTTCCTGTTTAGAACATTTGTTTTGTAAATTATACCATCTTTTGCAAGACCTACCGCGCCTCGGCGCGGAAACTTTCCAGCACCCATTTCGTCACCGGGCGATAGACCTCCATCATCACCGGGTCGCCTTCGGCGATGACGTCAAATCCCGCCTGCTGCACGACCACAAACAGGCGCACCGCCTGGCGCGCCTCGCCCTGCCACTGGCAGGTGTAATCGACGCGGTAAGCCGGCAGCCCGTTGCCGGTGGCAGTCTTCTGGCGACCCAGTTCCCGATACTGGGCAACCGCCCCGCTGAAATCGGCAAGCACCCGGTTGGCCATGTCCTCAGCGTCGGCCCACGGGCCGTTTTGCGCCTGGACGCCGAAGCACATTTTCTCGGGCGCCTCCAGGCAAAAACGCTCCCAACCGCCGGCGGTGCTGTGAACGAAGGCGTAAGGGTATTCAAGACTGTAATGCACGCCGTTAAAGTCGGCGCTGAACAGTTCATGCGATGCGCCCATCGCCACCATCGTTGGCGGCATGCCGGGTTCCTCCCGGGCCGCCGCCGAACCACCCGGCTGCATGAGGCGCAGATCGTCAAAGGTGAGCGTGGCCTGCACGCCGGCGCTCAATTCGGCGATCAGACCCAGCACGCCGCCCTGCAGCCGGTCGTCGTCGAAGGAGGCAACGGGGTAATCGTTGACCTGCACTTCGTAGTGCGTCTTGCGCCCGGTGACGATCAGGCGGTTCAACTTCCCTGCCTGGAAATGGTCGCTTTTGACTGCTTCGACCAGGGTGCTCCACCGGTCGGCTTGCAGCAGGTGTACGCTCACCCTGCCGTCCTGGCTCAGGCGCGCAAAATAGGTGTCGCCGCCCTCCTGCGCCCGGAAGAGCAGCCCGGCGGCGCTGTCCTCGTCGTCAGACTGGATCTGCACGCTGACCGTGATCAAAAACTCGTCTGTGGGCAGGAGGATCTTGTTTTCGGGCATCTTTAACAGCGTGGCGCCCTGTTTGGCCTGCACGTCCCAGGTGAAGACGCCGGCATCGATGCGATACTTTGCCTGCACCGCTTCATTTTCAAACGGAGCGATATCCCACTCGCCGCTGGACTTTGAAAAGTCCTGGGTATACACATAATCGAGCACTTCGATCTGCCCCCCGCTTTCAGCGGGGCCGGACGGCGCGGTGGTTGGTGCCGCGGTGGGGCGCGGCGGCGCAACCGGGGGGACGGTGGGGGGGATGGCGCCGGTGAAAACGCCGCACGCCAGCAGGCCGGCGGCCGTCAGTGCGCTCACTGCCAGCTTTATCCAATGCGAAGAGATCGGCAACATGACTTCTCCGTCTCGATTACAATTCCTTTTCTGGGAAACCCCAGACACCGTATAATTTTAGCATCAATTCATGAGGAGCGTTTCGATGGCTACTTTGCGCCATTCCATTGTAAACCTGATCCTGCTGGCGGCGTTGCTGGGCGGCTGCGCCCAGGCCACGGCCGTGCCCGCCAGCCCCACCCCGCCGCCGGCCAGCGCCACGCCGGCCCCGCCCACGGTGACCCCCAGCCCGCTGCCGCCCACGCTGACCCCCACCTCCACCCTCACCCCGACCGTCACCCCCACCCCGCTGCCGCAGGCGGTCGGGCCAGACGTTTTCCCGGCCAACATCAACCCGCTCACCGGTCTGCCGGTCAAAGACCCCGAACTGCTCAAACTGCCGCCGGCGCTGGTCTCGATCTCCAATTCGCCGGTCGGCGCTCGCCCGCAGGCCGGTCTGTCGTTCAGCCCGGTGGTGCACGAATTCTTCCTCGGCGCCGGCAAGACCCGCTACCTGACGGTCTTTTACGGCGACTTTCCCGAGCAGCGTGACGAGCACAACCAGGCGCTGGCCGAGGATAAAGTCGCGATTGGCCCCATCCGCTCGGGGCGCCTGCCCTACGAGACGCTGCGCAAACTGTACAACGGCTTCGTCGTCATGGCCTTCGCCTCCAAGTGGGTCATGCCCAACCTCAGGTTCTACAACAACATCATCAGCCCCGACCTGGAAGACATCAACGCCACCACCGTCAGTGTCGCCAAACTCAAGGGCATTGCCAAAGAACGGCTGGCCGAGTTGGGTTCGCCGGCCATCAGCGGACACCGCTTCGACCCGCAGCCGCCGGCCGGTGGTGTGCCGGCCGAAAGCCTGTGGATGCCGTTTGCATATTACGACCAGATTTTCTGGCGTTACAACGCCGACGACGGCGGCTATCACCGCTTTCAGGATCGTGAGGATGCCGAGAACTTTGATGAGATCGTCGACCGCCTGACGGGCCAGCCGTTGGCCATCGAGAATGTGATCGTCATGTTCTGCGATTACGTCGAATACCGTCCGCTGCTGGTGGATATCAACATGATGTATTACAACCGCTATCCGGCGCTGGCCTTCCGCGACGGCAAAATGTACAAGATCTACTGGTCGACCGGCAACGAGGATTACGAGAAGCGCACCGGCAAACTGCGCCCGATTCGCTTCCGCGACGCCCAGGGCAACCCTTTCCCACTCAAGCCCGGCCAGACCTGGATCGAGATGGTCACCCGCGAGTCGAGTTACTTTGAGACGGTCGAGGAGGGCAAATTCTTCGACCTGGCCAACAAACCCAAGCCCGGCTCGGCGCATTGGGCGGTGTTGTTCGTGGCCCCCGTGCCGCTCTCCAGCGGCGACGAGTAGGGGGGAGGGTGAAAGCACCATCAACCTGCGTGCCAATGGCCGGGCGAGATTCGCCCCTCACCCGCCCTCTCC
>CAZHTS010000088.1:0-18646 GCA_964535315.1 uncultured Anaerolineaceae bacterium
AAAAACAACATCTTCTGCTGAAACAGAGGTTACGTCTTTTATTTTTTCACACCGCACAGTATCCCATAATTCCAATGCTTGCGGGCCGGAGATAGTAGAAATAACAAACGTAGAGTTATTTCCGTCTGAAATCACTTCTTGAAATGCAATGGTGTAGTCATCCGGCACAATTTTACAGTTTTTATTTTTTAGTAAATTGGATCTTTGCCATTTATATCGCCAGGCAACTTCACCATCCTGTGTGGTCGGTTCAAACGAAATCTCCTCGGCTACCCTTTGAATAACTTTACCTGTCGCGATGTCGATCAATCTCGTTGTCGTTTCATTATCCTTAAACCCCAGAGCCGCAATGATTTTGCCATCCGGGCTGATATCATAAAAGGTTCTCATTGGGTCGTGATTTATTTTTTCATACGAGACGCGCTCAATCACGGTATGGGTAGACAGATCAACCACATCCATAGCATAAGGCAGGGGACTTGTACGATACCAATAAAAGAAATAAGCCTTGTTGTCTTTTGTAAAACGGGCGACTGAATATGTTTGATAGTCGTGGAGATACCTGTCATAAATTAACAGGCTATCTTCTTTGGAAATATCGTATAAAGCATAATTTTCAGTAGGCTCACCCAGATAAGAGCCGTGGGTATATAGAATGATATGTTTATTATCGTGGCTTATTTGAACATCCAGCGTTGTCGTGGCTAGAATTTGGGATACTAGAAAATAATCGTATTCATTTGTAGACAAATTCAATAAAGAAACAAACCGGCCGCAAGAAATAGCAAGATATTTTCCATCAGGGCTAAAGGAAACTTGCAAAGATAAATTTTTTGTATCGCTTATCTCCCAGTTGATAAATGATTCTGTATTGATTATCTCCAACTTGATAAATTGTTTTTCCTCCAGGGTGGTGCTGGAATACAGATAAACACCCTTCACCGTGATAACGGCAATGGTTTGCTTATCCGGAGAAACGGCCACATCATAAATCTTTCCATCTCCCCATTTGGCAATTTGCATGACCTGGGTGATGTTCTGGGAAGAAATGACTTCTAATCCATGAGGAGCACCACTTACCTCAGAGGCGCCTGTAGATGCTGTTGGAGTAGAAACCGGTCGACCGGCGGCAGCCTCACCACACCCAGACAAAAGAATTGCGCAAATAAGAAGAATGATCCTGGCGTTTCTCATAACACCTCGCTTGATTATTTTTGGATTTTTCATTTTGTTTGCTGTGTTTCAAGCAAAATGGGTTGCAAGGAATGCCCCCCGACTATTCATTACGCGAAGATATTGGTATGCCGCAATTATAGCATGGCGTTTGGGTCTGAGCGTGAATTCAGGGACAGCGGCTCCAAAAGGGCTTTTCCGGGCGCGCGGCCAGAAAACATGCTTTAATTAATGACGGGAATTGACATATTTCCCGCCTATAATCCTGTCAGAACCCGAGGTCGCCATGTCCAATGCCCCGCGCCTGATCACCCTCATCCTGCTGCTCCAGCGCCAGCCCAACCAGAAGGCCGGCGAACTGGCCGCCCAACTGGGCGTCTCGGTGCGCACCCTGCACCGCTACCTGGGCCTGCTGGAAGAAATGGGCATCCCCATCTACTCCGAGCGCGGCCCGTACGGCGGTTTTTCACTGGTGCGCGGCTACCGCATGCCGCCGCTGATCTTCACCCCCGAAGAAGCCGTGGCCGTTTACCTGGGCGCCAGCCTGGTGGAAGAAATCTGGGGGCAGCTCTACCAGCAGGCCGCCGCCGGCGCCCTGGCCAAGCTGGACAACGTCCTGCCCGACGAGCAGCGCGAGGAAATCGCCTGGGCGCGCCGTTCGCTGGTCGCCACCGACATGCAGCGTTCCGACCCCAGCGCCCTGGCGCCCTGGCTGGAAAAACTGCGCCGCGCCGTGCGCGAACGCCGCCGTGTGCGCCTCAGCTATCGCGCCAGTTCGCAAACCGAACCCCAGGAGCGCGATCTGGAGCCCTACGCCCTCGTCCATCGCTGGGGCTGGTGGTACGTGCTCGGCCACTGTCATCTGCGCCAGGCGCTGCGCTCGTTTCGCGTCGACCGCATTCTGGGGCTGACGCTGCTCGCTCAGACCTTTGAGATCCCGGCCGGTTTCGACGTGCACGCCTTCCTCGAGCAGGAGTTCCACAACCAGCCGGGCGTGCAGGCCCGCATGCGCTTCCTGCCGGCGGCGGCGCACATCGCCCTGGCCAACCGCGCCAGTTGGGAAACGCTCGAAGAGCAGCCGGATGGCTCGGTCATCGTCGGCTACCGGTCGCCCGACCTGGTGTGGGCCAGTTCGCTGGCGCTGAGCTTTGGCCCGCTGGTCGTCGTCCTCGCCCCAGAAGAGCTGCGCCAGGAATTACGCACCTGGGCGCAAGAGGTCGCCGGGTTCTACCCACCCTCACCCCAACCCAACCCCGAGGAGGAAACATGTTGAAACCCTACTGCGGCAGCGTGCCGGCCTGCGGCGCATTTTGCGGCGGCTGCCCCAACTACGTGCGCTCGCGCAAACCCTGTCCCGGCGCGGCGTTCTCCGAGCGCTGCCAGACGTGCAAGAGCTTCCACCTGTGCTGCCAGTCCAGGGGCATCCACCACTGCCACGAATGCAGCGCCTTCCCCTGCCGCCGGCTGCGCGACTTTGCCGAACGCTGGAAGAAATACGGGCAGGACTTCATTGCCAACCAGCGTATGCTGCAGGCGCTGGGCGAGCAGCAGTTCCTGGAATACTGGAACGCCCGGGCGGAATGTAACCCGGACGACGCCTGCCCGTGCCAGCAGGCCTGACCCACCCATTCACCTTTTCTGGAGGAAACATGGCAAGACCCACCAACAAAGCCTCGCTGCTGGCCGCCGGCGAAAAAGAATATCAGGCTCTCGAACAACTGCTGGCGACCCTCACCCCGCAGCAGATGACCCAGACCAGCGCCCCCGGCGAATGGTCGGTCAAGGACATCCTCGCCCACCTGTACGAGTGGCAGCGCATGGTAGCCGGCTGGTACGCCGCCGGCCAGCGCGGCGAGACCCCCGCCGTGCCCGCCGAAGGCTACAAGTGGAACCAGATCCCGGCCCTCAACCAGGCGATTTACGAAAAATATCGTCATTGGCCGCTGGAAGATGTGCTCAGCCATTGGCGCGCATCGCATCAACAGACCCAGGCAGCCATTGCCGCCCTGTCCGAAGAAGAATTGTTCACCCCCGGCCGCTACGCCTGGGCAAACCAGAACGCCCTGGGCGCCTACTTTGTCTCCTGCACCAGCAGTCATTATCTGTGGGCGCGCAACGAAACGCGCAAGCGCTTCCCCGCCCGCCCCAAAAAGGCATAACCCATGAAAAACAAACGCTTACTCATCCTCATTCCCGGCGCGCTCGTCCTGCTGCTGGCAGCCGGCGGCGCCTACCTGTGGTATCTCTTCCAAAAACCGCTGTACGAACCCGGCATGCTGCGCGCCGGGCAGAACCTGGGCGCACCGCTCATCCCGCCGGCGCAGCCGGCCGGTGAGGCGGACTTCTGGCTGGTCGAAGATGGCATCCGCCTGCACCATTTCAGCGACGGGCAGGGCAGCAACGTGCTCGTCATCCACGGCGGGCCCGGCATGCCCTTCACCCAGCCGGTGGCGGCCTTCCAGCCGCTCAGCGGGCAATACCGCTTCAATTATTACGATCAGCGCGGCTGCGGCGGCTCCACCCGCCCCATCCAGAGCTTTGCCACGCAGAACAGCTACCAGAACATGCTCGAACTGGACAGGAAACTGGGCCTGGAGGCGCAGTTGGCCGACATCGAGCGCATCCGCCAGCTGCTCGGCGAAGAAAAACTCATCCTGGTCGGCCATTCCTTTGGCGGTTTCCTGGCGACCCTGTACGCCGCCGAGTTCCCCGAGCACGTGCGCGGCCTGGTGCTCATCGCCCCGGCCACCATGCTGGTCATGCCCTTCGAGGGCGACGACCTGTTCGATTCGGTCAAACCGCTGCTGCCGCCCGAAAAAGTGCCCGCCTACGAGGCCTACCTCGCCCGCTATTTCGACTTCAGCAACATGTTCAGCCTGACCGACGCCGACCTGGCGGCGCGCAACAACGAGTTCGCCCAATACTATAGCCTCGCCGCTCAGGCCAAAGGCTTCGATATATCCACCAGCGACGCACTGGCCGCCGCGGACGCCCAGGCCACCGGCGGCTGGATGGTGATGGGCATGTACATCAGCATGGGCCAACGCCACGATTACCGCCCCGCCCTCAAGAACATTACCGCCCCGGCCCTGGTGCTGCACGGCGACCTGGATCTGCAAAGCGAAGCCGCCAGCCGCGCCTACGCCGACCTGCTGCCCAACGCCCGCTTCCAGGTCATCTCCGGCGCCGGTCATGCCATCTTCATCGACCAGCCCGAAGCCTTTGCCGCCGCCGTGGGCGATTTCTTCGCCCAACTGAAATAAAAAAAACGCCAAAAAGAAATCGCGTTCTATTGATTTTTAATCTTTACTGCGCTATGCTATATTCAATAGCAAAACCGTTGAAAAACGGCGACGCAAAGCCAAAGGGTCTAAAGTCGAAAAAACGACCACGATAGCCTGGCCGCCTTTGAAATAGCGAAGCTGGCGAAAGCCAGCGGTGCAAAGCCAAGGGTCTAAAGCCTCAGAAAGGGCTAAGACTACCTGGTTGCCCTATAGAGTAGAGAGCAAACCCGTCGAAAGGCGGGGGCACGAAAGCCAAAGGGTCTACCATCTCTAGAAAAGATTAAGACAGCCGGCCCGCTCGAAATAGTAGGAAAAGGCAAACCCACCGAAAGGTGGGGACGCAAAACCAAGGGTCTAAAACCAATAAGGTCACGACAGCCTGGTTACCAAAGTCCCTCCCCGCTCCTGCATGGTGCACCGTGCAGGAGCGATTTTTTCTACCCGCCCGAAAACTTTGCCCGGCGAAACCGCCCTCGCCTCCGGCCCCGAGCGGTGATTTCCATGCTTCCCCCCTCTTGACACGATAAGTAAATTTGCTTATTATAATATGTAGTTATTTGACTACGAATTAAGGATAAAGAAAATGAAAAACAACCCCGCTCTGCGCAATCGCAGCCTGTGGATTCTGGGAACGGCCGAGGCCATCAGCAGCACCGGCAACTGGATCAGCATGATGGCCATTTTCGCCCTGCTGGTATTCCGCGACCAGGGCAGTGTGACGCAAAGCAGCGCCGTCTACCTGGCCGGCCTGCTGCCCATCCTGCTGTGCAGCCCGCTGGCCGGCTGGCTGTGTGACCGGGTCGACCGCAAATGGATGATGATCGCCAGCGAAGCCCTGGCCGGTCTGACCATTCTGGGGTTGGTCTTCACCACCCGGCCGGTATGGATCTACGCCCTGCTGGCCTTGCAGGCCATCTTTATCACGCCCATGACCCCCGCCCGCCAGGCCGCCCTGCCCCACCTCGTCCCGCCCGAGCAGCTGCCCCAGGCCAACGCCTTCTTGCAGCAGCTGGCCAGCATCATCAAGATTCTGGCGCCCTCGCTGGCCGGGCTGGTGCTGGCCGTTTTGCCGCCCCAACAGGCCATCCTGCTGGATGTGCTCTCCTTCGCCCTCTCGGCGCTCATCCTCACCCGCCTGCCGGCCCTGCCCCCGCAAAAACGCCCGCTCACCGCCGCCGCAGACCAGACCGGCGGCCCGGTATCCGGCGCCTTCCGCCAGCAGCCGCTGCTGGCGCTGCTCTTCGGCGGCTTTTTTCTGGTCATCACCGTCATCATTGGCTTCGACGTGCTCTCGCCGCTCTTCGTGCGCGATACCCTCTTCGCCGGCGAACAGTTCTTCGGCCTGATCGTCAGCATGATCGGCCTGGGCACCCTGCTGGCCAGCCTGTTTCTGCTGCTGCCGGGCCGCAAAGCCACCCCCTGGAGCGACCTGATCGCCGGCCTGAGCCTGGCCGCCCTCCTGCCCGGCAGCCTGGCGTTCGCCGCCCACCTGGGCGATCCCGCCGCGGCGCGTTGGGTGACCCTCGCCGGCTGCCTGATCGGCGGCGTGGGTAACGGCCTGGTGGTGGTGCAGTCCGCCACCCTGCTGCAAACCCTCTCGCCCTCCGCCTGCCTGGGGCGCATCCTCGGTCTCTTCCAGAGCGTGGTCGTGGCCGGCCAACTGGCCGGCATGCTGCTCACCCCGCTGCTCGTCCCGGCCGTATGGTCGATGGGCGTCTTCTTCCTGAGCGGCGCCCTGGCCGTCGTCCTGATCACCCTGGCATTGTTCCTCGGCGTACGCCGTTTCAATCCCCCGCTGCGCCCCTTCCCAAGCACTTTGCAGGTAAAATAAGCGGTGATGAACACCTCCCCCGGCTGGAAAGTATTCGACTCGTTAATCCTGGAACTGGATCTGGCCCTGTGGGCCATTCGCGACTACAGCATGGGCAGTAAGATGCCGGCCGAATTTGCCGCCCTGTTGCGCAGCCTGCCCGAAGACTGGCTGGCCGAACTGCCCGAGCACGCCGGCGCGCAGCAATACGTCCTCCCCCTCGAGACCCTATCCTGGCTGGCCGGTACGCTGTTTGAGACCGATTACGGCCGCGCCACGCTGCCCGTGCGCGCTCTGACGCCGGAGACCGCCCGGCAAACGTTGTCGGCCTCCGGGTCCTCACCCGCCCAAGGGCTGGTGGAAGCCGGGGTGCAAAGCCAGCAGGCCTTATACCGTCAGGCCGGCCTGGCGCTGGAAGAGCCATCGGCGCTCGCCCAACACCTTCGCGGCCGCTTCGAACGCGCCGCCCACCTGCTCGGCGACGAAGCCGCCCGCCAACGCTTCTGGCACTGGCTCGACCGCTTTTACTTTGAATACTACCACCCCTGGCGCCAGCAGCGCCTGGACGCCATGCAAGGCCTCCGCCGGCAGGCGCAAGCTGCCCTCGGCAGCCTGGAACACGCCGGCGCCCCGCCCTCTCTGGACTGGCTGCCCGCCCAGAACCCGCTGCTGCGCTATCCACAGTTGCGCCAGGCCGTCGAAGAGGGCCGCTTTCAGGCCTGTTTCTGGGTCGAGCCGTTTGGCATGGCCGACAGTATGGCGCTCTATCCCGGCATGGTGTGCGTGTCTTTTGCCCAACCTGGGGCGCTGTACGAAAACTTCCTCGATTTCGCCACCGACGTCGCCCGGCGCACCCACGCCCTGGCCGACCCCACCCGGCTGGTCATCTTGCGTCTCATCCGCCACTTCGGCATGGTCAACACCGAAATCGCCAGCTACCTGGGCATCTCACGCCCAACCGTCAGCGTACACGCCAAAATCCTGCGTGAGGCCGGATTGATCGCCTCGCAACAGGACGGCCGCGAGGTGCGCCACACCCTCAAGCCGGACGAATTACACCGTCTGTTCCGCGACCTGGCGCTCTTTCTGGATCTCCCCCCCGAAGACGGCGAAAAACGCCCGCCCGCGCAAGACAAATAAGCGCACAAATAACCCCCCGCTTCTTTGGAAGAAGCGGGGGGTACAGGGGAAGGAAGGGGTTGGCAAAGGAATGGCGCTCGCCGCGCCATGACTAGTCGGTGGTCAATGGCTTGACCACCTCGAGGGTATACTTCCAGGTCTTTTCCCATTTGGCGGTGTGGAAGTAACGCAGGTCAACCTTCTCAGGATACTGCTTGAACCAGCCGTCAAAGCTTACCGTCAGTTCCGGGTAGCTTTGCTGCGCCAGGAAGATTTCGGCCTTGCCCTTGAAATCTTCGCCGACGCCGCCGATCCAGGTGGTCAGTTTGGGCGCGCTGCCGCCGCCCCACACCACCGTCTGATCGGTGTTGTTGCGCACCATCAGCACCAGGTCGAGGTGATCGCTGTAACGCACCATGCGCAGCAGCTTGACCGATACCCCCTCACGGGGCACGTCTTGCAGATAGACGCGGCGCTGATCGATCACGTTCTGCCAGTTGGGGCGCCAACGTCCGTCTTCGTAATAGAACGCCCAGGTGTGGTTGCTGGCCTTGACGTCTGCATACGACAGGCGCACGTCCACCAGCGCGCCCGTCTCGCTCACCACCGTGGCCTTGCCCACCACGCAGGCGCTCACTGCGCCATCTTTGGCCCAGCCTGCCAGCAAACGATCCGCCAGTTCTTCGCGTTTGGCCGCCGTCAACGTCAGGCTGTAGGTCGAATACTGCTGCGCCAGGGCGTCGGCGTCCTTCGCCAGCAGCAACCGGCAGTAGGCTTCGGCGGCAACCTTCAAATTTTCAACCGGCGAAGTCGGCACGGGGGTGGGCGTCATGGTGGCGGTGGCCGTCGCGGTGATCGCCGCGCCGCCGTCCGTCGGCTTTTGCGCCGCCTTGCTGGTTGATTGGGCGCGCTTGGTGCTGGCAATCGCCTGCTGCGCCGTGGTGCGCGAATTGCCCCGCCCACCGAGCGCACCGCAGGCGCTGAGCAACAGCGAAACACCAACAAGGAACAAACTTACAACAAAAACTCGGATCAAGAATGGGCGCTTCATGGTCTCCTCAAGAATTGGGATTAATTCGCCGGCTCAGCCGTAGCGGCGACGCGCACCGCCCGCACCACGATCCGCGAGCGATAACGATCCTGGCTGGCATCGTAATTGGAACAGGTGATTAAGGTGATCCAGTCTTCATCTTCGTGACGTAAGGGGCGGTCATCCTGCGCCGTGGTACGATAGACCTCACGGATGGCGTACGTATATCGCTGCCCCCAGGCATGTAAAAAGATCCAATCGCCCTTCTTGAGCCCCCCCAGCCCAAACAGCGGACCGGTGGTGCCATCGGACAGATACGAATGCCCGGTAATCACCGTATTCCCGTTCCAGGTTGGATAAGCCGTGCCATCCAGATACCCCAGATCGTCGCCCAACCAGTTCAGGTTCCATGAATTCCCCGAATTGGGCACGCCAACGATCGTCCGGGTGACGTTCAGGCCGGGGATCTCCAGCCGCAGGTCGCCATCCATTTGCGCCAGGCCGCTCTCGGCCCGGCTGCCTTCCACGCGGGTCACCCGGTCGGGCGCAAAACCGGTGGACGGTAAAACGTCGCCTTGCAGCTTCCACAACTCACGGCCCTTGCGCCCGTCATTGGCGACAAAGAACGTGGTGTTTTTAATCGTGGTCAACTGGGAGGGCAGCGAACTGCCGCTGTCGTCCCACAGATTGCTCACCAGCGAAACCTCGGTATACGGGGGTTCGCTCTTCCATAGTTCACGACCGTATTCACCGTTGCGCGCCGCAAAATACAACGTCTTGCCGATCACCGCCAGCGTTTCGGGGTTGGAACCCTTGGGCCCTTTTTGCAGGTCGGACACGATATCGGCTTCGGTAAAGGGCGGCCCCGTGCGCCATAATTCCACCCCGAGCGCCCCATCGTCGGCGGCGAAGAGCAAAGAAGTGCCGGCCACCATGATATTCTTCGGATCGGAGTCCTTCATCCGCGGGTTGATATCGGCCACCCGATAGAGGGTGGTGCTGTTGTACGGCGGTTCACATTTGCGCAGTTCATAGCCGCTCGTGCCCACGGTCGCCACGAAGAACAGCGTATCGCCGGCGGCCATCAGGCGGATGGGGTTAGAGGGCTTCTTGTGATCGATGTCGTTCACCCGGCGCACCGTTTCGTAAGGCGGCTCGCTCATCCACACTTCACGCCCGGTATCATCGTTGGCGCTAAAAAACAATTTCAGCCCGATGGGGGTAAACTCTTCCGGGTCGGCGCTGCCGTCATAATTCACCCGCCCCACCCGCTTGGCCGTGGCCGCCGTATACGGCGATTCCAGCTTCCATACCTCGCGCCCGCTGCTGTCGTCGGCGCTAAAGAACAACGTCCAGGCAATCACCGTCAGGTCGGCCGGGTTCGAACTCCCGCCGCCGCTAAACAAATCGGTCACCAGCACCGGGGTACGGTACGGCGAAGTCAGCATCCACAATTCTTTGCCGTGAATGCCATCGTCGGCCCGGAAAAACAACGCATCGCCCAACACGGTTAATTCTTGCGGGTCGGCGCTTTCTTCCCCTTCCCACAGATCGCTCACCAGTTCGGCGTGCTGGTAGGGCGCTTCCATCCGCCATAACTCTTTGCCGTGCTCCGAATCGGTGGCGCGGAAGAACAACGTCGTTCCCAACAGGATAAACCCTTCAGGCGCACTGCCGCCGTAGCGGCGAATATCCTGCACCATGCTGGCCGACGTATACGGCGGGACGCTTTTCCACAATTCGGCGCCGTGCACGCCATCGTTGGCCTGGAAAAACAGCGTATCTTCCACCGCAATCAAACCCTTGGGCAGCGAGCCCTCTTTACCAGGGCGAATATCCATGACCATCACCGCACTGCTGGTGTCGGTCTCACTATCCGGTAAGATCTGGTTTTGTGGGCTCGCCGGGATGGTGAGCATACTCAAGCACAGAATCACGTGGCTCAAGCGATAGATGAGGTTGTTTGTAATCGAAGCAAGTTGCACAGAGATACCCTCACCAGGATTGACGGATCAGAACTTGGGCGCGTAGAGCTTGCCCGTAAACACGATCCGGCCTGAGCTCTGTTCCTGGATTTCAAAAGTGAACCACTCTCCGTAAGCCACCGTCGGGCCAATGCAATACAGCCGGTTAGCCGCAGCGGTCATCACCGAACAGGTGTAGTGTTTGTTGCGGTCGACCACCGCTTCATAGCTGCCCTGAATCGGCTGCGCCGTCTCGACCGCAAAGAAAAAGCGCCAGTTAGACAGATGGCCGGCGGTATAGAGGCGCGCCCCCTCCATTTCGGAAGGGCGAACGACAGAACGAATGGTGACCATCACAGTCGGCGCCGCCGTCGGAATGTCGGTCGGCAGGGGCTCCGCTGTGGCGGTGGGAGCAGGGCTGGTCGTCGCGGTCGCCCGCGGCGGACGGTCGGTGGCGGTTGGGGCAGCGGCCGCCTGTCCACAGGCCGTCAGGAGCAGGCCGGCTGCCACCAGGCAGCCCATCAGGCGTACACCACTTTGTCTGGTGTTCATCCCGTCACTCCGAACGCAACGCTTCCACCGGTTGCAGCTTGGCGGCGCGATTGGCCGGGTAAATGCCAAAGAACACACCTACCGCCGTAGAAAACGCCGTCGCCAGCAAGACCGTATCCAACCCGAAAGAAGGGGTGATCGCCGTGCCGGAGGCAGCCGCAATCTTGCCGATCAACCAGGAAAGCGCCCAGCCCAACAGAATCCCAATCACACCGCCGATCAGGCTGAGTACCGAGGACTCGGTAATGAACTGGATGAGGATATCACGCCGCTTTGCACCCAGCGCCTTGCGCAGACCAATCTCACGGGTACGCTCGGTGACCGAAACCAGCATGATGTTCATGATGCCGATCCCGCCCACCAGCAGCGAGATACCTGCCACACCCCCCAGAAAGATGGTAAAAACACCGGTAATCGTCGTTGCCGTCTCCAGGAAATCTTCCTGGGTGGTGATGGTAAAGTCTTCCTCGCCCGCCGCGGTGCGGTGACGCTCGCTCAAGACCAGGCGAATCTCCTCTTTGGCCTGCGAGATTTTCTCTGCACTGACCGCCTGCAAATAAATCTGGTCGTACTGATTCTTGCGGTTGCCCGCCAGGCGAGATTGGGCCGTGGTCAACGGCAGGAGCAGGATGTTGTCCTGGCTGCCAAACGACCCGCCGCCTTTGGAGACCAGCACACCCAGGATGCGAAACGGCTGCTTGCCGATGCGGATCGACTCGCCCACCAGGTTATCGCTGCGACCAAACAACGTCTCGGCCGTATCCACACCGATCACCACCACCGACGAACGCCCCAACAGGTGCTCCTTGGTGATGAACTCGCCTTCGCTGAGTTCGAGGTTGCGCACCGTCAGATATTCGGGCGTGACGCCATAAATCGAAGGCGAGGTATCGATCCCATTATAGGACGCCGTACCGTTGACCCGCAAAATGGGCGCCACCAACGAAATCGAAGGCACCTGGATCGGATCGGATAACGCCGTCACGTCGCCTGAGTCCAGGCGTTTAATCGTGCGCACCTGGCTGCTGCGGTTCCCTGACGAAACAAAGAGCAAATTGGTGCCCATGCCTTCGATGCTGCTCGTGACCGAATTCTGGGCGCCCTGGCCGATCGAAACCATGGCGATGACCGCCGCAATACCGATCACGATGCCCAATACGGTCAGGCCCGAACGCAATTTGTTCGACGTGACGCTCTGGAACGCCTCCAGAATGATCTGTAACAGGCTCATCCCGCACTCTCCACCAGCCCATCCTTGATGGTAATCACCCGTTGCGCCTGTTGGGCAATCTTCGGGTCGTGGGTAACGAGAATTACCGTCGTGTTGTGGGTCTCGTTCAACCCCAGGATCAGGCTCATGATTTCCTTGCCTGATCTTGAATCGAGGTTACCGGTCGGCTCGTCGGCCATCAGGATGGCCGGCTGGTTGATCAAAGCGCGCGCCACTGCCACACGCTGCTGCTGTCCACCGGAGAGCTCGCGCGGCCGGTGATCGATACGCTTTTCCAGACCAACCGATGCCAGCACCTCCACCGCCCGCTGGCGCAGCCCGCGGGTATGGCCGGCGTAGCGCATCGGCAGTTCCACATTTTGCGCCGCCGTCAGGCGGGGCAGCAGCATAAAGCTTTGAAAGACAAACCCCACCTTGCGGTTGCGAATGCTGGCCAATTGATCGTCGCGCAGCCCCGAAACCTCCTCACCGTCCAGGTAATACTCGCCGGTGGTCGGCAAATCCAGGCATCCCAGCACATTCATCAAAGTCGATTTGCCCGACCCCGACGGCCCGATGATGGCCACGATCTCGCCCCGGTTGATGGTGAAAGACACGCCGGCCAACGCCCGCACTTCCACCTCACCCATCTGGTACACCTTGGTAACATTACGAATATCGATAACTACGTCGCTGCTCATAGTTTTTATCCTCCTCCTGGAGGGGCTCCACCGCCGCCGCCATCCGGAGGCGGGCCGCCGCCGCCAGGGCCGCCGGACGAGGTCGTCGTCGAGGGCGGGTTCAGGATCACCAGGTCCCCTTCCTTCAAGCCGTCACCTTTCACTTCGGTTTCCGTGTCCGAGGCCGCCCCCAACTCGATATGCACCATCTGCGCCGCGGTACCATTTAAGATGTAAACCACTTTGCTGCCGTTCACGGCCCGGATGGCGCGGGTGGGGATCTTCATTACGTCTTTCAGTTCAAACACAGTAATATTGACCGCCGCCGTCATGCCCGGCAGGACACGATCATCGACCGAGGTCATTTCGACTTTCACTTTAAAGGTAACGCCGCTGGTCGACGTCGTGCCAATGCGTTCGATCGCCATCACCTTGCCTTGATACTCGGCGTCCTGAATGGCGTCAAAGGTCAACACCGCCGGCTGGCCCACTTTGACCCGGTTGATGTCCACTTCCGACACGTCCACGTCCACCACCAGGTGCGAGATGTCGTCCAGGCGAAATGCAGTGTCGTTACTGCTCACCACGTCCCCCGTCAACACCTCGGCCTGAGTGATCGTCCCGTCAAAAGGCGCTTCGATCCAGGCCTGTTTCATCGTCGCTTTGGCCAGCGAGACGCGCGCCCGGGCGTCTTCCAACGCCTGTTGATCGATACCGCTCTGCAACTCTTCCACCGCCCGCTTGGCGTCTTCCAGCTTCTCGTATGCGAGCTTCACGTTGGCCTGCGCCTCGGCCAGTTCGTTGGCTTCCGGCAGACCCAGGGCATAGTTCAGGTTGGCCAACGCCTTGTCGCGCGTCATGCGCGCCTCGGCCAGCTTGCTCAACACGTTCGCCCGGATCGGGTCGTCTTCCTCGCGGTCCTCGACCTCGCTGAAATCGTCCTCGGCCTCCTCCACCGCATCCTCGGCAATGATGTAATCGGCCCGCAGGGTGTCCAGTGTATTCTGATCCACCCGCCGGTACTTCTTACGCTGCAAGGTTTCTTCGGCGTCGTCATAGGTGGCCTGGGCCTGGGCCAGATCCAGCTCGGCCTGCGCCAGCCCGGTGCGGGATTTCTCCAGGTTTTCCAGGTCCTTCTGCGCCTGAAGCAGGTCCGACTTGGCCATGATGACCGACTCCGGCAAGGAAGAATCTTGCAAACGAGCCAGCACCTTGCCCTTTGCCACAACATCACCCACCTGAACGGCGACACTTTCCACCGTACCGCTGGTCTCCCAGTTAAGGGTGATACTCTGTTTGGCGGCAATCGTCCCGGTGGCGCCCACAACCGCACTCAACGTCCCTCGAGACGCCGCCGTCGTCTGGTACTGCGTCTCCTGGGTCGTCGTCTGGCGGGTCGTCGTCCAGTAGTAAATGCCTGCTCCTACCACCAGGACCGCCCCAATTATGATCAGAATCTTCTTCATTGTGTCATCCCTGAACGTGAAATCTCGCTGGATCAAAAAACGGGTATCCTTGCCAAGCATACCGTAGGACATCCAGCAGGTTTAGTGTTTACACTCATGCCTTAACCATCACTGCAAACACATCAGTACATGATTGCAGTCATATACCGGATGATTGGGCGCGCATTGGCGCAACCAGACCGATATGCTATGATAAGGATCGTGAAGAATACCTCACTTGAACCCGGTCTGTTGACCGTTTTTCGCACCCTTCTGGCAGGAAGGCTGCTTGTCTTGCTGGTTACCTTTATCTGGCAAAGCGAGACCCAGGAAGAGCCGCTGTTGTTCTCCGCTTTTTATCTGGCGGCCCTGATCGACTCGATCATCCAGGTGGTTTACCTCTCCTGGCCCTGGTTGGCTCGCAAGCTCAAAAGCTGTTACCTGCCCATCGCCCTGGCGCTTACCTCCATCGGCCCCATCATTGAAGATCAGTTGTTCGTCCAACCGGTGATGCGCCATTTCCGCCCCCCGCCGCCCTCCTGGCAGTTGATTTCCATTTTATTCGTGCCGCTGATCATCTGCGCCTGGCAATACAGCTTCCGCAAGGTGGCCCTCTATACCCTGTTAATTTCATTGGTTGATCTCGGTTTGAGCTATTGGAACCTGCAATTTATAGAACGGCCGATGCCGCTGTTCGTCATGGCTTCCATGATCCTGACCCGCGCCGCCATCTTCCTGATTGTGGGCTACATGGTGACCAACATGATGAGCCGGCAGCGCAAACAGCGCGCCGAGTTGCAAAAGGCCAACGAACAATTGTTAAATTTCGCCAATGCCAGCGAGCAGCTGGCCGTCAGCCGCGAGCGCAATCGCCTGGCGCGCGAACTGCACGACGTGCTGGCGCACACCCTGAGCGGTGTGGCCGTGGAACTGGAAGCCGTCAAAGCCTTGTGGGACATCGAACCCGCAAAAGCACGCCACATGCTGGAAGAAGCCCAACAAAGCACCTTGAGCGGCCTGACCGACGCTCGCCGTTCGTTACAGGCGCTCAGGGCCTCGCCGCTCGAAGACCTGGGGCTGGTGCTGGCGCTGCGCTCGCTGGCCGAAACCGAGGCCACCCGCAGCAACCTCAAGCTCGATCTGCATCTGCCGCCCAGCGGGCTGCAATTACCCGCCGCAATGGAACAGTGTATCTACCGTATCACCCAGGAAGCCCTGACCAATATTGCCAAACACGCCAGCGCCACGCGCATCACCCTCGAGCTTAGCGTAGAGCGCGACACGATCCGCCTGCACATCGCCGACGATGGCCTCGGTTTTGCCCTCGCCTCGGTGGACGCCAACAAGTTTGGCCTCAAAGGCATGGAAGAACGCGCTCATCTGAGCGGCGCAAAATTAAATATCCAAAGCGCCCCCGGTGAGGGAACGCACATTTGGCTAGTCTATGGGGATTGATCATGATCCGTATCCTGATTTGTGACGACCAGATTCTGGTTTGCGAAGGGCTGAAAGCCATCCTCTCCACCGTTCCGGACTTTGAGGTGGTCGGGATTACCACCAACGGCGCCGAAGCCATCGACGCCATCCCCACCCTGCTCCCCGATCTGGTGTTGATGGATCTCAAAATGCCCAACGTCAACGGCGTGCAGGCCACCCGCCAGATCAAACAGCGCTATCCCAACGTACAGGTGCTGGTGCTGACCACCTACGACGCCGACGAATGGGTCTTTGAGGCCATCCGCAGCGGCGCCGCCGGTTATCTGCTCAAGGGCAGCCCCAAAGAGACGCTGGTCACCGCCATTCGCGGCACCATTGCCGGCCAGACCCACGTCGACCCGGCCGTGGCCGGCAAACTGTTCAGCCACATCGCCGGCGGGGCCGCCCCCTCGCCCGACCCGTCGTTTGTCAGCCAGTTCAGCGACCGCGAACTGGAAGTCTTAAACCTGCTCGGGCAGGGCTTTTCCAACGCCGAAATCTCCAGAACGCTTTACCTCTCCGAAGGCACGGTGCGCAATTACATGAGCTCGATCCTCAACAAGCTCGGCGTCAGCGACCGTACCCAGGCCGCCATCCTGGCCGTACGTCACGGCCTGGTACACGGCATGCCCAAAGAATAAGATTGCACCTGGCCGGCCGGGCGTGCCCCCTGCCCGTTATCCCCCGTAGGGGCAGCCCTTGCGGCTGCCCGCGCCAATCTGCGGCGACACATAGCCGGCCGGGCGGCGGTGGGAGCACGCCGCCCGGCCGTCATCCTCGCTACGCAAACCACCACAGATTGTACGCCAGCCCGGCGAGGATGGCCCCCAGCCAGAGCGTGCCCACCACGACGGCGATCACCCGCCAGCGGGCAATGGTCAGCGCTCCCGCCACGGCGCCCATCGAGGTCCCCGAACCGGCGATCAGGAAAGCCAGCGCCGAGCCGGGGCTCATCCCGGCCTCGATCAACGTCTTGACCAGCGGCAGTGAAGCCTCCGAATTGATGTATAGCGGCAGGCCCAACGTGGCCGCCAGCGGCACACTGTAAACCGCCCCCGGCCCAAACAGCGCCGCCACCCACGCAGCGGGGATCAACCCGTTCAAAAAATATCCTACAAAAGCAAACCCAACAAACATTGCCAACAGACGCGCCCCAGAACGCAGCGCTTCCAGCAACAGATTGCTCGTCCCCGTCTCCACCCCTGCCGCCGGCTCATCCTGGCAGGCGCAGATCGTTACGCGCTCCGGCGCGGCGCTCACCGCCGGGGCCGCCGCAGTACAACAGGCTGCCGCTGCCGGCTGTACAACCGGCCCGGTCACCGCACAACAAACGGACGCCGCGTTTTCCACCGGCCGGGGCGCAGCGGGCGCCAGCGTCAAACGCGTCTGGTTGGCCAGCCAGCCGCGATCTTCCAATAACGCCGCCACCGCCCCACCCAGCAGCCCCAACACAATCGACGCGGCAAAGAAAGCCAGCGCAAACGGCCAGCCAAACAACCCGGCGCTGTAAATCAATTCCTGCGGCGAGGTCAGCGGCGAAGAAACCATAAAAGCCACAATCGGCGCCCAGGGCATGGCGTTGGCCATCATCCCCAACACCACCGCGGTGGTGCCGCACGAACACAATGGCGTCCCCACCGCCGCGGCAGTGGCCGCCAGCACGCCCGCACTGCGATAGCGTTGCAAGAAAGCCGTCGCCTTCTCCACGTTCAGATAGCGCTGCATCAACACCGATATCAGCACCCCCACCAACAGGTAAGGCCAGTTGTTCCCCAGCGTGTGCCACACCTTTTCGATAGACGTCAGAAAATTGAGCCAGATGAAATCCATTTTTAAATCTCCTTTTTGTGATCTCATCTGAATAGACGCAGCCCCCGGGAAAAGGACGCAACCCGGAGGCACAAAAACAGGACGAAGAACGACGATTTAAGCGTCTGGCTTCTGTTCGGCGCAACAACAGCAGTGCGCCCAGTAGTCGATCACCCGCCCGTAACGGTCAAACTCGAAGTGGCAGCAGGTTAACAGGGCGTCGCGTATCTTCTGCCGCCCGCGCTGCACGCGCGACTTGGCCCCCGAAAGCGAAATCCCCAACCGCACGGCCAGTTCCTGCTGGCTGAGCCCCTCTAAATCGGTCAGGATTAAAGCCTGGCGGTACGGTTCAGGCAGCGCCGCCAGCACTTCTCCCAGCGAAGCAGCGATTTCCTCGGCCGCGTCCGGCCCTTCCGGCAGGTCGAAATCGTCCGGCTGCGTCTCCACCAGTTCCACGTGTACCCGGCGCCGGCGATAATGGTCGATAATGGCATTGCGACACACCTGATAAAGCCAGCGCTCCAACCGGTTCACGTCCTGAACGGTGACCAGATGGGTGTGAATCCGCAGAAAGACCTCCTGCAGAATGTCCTCGGCGCTGTCGTCGTCTTCCACCCGGCTGCGGATGAATGCCCGCAGCCGCTCGCTGAAACGCTCCCACACCGCCTCTACCGTAATGGACGCCGCCATGCGGCTATTATACGTTACCGCAGAAGGTTTATGAAGATATTTGCATTGCGTTATCGTCAATTTTTTGTATACTGAAAATATCATCCGTTACACACCCGAAACCTGGCCCTCATAGCCGGACTGGATTCAACTACAAGCTGGGAAGCAATCCCATTCCGCCAGCCCGAGCTTATCGTCGCACAACCAGGGCGACGAGGAGACATGTATGATGCGTCTGGATGTTTCGCCGGTAGTATCCCTCAAACGCGCACCGCAAGCCTGCACACTGGTCGTCATAGCCATCAGCTTACTGGCAGAAATAGGCTGGTTAGGGGATATTCCTGTATTACGCCAGGTCAACCCGGCCTTCGTCCCCATGGTTCCCAGCGCAATCCTGATGTTTCTGCTGCTGGCCAGCGCCACCT
>CAZHTS010000089.1:0-18612 GCA_964535315.1 uncultured Anaerolineaceae bacterium
TTACCAATAATGATGCACCAGCGGCCTGATGCGCGCCGTGTACAGCTCGTGCACCTTCTGCATCGTCTCGGCCGGCAGCGGCGCCAGATCGGCGGTGCGCGTGTTTTCTTCCACCTGGGCCGGGTTCTTGCCGCCCGGGATGACGCAGCTCACGGCCTCAAACATCAGGATCCAGCGCATGGCAAACTGCGCCATGCTCATCCCCGCCGGGACGAGACCGCGCAGTTCTTCCACCACTTCCAGGCCGGTCTCGTAATCCACGCCCGAGAAGGTCTCGCCGCGGTCAAAGGCCGCCCCCTGGCGGTTGAAGGCGCGGTGGTCGTCGGCGGCAAAGGCGCTGTCTTTGCGCATCTTGCCGGTTAGCATCCCCGAAGAAAGCGGCAGCCGGGCCAGGATGCCCACCTGCTTCTTCTGCGCCTCGCCAAAGAACAGATCCGCCGGGCGCTGGCGGAAGATGTTGAAGATGATCTGCACCGTCTGCACGCCGGGATATTCGATGGCCTTCAACGCCTCTTCTACCTTTTCCACGCTCACGCCGTAATGGCGCAGTTTGCCCTGCTGCACCAGATCATCCAATGCCCCAAACAACTCGGGGTAATAGTAAACCTCGGTCGGCGGGCAGTGCAGTTGCAGCAGGTCGATGGCGTCCACTTCCAGGTTGTGCAAACTGCGCTCGACAAACGCCACCAGGTTCTGGCGATTGTACCCCGACGCCACGTGCGGGTCTAACCGCCGCCCGGCCTTGGTGGCGATGTAGATCGGTTCCGTGCGCTCCTTACGCAGGCGCGCCAGCAGGCGCTCGCTGCGACCGTCGCCGTATACGTCGGCCGTATCGAAGAAGTTGACGCCGCAATCCACCGCCCGGTGCAGGGCCGCCAGCGAATCACGGTCATCCACCGCGCCCCACGTGCCGCCAATCGCCCAGGCGCCAAAACTAACCTCCGACACCGACCAGCCGGTGCGTCCCAGTGTACGGTATTTCATCCTGTCCTCCTCAAAACAGATATTTCCTCTCTTTTAAAGAATTATACTGCCGGGGCGACAAAACAGGCGCAGCGTGTACAGGCTTCAATGTCCACCGCCCGCCAGATTGAGCCCCACCACACCGGCCACGATTAAAAAGACCGAAACCAGCTTGATGGCCGTCACCGGCTCGTGATAAAACACCACCCCGATCACCATAATCATGGCCGTCCCCAGCCCCGACCAGATGGCATACGCATAGCCCAGATCGATGCCCTTGAGCGCCAGGGTTAGAAAAGCCGTGCTGGCAACGTAAGTCACGAAAATCAACGCCGAAGGCAACAAACGGGTGAACCCCTCCGACAACTTCATCATCGACGTCCCGACCACCTCAAGCACGATGGCCAGCACCAGAAACAGATAACTACGCCACATACAGAACCTCACAGACCAATAGATAGAATCGACGATCACACCAGCAAAGAATCCAACACCGGTAGCAATAACGTCAACAACAGCCCCCAGGCCGGCAGCAAAACCGGCAGCAGCAGCGGGCTCATCAAAAAGAGCAGATAGACGGCCGGCGTCCACAACGCCAACACCAACGCCAGGGCAAGCCATTGAGAGACTCGTCCCCACACCCGCCGGCGCCCGTGCAGCCGCCACATCGCCCCCTGTGCAGCCGCCACAGCGACCAACGGCCAGAGGAATAAATAGCTGGAACCCGGCAAATACCACGCCGAAACCAGCGCCAACAGCGCCCAGCACACCAGGCCACTCACCGCCAGGTCCGCCGGGCCCACCTGCCGGCGCAGCCAGCGCCAGTACCACACCGCCAGCGCCAGGACCACACCGCCCAGGGCCAGCATCGTCCAACCATCTTCAACCACGTGCCGCGGGTCAATCAGCGGTTCGCCGGGCGCCGGCAGTTCGAGCAGATGGATATACCCCAGCCCGATCAACGTCAGAAACGCCAGCAGCAAGAGCGGAAGCGCCGCACTCAGATGGGCCAGCAGCCCAAACAGCAGGCCGCGCCCGCGCAGCAGACGGCGGCGCAGCCCCCAGGCCAGCAGCGCCAGCACGCCCGCCCCCCCCAGAGCCGCCAGCGGCAGCGCCCACCGCGCCGGATAATGCACAAACAACCCCGCCCCCGGCCCAAAGAAGATTTCATCCGGCGCCCCGATCTGCCCGAGATCCCGATCGCCCAGATGACGCACCAGCGCCGTCAACGTCTCGCCGGCGTGCTGCACGCTCTCCGCCTGCGGGATGGTAGAACGATCTGTGTCGCGCTGGATTTCGGGGTACAGGTAGGCCGTGCTGAAGTTATACCCGCTGTAACCACGCCCGGCAAAAGGTGAAAAATCCGTGTCCAGCGCCAGCAAACTGCTGATTTCGCCGACCCACGAATAACCGTACGGCGCCGCCACGGAGCGCCCAAAGGCGTCCACCAGCCAGCCGTTCTGCGGCCCGGTTTGCCACAGAATGGCCGGGCCGTACACCACCGTATCGACGTTGATCACCAGGCGCGCATCTTCCAGCCCGGCCGGGTTGGCCGCCACGGCGCTTGCCCCCAACATCCCCGCCTCCTCGGCGTCGCTCAGCAACACCCACACATCATTGCGCAGCGCCGGTCCGGCGTGCAGCGTGCGCAGCGTTTCCAACACCACCGCCACCCCGCTGGCGTTATCGCCGCCGCCCGGGGTGTGCGCCTCGGAATCATAATGGCTCACCAGCAAGATAGCCGCCCCAGGGCGCTGGCCCGGCAGCCGCGCCAGGATATTTTCTATCCCCGCCGCCAGTTCAGGATGAGCGGCGCGGCGCACCTCGGGACGCAGCCCCAACGACCTCAACACCGCCAGCAGTTGATCGCGGCTCCATTCATGCCCGGCCTGTCCCGGCGCCCGCGGCGATTGCGCCAGCAGGTGTACCCATTGCAGCGCCCGGCCGGCCGAAAAAACCTGCGGCCCGGCGTCCGGCGGCAGACCGGCCGGCAAACGAAAAGGCAAGAGCCCAAGCCACACCGCCAGCACCGCCACCGCCAGGGTCACCCCGCGCCTGCACCAAACCGCCATCCTTCACCTCCGGGCCCCCTTCCCTGCTCGCTACCCGCATCGCATCTACCCAACGCCCGCCGCCCGGCTCAATCCACGTTGAGCTGCGCGCTCTCGTAATACAACCGCCCGAACAACGCCGCGGCAATCAAACCCAGATAAAACCCCAGCGGCATGATCAGCAACGGCGCCAGCGCACACAACACCAGGGTGTAATACAAGATCATTACCGCATACAGCAAGATGGTATAGAGACCGACGAGCACAACCCAGGCCAGGCAAAACCCCAACTTGTTGGCCTTGAGCAGCGCCCACCAGCGCCGCACCTGAAACGCAGCACCCAGCCGCCCTTGCACCGCCATGTGCGCCGTCGCCATCGGCAAAGGAAAACCGCAGAGGGCGAACACCACCCACACCACCGCCTGGCAGCAGAAAAGCATCAGCATCGACGTCAACGCCACCAGGGTCAACCCGACTTCGCCGCTCTTCGGTTGAAAAATGGAGAACCCCATGAAAACGGCGAAATACTGCCCAAAGCTTAGAAACAAAATAGCATACCCCGGCAGCAAATACACGGCATTGACCAGCATGACCTTTAACCCATCCAGCGCCAGCCGGCCCCAATCTTCCCAGGCCGGCAGTTCCGGCGTCTCGCCTTGCCCGACCCGGCGCATGATCTCCAGGTTATACCCCAGGGCGAACAGCAGCGGGATGACCGGCACCAGCATACTGCCCAACGACAGGGCCAGCCCGACCAACAAGCGGTTGCGCCAATCCGGGCTGCGAAAAGGAAAAACCAGCAACGCTTTTAAATCCGAAAACCATGACGCAGACGACATCTTGTTGCCTCGTTGAAAAAAGGCGCTAACCGGCCGCAAAAGCAGCCGGCTTACGGCTCACCCAGAACGATACCCCACCCGCCAGCAGATAGATCACCCCGCTGCCGATCAGGCCGGCCTGTCCCTCGCCGGCCAACGCCAGAGCGCTCCACACCTGAAACAAGGCATAGAACACAAAAGCCAGCGCGGTGGCCCGGGCGCCTTGCCGCGCCCAACCGGCGCGCTGCACCACCCCCAAAACGGTAACCGCCGCAGTCAGCACAATGCCCAGCGCCAGCAAGACCAATACGGTCAGGCGGATCAGATGGGCAGACTGGCTCAGCCCCAGAGCGGCCGCTCCCGGCGCCGGGTCGAACGAATCCAGCAGCAGGCGCACGACATCCCCCGTCTCCATCACTGCAAACAGGGCAAACACCGTGACAGCAATCCGGCGCGATCTGTTCATCGTTTCCTACACATCCCGAAAAACGGCCACGTGCAATTCACCGTCCGGGCCAAACCAGGCGCGCGGCATCCCCGGCGTATTGTAAGCAAAACCGACCTCACCATCCGGGCTCATGGTAATCAGCCCGCCGTAACCCTGCACACGCTGTTCGAGGCGTTGCAGCGCCGCGTCCGCCGCCGCCTGCGCCGAAAGGCCGCCGGCCATCAGGTCACAGGCCAGCTTGCTGACGACCAGTTTCATCAAATCTTCGCCCTTGCCGGTGGCCGCCGCGGCCCCGGCCTGATTGTCGGCGTAGGCCCCGCAGCCCACCTGAGGCGTATCTCCTACCCGCCCCGGCATCTTATCCGGAATACCGCCGGTAGAAGTCGCCACCGCCAGGTTCCCCCGTGCATCCCGCGCAATCACCCCGACCGTATCGTGGGCGGCAGGTTTGGCCGGCCCTCTAGGCGGCAGCAGGTATTCCGGCGGGGTAACCGGCACCTTCATCGCCCGGGCAAAGGCCTCGGCGCCGGCGCCCACCACCAGGCTGTGCGGCGTCTTCTCCATCACCATACGGGCAATCGAAACCGGGTGGCGCACCCGCTGAATGGCGGCAATCGCCCCGCTGGCCAACGTGGCGCCGTCCATGATGAGCGCATCCATCTCCACCTCACCGTTCAGGTTGGCAAACGAGCCCCGTCCGGCGTCAAAGGTGGCGTCATCTTCCAACACCTTCACCGCTGCCTCGGCCGCATCCAGGGCGCTGCTGCCCTGTTGCAAGAGCGCCCAGCCCACCTGGGCCGCCTGGATACAACCGCGCCGGTTGGCCGCCTCGGCCTCCGGCCCGACCTCCCAGGCCCCGCCGTGAATGATCATGGAAATCCTGGACATTCTATCTTCTCCTGTGAAATGACTTGCTCCTGCAAACATTATACCTGTTTCGCCCCCACAAAGAAAATGTGGCTGCCTGCCAAACGGCAGACAGCCACATCGCAATTGTCAACAGAGCAAACGATCAGAGCGCCGGCGCCTCGGGTGCAGCGGGCGTCTCGGTTACGGCAATCTCCGCCGTGGGGGTGCGCCCGGCGCGGTACATCAGCCAGATAGCGCCCAGGCCCAACAGCGTCACCACGAAACCGATCAAACCGCCCAGGTAAGGGATGGCGGTCAACAAGGCGTAAACCAGCACGCCGATCACCAACGCCCACAGGCGCGGCCGGCTGTTTTGCGCCAGGAAGCGCCGCACGACCCATTCACCCACCAGGTAGGCCACCACCAGCTTGCTGCCGTAGCTGACCAGCACCTGGAAGACGGCAAACGCCAGCGCCAGCGCCGACAACCCGACGCCCCAGATGACCGTGCCCAAACCGCCCAGCGAAGCAACGCCAAAAGCAATCGCCAGCAGGATGATCAACAACGCGGCAATGAAAACACCGGCGTACCCGGCCAGCAGCGCCAGGAAACCGATCCCCAACGACGCCCAGGGCTTCTGGCGCACCTGAGCCACCGCCCCCTGGCTGGCGCCCGGCAGCTTCCACAACGCCAGACCGCCCAACACCAACAGGCTGACCAGCGTCTGGACGAAACTCAACAACGAGGTGACCCACGGCGAAGGTTCCTTCACCTCGCGCCGCGGATCCACCACCGGCTTTTGATAGACCACGCCCTCACCCGGCGCAGCCTGAATGGCGCCGGCCTGTTCTACCGGGCTGACATAGGTCAGCTTACCGGCAATGACCGCACCCGGCAGCACGCGCAGCCCGCTCGGCACCGAGGCGGGAAGTTCGTTCCCACTCTGCATCTTGGGCATCGGACGGATTTCGCCATCTTTGCCGGGCTGCTCGATCTCCAGCGTCAGGTTGCGCCCGATCGAACCCGCAAGCTCCAGCGCCCCGGCGTCGCCGTTGACGTCACGCCCGATCTCGCCGCTCAACAACGCCTGGTACACGCCAAAGTAGGCGTCCCGGGCAATCTGGCTGCCTTTTTCGGTCGTCAGGCTGTAACCACCGTAATACAGGTTGCGCGCCACCACGGCGGTATCCCATACCGTCAACGCCGCACTGCCGCCAAAGACGCTGCCGGTCACATTACCGTGCAAATCGATCACCTGCGAACCGGCAAACAGGTTGCCGTCGACCCGCGCCTGCTCGCCGAGGACGATCTTAGACCCGGCGGCAAACAGATCGCCTTCCACGGTGCCGTTGATGGTCACCGTTTCACCGGCGGCAAACAGCGCGCCTTTGACCGTACCGTCCATCACCACCGACTCGCCGCCCAGAAAGACGTCGTCGTCGATGACCTCGTCCGCGCCGATTTTCCCATCGTTATCGAACTCGGCGGCGCGCGCCGTCCCCGCCAGGCCGGCAACCAACGCCAACCCGAGGATCAGCACCACCCCCACCCGCATCCACAAAAAACTTACCTGTTTCATATCAACCTCATTTAAGCGAAAACAAAATTTTTCCTTATTGTATTGTACGCAAAATGCGCGGCAAAGTTGCACGAAAAGGTAATCGCGTTTATTTTCAGCTTCTGCGCTGCACCGGCACCCACCCTATGGTAAACTACCCATACGTTTGTAGAGTCGAGGTCTGAAACACACCATGAAATCCTTCGGTATCGTTTTGGGCGGCGGCGGCGCCCGCGGTCTTGTACACATCGGCATCCTCAAAGTGCTGGAAGAGGAAGGGATTGGCATCGATTACGTCGCCGGCGCCAGTATTGGCGGCATCCTGGGCGCCGCCTATGCCCTGGGCTATTCGCCTGCCGAACTGGAAGAAATCGCCCTGCGCTTCACCCACCTGCGCGAACTGGTCAAACTGCTCGATCCATCGGCGGCGCGGCGCGGTCTGCTGCTGGGGTCGCGCGTCCAGCAATTTCTAGGCGAGATCTTTGGCGAGCACACCTTCGCCGATCTGCGCCTGCCCACGGCGTTGTGCGCCGTGGATCTGGTGCGCGCCTGCGAGGTCACCCTGAATCAAGGCTCGCTGCTGACCGCCGCCATGGCCACCAGCGCCGTGCCAGGCGTGTTCGACCCGGTTGAAGTGGACGGCATGCGCCTGGTGGACGGCGGCGTGCTCAAAAACGTGCCGGTCGATCTGGCGCGCGAACTGGGCGCCGAGATCGTTTTGGCCATCGATCCCCAGATCCACCCGGAGATCGACCCACCCTGGCACAGCCTGCCAGACCGGCCACGCTGGCCGTTCCTGCCCCCGGAAGGCTTTCTGGATTTCTACCGCGCCGATCTGTGCATGGTCTCGCAGCTCACCCGCCTGCACTTTGAGCGCTACCACCCCGACCTGATTCTCTACCCGCCCCTGCCGCCGGACATGACCATGTTCCTCGGCTTTCCGCGCAGCGCCGAGGCCATCGCCGCCGGCGAACAGGCCGCCCGCCAGATCCTGCCGGAGTTGCGGCGTCTCTTACAACCGGCCGGCTAACTGCGCCGCGGCTGGCCAGTTTTGCGGATCACCGCAAACGTGCCGCCCACGATGATCAGGATCAGCGCCACGCCGCCCAGGACGATGCCATTGGTTTGATCGCCGCGGTCGATCCAATCGTACGGGATCGGCGTACCGGCAAATACGTACGGCGTGGGCGTAGGGGCCAACCCGGCGCTGGCCTGCAGGGCAGCCGACGGCGCCCACTGCCGCCAGGCCAGTGTGGCAAACAACAGCCCGACCGCCAGCAGGCCCACCACCAGATTGCGGCGCTGGCGCCGCCTGGCGGGCGTGTCGCCACGCAAGAATTGCAGGGAGGAAGGTAAGGATAGTCTCATGGCTGTATCAGACGTTCAGCAGCAGATTGGGCTGCCTGTACCGCATCGCTCTGGCGTTGCATGACCTGAACGGTGGCATTTTGCAGCACGGGGCCCAACGAATTGGTCACATCATTGGGTGGGACAACCTCAGCCGCCAGCACCACCTGGCTGAGCAGGGATTGCAGCCCTTTGTTTTGCCAGGCTGCCAGCGCAGTTGGACGGGGGGGGAGATACCCTGCGGCGGCAGTCCATTGCGCCAAAAACTCGCTTTCGCATAAATACTCGGCCAGGCGAGCGCTCACTTCGCGCAGTTCTGGCCTTGGTTCGGCGATGGCCCACAGCCAGCCATCTGCCAGCGTCACCGGCCGGGCGCCCAGCGCCGGCAGCGGCGCAGCGCTGACATCCGCCGGCAATTCAGTCAGATAACGCGAACTCCAGGTGATGATCGCCTGCGCTTTTTGCTCGCGAAACGCCTGCCAGGCCTGCCCGTCGGTCTGGTATTGGGTTATCCAGGTGGGAAAAACGCCCTGTTGTGCACCATCTGCATATAATTTTAGCACCTGTGTCAATATCTCGGGCTGCAATACCGGGCGATGTTGGGCGTCTTCGACACTGCCCCCGGCCGAACGGTAAAGCGCCAGCGTGACCAGCGCCCGCGAGTCGCTGGCCGGAATGACCAGTGGCTGCCCCAGACGTAAGATACTCGACCACTCGGCCTGGGCGCTGCCGCCAATTTCGTTGGGATGGTACAGAAACAACATGGCATCGCCGGCAAACGGCAGCCCAAACGTCCCACCCTGCACCAGCGCCAGCTGGCGGGCATAGTCATACCAGTCCGAATCATCGATGCTCTGGCTGAAGCTGTCAAATGAGACCACCAACCCCTTGAGCGCCGCCGTTTCCAGGTCGGTGCGCGGTAGAGCCACCAGCGAAGGCTGGGCCAGCGGAGCTGCCGCGCTGGCAGCGGTCAGTGTCTCGAGTAAACCGGACGGGCCGCTGCTGGCCTTGATGCGCACATCGAGACGTATGCCCGGATGCTGCATGCCAAACGACTTGAGCCGCTCGCTCAACAAACGCGCCGCCGGAGTGTTGGCTGTCGGATCAAACTGGGGTGGCAGCCACAGGGTCAACGTCGTGGGCGCGTCCTCGTTGATCACCGCCGTGCTCTGCGGCGTGGGTGGTACTACCGGGGCGGTCGGCGTAGCCCCGGCAGCGGGCAGGCTGGTTGCCGTGCTCGCCCCAACAAGCGGCGCGCTCTGCGGCAAACATCCTGCCCCCGCCAGCAACAATGCAAACGCTAACAGGTGTCTGGCAAAACATCCAAACCCATCTATGCCAGGTTTCATTCCAACACGATCGGGTGACTCAGCAGCTCCACCAACAACCGCACCGCATTCTGAACGTCGTTGTAATCCACCATCTCAGAAGGCGAGTGGATATAGCGGCAAGGGATCGAAACACACCCGGCAGGCACGCCCGCCCGGGTGGTCTGCATGGCGCGCGCATCGGTGGTGCCCATCTCCAACACCTCAAGCTGGTAAGGGATGGCGGCCTTTTCGGCGCAGTCGGCCATAAAACGCACCAGACGCGGGTCAGAAAGCATGCCGCCATCGCGCACTTTGACGGTCGGCCCCTTGCCCAGGGCAACTTCCATCGTCACCCCGCGCGGCGTATCGCCCGTGCCGGTCACGTCCACCGAAATTCCCAGTTCGGGGTCCACCTTAAAAGCCGCCGTGGTCGCGCCGCGCAGGCCCACTTCTTCCTGCGTGCTGAACACAAAATACAGTTCGTGCGGGCTGGGGCCCATGCGGCGCAACGTCTCGACCAGCACCGCCACGCTGATGCGGTCATCCATTGCCTTAGAGACCAGCCGGTCGCCCAGGTCGAGCAACGGGCGATCGAAGGCGGCCACATCCCCCACCCGCACCGGGCAATTGCTGCGGCTGGTGGCGCCGACGTCGATAAACATGCGGTCGAAACCGGGCAGCCGATCCATCGCCTCGATCTTCTCGGCGCCGATCACGCCGCACACCCCGCTGACAAAACGCACCCGCCCGCCCAAACAGGTGTGCGGACGCACCCCGCCAATGGTGGTAAAGCGCACAAAACCATTTTCGTCGATGTGGGTGGCAATCAGCCCAATCTCGTCCATGTGGGCGGAAAGCATGATGCGCAGACCGTCCGCCGCCTTCTGTCCCTTGCGGGCGATCAACGAACCTAACCCGTCCAGATACATTTCGTCGGCGTAACCGCTGATCTCGGCCCGCACCAGATCTCGCACCGCCTTCTCATAACCCGAGGGGCCAACCGTTTCAACCAGCATTTGAATAAGGCTTTTCATGCACGACTCCTGAAAGAATTCACCCTGCACTATTGACTGTGTTTACGTTGCGCACACAGCCACGAAACACCATAATCGACCAGCGGGCGCTGCCGGAACAATCGCGCCACGCCGCACCCCACGGCGCCCAGACGCACCGCGTTCGTCTCACGTTCATAATCTTCGCCCAGACGGCCGAAATCGTCGCTGTCCAGTTCGATATCCTCAAACGTCACCCAACGGCGTCCGCCGTCCACACGGATGGCCGTGCCCTGCGGCCCGACCTGCTTGCCGGCAAAATCGGCGCGGTATTCACTCAGGTGCAGCGAGGTGTTGTTATCGTGCAAGACCCCCAACAGCAACACCCAGGCATCCAGTTCGTACAGGCGCGCCAGCGGCGACCCTTCTCCCAGGCTCAGATCCAGCGAGTGACAGGCGGTGATCAAGACCGCCTGCGGCCCGCGCGCCGTAAACGACACCCGCGGGTGAGCGCTGCGCAACACCCCGGCCTGCTTGCGAAAACATTCCGGGATGGCGCCCATGCCACGCGTCGGGGTCAGATCGGGATCGTAGGCCGGCATGTGCTGGCGGATCGGCTCGAACCACTCCGGCGGCACGGGCGGGTTCTGCCAGTCTTTGGGGTCAGAAAGATCGCCGGAATGGGCCGGCATAACCAGCGTACCCTCGGCCCCCAACACCTCTTCCAGGGCCAGAATCACCGCCGGCGCCCCGCCGGCCACCCAGCCCAGGGCGCTGAGCGAGGAATGCACCAGCAGCACCTGTCCGGGCTGCACCCCGAGGCGGCGCAAATCGGCCACCAGAGACGCCTGCGTCACCGGCCCGGGCTGCGTCCGGGCAATCACCTCGGTTTCGTTCACCCGCCCGCCTCCTACCGTTCTGCCGCCAGCACGTCTGGCGTCAGGCGCCGCAGGGCGGCATCCACCAGGCGCAGCGTGTTCTGCCAGTCGGCCAACCGCGCCACCAGGATGGCGGTGTGCGCATAACGGCCCGGCACCGAAATCGACACGCTGGGGATGCCGGCGCGCTGTTTGTGAATGGCGCCGGCGTCGGTGCCGCCGCCGCCCGGCTGGCGCACCTGATAGGGGATGTCCTCGGCCTCGGCCACGCTCAGCAAATGCCGCACCAGGCGCGGATCCGAAAGCGTGGCGCCGTCGGCGATGTAAATCGCCGGCCCGGCGTCCAGGCGGGTGTTGTACTGGGTGTTCTCCGAGCCGTCCCACATCGGCAGATCGACGGCGGGGGTCGAATCGAGGGCAATCCCCAGGTCGGGGTTAAAGGCATAGGCCGCCACCCGCGCCCCCCGCAGACCGACCTCTTCCTGCACGGTGAAGGCCGCCAGCAGTTCGACGTTTTCGGGCGGGTGCTTGACCAGTTCGATCAGCATCGCCACCCCCAGGCGATCGTCCAGCGCCTTGCCAAACAGGCTGGGGCCCACCTGGCGGAACGGGGTGGCAAAAGTCGCCCGGTCGCCCGGTTTGAGTTTGCCGTTGGCTTCCAGCCCCAGGTCGATCTGCAGGGCGCTCAGCGAAATCGGACGCTGGCGCTCTTCGGCGGTGGTCAAATGAATCGGCGCGGCGCCGATCACCCCCGGGAAATGCTGCCGGCCGGCCAGCACCGTCTTGCCCACCAGCTGGCGCTCGTCAACCGAGCCCACGATGACAAAGCGGTACAGACCACCTTCGGTTTCTTCCATGATCATGAAGCCGACTTCGTCCATGTGGGCGGTCAGCAGCACGCGCAGCGCCCCCGGCGTTTTGGCCTTACGGGTGACCAGTACATTGCCGAGCGCGTCTACCTTGAGTTCGTCGGCGTAGGGTTTGACCTGCTCCAACACAATGGCGCGCACCTCGCCCTCGTCGCCCGAGACCGCACAGGCGTTGCTCAAACGTTCGAGCAGGGCAATTTGTTCTGCGCCGATTGACGGCGCATCAGACTGCAAAGGGGCTTGTTCACTCATCGGTTACGCATCCCAGCTAATTTTTTCAACAAAATCTGCTTCCAGGCGGGCAATAAATTCCGCCAGCAGCCGCCCGGTACGCTGAATATCTTTATATACCACCGCCTCGACCGGCGTGTGCATGTAGCGCAGGGGAATGCCCACCACCATGCTAGGAATGCCCTCGGCCACCACCTGCAACCCCACCGCATCCGTGCCCGACATGCCCGCCATCGGCTCGACGTAGGTGGTCATCTCGATCTGCTGCGCCACATCACGGAAGGCCTTGAGCAGGGCCGGGTGCATGTTGGGCCCCGTCCCCAGCGTCGGCCCCTTGCCAAAGGGATAGCCGCGGTAATCCGATACCCCCGGCCCCTTGGCAAAGGTCACGTCGAGCGCCACCGCCAGATCGGGGCGGATCTCGAATGGCGAGGTCAATGCGCCGGCCAGGGTCACTTCCTCCTGCACGCTGGCCAGCGCCCACACGTCCCAGGCGTGCAGGCTGCCCTGCAATTCTTGCAAACACAACGTCAACGCCGCCACCGAAGCGCGATTATCCAGGCTGTGCCCGGCGATCACGCCGCCCATCAGATCCAGCGGCGGCTGGGCAAACGAGATCAGGTCGCCGGGGCGCACCAGCCCGCTCACCTCAGCCGGCAGCAGACCGGTATCGACGAACAAATACGGCATCTCCACCGCCCGCCCGCCGTTACCCGGCGGCAGCAGGCGCTCTGGCGGCATCACCACCACCCCCGGCAGATCGCGGCGGGCATGGACGGTCACCGGTTGGCCGGGCAGGATGCGTGCGTCCACCCCGCCAATCTGGGTAAAGCGCAGCAGGCCGTCCACCACCGCCGTGACCATCAGGCCGATGGCATCCATGTGCGCCGAGATGAGAATGCGCGGCGCAGGCGAACGGGTCGGACGGGTGGCGCGGCGCAGACCGTGCAGACTGCCTACCCGGCTGACCGCCAGTTCGTCCACCAGCGGCTGCCAGGCATCGGCAATCGCGGCGCGCACCGGCGCCTCGTGCCCCGAGAGACCAGGCAATGAAAGCAGGTTTTTGAGAAATTGGGTCGGTTCTGTCATGCAGTTGTGTCCATTCAACTTATGAGGTAGGACTGGGTTCCGGCGTGTCCGGTTCCAGGGTATCGGTTGGCGGCGGCGGCAGGGTAAACGTGGCCGTTGGCGGCGGCAGGGTAAACGTCGGCGGCGGCAGGGTGAAGGTCGGCGGGCGCACCGTGATCGAGGGGGTAAAGGTCGGCGTGCGCGTCGGCAGCGGCGGGAAGGTTGCCGTCCGGGTGGGGGTCAGGGTAATGGTGGGGGTCAGGGTGATGGTCGGCGATATCCAGGGCGGCAGCGTCGGGTAAAGCGGCGTCTTCGTAGGGCGGGTGACCTTAGGTGAAAACGTGCTCGTCACCGCCCGCGTGGGGGTGGGCGCGGTGCGCGAAAGCTGGCTGATCTGCAAAACCAGAAAGCCCAGACAATAACACGGGATCGAGACCACGATCATCAACAACAGGGTGGAGCGCAGGCGGGCGCGCCGGCTGCTCTCAGTTAAAGTCATATACCCTTCCTCCAGATACGTTCAACGAGCGGCATACCCCCATTATACCCACGAAGCGCTTTCAACGCCGCTCTTCCTGAATGATCGTTTTCATCTGCGTCATTTCCTGGCGTACGGCGTTGTACAGGCTCTCGGCGCGCAGATCGGCGAGCGAGTAACACGGCGCCTTGAGGTGTTCGGCCAACGCCTGCGCCAGCCCCTGGTCGAAGGCGGCGTGTTCCATATTAATCACCACGCTGTGCACCTCTTCGGCGGCGATCAATTCGGCCAGGCGGTTGGACTCTTCCTGCGGGGAGAGGTGCCCCATCGACACGTTGCCCGCGCCGTCGGTCAGCACGATCAGCAGCGGCATCACGTCCGGGTGCAGGATGCGTTCCTGGCGCAGCACTTCGTACGAGAGCTGTAAGCCGGCCGAAAGCGGCGTCTTGCCGCCCACGGGGATATCCGCCAGGGCGCGCTGCGCCAGCAGCACCGAACTGGTCGGCTGCAATACCAGCGTGGCGCGATCCTTCTGAAAGACGATCAGCCCCACCCGGTCACGACGCTGGTAGGCGTCGGTCAGCAGCGAGAGGATGGCGCCCTTGGTCGCCGCCATACGCTCGGCCACCGCCATCGACCAGGAGGCGTCCACCAGGAACAACACCAGGTTGCCCGCCCGGCGCACGCGCACCTTGCGCATGTAATCGCTGGGACGCACGGCAAACGCCACCTGTTTGCGCTGCTCGCTGCGCTGCTTTTGCATCGGGGCGGCGGCGCGCAGGGTGGCGTCAAAGGCCAGGTCGCTGGGGTTGCCGTTGGCCGGCCGCGACATGATATAACGGCCGCGGCGGCGGTCGGTGAAGGTACGTGACCGCCGGCCGGACTGGTGGCGCATCATCTTATCCAGGGGCGTGTCCAGCTTGCGCGGCATGAAGGCCTCGCCAATTTGCTGTTTCTGCCCGCCCGTCCACCACTGGTTGTTGCCGGTATCGAACGGGTTCTGCTGTACCGGTTCCGGCACCCCCTGTTCGGGGGTGTCTTCCTGCTGTGAACCGTCGTTATCTACCTGTTTTTTTTTTCTTGTCCGGCCTGATCTTCCACCGTTTCGGCGGCGTTCGGGTCGGTCTGGGTGGTGCTGGCCGCTTTCAACTGCTCGATGCGCTCCTGCAAATCCTCGCGGCTGATCTCGGCCTGCTGGAACGGGCCGCGCTTGATGCGGTGCGGCAGCGCCAGTTCCGCCGCCAGGGCGATGTCGTGATCGGTGATCTTGGTGCGCCCTTCAAACGCCGCCTGGGCGCGGGCGGTCTTGAGGATCACCAGATCCGAGCGGTGGCCGTCCACATTGAGCGAAGCGGTCAGCGATGCAATCGAAAGCAGATCGCGGCGGGTGTAGGTCACCTGGGCGATCAACTTGCGCGCCTGTTCGATCTGGCGCGACAGGTCGTCTTCCTTGGGCAGCCACTCGCCGCGGAAAACGTCGGCGTCGGCTTCAAACGCCAGGTTGCGCTCCATGATCATCATGCGCTCGCGAGCGTCGCGGATGCCGTGGATCTCTACCGAGAGTGCAAAACGGTCGAGCAACTGCGGGCGCAGATCGCCCTCTTCGGGGTTCATCGTCCCCACCAGGATGAAACGCGCCGGATGGGTGAACGAGATGCCCTCGCGTTCGACGATGTTCATCCCCATCGCCGCCGAATCGAGCAGCACGTCCACGACGTGATCGTCCAGCAGGTTGACTTCGTCAATGTATAACAGGCCGCGGTTGGCGGCAGCCAGCACGCCGGGCTCAAAGGCGCGCTCACCCTTCTGGATGGCCTTTTCGATGTCCAGGGTACCTACCACGCGGTCTTCGGTGGCCGAGACGGGCAGGTTGACAAACGCCGTTGGGCGGGTGGTGATGGGCAGTTCCTCGCCGCGGCTGACCCGCTCGCGGCACTCGGTACACCAGCTGGTGGGAGCGTCGGGGTCGCAGCCAAAGCGACAGTCGCTGACCACGCGCACGCGCGGCAGCAAAGCCGAAAGGGCGCGCGCCGCCGTCGATTTAGCCGTGCCGCGCTCGCCGCGAATGAGCACCCCACCGATGCGGGGATCGACGGCATTCAATACCAGGGCGCGCCGCATGCGCTCCTGTCCAACAATTGCAGTAAATGGATAAATGTTGCGCATTAGAGTGGTTATCCTCTCTCTACAGGCAAATGCTTAAGAACCGGTTTTAGTTTACCATACTGTGGGATAACTTGACAACGTGTCGTATATTCTTACGCTTTTTGAAGTAATTTTGAAATTTCATCTACACGTTTGTTTAGCTCTTTTACCTCACGGCGAAGAAAATACACATCCAAAGTATCAGCTACAATCCAAAGAAACAGTATAAGAATCAGAATATTATCCATTTTTTTCCCTTCTGTGATTTGCATTCAGATAGCGATTGATCCAGGCAAATTATGGACCCCAAGTACCCATCCCTCATCAAATAGCCATCGACCCGTTGACCATGCAAAAGTTTTTGATATTGGCTTTGATTGGTAGCGATGAGGAAATCAACGTTTCCTTTTGCTCCCGGATTTTTACCAACTGAGGCAGTGTAGTTGCTTACAAAGCACGCAAATAAGCTGGCACACGAGCTGCCCCCTTGCAACGCAGTTTCACTCTGTCGATGGCCAGAAAGCGCAAAGCTCATTTGCCTGCGTTGATACACTTCAACAGCCTTAATGATCAGGCGTTTCTCCAATAATAAGTCCATTAAACTGGAAAGCTCCCTACGATTGAAAAATAATACGCCTCACCATTTTTATCCACATAGGCGTTTATATAATTCTTAGCAGCAGTCTGAGACTTATAGAAATCATTCTCTGCACATAACAGATTAATATTAGGAGGATCACTATGCCAGGAATCCCCCGTGAGTTCGAGTTTATTATTCACACGCGAATAAACATCCCCACCTAATATGAACACTCTCTTTTTTACTAGAATATCGATCGCCATTAAAGCGTCACGCCATTCCCAAACATATTCATTAATCCCAATATCCTCCAAAGAAATTGCCTTCTCAATCAAATCAGAGGGTAGAAAGCGACGAAACCGTTCTAAATTATCCATCCACCACACCCCAAAATTCCTCCTGATACGGCTCAAATAATCGTGGAATATTATATTGCTATTCCGACAGGGTCCAATAGATTGCTCCAGCGAGTCCTGTAGATATATTTCCCCCTTTTGCAGGTCCACCCCTGCCCCCCGATTTCTGCAGGTCACCTTTACTATAGGGTGGTTTTCCAGCGCTTCGCTCGTCTTCCCATTTACTGTTTCTCATTCATTCAGGCGTTGTACAATTTCCTTCAAAGTCTTGAGGTAATTACGTTGGTAAATCCCTGGCGATGCGCCAGGATGCATTGCTATAACAAACGACTCAGGAGGATTATTAATCAAATCTTCAGTTTCACTGATTTCGTTATTAACTAAATCCTTATTAAAATCCGAGTCGATCGTAAACTGAATTGCGTCCATTATTGCATCGTATGGTACTGCCATTTTGTGGAGAATGCCTGTAATTTGTTCACTATAACCGTCCCTCTTTTGAAGTTCCACTTGTACAAAATCCAGGCTCTCCTGTAACTGTTCTAAGTATGTCTGCTCCAATTGCTCATCATTAAGAGAAGTGAACCCATCGATTGTATCTTTTTCTCTTGCCCTTTTATTTCCTGCGCTTATTCTGATCTCTTCCCGTACTCTTTCGAGATTTTCTTTTGCGCGAATGATGAAATCGATAGCTTCACACCGTTTTCGAGCAAGCTGAAATTGATAACGAAGTTGTGTTTTGAGGGCAATTAAACGATTAATATCAACCATAGTAATCTCATTACACTCCCAGACTACGGTACCTGGTAAACTCGCACCCTATTCCCATCAAGTAATAAACCCAGTTACCCGCCTCATCATACCATCCCAAGTACCCATCCCTCATCAAATAGCCATCGACCCGTTGACCATGCAAAAGTTTTTGATATTGGCTTTGATTGGTAGCGATGAGGAAATCAACGTTTCCTTTTGCTCCCGGATTTTTACCAACTGAGGCAGTGTAGTTGCTTACAAAGCACGCAAATAAGCTGGCACACGAGCTGCCCCCTTGCAACGCAGTTTCACTCTGTCGATGGCCAGAAAGCGCAAAGCTCATTTGCCTGCGTTGATACACTTCAACAGCCTTAATGATCAGGCGTTTCTCCAATAATAAGTCCATTAAACTGGAAAGCTCCCTACGATTGAAAAATAATACGCCTCACCATTTTTATCCACATAGGCGTTTATATAATTCTTAGCAGCAGTCTGAGACTTATAGAAATCATTCTCTGCACATAACAGATTAATATTAGGAGGATCACTATGCCAGGAATCCCCCGTGAGTTCGAGTTTATTATTCACACGCGAATAAACATCCCCACCTAATATGAACACTCTCTTTTTTACTAGAATATCGATCGCCATTAAAGCGTCACGCCATTCCCAAACATATTCATTAATCCCAATATCCTCCAAAGAAATTGCCTTCTCAATCAAATCAGAGGGTAGAAAGCGACGAAACCGTTCTAAATTATCCATCCACCACACCCCAAAATTCCTCCTGATACGGCTCAAATAATCGTGGAATATTATATTGCTATTCCGACTGTTCCTTACTCCTCTACGTTCCCCCTATTGATGGCCCGCGATAAACTCAGGGGTGACCCGCCAGGCTACTCATCCTCTTGTATG
>CAZHTS010000090.1:0-4919 GCA_964535315.1 uncultured Anaerolineaceae bacterium
GGGCGGCGGCGAGGGCTGCCGCTACGGAATATAGGGGCAGCCCCAGGCGCTAAAATCAAGTACCGTTAAGCTGGCGTGGTTACGCCGGAGGCAGGCTTGCCGAACAGCCTGCCGGGTTGCCAGGGGGTGCCCAGCGATCCAGGCCCCACCAGCCGGCGACTTTCCAGCCCAGAATCAGCAGGATGGCGAGGACAAACAGCACCGGGTTGGTGCTGGCGGTGCCGGCCATCATAAAATTCCAGTTCATGAAACCGCCAAAGAAAGCGGCAATACCGGTGAAAAAGCCCAGGATCAAGGCGATGCCGATCAACAGTTCACCGGCAACGACCAGTTTTGCGAACCAGGTATAACCGCCGCTGTCGAGCAGCGACTGGAGGAAGGCCCGGTACCAATCGAAGGAAATTGCCGGACGGGCAGGGGCGGCGGGGATAGCTACGGCGCGCTCCCAGAACCCTTTCAGCGCCTCTCCGGTCTGAACCCAGCCTGGCTGGCTGAGTTTACCCAGCCCCAAGCTCAACCAGGTATAGCCCAGATACAGCCGTACGATCAACCACAGCCAGCTCCAACGTGTCTTGGCAAACAGCGAGACGGCGATTGGAGGGTCGGTAAACGTAGTTTGTGAGCGTGTCGCGTTCATTATTTCTCCCAGGAAATCTATTTTGCATCCTCAGCATAGCGCGCGAATACAAAAACCCTGAGAGCGATTCTGCCTGTTTTGAAATAGGCCATTTGGCCTATTCGTTATCTAGAGCGGGAGACGGGATTCGAACCCGCGAATGTCAGCTTGGAAGGCTGATGCCTTACCACTTGGCGACTCCCGCAACGACCTTATTTTACCGACACCCGGGCGGCAGGTCAAGGTCTGTGGGCAAACCAACCATGCCGGCCAGCAGGCGGGCGGCGTGGCGCGAGGCCTCGGGGTGCGCCAGACGCAGGCAGGCATCGGCGGCGCGCTGGCGTTTTTCGGGATTTTGCAGCCAGTCGCGCAGGGCGGCGGTCACACCGGCGGGCGATGGACGCCACAGGCCGGCGCCCTGTTTGACGACGTAGGTGACGTTGCCGTCTTCCTGCCCGGGCATTTTGCTATATAGAATGATGGGCAGGCCGGCGATGAACGCTTCGCTGATGGTGCCCGGGCCGGCTTTGGTGACCAGGATGTCGGCGGCGCGCATGAAGTCGGGCATTTCGTGCACAAAGCCGTAGATGGCGACGGGGATATGCCAGGTGCGTTTTTCCAAAGCGGCTTTCAGTTTGCGGTTGCGCCCGGTAACGATCACCAATGCGGTGGGCAGACGGGCGCTATCGATGGCGCGGGCGGTACGTTCTAACGGGCCCATGCCATCTCCGCCGCCTACCAACAGGGTGATGGGCAAATCCTGACGCCAGCCCAGCCGGGCGCGCAGTCCGGCGCGATTGCCGGGCGGCTGGCAGAAACGCTGCGCCACCGGCATGCCAACCACGTGCACCTGATCCGGCGAAAGACCCAGCTTGAGGGCGCGCTGGCAGGCGGCTTCGGTCGGCACCATGACCAGATTGGCGCGGCGATCGAACCAGAAGGCGTGGGTTGAAACCATATCCAGCACCACGGTGGCAAACGGCGTTTTACGCCGTTTCATGGCGTGCAGAACGGGGGCGTTGGTAAGCTGATGCATCGATACGATCAGGTCGCAGGGATGGTCGCTTAACAGCCGGCGCAGCGGGCGACGGATATAGGGCCAGATGGCCTGGTTGAACATGCTCGCCCGATAACGGCCATCGCTCATCTGGTAGCTCATACGCCACAGGTCGGGCATACGCGAGAGCGTGGAATAAATATCCGGCGCCTTGTTGAGCGGCGGCGGGCCGTATTGGCGAAAGATGTCGACCATTTCGCTCGTCACCTGTCCGGGATATTCGATTTGTAGGGCTTCGATGATTGCCTCGGCGCCGCTACGATGGCCGCCTCCGGTATCGGAGAACAGGAACACAATGTGAGGACGGTCACGTTTGGGAAGGGGGGGCATTCTCTCCTCGAGTCAATACAGTTTTTAACCGGCGCGCCAGCTCACGACGCGAGAGCATCACCCGCCGGCCACACTGGCAACATTCCAGGCCGATGTCGGCCCCCAGGCGGATGACCCGCCAGTGGAAGCTGCCGCAGGGGTGCGCCTTGCGCAATTGTACGGTGTCGTCAAGCTGCAAGTCCGGTAGCACGTCCAGATTATACCACCCATGATATAATCCAATCTCAGCATTGTCCAGGCAAGCGCCGGGCAAAAAAAATCTCATGGAGGTTGCGATGACCGTACAGATTACCATTCTTGGATTGGGCCAGATTGGCGCCTCGATTGGTCTGGCGCTTGCGGCGCAAAAAGGAAACATCCAGCGGGTGGGCAACGACCGCGAACCCCTGGTGGCGCGGCATGCCGAGAAACTCGGGGCGGTAGACCGGCTGGAGTACAATCTGCCGCGGGCGGTGAAGGACGCCGATGTGGTCATCCTGGCGTTGGCGATGGATGAGGTGCGTGAGACGTTGGAATTTATCGCTCCCGATCTCAAGCCCGGTGCGGTGGTGGTGGATACCTCGCCGGTCAAAGTGGCGGTGGAAGCCTGGGCGGCGCAGTATATCCCCGAGGATCGCCATTTTGTCAGCATGACGCCGACGTTGAACCCCAAATACCTGGAAGAAGCGGGCCACGGAGTAGAAGTGGCGCACGCCGATTTGTTCAATGAGAGTGTGATGATCATTACCACGCCGCCCGGCGGGGATGCCGGCGCGTTCCAACTGGTGTCGGATCTGACGGCGCTGCTGGGCGCCCGCCCGTATTTCTGCGACGCGGCCGAGGCGGACGGGCTGCTGGCGAGCAGCCGGCTGCTGCCGCAGCTGATGTCGTTTGCCCTGCTGGATGCGATCACCGGCCAGCCGGGCTGGCAGGAGACGCGCAAGGTGGCCGGGCAGTCGTTTGCCGGGGCCACCCAGGCGGTTATGGACGTGGAGGGCCGCACCAATCTGGCCGAGCTGGCGCTGCTCAACGGTGAGAACGCCGTCCGTTTGTTGGGGGACATGATCGCCTCCTTGCAGACATTGCGCCAGCAAATTGCGGGGCGCGAAGGAGAGGCGCTGCACTCGCGTTTTCAGGATCTGCAAAACGAGCGCATTTTATGGCTGGATCGCCGCCAGAAGTGCGATTGGGAGACGTCTGCGCAGAGTGAGCCGCTGCCGACCGCCGGGGAGATCATGGGGCGGTTGATCGGGATGGGGCGCAGGCCGAAAAACAAAGACAACCACTGACGCCCGAACACCGGCCGGGGAGCCCGTTATGGCGTGTTATTGTTATATCCTGGAGTGTGCCGATGGCAGCTATTATACCGGGTGGACGACCGACCCGGAACGGCGCGCTCGCCAGCACAACCTGGGGCGGGGGGCGCGTTATACCCGGATGCACCGCCCGGTGCGGCTGGTGTATGTAGAGCCGCAGCCGGACCGCCCGGCGGCCATGCGCCGCGAACGGGCGCTGAAGAACCTCAGCCACGCGCAAAAAAAGGCGTTAGTCGAACAATTTCCAGTGAGGGAAAGCCATGTTTGATACCGTTTTACCGCAGGCCAGCGTTTTCGCCATTGCGCCGGGCCGTGTGAACTTATTGGGCGAGCATGTGGATTACAACGATGGGCTGGTGCTGCCGGCCGCCATCGACCGGGCGGTGCGCCTGGCGGCGGCGCCGCGCTCCGACCGGCTGGTACAGCTTCAGGCGATGGATCTGGGACAGTCGGTGACCTTTGACCTGGATCGGTTAGAGCAGAAGGTGGACGCAGACGGCCAACCGCTGCCCGGCTGGGCGCTCTATCCGGCCGGAGTGGCGTGGGTCTTGCAGCAGCACGGTTACGCCGTGAGCGGCATGCGGGCGGCGTTTACCTCGGATGTGCCGATGGGCGCCGGGTTGAGTTCTTCGGCGGCGGTCGAGGTGGGTTTCGCCGTCTTGTGGCGGGCGCTGGGCGGCTGGCAGGCCGACGCCATGACGCTGGCGCGCCTGTGCCAGCAGGCCGAAAACCGTTACGTGGGTGTCAACTGCGGACTGATGGATCAATTTGCCAGCGCGCACGGTGTGGAAGGTCATGCGGTCTACTTTGATACGCGCAGCCTGGATTGGAAGCCGGTGCCGCTGCCGCCGGGTAGTGTGATCGTCATTGCTAATTCCGGGGTGCGACGCAGCCTGGCCGGTTCGGCCTACAATGACCGGCGGGCGGCGTGTGAAGAAGCGGTGCGCGGCTTGCAGGCGCACCTGCCGGAGATTCGCGCCTTGCGCGATGTCAGCCCGGCGGATTTTGAGCGCTACGCGCCCACGCTGCGTGCGACGGCGGCGCAGCGTGCCCGTCACGTGGTGTACGAATGCGACCGGGTCAACCGGGCGATGGAACTCCTGTCCGCCGGCGATGCGGCGGCGTTTGGCCAGTTGATGTACGCCACCCACGCCTCGTTGCGCGATCTGTATGAGGTCAGCTGCCCCGAGCTGGATGTGCTGGTGGAAACGGCCAGCCGCCTGCCCGGCTGTTGGGGGGCGCGCCTGACCGGCGCCGGTTTTGGCGGTTGCACGGTTAACCTGGTGGCCGAGGAGCAGGCCCAGGCTTTTATCGAGGGTTTGAAGGCCGGTTACGTGCAGGCTGCGGGGCGGGAGGCGGAAGTTTACCTGTGCCGGGCCAGCCAGGGCGCGCATATTACCACCGGATAGCCCGGCCGGCTTTACGCCGGCGAGAAGAGCAAACCCCCTCGCCCTCGAGGGCGAGGGCCGGGGTGAGGGTGAAAGCACCGTTTTAGCTGCGTGCCGGTCGTGCGGACGGATTCCCCCCTCACCCAACCTCTCCCCGCCGGGGCGAGGAGTAAACTCCTAGCCCGGCCGGCTTTACGCCGGCGAGAAGAGCAAACCCCCTCGCCCTCGAGGGC
>CAZHTS010000090.1:5019-12874 GCA_964535315.1 uncultured Anaerolineaceae bacterium
TAGCCCGGCCGGCTTTACGCCGGCGAGAAGAGCAAACCCCCTCGCCCTCGAGGGCGAGGGCCGGGGTGAGGGTGAAAGCACCGTTTTAGCTGCGTGCCGGTCGTGCGGACGGATTCCCCCCTCACCCAACCTCGCCCCGCCGGGGCGAGGAGCAAACTCCCCCCCGGCCGGCTTTACGTCGGTGAGAAGAGCTACAAACGCTCGCTCAGTCGCTGAAGACGGGCAGGTGACCGAGCGAAACGATCTCGGCCCACTTGGCGCGCTCGCCCTCGGTGAGGATGGCGGCCTCGGCCACGACCTGGGCGCCGGCCTTTTGCATCAACAGGCGGATGCCCTGCAACGTCGACCCGGTGCTGATCACGTCGTCAACGATCACAACCTTCTTGCCGGCAATGACCTGGCGGTCTTTGGCGTCCAGGTAGAGCGTTTGCGGGTGACCGGTGGTGATGGAGAGCGTTTCGGCTTGTAATGCATCGCCCATGTAGGGTTTGTAGCTCTTGCGCAGTACGGCGTAGGGCTTTTGTGTTTCGACGGCAAGGGCGTGGGCCAGCGGGATGCTCTTGGTCTCGGCGGTGACCAGAAAATCGTAGTCGTAGCCGGCCAGTTTGTCCTTGAGCGCTTTGGCGCAGGCCTGCACCAGTTCGTTGTCGCCCAGGATGTTGAGGATGGCAATGCGCAGGCCGGGCTTGATCTCGAACAGACGTAACTCGCGATGGACGCCGGCAATGTCAATGGGATAAAAGGTCGGTTGAGTGGTCATGGGGTTTCCTCCGGAAGAAGTTCAATAACGCGTGTGCAAGTGTATCACAAATGGCGGCGTGCTATAATCTTTTTGCCGTCGTAACCGCGGCCATTTTTACAGCGAGGTGGTCATGATTACACAACTGCCGCCGGAGTACGGAAAGGCCTTGCGGGTGCTGCATGCTCGCTTGAGCGGGTTGGATTGGGTCATTACCGGAAGCGTGGGGATGGCGCTGCAGGGCGTGCCGCTGGAAGTGCACGATATCGATCTCCAGGCGGACGAAGCGACCGTCTATCGTATAGAACAGTCGCTGGCAGAATACGTCGTTCAACCGCTGGCGTACCGGCCTTCGGCGCGCATCCGTTCGCATTTCGGCTGCCTGCGCGTGGCGGGCGTCCCGGTGGAGTTGATGGGGGCGTTGCAGAAGCTGCTGCCGGACGGGCGTTGGGAAGAGCCGGTGGACGTGTGCCGGTATCGCCAGTTTGTAGTCTGGGAAGAACTGCGTCTGCCGGTGCTTTCCTTGCAGTATGAGGCCCGGGCGTATCGCCTCCTGGGCCGTAACGAAAAAGCCGACCTGCTGGAACGTTTCCTGGCAGGCCGGGGAGAGAACTGAGCTTAAATTATCGAGTGCCGGGGACGCCGACCCCGGCACTCTTTAAGGAGGAGAAGAAGAGAAGTCGCCCTTTGACTATTATCTTATCAGGCGGCCCTCTTCATTACTTGACGCATAACCTACGCTTACCCTACGCTCACCTTACAACTACATTACAGACCCTAAAGGTTGGGTTTGAGTGGTGTTTTCAGGGCGTCAGGCCGGTCGCCTCGATGAGATATTTTTCCAGTTCCGCCAGCATGGCTTCGGCGTCGCCCTGATTATCCAGCACATGGGCGATGGTCTGGCTGTAGGCTTCGGAGACGACGGGGTAATTTTTGCCGCTGATCGCCACCGGGCGGGCAATGGCCGAGTTTTCCAGGACGTTCTGTACGGTGGAGAAGTAAGGGAATTTAACGTTGGCCTCACCGCCGAAGCCGTCCGGGCGGGTGGGCACCATACCGGCGCTCCGGGCGCGGTAGCGCTGCGCCTCGGCGCTGGTGAGATAACGGACCAGCGCGATGGCGGGCTGTGGGTAGCGGGTGTTCCTGGCGATGGCCAGATAACTACCGCTGATGGTGCTGACGCTGCCGGATTCGCCGCCGGGCAGCGGGGCGACATTATAAAGACCGTAGATGGGGCTTTCGGGGGTGGCGCTCAAGCGGTAGGCCAGGACATTATTGCGCATAAAGGCGGCGTCGCCTTTATTCCAGATTTCGTAAATGGCCACCTCATTATAGGTGATGGTGCCGGAGGGCGAGATGGTATTGATCCAATCGTGCGCCCGTTTGAGCGCTTTGACGGCCTGCGGGTTGTTGACGCTGATTTTGCCGTCGCTTTCGATGATGCGCCCGCCGCCCTGCGAGGCTTGAAATTCCAGGGCGGTCATGGTCAGACCCTCACCGACCTGACCGTTCCAGACGAAACCGGAAAACTCGGCGTTGCCCTGTTCGCGCTCCCCCTGCTGGATGGCCTGGGCCATTTTTTCCAGTTCGTCCCAGGTCTTGGGTGGGTCGGTGAAGCCGTATTTTCCCAGGAGATCGAGACGGTAGTACAACAACCCCAGATTGGCGCTGTAGGGCATGGCCACCAGCCGGTCGTTGACGCGCGCAGCGTCGACCATGACCGGGTAATGCGGGCCGAGTTGTTCTTCGGCGTCGCTCAGGTCGTAGAGATCATCGGACAGGACGCCGATCCAGGCCATATCGATCTGGTAGACATCGATCTCGTCTGAACCCGAGGCGAGCAGATCGCTTTCCTGGGTGTACATTTTTTCCAGGGGCCAATCGCCGGGCACCACTTCGACCTGGATGCCGGTGTCTTTGGTGAACGTTTCGGCCAGAACGCGGTCGGCCTCGTATTCCGGGGTGTCTTTGGCCATGCTCAACAGCCGGATGGTCACCGGTTGGACGACGGTGCCCCCGCCTGCGGGCGTTTCAATCGGTTCTGGGGTGGGCATTTCGGCCAGCAGGGTGGCCTCTTCGGCAGCGGTGGGTTCCAGCGCCGGCGTGTTTTTGTTGGCCTGTTTGTTAGAGCCGTTACCTGCGAAGAACAGGGCGCCGCTGGCTGACGAGGTAACGCAGCCGAGGACGTCCAGGAGGATGAGGGCGATGACGGCAATCCGGGTACACGACGAGGTCTGGGAGGGAGCGTCGCGTTTCTGCATTCCGATCAGCACGATGCCGGCTGCTCCGGTCAGCAGCCCCCAGGTGAACAATCCAAAAAAGAGCAGGCTCTGGTTCATGGGTGTGTGATCTTCTCTCCCTGAGTTTTGGATGTGATGCAAAAGGGGGGCAGGCAGCGGGCAGATGCGCGCTCAGCGCGGCCCCAGGGTGTACAGCCGGGCGCTGGCCATCTGTTGCGCGGCAATGGCCTGGCTTTGGGCAATCTGCAACTCGACGATTCGCTGGCGCTTGAGCTCGCACTCGGTCTGGGCGCGGGCCAGGTCGGCTTCGGCGGCAGCCAGGGCGGTCATGGCGGCGCCGAGTTCTTCGGTAATCTGGTTGAGTTGGGCGTTGGCCTGCTGGATTTCAATCTGGATTTGCTGATACCCGGCATCGAAAGATGGCAACGACATAAGCGACCTCCTGAAGGGCGCGTACGTGATAGAGTCATTATAGCGTTTTCCGGCCCGAATACCAACCGAAAGGCAGCTGTATTATAATTTAAAACGATATGGTCACGATCCCCATTCTGGCGACCAAATTGTATATCCCGCCACCGCGCACCGAGCGGGTGTCACGCCCGCAGTTGGTGCGGCGCCTCGACCTGTTGCTGGCTCCAGGGGCGCGCCTGGCGCTGCTGGCGGCGCCGGCCGGCTTTGGCAAGACGACCCTGCTGGGGGAATGGATTGCGGCTCATTCGGCGGCAACGGGTCGGCGCGGGGTTTGTTTTTGCTGGCTTTCGCTGGACGAGCGCGACGACGACCCGGGCCGTTTTTTGACGTATGTGCTGGCGGCCATCCAGACCGTCGACCCGAACCTGGGTGCAACGGCGGCGGTGTTGTTGGAGATGCCGGTCAGCGCCGAGTTTGCCAACCCGCTCGAGGCGGCCTGGCTGGCGTTGATCAACGATCTGGCTGCCATCTCCTATACCCTGGTGGTGGTGTTGGACGACTGTCACCGCATTGCGGCCAACGAGGTGCAATCTGCGCTGGGCTTCTGGCTGGAACACTTACCGCCGCAGGTGCGCCTGGTGTTGTCCACCCGCTCCGATCCGCCGCTGGCGCTGGCGCGCCTGCGGGCGCGCAACCAGATGGTGGAACTACGCGCCGCCGACCTGCGTTTTGACCAGGGTGAAGCCGACCATTTTCTGCGCCAGGTGATGGGGCTGGAACTGGCCCCCGCTGATGTGCACTCGTTGGAAGCGCGCACGGATGGCTGGATCGCCGGGCTGCAACTGGCGGCGCTTTCGCTGCGTGGCCGCAGCGACGTAGCCGCCTTCATCGCCGATTTCACCGGCAGCAACCGTTACGTCGTCGATTATCTGGTCGAGGAGGTGCTGCGGCGCCAGTCGCCCGTGGTGCAGCGCTTCCTGTTGTGCACTTCAATCCTCGAGCGATTGAACCCGGCGTTGTGCGACGCCCTGACCGGCGGGACAGATGGCGTGCAGATGCTTGAAACGCTCGAACAGGCCAATCTGTATCTCGAGCCGTTGGATGAGGAACGTAACTGGTACCGCTATCATCATCTGTTCGCCGAATTCCTGCGCAGCCGTTTGCAACGGGCCGCGGCCACGGGGGAACTGGCGGAGAGTGTGACGGCGCTGCACCGGCGCGCCTGCCTGTGGTACGAGAGTCATGGGTTGGCGCCGGATGCGATCGAGCACGCCTTGCACGCCCAGGATTACGAACGCGCTGTGCGCCTGATCGAGAGCGAAGAACAACGTGTGTTGATGCCGGGCGATACCCGCCTGGTGATGGCCTGGCTGCGTCTGCTGCCGGAAGAGATTATTCGCTCCCGGGCGAGACTGTGCCTGGTGCGCGCCTGGTCGTTGTTCACGGCCGGCGAACTGGACGAGGCGCGCAGCTGGTGCCAGCAGGCGCGCCACCTGGCGAGCGACGACGAGCAGCAGCTGCACGCTGAGGCGGGGATGATCGCGGCGTTAATTGCTGTGTTACAGGGGCGCCTGCCGGAGGCTTTGCAGATTTCACGTCAGGCGCTGGCAGTTCTGACGGCGCGCAATAGGCCGCTGTACGCCATGACGTACCTGGTGTTTGGCCTGGCGCACGAGATGTCGGGCGATTTGCCCGGCGCCGAGAAAGCCTATCTGGAGGCGTGTGCCAGCAGCGACGAAGTGGGCAACCCGCTCATTGCCCTGACGGCGCTCAGCCAGCTGCTGGATTTGCGTCTGTTGCAGGCCCGGCTGCACGAGGCGCGGGCCTGTTTCGACCGGGCAGCGGGGTATTTCGCGTCACCGGGCAAGCAGTTCCCGGTGGCCAGTGTGATCTACGACCGCATGGGGCGCCTGTTGTACGAATGGAACGACCTGGAGCAGGCGGCTTTCTACCTGGCGGCGGCGGTGGAGTTGGGGCTGCAATGGGAGAGCGCCGACATTTTTACCAGCGCTTCAACTTATCTGGCGATGGTCAAGCACGCTCAGGGCGACGGGCAAGGGACGGGCGAATTGATGCGCCAGGCAGAGCAGGCCCTGCGTAAACGGATGGTTTCGCCGGCCACGGTTGAGGTGGCGCGTTTGCAACTGGCGCGCCTGCACCTGTTGCGGGGTAACCTGGCAGCAGCGGGACGTTGGGCCCGCGATTGCCAGCAGCGCTCGGCGGCGGTGATGGCCGCCCTGCGTGAGATGGAGGGCGTTATGCTGGCCAGGGTGGCGCTTGCTCAGGGCGATCCGGCCGCAGCGTTGGCGGTGCTGACCCCCTGCCTGGAGACGGCCGAGACGGGGGGGCGGGTGGCCCTGGTGATCGAACTGCTGACCATCCAGGCGCTGGCTCACCGCGCCGCCGGCGCAGAAGCCGAAGCGCTGGCCGCGCTGGAAAGAGCGCTGGCGCTGGCGCAGCCGGAAGGCTATGTGCGCATGTTTGTCGATGAGGGGCCGCTCCTGGCCGAACTGCTCTACCGCTTGCAGGGGCATGCGACCCTGGCGGATTACGTCAGCCGGCTGTTGGCGATTTGCGAAGGGCGCAGCGACGAACGCAGCCGGCGCGGCGAGGTCTCCTTGCCGGTCAGCGCCTGCCCGGTGCAACTGGTCGAGCCGTTGAGCGAGCGCGAACTACAGGTGCTGCGCCTGATCGCCGCCGGGTTGTCTAACCAGGAGATCGCCGGGCGGCTGGTGGTGACGGTCAGCACGGTCAAGACCCACATCAACAACATTTACAGCAAGATGGGCGTGCAGAACCGCATCCAGGCGGTGAGCTGCGCCCGCGCCCTGGATTGGTTGTAAAGGCGCCGTCTGTTATCGACGCCGGGCGCAGGCCGCCGCGGCGATTTTGACGCGCCTGGAAAAAATCCTCTCACCCTCCACCGTCTAAATCCATCCTTTGGTTGATCTTTCTCCACCGGGGCGGCAGGTATGCTGGTATCGATGCCGGCGGCGACGGATGTCCGGCGCCGGAAAAAATCGAGACTTTTGCAAACCGCGAGGTAGGTTATGTTCGATCCAAGTTTGAAGCCCAACAAAGTTTACTTTGAGGTGACCAACGCCTGTAATTTTCACTGCGATTTCTGCCCGATTGGTTTTTCGCAGCGCCCGAAGCAGCACATGCCGCAGGCGCTGTATCAGAAGGGCATCGATGAGATTGCCGCCGAAGGGATCACCGATACGGTCGGTTTCCACGTCCTGGGGGAGCCGCTGCTTTACCCGCACATTGACGCGGCCATCGGCTATGCGCGCCAGCGCGGCCTGCGCACCGAATTGACCACCAATGGTTCGCTGTTGACCGGGGAGCGCGTGCAGCGTCTGATCGCCAGCGGGCTGGATTTGCTCTCCGTCTCGGTGCAGGTGTTGAGCGCCGCTGAACACGATGGGCGTACCGCCGCCCTGACATTTGAGCAGTATTACGCCCGGGTGATGAACGCCGTTCATTTGATCCGCAGTTCGGGTTCGCCGATGGAGGTGGTGTTGTGTTACATGGATACTTCGTCGCACAAATATTTTGACGTGGACGAAGCGATGCGTAAGCATTGGGATCGGCGTCTCGACCGCCAGTCGCTGGCGGCCTACCTGCTGGATGTGTGCGTCGCCGCCGGCAAACAGATTTCGCTGGAGGAGGTGCGCAGCCGGCTGGGGCGTCTCACTCTGAACACGCCGCAACTGGTGCAGGTGGACGAGCGCACTCAGGTGTACGTACAGCAGTTTGCCGATTGGGGCAATGCCTTTACCAGCGGCAAGGTCTACCCGGCGCACCTGGGGTTTTGCGGGTACGCCTTGCAAAACGTCGGCGTGTTGAGCAACGGCCAGGTGACGATCTGCTGCCCGGATTACGACGGCAAGACCGCCCTGGGCAATCTGCAGCAGCAGTCGCTGGCGCAGCTGTTGAGCGGCGAGCAGGCGCAGGCCATTCGCGCCGGGATGAAGCGCTTGAGCCTGACGCACCCCTATTGCCAGCGATGTTTTGGCGGCGCCAATCCGTTCAAGGCGGTGATGAAAGGCCTGATCAGCGTCTATCTGTTCAAGTGGGCGGCCTTCCGCCCGGCCCGGGTGCAGAGCGTGGTGCTGTGACGGCGGCGAAATGTTCTGGCAGATCCGTATCCAGGGACATTTGTCGGAGCAGTGGCAGGGCTGGTTTGCCGGGATGCGGCTGGAGAACCAGGCGGACGGCAGCGCCCTGCTGCTGGGGACGCTGCCGGATCAGGCGGCGTTGTACGGGGTGATCAATCATCTGCGCGACACCGGGCTGACGTTGATCTCGGTCGCCTGTTTTCCTGAGACTGAAAAAGGGAGTTGAGATGAAGATGGAATTCTGGCATCGTTTTTGGGATGGGGTGTTGACGATTCTGTTTTGGATGCGCAAGATGTAGTTCGGCGAAAGGCTTAAACGCAGCGGCGCAGTGTTTTGAAGGGGG
>CAZHTS010000090.1:12974-18309 GCA_964535315.1 uncultured Anaerolineaceae bacterium
CAAGATGTAGTTCGGCGAAAGGCTTAAACGCAGCGGCGCAGTGTTTTGAAGGGGGGCGCCGTGCTGCCGGCCTGGCGTGGGTGGGGCTGGGAATGGCCGGCGAAAGGCTTAACGCAAAGGGGCAAGGGCGCGATGTTTTGAAGGGGGCGCGATGACGGCCCGGCGCAGGCATGCGCCTCAGGGCCGTTCTTCCGCAGGGAGCCCCAGCACTTCCCAGGCGCCGGGGAAGAACAACTGGCGAAAGATGTTGACCATTTCTTCGGCGGTGTAAGGCATATTGTGATCCATCCACCAGGTGATTAGTTCGAGCAGCGAGCCGGCGTAATAGGCGGCGACCACCTCGAGCGGGATTTTGGGCTTAATCTGGCCGGATAACTCGGGAAAGCGGCGGGTGAAGAATTCAAAGGCGGCTTCGCTCATGAAGTCGCGCACCCGCCGGCCGACCTTGACCGCCACCTCATCGCTGAGGATGGTGCGGTAGAAATCGCGGTTGTCGCCGATGTGCTGGAAGACGACCAGGATGGGGTTGAACCTGGACGAATCGGAGCGCAGGCGCAGGTTGGGCACTTCCTGGCGGGTGGGCATCATCTGCGCCACCTGCTCTTTGAGTTCGAGCGAGATGGCGTCCAGGCTGTCGAGCAGCAAATCTTCCTTGTCACGATAGTGCAAATAAAAGGTCGTGCGCCCGATGTCGGCCCGATCGGTAATCTCTTCCACCGTGATGCTGGTATAGCCCTTCTCGAGGATGAGTTCTTTGAGTGCGGTGCGCAGCATGCGGCGGGTGCGGTTGACGCGGCGATCGGTTCTGGTATCCATTTCCCGGCTCCTTCGATCAAAAAGTGAACAGAAAACCACAGAATGTCTATTATTGTACATTATACCAGAACTGGGGATTGACAGGCTGGCGAGACGACATATAATCATTTATGAACACTAGTTCATTTGTTGACATAGATACATTTTATCACTTGTGTACACCTGTGTCAATCAATGCAGCCGAGGAGCGAACCGATGTTTGGGCTTCAGATACAAAAAATTGACTCGCCAGCCCCTGTGTCCGCGGATCGCAGCCAGCCGCTGGTGTGCCTGCGCAACGTGAGCAAGGCTTACCAGACGACGGCCGGGGCGTTCCTGGCGCTCAAGAACGTCAGCGCCGATTTTTACCCTGGGGAGCTGGTCGGGATTATTGGCAAATCGGGGGCAGGCAAGACTACCTTGCTGAATATGATCACGGCCGTCGACCATCTCACCTCGGGCGAGGTGACGGTGGGCGGCGTCAACGTACACACCTTGAGCGAGAACCAGATAGCGGTGTGGCGCGGGCGGACGATCGGGGTGATTTATCAGTCGTTTCAACTGATGCCGACCCTGTCGTTGTTGAATAACGTACTGCTGCCCATCGATCTATGCGGTCACTATCAGGGCCGGCAGAGCCGCCAGCGGGCGTTGGCGCTGCTGGAACAGGTCGGGCTGGGCGAGCATACCTACAAACTGCCTTCGGCCATCTCGGGCGGGCAGCAGCAGCGGGTGGCCATCGCCCGGGCGCTGGCCAACGATCCGCCCATCGTGGTGGCCGATGAACCCACCGGGCGTCTCGATTCGGCCACAGCCGAGGTGATTTTTGAGATGTTCGACCGGCTGGTGCAGCAGGGCAAGCTGGTGATTATGGTCTCGCACGACCCGACCCTGGCGCGGCGGGTCTCACGCGTGCTGCGGATCGTGGATGGAGCGATTGCCGATGAACACTGAAGCTTTGATTCAAATGCGACAGATTGTCAAATCTTTCAAGACCAGCGCCGGCGAGGTGACGGTTTTGAAGGGCATCGACGCCGACTTTCACCAGGGTGAGTTTATCAGTGTGGTGGGCAAGTCGGGCAGTGGGAAATCGACGTTGATCAACATGCTGACCGGCATCGATCACCCCACCTCGGGCACGGTGCAGGTGGCGGGCACCTTCGTGCACACCATGAACGAAAGCCGCATGTCGGTCTGGCGCGGGCGCAACCTGGGGATTGTGTTCCAGTTCTTCCAACTGCTGCCGATGCTGACGCTGGCCGAAAATGTGATGCTGCCGATGGATTTTTGCGATCGATATACGCCGGCCGAACGCGAGCGCCGCGCCCAGCACCTGCTGGAACTGGTCAACCTGGGTGAATATGCCGACAAACTGCCGGCGGCCATTTCGGGCGGGCAGCAGGCGTGCTGCGCCATCGCCCGGGCGCTGGCCAACGACCCGCCGATCCTGATCGCCGACGAACCGACCGGCAACCTCGACTCGCGCACCGCCGAACAGGTGATGCGGCTCTTTGAAGATCAGGTGGCGCAGGGTAAGACCTTCATCATGGTGACACACGACAGCAGCCTGGCGCAGCGGGCGCACCGCACGATGTTGATCTGCGATGGCGAACTGGTCAACGAGGCCGTCTGGCGCGCCTGGCCCGGCCTGGCGCACAATCAGATGCTGGCGATCAGCCACCTGGGACGGCCGCGCCTCCTGGCTCCCGGCGAAGTGCTTTTCGAACAGGGGGCAGACAATGAGGGCTTCTACCTGGTGCGCAGCGGACAGGTGGAGGTGCTGTTGAACGCCACGGAACGGGTCGCCAGCCTGGGCCCCGGCCAACATTTTGGCGAGGTGGAATTGCTGTACGGCGGGCAGACCCTGGCGCAGGTGTGCGCCGGCGAGCAGCCGGTTGAACTGCTGGCGTTCGACCGCCCGGCTTTTGAGAACCTGATGGATGTCTCTGCTCAGGTGGCAGAACAGGTGGCGCAAACGGCGCAGGCGCGCCGCACAGAGCACGACCTGTTGTGTTCCGGGGTGGAAGTGATGGAGGATTGGCATGTTGCGGCCGCGTTGGTATAAAGTTCTGGCGGATTTATGGGGCAATAAGGTGCGTTCGGTGCTGGTGATCGCTTCGATCGCCGTGGGGCTGTTTGCGGTGGGCACGATTGCCACCATCGATGTGGTACTGGGGCAGGATATGCGCACCAGTTACACCAACGTCAACCCGGCCAACATTCAATTGACCATCCGGCCCTTCCAGCAGGAACTGGTGGAGAGCGTGCGCCACATGCAGCACGTGGCAGATGCGGTTGGGGCGCGCACCTTCAGCCTGCGGGTGCGCAGCGGGCCGAACGAATGGACGCAGGTCAACCTGATCGCTGTGCCGGATTTCGATGAATACACCATCAACCGCGTGCACCTGGAACGCGGCGTGTGGCCGCCAGAAGATCACGAGATCGTTTTTGACTGGAACAAACTGGGCAAGGTCAATACCGATCTGGGGCAAACGGTCGAGATCGAACTGCCCTCGGGCAAGACGCGCCAGATGAAGGTGGTGGGCATTGTCAAGGACGAAACGGTCGGTTCGAACGGTGGGGCGGGCGGCTTCTTCCAGGCGCCGCCGCAGGCCTACATTACCTTTGAGACGCTCAAATGGCTGGAGCAGCCCGGCAGCCTGAACCTGATGTATGTGACGGTCGACGGGGACCGCAACGACCTGGATTATATCCGTTGGGTGTCCAACCGCATCAGCAAACGCGCCGATCAGTACGGGCACGCCACCTTATTTACGGTGGTGCGCCGCAGCACCGATCACCCCAACGTGACCTACATCGATGCCATCGGTGGGATTTTGCTGATGCTGGGGCTGATGGTGGTGTTCTTGAGCACCTTTTTGATCACCAATACCCTTTCGGCGCTGCTCAACCAGCAGGTACAGCAGATCGGGGTGATGAAGACGATCGGGGCGCGCAGCCAGCAGATCGTGCAGGTGTACATGACGCTGATCCTGATCTACAGCCTGCTGGCGCTGGCGATTTCCCTGCCGCTGGCGCACCGTGCCGCATATGGAGCGCTCGCTTCGCTGGCGACCAAAATGAATTTCACCTTGCAGGGCCAGCACCCGGTTCCGGCCTCGTACCTGTTGCAGATTTTCATTGCCCTGGTGGTGCCGCAGGCGGCGGCGATTATGCCTATCCTGCGCGGCGCCCGGGTTTCGGTGCAGGAGGCGCTGAACGGGGTCGGCGTGGGCGCCGGCATGGACATGAAGGACTGGCTGGGGCGTATGGTCAACCGTGTGCGCGGCATCTCACGCCCGCTGCGTATCTCGCTGCGCAACACTTTCCGGCGCAAGAGCCGGCTGGTATTAACGCTGGTGACGCTGACGTTGGGCGGGGCAATCTTCATCTCCATTTTCAACGTGCGTTCGTCGCTCTCCAGCTATACCGACAAGCTGAGCAAATACTTTGCGGCGGACGTCAATTTGTCGTTGGATCGCCCACAGCGCATCGAAGAGGTGGAGCAGCTGCTGGCGCAGCACAAGGGGGTGGTGCAGATTGAGGGCTGGGCCGGGACGTTGGCCGTGCTGCTGGATGAAAACGATCAACCGGGCGAGAGCGTGCGGGTGATGGCGCCGCCGGCCGACAGCCGGCTGATCGAGCCGATGGTGACGAAGGGGCGCTGGATTCTGCCCGGCGATCAGAACGCCATCACCTTGAGCGAACTGTTTCTGTCGCAGTATCCCAATCTCAAGGTGGGCGACCGGCTGCGGTTGAAGATTAACGGCAAAAAGACCGACTGGGTGGTGGTGGGCTTTTTCCAGTTTGCCGGTAAGTCCAGCGGGTTTATTGCCTACACAGATTACGATTCGCTGGTGCGCGTCACCGGCCAGTCTGGGCGGGCGGCCAATTACCAGATCATTACCAGCAATACCCGGACGTTGGACGAACAAAAGGCGGCCGCTTCACACCTGCAAGGGCTGCTGACCGCAACCGGTTATTACCTGACCGATATTCGCGCCGGAAAATCGCTCAAGCAATCGGCGGCGGATGGTTTTGATACGATGATCGGCTTTCTGTTGTTCATGGCTATGCTGGCGGCGCTGGTCGGCAGCATCGGGTTGATGGGTACGATGAGCATGAACGTACTGGAACGCACCCGCGAGATCGGCGTGATGCGCGCTATCGGCGCTTCGGACCGCATCGTGATGAAAATGGTGGTGGCCGAAGGGTTGATCATCGGCATGATCAGCTGGCTGTTGGGGGTGCTGCTGTCCATCCCGATCAGCGAGGCGCTGTCGGCGATCATGACGCGCGCCCTGTTCGACGCCCGCACCGATATGGTGTATACTGCGGAGGGTTTCTTGATCTGGTTGGCGCTGGTGCTGGTGCTTTCGTTGTTCTCGAGCATTCTTCCGGCGCGCAGCGCCGCCAGTTTGACCATTCGCGAGGTGTTGGCGTACGAGTAGACGCCAGATTTTATCTGTGACCTGGGAACAATTGCTAAGAGGCAAAAGCCGGTGGGTTCAGCGCGCCGTGCGGCTGCTCAACTGTCAAA
>CAZHTS010000091.1:0-17850 GCA_964535315.1 uncultured Anaerolineaceae bacterium
GCCTGCTCCCGCCCTCCACGACCGCCGGCCAACCCGCCGGCAGCGCAAAAACCGGCACACAACAGAACTGTAATTTTCCACAATGCGACTCGACGGCTTACAATTGCACATCCCGCGGTATAATGAAAATGTTCAATCTTTTACCTGGAGAAGGACATGGAGCGAAAGATTCGCGTCTTGATGGCTAAACCTGGATTGGATGGTCATGATCGGGGTGCGAAGTTGGTGGCGCGTGCACTGCGCGACGCCGGGATGGAGGTAATCTACACCGGCCTGCGCCAGACCCCCGAAATGATTGCCGAAGCCGCCCTGCAGGAAGATGTGGACGTGGTGGGGATGTCGATCCTCTCCGGCGCCCACATGACGCTGGTGCCGCGCGTGCTGGACCTGATGCGCGCCAACGGGCAGGACAACGTGCACGTCTTTGTCGGCGGGATCATTCCCGAAGAAGACGTATCCAGGCTGGTCGAGCTGGGCGTCAATGCCGTTTATGGGCCTGGGGCAGCCACCACTCAGATCGCAGCGGACGTCAGGCGAGCTGTGCTGGGCGAGGCCGCCTGAGTACAGCCCCATGACGTTGGCCGAAGCCGTACTGGCAGGCAACCGTCTGGCGCTGGCCCGCCTGCTGACCCAGGTGGAAAATGACAGCGTCGAGGGACGCGCCGATCGCGACGAACTGTTCCCTCATACCGGCCGCGCCCATCTGATCGGGGTTACCGGCGCGCCCGGTACGGGCAAGTCTTCGCTGGTCAACCGGCTGGCGCTCGCCTTCCGCCGCCCTGACGACGGACGCGCCCCGCGCCGGGTGGCGATCGTGGCGGTCGACCCTACCAGCCCGTTTAGCGGCGGAGCGGTGCTGGGCGATCGGGTGCGCATGCGCGACCTGAGCGGCGATCCCGGTGTGTTCATCCGCTCGATGGCTTCGCGCGGCACGTTGGGCGGCCTGGCGCGTTCGACGGCGGCCGTCGTCCAGGTGTTGGATGCCGCCGGGTTTGAAATCATCTTGATTGAGACGGTGGGGGCCGGACAGTCGGAGGTGGACATCGCCCGCCTGGCGCACACCACCCTGGTGGTGGAGGCCCCGGGGATGGGCGATGATATCCAGGCCATCAAGGCCGGCATCCTGGAGATCGCCGACGTACTGGTGATCAACAAGGCCGACCGTCCCGGCGTGGAAAACACCGAGCGCGCCCTGCGCGCCATGCTGGAGATGGCCAACCCCGCTCACCCTCACGACGACTCTCCTGTTGGCTGGCTGCCGCCTGTGTTGCGCACGGTGGCCACCGAGGGCGCGGGCATTCAGGCCGTGGCGCAGGCCATCGATGAGCACGGCGAATACCTGCGGCGCAGCGGCGAATGGCGCTGCCGCGAACAGGCGCGCCTGCAAAATGAATTGCACTTGTTGCTGCAAAGCACACTGGTGGCCCACTGGCGGGCGCGCGTGGCTGAGTCTGTTTACCAGCGCGCCCTGCAGGGCCTGGTGGAGCGCAGGCTCTCACCCAACGAGGCCGTCGCCCGCCTGATCGCCATTGCCGAAGAGGGCATCGCCAGAGAAGAACAGGAAGCCGCCCTGCTGCGCCACTGGGCGCCCCCGGAGGTTTACGAGTAACCCCGCTGTTTAGGAGAAAGAATGGAACGTACCCTGATTGCTAACCTGCGACAACACATCGGTCAGACCGTGCGCATTCAAGGCTGGTTGCAGACCCTGCGCGACCAGAAGAAGATGCAGTTCCTGGTCGTACGTGACCGCAGCGGCGCGGTGCAGGTGGCCTTTGAAAAAGCAGCCGGCGCCGAACTGGCCCAGCGCATCTCGGCCCTGACGGCCGAAAGCGCCATCGCCGTCACCGGCGTGGTGGTGGATAACCCAATCGTCAAACTGGGCGGGCTGGAAATCCAGCTCAGCGGGCTCGACGTGGAAAACCTGGCGGTCTCGCCGCTGCCGTTGGACCCGTTTGCGGTCGAACAACCGGCGTTGGATTATCGCATGGACTGGCGTTACCTCGATCTGCGCCGGCCCGAGAACCTGCTGTTGTTCCGTGTGCAGACCACCATCGAAGCCGCGCTGCGTGAATACTGGTTGCAAAATGATTTTATCGAGATCAATTCGCCCAAGCTGATGGGCAGCCCATCGGAAAGCGGCGCCGAACTGTTTGAGGTGCCTTATTTCGAGCGCAAGGCTTACCTGGCCCAATCGCCGCAGTTCTACAAGCAGATGGCCATGGCCGCCGGCTTTGAGCGCGTGTTCGAAATCGGGCCGGTGTTCCGCGCCGATCCCTCGTTCACCTCGCGCCACATGACCGAGTTCACCAGCATCGATATGGAAATGTCGTGGGTCGAGTCGCACGAAGACGTGATGGCCTTCGAAGAGCGTATGCTGCAATACGTTTACCGGCGGGTCAAAGATGCACACGGCGAGCAGATCAGGCAGTTATTCGGCTTCGATTTGCAGGTGCCCGTGGTGCCTTTCCCGCGCATTCCGATGAGCGAAGCGGTGCAAATTCTCAAGCAACGCAATTACACCCTGCCGCCCGACAAGAAGGGCGATATCGACCCCGGCGGCGAGCGCGAATTGGGCGCCTACGTCAAGGAAAAATATAACCACGATTTTGTCTTCCTGACCGATTGGCCGATCGGCGTACGCCCCTTCTATCATATGCGCCACCCCGCTGACCCCAACCTGACGCTCAGCTTCGACCTGATTGCCTGCGGCCTGGAGATCACCACCGGGGCGCAGCGCGAGCATCGCTACGATGTGCTGGCCCAACAGGCGTTGGAAAAAGGGCTGCATCTCGAACCGATCCAGTTCTACCTGGATTTCTTCAAGCACGGCTGCCCCAGCCACGGTGGTCTGGCCATCGGCCTCTCCCGTCTGGTGATGATCCTGCTTGGCTTGAACAACATCCGCGAGGTAGTTTACCTGTTCCGTGGTCCGACCCGCCTGCAACCTTGAAGCAGGCTGCTTTTGGGATTATGTGTATCTATCAGAAATTAATGTAAAGATTGCGAGGATAACACCGTATGTATGTAGCTCGTCAGCGCCATGACCAGATGTATGGGGACATCAAGCTGTACGCGGGTACGGCCAGCCCCGAACTGGCGGGAAAAATCGCTGATTACCTGGGGCTGCCCCTGTGCGGCCGCGACATCATCAGTTTTCCCAACGAAAACCTGTTCGTCAAACTGCACAGCAGCGTACGCGGCCAGGATTGTTATGTCATCCAGACCACGTCAGCGCCGGTTCACCGCAACCTGATGGAGATGCTCATCCTGATCCAGACCCTGCGCCTGGATTCGGCGGCGCGCATCACCGCTGTGATCCCCTACCTGTGTTACGCCCGCTCGGATAAGAAGGACCAGCCGCGCGTGCCGATCACGGCCCGCCTGGTGGCCGACATGATCGAAACCGCCGGCGCCGACCGTTACATCACCATGGATTTGCACGCCGGTCAGATGCAGGGTTTCTTCTCCATCTCGGGTGACGTGCTCAGCGCCTTCTATACCCTGATCGAGTACCTGAACACGCTGCGCTCGCAGATGCATGCCCCGGTCGTGGTCACTGCCGACCTGGGGTTTGCCAAGAAGGGGCGCAATTTTGCCGCCGGGATCGGCGCGCCGATGGCCTTTATCGAGAAGCGCCGCCTGGGGAACGACGCCAAGGCCGAGGCGCTGACCATCATCGGCGACGTGTACGATCACGATGTGGTGCTGGTCGACGACGAAGTCGACACCGGCGGTTCGATGGTGCAGGCCGTCAACCTGCTCAAAGATCACGGCGCCCGGGATGTGTACATGGTCTTCGTCCACCCCGTGCTTTCGGCCACCGCCGCCGAGCGCATGGGGGCGCTGCCGGTGCGCGAGTTTATCACCACCGACACCATCCCCATTTCGGTCGAAAAACGCGCTTACTTTGGCAACCGTCTGCGCGTACTTTCGATCGCCCCGCTGTTGGGCGAGGTCATCCGCCGCGCCAATCAAGGGCGCAGTGTAGGTGAGATGTTCAACGAGTAACCCATGCCCGAACTGCCCGAGGTCGAAACCATTGCCCGATCGCTGCGCCAGCCGGCTGGCACAGCGGTGGGGCAGCGTCGGGCAGCCGGGTTACCCGGTCGCATTCTGACGGGGGCGGCGCTGACCTGGGGGCGCACGCTGGCCGAACCTGGGGCAGAAGAATTGAGCCCGCGTCTGGCCGGTCAGAGCGTCCAGCAGGTCGGCCGGCGGGGAAAATTCCTGGTGGTGACGCTCAGCCAGGACACGCTGCTCATCCACCTGCGCATGAGCGGCGACCTGCGGCTGGAAAACAACGACGGTGCATTGCAAATCCACGATCGCCTGGCGCTGCATTTTGCCGATGGCGACCGTCTGGTTTTTAACGACCCGCGCAAATTTGGCCGCGCCTGGCTGCTTGCCGACCCGCTGCCGGTGTTGGGCAAACTGGGCCCCGAGCCGCTGGAGGCCAGTTTCGACGCCGCCCAACTCTACCAGCGCCTGCGGGCGCGGCATCGCCGGCTCAAACCCCTGCTGCTCGACCAGACCTTCCTGGCCGGATTGGGAAACATCTATACCGACGAAGCGTTGAACCTGGCGCGTCTGCATCCGCTGCGTCTGTCGGACGACGTTTCTGCTGAGGCAGCGGGGCGATTGTGGTTGGCCATTCGTACCGTATTAGAAGAGGGAATTCGCCGCAACGGCGCCAGTATCGACTGGGTGTACCGCGGCGGTAGTTTTCAGAATACGTTTCGTGTTTACCAACGCACGGGGCAGCCCTGCCCCGGCTGTGGTTCGGTCGTCGTACGCACCCTGGTTGGGCAGCGCGGCACCCATTACTGTCCGGTCTGTCAGGAGTAGGCTTATGTTTTCGAGCGGCTTTTTAATCATCCTCTTGATCTGCGCAGCCATCAGCTTTATCGTGGGGGCCCTGGTGGCGGTGCTATATTTTGAGCGCGAAAAGGCTGATGCAAAGCGAAAAGCCTTCGAACGCACCCTGCCCGCCGCCATCCGCAAGGGTGGACACGAGGCGGTGGCGCGCCTGTGGCGGGAGCGTTCCGGCGGGCGGCTGGTGATCGAAATGGACGAATCCGTCTACAATGAAGCCCGCGAACTGGGGCGCGGCGATCGCCAGATGCTGGAAAAGGCCGCCCTGGATTGGGTCGCCTGGCTGGGTATCCCCCTGCCCAGCGCGCCGGCGCCCAAACCGGCGCCCAAACCGGAAGTCAGCGCTGCCCCTGCCGTCGTGCCTGCCGTGTCCGCCGCTCCACTCACGCCGCCTCCGGCGGCCCAGCCCATCGCCACCGGCCCCAGCGCGGCCGCCGCTTCGCCCTCACAGCCGCTGCCCGCCAGTATCGACGGCAAAAAGCCGCCCAAAAGCATTGCGGCGCAGATCGATGAGGTGTTGCAGGAGATGCTGGAAACCTCGCCGCTGCGCTCCCGCGGCATCCGCCTGATCGAGGAACCGGGGCATAAAGTGGTGGTGTGGGTTGGCCTGACCCGCTTTGACGGCGTCGAAGCCGTCGCCGATCCGGAGGTTAAGGCGTTCATCAAGTCGGCGGTGGCGCAGTGGGAACAGCGCAACGCCAGCATACGCTAAAACGCCGGATCTCACTCGCCCTGGGCCAGGATGGCCTGCAAGGTGTCTTCAAACCTGGCGCACTGGCCGGTCAGCGCCCGCGCAATCTGACCGAAGATGTTCTGGTCCAGCAGGCGCGCTTCCAGATTATACATACAGGAATAGACCAGCTTCTCTTCAATTCGTTCGATGCACCAGAACCCCAGGCGGTTGCGGGCGTTGATTTCCAGCAAGAGGGTGGACAGGAAATGGGGGATTTGTTCTTCGCGGTCAAAGCCGGCGGCGCTGGGCGCCGAAAATTCCAGCGTCTCGCCGTAGCGAATGGCGTACAGGGTCTGTTGTCGCCCGGAGGGCAGCGTCACGTTCACGACCGCATGATTGCCGTCGACCTCGCTTACCTGCCACTCCTGGGCGGCGCAATAGGCCAGGATACTTTCTTGAAAGAATGCTTCGGGGGAAGGAGACATTGGCGCTTTGTCACTTTCTTACAAAAACGACTATCTTCGTATTCATTGGTATTGTAGCATGAAAGCTCGTATAACTGCTATAATAGCAGGTAGAAACGGTTGTGTAACGTAAGGAAGGCGTGCATGCGACGTGAAATACTTACCTGGAATGACATCGACAAATTGGTCGACCATCTCATCCCCCAGTTTGAAACCGAATTCGATTGTATGCTGATGATTACGCGCGGCGGCATTGTCCCGGGCGGCATGCTGGCCGAAGCGATGAACCTGGCCAGCATCCTGACCGCGGCGGTAGACTTTCCGGCGGAAATGGACAATGAAAAAGAAAAGGCGCGCCTGCTGGCCTGGCCCAAGTATCTGCAATTTCCCGAGAACGACCTGCTGCGCGGCCAGCGCATCTTAATCGTCGACGACGTCTGGGGTTCGGGCCGGACGATTACCGCGGTCAAGAACCGCGTCTCGGGTGCGGCCGGTATCCCTTCCACCTGTGTATTGCACTTCAACCCGTATCGCAATTTATTTGGCAACGTGCGGCCGGATTATTACGCCGCCGTTACCGACGCTTATATTGTCTACCCGTGGGAGATCAACCGCGGGCCAGAAGCGGTGCTGTTGCGCAATTTCTAGCGTACGTCCAGCAGGGCGTCCAGGTAGCGCGTCACCATGCGTTCCAGGCCAAAGGTGTTTTCGGCATGGCGCCGGGCGGCCAGGCGATATGGGGCGTCATCCTCGAGAATCTCCTGCACGGCGCGGGCCAATCCGCCGATGTCGGGCGGTTCCAGCTTCCAGTAATTGCTGCCGTAAGGCACCACCCGCCCGCACTCTTCGGTCAGGATTTCGGGCAGAGCGCCGGTGGCAAAGGCCACCACCGGCAAACCACAGGCCAGCGCCTCGATGACCGAATTGGGACAGGCGGCGTTCAGGTCGGCCGAAAAGAGCACGTGCGCCGAGCGATCCAGATACGGGATGCGTTCGTGGGGGACGATGCCGGCAAACTGCACCAGGCCGGGCGCCTGGCGCTGCCAGTACACCTTGAGATGCTCGGGAACATCGCCGACAACCATCAACTCGACCGGCTTGCCCTGGCCGCGGTTGAGATAGTGTACCAGTTCGATGGCGTTCGACAGCCCGGGTTCGTTGCCGCCGCCCAGGTGACCCTCGACCAGCAGCAGCCGGAAGTGCTCCTGCGGCAGGTCGGCCGGGCCGTCTGGGGTGCAGGTCTGCAAATCGACGCCGTTGTAGATCACCCGCCCGCCGGCTTTCACCGAACCATAAACCGTCTGCCACCAGTTACGCGAAAACTGGCTCTGGTAGACGATGCCGTCGGCCAGGTAGCGGCGGATGGTCGCCAGAATCCAGTTGTTGACCTCGGAACGCAGGGCATGGCGCAGGCCGGTGCGGCGTTTACGATGGATCCAGTTCATGCCATCCAGGCGCTGGACGATGCGCACACCTCGCCGGCGCGCCCGCCATAGTTCGTGCAGGTGGCGGGTGCCCCCTACTACCAGGATGGCGGCGCAGTCGGGACGACGCGGGTCATGGTGGACACAAAAGCCGCGCTGGCTGAGCCCAAACTTTAACCGTTCTTGAAAGGAAACCGGGCCCCCTAATCCTTTAAGCTGCGGCAGGATACAGATACTACCAGAAGGTTGGCCGGTTGAATTCATTCAGTGAAAATTATTGCTCCTTGAAATCGAGCAGGGCGCGAACGATCCGTTGCGCTGCCTGACCGTCGCCGAAAGGATTGCGGGCCTGCGACATGGCGGCGTAAGCCTGCGGGTCATCCAGCAGGCGCCGGGCTTCGGCGACGATGCGATCGGGCCGGGTGCCCACCAGTTTGAGCACCCCGGCCTGCACGCCCTCCGGGCGTTCGGTGACCTCGCGCAGCACCAACGCCGGTATCCCCATGCTGGTGGCTTCTTCCTGAATGCCGCCCGAATCGGTCAAGACCAGGGTGGCGGCGCGCAGCAGGTGCACCATCGGCAGGTAATCCTGCGGCGGGAGCAGGTGGATGTTGGCCACGTCGCCCAACAGGCGGTAGACCGGCTCCTGCACGTTGGGGTTGAGGTGCACCGGGTAGATCAGGCACAGCCGGTCGGCGTACGTCTCGGCCAGCGTGCGCAGCGCGGCGCAGATATCTTCCAGCGGGCGCCCAAAATTCTCGCGGCGGTGGGCGGTGACCAGCACCAGGCGCCGCCCGCCAGGGGCAACGCCACATTCCGCCAGCAGCGTCTGCACCTCGGGCGGGGGCGGGTAGCTGACGATGGTATGCAGGGCGTCCACCACCGGGTTGCCGGTGACCAGGATGCGCCAGTCCGGCACCCCCTCGCGCAGCAGGTTCTGGCGGCTGTGTTCGGTTGGGGCGAAGTGCAAATCGGCCGTCACCCCGGCCACCCGCCGGTTGATCTCTTCTGGGAAGGGCTGCCATTTATCGCCGGTGCGCAAACCGGCCTCGACGTGTCCGACGCGCACGCGGCGGTAATAGCCCAGCAGCGCCGTCGCCATCACCGTGGTGGTGTCGCCCTGCACCAGCAGCCAATCGGGGGCCAGGTCGGCCAGCACGGGGTCGAGGTGGGTGAAGATACTGGCGGTTAGCTGCGCCAGCGATTGGTTGGGGCGCATCAGGTTGAGGTCTACGTCGGGGTGAATGGCAAACAGGTTGAGCACCTGGTCGAGCATCTGGCGATGTTGGGCGGTCACCACCACCTTCGCCTCGATGCCGGGCTGCGCCGCCAGGGCGGCCACCACCGGCGCCATCTTTACCGCTTCAGGACGAGTGCCAAAAATAGAAAGGACTTTGAGGGTCATAGGGGTTCCGTAAGGGTTGCCATCAGGCGTCCGGCGGGCGGCCTACCCCCAGCCGGTACACCTTGAAACCGGCGGCCTGCCAGCGCTCTCGTTCCCATCCGTTGACGGCGTCGATCACCGTCCGGGCAGGGGTGCAGGCCGCAATTTGCTGCGGGTCGAGCTGGCGCAGTTCAGCGTGGCCGACCAGCAGGATCAATGCATCCGCATCTGGCAATGCCTCAGCCAGCGTGGCGCCGGAAGCCAGGCCGCCTTCGTTGAAATCGGTCTTGAAGGGTTCAAAGGCGCGCACTTCGGCGCCGGCCTGTTGGAGCAGATGGCAAATTTCAATTGCCGGGCTCTCGCGCAGGTCGTCGACGTCGGGCTTGAAGGATAGCCCAAGCGCGGCGATGCGTTTGCCGTGCAGGTCGCCCAGGGCGCGCTGCACCAGTTGTAACACGAAATGTGGCTGCGAGTCGTTGACCCGCCGGGCGGTGTGTACCAGCGGGGTCAGGTCGGGGGCAGCTTCGACCAGGAACCAGGGATCGACGCTGATGCAGTGCCCACCCACGCCGGGGCCGGGGTTGAGGATGCGCACGCGCGGGTGGCGATTGGCCAGAGCGATGGCTTCCCATACGTCCACCCCGAAACGGTCGGCCAGACGCGAGAACTCGTTGGCGATGGCGATGTTGATGTCGCGATAGGTGTTTTCCATCAACTTGACCATCTCGGCCGTGGTGGCGTCGGTGAGGATGATTTCGCCGCGCACGAAGGTGGCGTACAGATCGCGGCCGGCTTCGGCCGAGGCGCGGTTGACGCCGCCGATGACGCGGGCGTTTTCGGTCAGTTCGCGCAGAATCTGGCCGGGCAGCACCCGTTCGGGGCTGTAGGCCAGCAAAAAGTCTGCCCCTGCCTTAAGCCCTGAACGCTCTAGAATGGGGGCCACCAGGCCGGTGGTGGTTTGCGGCGGCGAGGTCGATTCCAGCACCACCAGGTTGCCGGGGCGCAGGTACGGCAGGATAGCCTCGGTGGCGGATTGCACAAAACGCATGTCGGCGCGTTTGTCGTCGTAAAAAGGTGTGGGCACGGCGATGATGAAAGCATCCGCCGCCTGGGGCGCCTGGCTCACCGTCAGGCGACCGGAGCGCAGGGCCTCTTCGGCCAGATCGCCCAGACCGGGTTCGTAAATATGCACATGCCCGTTTTGCAGGCTGGCGACAATATCAGGGTTGACGTCTACCCCCAATACCTGAACGCCATGCGCAGCCAGTGTGCTGGCCGTAGGCAGGCCGATGTAACCCAACCCGAGAACACAAACTTTTTGAAAGTTCACAGTCGCTCCTCGAAGAGAGATAATGCGCAAACTATTATGCCATAACTGTCATGGCTTGCGAAGGGCGTAAATCAACACACCGCCTGCGACTTAAACAGGACGAAATTGAAACGAAATTGCAACGAAACTGCAAGGTGTAAATTGTTTTAATATTATATTTAAGTTTATAATAAATGTAGACTGGAAAGAGCTTCGGGTAAAAAACCCCTGTAGTTTTTAATCGTTATATTGCATCCGCGCCATCCATCGAATAGTTGGATGGTGGTGTCGTTTTATTTTTTTCCGATTGCTCCAGTCAATATTTGAGGTGGAGGAGAGAATATGCAGAGGGAATACAGGTTGGCCAAAGGTATGCGCACTTTATCGGTCTTCTTTGGTGAATTATTCTTCCGCAGTCAACACAACGTCCTGCCGCTCTGGCTGGCTGCCGCGTTGATTGCCACGCTGGTCTGGGCGCTGCCGGGACGCACGCCGCCCCAGGTGGCGCAGGCGCGTCCACTATACGCCCCGGTGCCGTCGGTCTCGTTGAGCATGCCAGACCCCATTATGCTGGGTGAAGATTTCACCTTCACCGCCACGTTTGAAAACCCGGGCTCCACCGGGTACGGGCCGTTTATCGACATGGTCTTCCCGGTCAACGGCGCCGACGGGGCGGCCGGCACTCAGACCCCGGATGGCATCGATTTCGTCAGCGCCACTTATCTGGGCGTGGCGGTCGAAACCACGGTGCTGACCTTTGACGCCAGCGGCAACGCCACCCACCCCTACGCCCGCGACGCCGCCGGCAATTATTGGGTCGTCACCGGCACGCCGGGCGACAAGCTGGTGGTGATGCGCCTGCCGTTTGGCTCGGTCGTCGCCGGGCAGCCCCCGATCGACGTCAAGATCACCGCCCACATGAGCAACCTGGCCGATCTGAACACCGCCCAGCATCTCAAATATCGCGGCGGTTTTATGTTCGGCAGCACCGCCCTGGACGACTGGTGCTGCGACCCGGTGCTGGCCGACCCGGCCGTCAACACCAGCAACAGCTGGCCGGACCAGCCGGTCAACCCGCAGTTGATCAACCTGAGCAAGGAATACATTGGGCCTGAGGAAGAAACCGCCACCGGCCCCAACTATTTGCGCCGCTTCCGTATCCTGGTAGACATCGCCAGTGGCCAGACCGTCACCAACCTGGAAGTGACCGACCTGCTGGCCAACAACATCGCCTACCACGCCCTGGTCTCCAGCAGCCCGGGCTCCACCGCCGTGGCCACCCCCACCATCGACGCCCCGGCCAACCCGCCCAACAATGAACTGACCCGGCGCTTCGCCTCGGTAACCGGCGGCCCGGGCAATAATGATGCCGTCATCGAATTCAGCTTCTTTGTGCCGTATGTAGACGCCGACGGCAACCCGGTGCTGGTACCCGCCAGCGGCGGCGACGTGACCATCCACAACCAGGCCGACGTGGAGGGCAGTTGGACGCCCGTCGACGGCCGCGACCCGGTCAGCACCGCCACCGCCGGCGTCGGTATCGGTGTCCCGATGACGCACAAGTCCATCGCCATCCAGAAGGGTGTGGAGAACGATACCGACACCAATAATTCGCCCGGCGATGTGCTGAAATACACGCTCGAATTTCAGGTCTCCGATTTCTTCGGGTTGCAAAATATCGTCATCGAGGATGTTCTCTCCGATGGTCTGCGCTTCGATCCCAGCCGCCCCCCCACGTTGCAAATCGCCGGCAACCAGTTCACCCTGCCGGCAGCCGCTATAAACGCCGCCAACTACAGCGAAGACCTCTCGCAGATTGGCAACGATAGCGACCCGGCTACCGATGGCAGCACCCTGCTGACCTTCCGCGTCTCGGATGAACTGCTCAGCCGCAGCCGGCCCAACGGCTGGATGATCGGCGGCTGTGTACCGGTGGCCGCCGACGGCGCCAGCGGCGGCACCGGCGGCAGCGCCCCGGACTGCGCCGGCTACAATAACGGTGAAACGACCGGTACGCTGGTGTTCTACGCCATCGTCCAGGAAGAGTTTACCGACACCTACGACCCCGGCGACCCGTCCGTCGACCAGGGCGACGCCCTCGCCAACAACGTGACCATCACCGGCACGATCCTCAACAATTCTGACCTGAGCGCCACCACCAATCCGGAGAGCGATACCAGCGGCGCGGCGGTCAACATCAAGCACAGCAAAATCTCCAAGGATGTGTACGCCATCAACGGCTCGACCTCGTTCAGCACGCCGATCAAAGTCACGCCGCAGGATACCGTCACCTACCGCATCAAGTATGAACTGCCCACCAGCGATTTCGAAAATCTGATGATCAGCGACTATCTGCCGCTGCCGGTGTTCAGTTCGAGCGAGATCACGGCCTTCAGCAACACGCAGTGCGGCGTACCCACCGCAGGCAACGCCTGCCTGGGGCCGTTGGATACCTATCATGCCCTGACCAACGCCGTTTCACCGTCCTTCAGCGCGTCTGGCGGCGATAACAGCCTGACCTTCGACTACGGCGACTACGATTACGCCGACAACCCCGCCAGCGTGATCGATCTGTTGTTCACCGTCACCGTACGCCCCGACCCCTTTGCCGACAAATTGTTCCTGACCAACCAGGCGCACGCCCAGGAAGGCTCGACCAACTCCGGCACCTCGAAGGCCGACGGCATCGTTCAGATCGAACTGACCGAACCTTATCTGGTGCACAAGAAGGGCGTGGTGGCCAGCGACAACACTGCCGCCATCTACAACCCGGCCACCCCCGGCCCGGTGAGTTTCAACGCCCCCGGCACGGCCGGCATCCGGTGGAGCGGCACCGTCACCTCGCAGCTGCTGGCCACCACCCCGATCAACAGCAACATCTCGGGGGTGGATGGCGGCGATTTGGTCAGCTTTGCGCTGGTGGTTGAGAACCAGGGTACCAGCGGCAAGGGCGCCTTCGACATTCGCCTGAAAGAAGTGCTGCCGGCCGGTTTCATCATTCCCCCCAGCGGGGCGGGCCTGAACCTGAGCATCTACAACGGCGCCGGCGCTCCGGTCAGCTACACCGACCTGGGCGGCGGGTTGTTTGGCAACGGTATCGAACTCAACGATCCCGGCACCGGCACGGGCGTGTGCCAGGCGCACGCCCTCAACAGCGGCAACAACATCGCCATCGTCGTCTACGATCTGATGGTCGACCCCAGCGTGGCTGCCGGCACGGTGATCCAGAACGTCAGCACCCTGTTCAACTACGCCGGCACCGAGGGCGGCCCGGATTTCACCGGCACCACCAACGACCTGACCGACACAGCTCAGACCACCATCAGCAACCCGCTGCTGACCACCAAGACGCTGACCGGCACGGAGATCAACAACACCGCCAACAACAACACTCAGGCGGTCATCGGCGAGCTTCTTACCTATCAGATCTCGCTCGTCATGGGCGAGGGTCTGACCCCCAACCTGCGGGTCATCGACATGCTCGACACCGGCCTGGCGCTGGTGCAGTGCGATTCAATCACCACCACCGGCGGGGTGACCACCGACGCCGCCGGCGGCTTTGCCGGGGCGTGCAGCAGCCCGACCTACAACGCCGGGACGCGCCAGATTACCTTTAACCTGGGCAACGTCACCAACGCCGACAACGACGCCGACGCCGAGACCATCGTGATTACTTACCGGGTGGTGGTCACCAACGTGGCCGCCAACCAGCAGAACATCCAGCGGCGCAATTCGGCGCGCGCTTACTGGGGCGCCAGCGGCAGCAGCCCAAGCGCCGCGCGCGCCGCCAACGTGCTCATCCGGGAACCGCAACTCAGCACCGCCAAGGTGGCCACGATCAACGGCGGCACTTCGGGTTTCGCCGGGCAAACGGTGAACTACACCCTGTGCCTGCGCCATCCCGGCACAGCCGCCTCGGCCCCCTGCCCGGCGGCGGGCGCCGCATTGAGCTACGACACCGACGCCTTCGATGTGACCGTCTCTGACCCGCTGCCCAGGGGTTCAGGCGGCGACTCGTTGATCCTCGGCCCCAGCTTCGCGGTCAGTGATTCGGCCGGAACGGTTACCGCCGCCGACTTCGAACTGGTCGGCTCCGACGCCGCCGGCTGGACGCTGCAAACCAGACCCGGGGTGAGTTTCGATTTCCCGCTCAGCACCAGCCGGGTGATCAAGGTCACCATCGGCGGCACGCTTTCCAGCAGCGCCATCGTGGGCAGCACGATCACCAACACTGCCACCACACGCTGGAGCAGCCTGGACGGCGAACCCGGCCAGCGTTCGACACTCGAGGCCACCTCCACCGAGCGTACCGGCAGCGGCACGGCGCCCAACGATTACGTCAGTACCGGTTCGGGCTCCTTTACCGTCACCACGCCCACCTCCACCAAGATCATCACCAGCACCGATCAGGCCTTCACCCCCGATGCCCCCAGCCCGCTGGTGGCGGTCGGCGAACGCATTCACTACCGCGTCACCTACTCCATTCCTCAGGGCACCGCCTATCGTATGCAGTTGATCGATACGCTTGACCCTGGGCTGGCCTTTGTCGGCTGCGACAGCATCACCGCCGACCCTAAACTGTCGTCCTCGCTTTCCCCACAGTTCTCGTGCGCCAACGCCAGCTTCAACACCGGCGGCTCGATCATGACTTTGCCCTTCGGCAACGTGGTCAACAGCGATACCGACGCCGGCCACACCGAATATCTGGTGGTCGAGTATACGGCCGTGGTGCTCAACGCCGCCACCGTCAACCGCGGCTCGACCCACAACAACACCGCCGTGCTGGAATGGTACACCGCCGCCACCGGCGGGACGCGCATCACCGTCGCCGGCAGTTCTCCAGACGTGACCGTGCTCGAACCTGAACTGCACGTGACCAAGACGCTGCAAAAGAAAAATGCCGGCGACCCCGGCGACGCCGGCGACGAATATACCGTCACCATCGATATCCAGCATACCGCCAGCTCAAACACCGACGCCTATAACGTGGTGTGGAACGACCCGCTGCCGGCCGGCATGGTCTACACCAGCGGCACGCTGACCCAGGTTTCCGGCCCGGCGGTCACATTAAACCCCGCCGCGCCCGCCCCGCTGACCGCTTCATGGGCTTCCTTCCCGGCCGGCGCCAGCGCCCAGTTGCAGTTTGAGGTTACCCTGGCGCAGTCGGTTTTGCCGGACGAGACCATCACCAACACCGCCAACGTCACCTACACCAGCCTGCCCGGCGACGTTTCGACGCCGCTCTCCACTTACAATAACCAGTCGATCGAACGCAGCGGCGACACCAGCCAGGCCTGTTGTTCGACCGCCAACGATTACCGCCATCAGACCTCGGCGCAGGTCACCATCGGTTCCCCTACCTTTGTCAAGAGCCTCGCCGGCAGTTCGGCGGTACACACCACCGACCCCAACGTTACCATTGGCGAGGTGGTCAGCTATGATCTGGTCGTCACCCTGCCTGAAGGCACCGCCGGCCCGTTTGAAATCACCGACAACATCCCGATGGGAATGGATTACGTCGACGGCTCGCTGGTCGTCGTCCCCGGCACGTTTAACGGCGCCTTTAACAATGGCAGCGTCAGCGGCGGCGCCGGCAACGGCGACGACGTCACCTTCCACTTCGACAGCGTGGTGACCACCGCCGACGACGACATCACCAACAACAGTTTCACCCTGCGCTATCAGGCGCTGGTGCTGAACGAAGCCAGCAACACCGGCCAGCCCGCCACCACCCTGAGCAACCGCGCCAGCCTGCAAATCGGCAGTGGGCCGGTGTACGAACCCACCCCGGTGGATCTGACCGTGGTCGAGCCTAAACTGGAGATCAGCAAGGCGTACACCGACGACAAGGCCGGCGTCAACGACCCGGTCGAGATCACCCTGACCGTGCGCAACACCGGCAGCAGCGACGCCTACGAAATTGCCCTGGAGGACGCTCTGCCCAAGGCCAATTTCAACAACGTGACGCTGACCACCACCCCGCCCGATTTCACCGGAACGGTGGTCGATACCGTCACCGCCTGGACGGTGCGCTACACTTCGAACGGCGCTGCGCCCCTGCCGCCCGGTGAGACGCGCACCTTCGTCTTCACCGCCAAGGTGATCGCCATTAACGATGGGGACGTCTTGACCAACACCGCCAACATCACCCAGGCCACCACCCTGCCGGGCAGCGACCTCAACGAGCGCGACGAGCCCGACAGCAGCGGCAGCGACGACCTGACCGGCATCGCCCCTAACCTGGCGCTGGACAAGGACGATGGTCTCACCACCGTCCAGCCCGGCAATGTCATCGTCTATACCCTGAAGGTGAGCAATATCGGCACGCGCCGCACCGACGGCGTGACCCTGACCGAAACCGTGCCGGCCAATACCACCTTCAACGCCGCCGGCAGCGCGCCCTACGTGTGGAGCTGCGCCGACGGCGCACTGCCCGGGGCGGTCTGCACCGTCACCTTGCCCGGCGAGGTGCTGGTGGGTGACGTGATCCCGGTTAAATTTGCGCTGCGGCTCAACCGTCCGCTGGCCGATGGCATCACCAACGTGATCAACAGCGCCAGTGTGGCCGACAGCGGCACCCACGGCACCGACCCAATCGCCAATAACAGCGACAACGACAACGACACCATCACGGCTGCGCCTGTGCCCGACGGCGTGAAGAGCTTCACCCTGATCGACTCGAACGGCAACGGGCTGGCCGAACCGGGCGAGAAGCTCGAGTACACCATCATCATCAGCAACCACGGCGACCGCGACGCCACCGACATGATCCTGACCGACGCTCCCGACCCGCACACCACCCTGGACGTGGGTTCGGTCACCACTACCCTCGGTACGGTCGCGACCGGCAACACCGCCGGCGACAGCAGCGTGCGCGTCAACATCGGCACCCTGGTCGGCGACGCCGACGGCCTCGCGCCCTACGACGGCACGGTCACCATCGTCTTCCGCGCCACCATCCAGAGCCCGTTAGCGGCCGGCGTCACGCTGGTCGAGAACGAAGGCGTGATCAGCGGCAGCAACTTCACCACCGTCAACACCAACACGGTGCAGACGCCGGTTGAAGCCGCCCCCGACCTGGAGATCACCAAGACCGACGGCGGCGCCAGTACCACGCCGCGCAACGTGGTGGTTTACACTCTGACCTACCGCAACAAGGGCAACCAGAACGCCACCGGCGTGACCCTGACCGAAACCGTGCCGGCCAACAGCACCTTCGTGCCGGCCAGCAGCACCACAGGTTGGAGTTGCGCTCCAAATAACAACGCCGGCAGCACCTGTACCTACACCATCGGCAACCTGACGGCCGGCGTACCGGCGGTCAACGTCAACTTTGCCGTGCGGACGAACTCGCCGGTTCCGGCCGCGGCCAGCGAATTGAGCAACACCGCCAGTATCGATGACGATCATGGCAACGGCAGCGAGCCGACCCCCGCCGATAACACCAGCACCGACACCACGCCGATCACTGCCACGCCGGCGCCGGACGGGGTGAAGAGCTTCACCCTGATCGACTCGAACGGCAACGGCCAGGCTGAACCGGGTGAGAAGCTCGAGTACACCATCATCCTCAGCAACCGCGGCGACCGCGACGCGGCCGACATGATCCTGACCGACGCTCCCGACCCGCACACTACCCTGGACGTGGGTTCGGTCACCACCACCCTCGGCACGGTCGAGACCGGTAACACCGCCGGCGACAGCAGCGTGCGCGTCAACATCGG
>CAZHTS010000092.1:0-17660 GCA_964535315.1 uncultured Anaerolineaceae bacterium
TCTCCCGTAGGGGTACCCCTTGTGGGTACCCAATCCTGACGAATCGTCTATTTTCGTCTTTCGGGGTGCCGCCCTCCGCATGGCCTTCTGTCCTGAAAATAGGCCCTTCTGGCATGGCCCCGGCCTTGTAACGTCCCGCAAATGGCCCTTTCCCCGGTCAGATACGACGCGCCGGATAGGAAGAGAGAATTTGTTTGTTGATGATTTCGTGCGCATCAGAATGCGCACGAAATCATAGCCCTTTTCCAGAGCCGCCCCGGCGGCGCAGGCTGTCTACTGTCTACTTGCTACTGTCTACTTTCTACTGTCTACTTCCCATCCCGTTTTACGTCCCCCTCAATTCATGTATAATACCCCCATGCCAAAAATCAAAACCCTTTCCCGCCTCAACGACTATCAACTGACCCTGCCGGGCTACAACTTCCCGGTCTCGATTTTCGCCAACGCGGACGTCCCCATCGAAAAAGAAGCCGTGGAAGAACTGCAAACCCTCCTGGAACTGGACCAGACCGTCGAAACCCTGAAAAAGGAAGGCGCCCTCCCCTCCTCCGCCGCCATCGAGCAGCTCTCCATCTCTCCCGACTTCCATAAAAACCTGGGAATTCCCGTAGGAACCAGCATCAAAACACGCGACTTCATCATCCCCCAGGCCGTCGGCAAAGATATCGGCTGCGGCATGCAATTGATCGCCACCAGCCTCAGCTATAACGACATCGCCGCCGCCGAAACTAAAAACAAACTGGAAAAACTCCTGCGCTATATCTTCTTCCAGGGCGGACGGCAGCTCCTCACCAGCCGGGAACAGCGCGCCGCGATCCTGAAATCCGGCACCGACGGCCTCTACAAAACCGCCAATCCCAACGAAGGACTCTGGCAGGAAATCAATCAGCTCACCGCCCGCCAAAACCTCCACTCCGTCCGCAACCATCACACGGTCGAAACCCTGAATCCGGTCTTCGACAGCTACATCAACGGCGCCGCCGAACTGAGCTATGACAGCCAGCTCGGCAGCATCGGCGGCGGCAACCACTTCGTCGAACTGCAATACATCAAAAAGATCCACCGCAAAGACATCGCCTACCAGCTGGGCCTGAAAGAAAACCAGCTCCTGGTCATGGCTCACTCCGGCTCCTTGAACTTCGGACAGCTCGTCAACGCTTATATCCTCGAAAAACTCAAGGCCGCCTACCCCAAAGCCCTGCGCCATCCCCAAAACGGCATCTACGCCTTGAGCCGGGAACAGGGCCCGCTCTACACCGACTACTGGAACCTGATGCTCACCGCCTACAACTTCTCGGTCGTCAACCGCATCATCCTGAGCCAGATGGTCGTGAAAGCCCTGAAAGAACTCCTGTCCACGTCCGTCAGCGCCGGCTTGATCTATGACGCGCCCCACAACCTGATCTGGGACCAGAACGATACCTTCCTGCACCGCAAAGGAACCACGCCGGCCCAGGGATTCGAACCGATGCAGAACACACCCTACGCCTATTTCGGCGAACCGGTCATCATCCCCGGCTCGATGGGCTCATCCAGTTACCTCTTGATCGGCAAAGGCAATCCGGCCGCTCTGGAAAGCGCCAGCCACGGCGCCGGACGCGTCCTCTCCCGCGGCGGCGCCATGAAAGCCGGCGACGAAGCTCTGGAGAAATTCCTCAGCGAATTCAAAGTGGTCACGCCGGTCGATCCCACCACCTTGATGGGCCGCCGCGACATCCTGGAGGAATGGAAAACCAACCTGAAACAGGAAGCGCCCTTCGCCTATAAAGACATCACCCCCATCATCGAAACCATCCGGGCCGCCGGCATCGCCGACCCCGTAATTGAACTCTATCCCGTCATGACCATCAAGGGATAACACCCGTATTTTCGCGGGCTTAAAGACTATGTTTTCGCGGGCTTTCTGAAGCCCGCGAAAACATAAACAAAAAACTCTTCCCATCCCGCGCGTCGGTATTTACCGGGCAAAAGCCCTTTGCGGGACGGAAAAAACACATAAAACCCGAATAAAAATCTGACCCAACGGAGGTGCCTCCATGAATTCGACCCCTCGAACTGCCGACTTCGGCCTGATCGGACTGGGCGTCATGGGCAAAAACCTCGCCCTGAACTTCTGCGACCACGGGTACCGCATTGCCGGCTACGATGTCAACCCCCAACAGACCGGTGCCTTTCTCGCCGCAGCCGGCCCCGACAGCATCGGCTGCGCCACGCCCGAAGAACTGGTCCACGCCTTGAAACGTCCCCGGCAAATGCTCTTTCTCGTACCGGCCGGCGCCCCGGTCGATGCCGTCATTGCCGCCTTCAAACCCCTGCTGGAACCCGGTGACATCCTGATCGACGGCGGCAACTCCCATTTCACCGACACCGAACGCCGCAGCACCGCCCTCGAAAGCGCCGGCATCCACTTCATCGGCATGGGCATCAGCGGTGGCGAGACCGGCGCCCGCCACGGCCCCTCCCTCATGCCCGGCGGCCCCCTGCCTGCATGGGAAGAACTCCGCCCCCTCCTCGAAGCCGTCTCGGCCAAAGTCAACGCCCAGCCCTGCGTCGCCTACATGGGACCCCACGGCGCCGGCCACTATGTCAAAATGGTTCACAACGGCATCGAATATGCCGACATGCAGCTCATCGCTGAGACCTACGACCTGCTCCACCGCGGCCTGGAACTCTCCACCGCCGAACTCGCCGACATCTTCGGCCATTGGAACCAGGGCCCACTGGAATCCTACCTTATCGAAATCACCCGCGACATCCTCAGCCATCAGGATGCCGGGACCGGCCGGCCGCTGGTCGAACTGATCCTCGATGAAGCCCAGCAAAAAGGCACCGGCAAATGGACCTCCCAGAACGCCCTCGACATCGGCGTTCCCATTCCCACCATCAACGCCGGCGTGGAAAGCCGGCTGCTCTCTGCCCGCAAAAGTGAACGGATGGCCGCCGCCGAAACAATCTCCGGCCCGGCCCACCCATTCTCTGGGGATCGCGATCGCCTGATCACGGCCGCGCAAGGCGCCCTCTACATGGCCAAAATCTGCGCCTATGCCCAGGGACTCGCCTTACTGAACACCGCCTCCCACGAATATGCCTACAACTTCAACCTGCAAGAGATCGCCCGCATCTGGCGCGGCGGCTGCATCATCCGTGCCCGCCTGCTGGAAGAGATCCGCGCCGCCTGCGAACGCACCCCCTTGCTGGTCAACCTGATGCTCGACCCGGAAATCAAAATCGTCCTGGAACAGGCCCAAACCGACCTGCGGCAAATCGTCGCCGCCGCCGTCGAACTGGGCATCCCGGTACTCGCCCACAGCGCCTCCCTGGCCTACTTCGACTCCTACCGCACCGCCCGGCTCCCCGCCAATCTGATCCAGGCCCAACGCGACTACTTCGGCGCCCACACCTACCGCCGCACCGACCGGGACGGCATCTTCCACACTGAATGGTAAGGATTAACCCACATGAATAAGCTCATTCCCCAAGCCCTCACCACCTTTTTTATCGGCCTGCTTATCCTGGGAGCCCTGCTCTTCCTCCCGGCCTGGACCCTCAACTACTGGCAGGCCTGGCTCTTCATCTTCGTCTTCCTGATCTCCGTCAACGCAATCGGACTCTACCTTGCCATAAAAGACCCGGTACTGCTGGAACGCCGCAAAAAGTTCGGCCCTGCCCAGGAACAATCGCCGACGCAAAAGATCGCCATCTCCATGGGCATCCTGACCATCCTCAGCATGTTTGTCTTCTGCGCCCTCTCCCATCGCTTCAACGGGTCCCCCGTGCCGGCCGTCGTCTCCCTCATCGGAGACGGACTCGTCGCCCTGGGCCTCTACATCAACCTGATCGTCTTCAAAGCAAACAGCTACGGCGGATCGACCATTGAAACCGTCGAAGAACAACGCGTCATCACAACCGGCCCCTACGCCCTCATCCGCCACCCCATGTACGCCGGCGTCCTCGTCATGCTCACCGGAATACCGCTGGCACTCGACGCCTGGTGGGGACTGGCAGCCCTGGCAATAGGAATCCCTGCCCTCATCGGAAGGATCCTCGACGAAGAAAAATTCCTGAAACAAAACCTGCACGGCTATGAAGAATACAGCCGGCAGGTCCGTCATCGCCTCATCCCCTACATCTGGTAAACTATCGAACCATGACAAAACATCTGTCCTGAAAATAGGCCCAGAAAAGACTCACCACAGATCGAAGATATTGCAAATAGACACGGAGGACACAGAGAAGAATTTAGAGAAAATCTCCTCTCTTCTTCTCTGTGATCTCTGTGATCTCTGCGCCTCTATGGTGAAATCTCTTCTCTTGTTCATCCTTCTTGGAAAATCACCCGCACCTGTCACTTTCCTCCTACGATCCACCGCGCAGGATGGGAAGAGAGTTTTTTTGTTTATGTTTTGGTGCGCCTCAGAAGGCGCACCAAAACATAGCTCTTTTCCAGAATTGTCCCGGCGACGCACCTTCTTCCCCCTCTCCCTCCCGCATCGCTCGCAGTTGTACCCCAAAACGCGTCCACTCGAATCGCGTCGCTGCTTAACAACAAAACATGGGAGAGGGGGATTGAGGGGGTGAGGGCCGCACCAAAACATAGCTCTTTTCCAGAATCGTCCCGGCGACGCACCTTCTTCCCCCTCATCTCCATGCCGGCCGCGTATCCTTACAAAGAATCTCCTGAAAGCGCGCCGCTCCCGTACAACTGCGGGGGGGAGGGCTGGAGAGGGGCCAATGCCCCCACCGCACGAAAAATATATTACCCAAGATGCGAAGATCAAAACTTGAGTTATAATAGACAGGGTAATCTAACCCATTCCCCATGATGATTAAACTACGCCAGCTACGGGAGGCAGATCGATGGCGACCTGGGACATCACGACGGGCATAATCGTTGTCGGGTCAGGTGGCGGAGGCCTCACAGCCGCCATCATCGCAAAAGACCAGGGCTGTGATGTCCTCGTCCTTGAAAAAGGCTCCGAATATGGCGGCACCACCGCCATGTCCGGCGGCGCCCTCTGGATTCCCAACAACCATCACATGCCCGCCGCCGGCATCCCCGATTCCCCGGCCGAGGCCCTGACCTACCTGCAAGGCATCACCCGCAATCGGATTCCCGAAGAACGCCTTGCCGCCTACATTGAAAATGCCCCCGTACTCCTGCGCTATCTGGAAGAACGCACCCCCTTAAAATTCCAAATCGTCCCCGGCTATCCCGATTACTATCCCGATCAGGCCGGCAGCCGCCCCCAGGGGGGCCGCACCCTGGAACCGCAACCCGTCGATGCCCACAAACTCGGCCGGCTGGCAGGCGACCTCCACCCATTACATCCCCAGGAACTTGCCATGGGCCGCATGATGATGACCGCCGCCGAAGCCCGCACTATGCTCTCCAGTTCACCCGAAGGCCGCAAAGCCGCCAAAAAACTCCTCAACAGCTACTTCTTCAATCCTATGCGCTTCTTCGCCCGGCGTGACACTCGCCTGACCATGGGCAACGCCCTCATCGCCGGCCTGCGGCTGGCCCTCCAGGAACGCAACATCCCGCTCTGGCTCAATACTCCGGCCCAAACCCTGGTTATCGAAGAAGGCGCCGTCGTCGGCCTGGAAGCCAGCCGTAACGGACGCACCATCCGCATCCGCGCCACCCACGGCGTGATCCTGGCCGCCGGCGGCTTTGAACGCGACCGCGAAATGCGCAAACAGTTCCAGCGCAAACCCGTCTCCGAAACCTGGACCGCCGCCAATCTCTACAACACAGGCGATGGAATCCGCATGGGCGCCGTCGCCGGCGGATCACTCGGCCTGATGGATGAAGCCTGGTGGACCCCCACCACGCTGGTCCCCGGCAAAGCTTTCGCCTACACCATCATCCTGGAAAAAGCCCTTCCCGGCAGTATCCTCGTCAACAGCAAGGGCAAACGCTTCACCAACGAAGCCGCCCCCTACAGCGATATCGTCAATGCCATGTACGACAACAACCGCAAAGGCTCCCGCAGCATCCCCTGTTACCTCATCATGGACCAGAATTTCCGCAACCGTTACCCCCTCGGCCCTCTGATGCCCGGTGCCGTGCCCAAAAAATATATCCAGAACGGCTTCGTCAAAACCGGCCCGACCCTTGAAACTCTGGCCAAACAATGTAACGTCGATCCCTTCGGTCTGGCGGAAGAAATCCAAAAATTCAATCTCAACGCGGCCGCCGGACACGACCCCGATTTCCACCGCGGCGAAAATCCCCACGACCGTTACTATGGAGACAGTTCCATCCAACCCAACCCCTGCCTGACACCGCTCGACACTCCACCCTACTACGCCATCGAAATCGTCCCCGGTGACCTGGGCACCAAAGGCGGCCTGCTCACCAATGCCGATGGACAGGTATTGCATATAGAAGGACACCCCATGGAAGGGCTCTATGCCGTCGGCAATAACTCCGCCTCCATCATGGGACCTTCCTACGCCGGCGCCGGCGCCACCATCGGCCCCGCCCTGGTCTTCGGCTACCTCGCCGCCCGCCACGCCACCCACAAAGGATAAACCCTCGAAAACTGAAAGGAGGATTTGCGCGCCTTCTGAGGCGTGCAAATCCTCCTTAACAACAATTCCCCCCCTTTTCCCCCAAAGACGCAGATGGGGGAAAAGGGGGACAGGGGGGATAAGAGGGCCTATACCAGGCCTGTTTACTTTCTGCCTGTCAACTTCTTAAAAGGAGCCATCTTCCCATGAACAAAATCCCGGGCCTCGAATTCCTGCATTCCGGCTTCGGCAAAGCCATCGAAGGCACCACCTCCGATCAACGCCGCGGCGTCCCCCATCCTCCCCTGGAAAAATCCTGCCCCGAAGGCGCGCCCCTCATCGCACTACCGGCGCCCGCCACCTTCACCGTCGGCAACCGCCCATTGCACGAACTGATCGCCGCGCGCCGCAGCCGCCGAAAATTCACCGACGAACCGATCACCCTGGAAGAACTGGCCTTCCTGCTCTGGGCCACCCAGGGCGTCCAGGAGATCATCCGCGACGGCATCGCCACCCTCCGTACCGTCCCCTCCGGCGGCGCCCGCCACCCCTTTGAAACCTACCTGATGATCCATCATGTCGACGGAATCGAACCCGGCCTCTATCGTTACCTGGCCCTGGAACATCAGCTCTGCTTCATCTCCGCCGCTCCCGATCTCAATGAACGGCTGCTCGCCGCCAGCGTCAACCAGAATTTTGTCGTCAAATGCGCCGTCACCTTCATCTGGACCGCGATCCCTTACCGCACCGCCTGGCGTTACGCCGCCACCACCCCCAAATTGATCGCCCTGGATGTCGGTCACCTCTGCCAGAACCTCTATCTCGCCGCCGAAGCCCTCAACCTCGGCACCTGCGCCATCGGCGCCTACGACCAGCCGCTGATGGACGCCCTCCTCGGCCTCGACGGCGAAGAAGAACTCGTCGTCTACATGGCTCCCGTCGGCAAACTGCCGAAAGCTTGAACGGATGAAAAATAACTATGTTTTCGCGGGCTTTCTGAAGTCCGCGAAAACATAAACCCAAAAACTCTCTCCCCCTACCCAACTAAAGCCGCCGCATCCTTCAAATCCGGCATATCCCGCCCTTCCTTGAACCATGCCACCAGCTCAACCAGCGATTGCCGCGCCGCCTCCCACGCTTCATGCTGCCCCTGGCTTTGATACAACCGGCAGAGACTGGTGCGAGCCCGCAATTCCCAAAATCGTGCCGACTGTCCTTCTGCCACAGCAATAGCCCGTAAAAAACAACCTTCCGCTTCGACAAGCCGATTCAACCGACATAGAACTTCCCCCCGCAACCGCTCAATCTCGGCCTGTAAAGGCCCCACCCCCACAGTCTCCAAACGGTTCAAAAACTCCAATCCAATCTCGGGACGATCCACAGCCAGGCTGGCCTCAATCAGCAGCAGACAATGATAATACCGCCCCCCTTGATTGCCCGCCCCTTCCCATTCATCGAGCAATTGCCGAATCCGGGTTAGGCCGGCAGGATCGTGCTCGATCACCGCATCCAGCCAGGCCTGCATCAACAAGGCCCATCGTTGAAACACCCCCAAACTCGCATCCTGGCCCAAAGCCGTCATCTGGTGTAAGGCTACCTGAATCGCCCCGGTATCCCGAATACAATACCCCAGACACAATTCACCGATCCCCACCGCAAATCCCAACACCAGTGTATCCCCCGACTCACGAGCCCAGACCACAGTCTGTCGGCTACAGGCCACGGCCTGATCGATATGTCCCAACATCGCCAACGTCAACGTCAGCCAGACTCGGCTGCGCAACCCGATCCGATCTTCCCCGAAAGCCATCCACATCAGCTCCTGCCGGGATAACAAAAAAACCGCCTGATCCAAATGCTGCCGGGCTGACGCAAACTGTCCCTGGAAAAAATCAGCCGACCCCAACACATAATGGGCAAAGGGCTTAAATAAAGGGGTCGACATCGTCTCGGCCAAAGTCAAAAGCTCCACGCCCATCTGCGCCACCGCCGCGAACTGCCCCCGCGCCAGATGGACATCCGCCAGCCGTGACAGACTGCGCGCCAGCAGATCGGCATCCCCCGCCAGCCGGCATAGCTCATAGGCCCGTTCGCAGGCCTGAGCCCGCTCCGGCGTGCTCCACCCCTTCGACATCAACGCCGTAGCCAGCGCCAGCTGCAATTCCGTCTCCTGTCGCACTCGTTCAGCCGAAGGAGGTAAACATTTCAATAGGGCCAGCCCATGGGTCAATAACTGCAACGCCTCTTCCGCCGCCGCCAGATAAGTCGCTCGCCAGCCCGCCTGGATCAAATAAGTCACCGCTTTGCCCGGCTCCCCCCCCAGCTCGAAATGGCGCACCAGCATCAGGCTGATCTCCGCCGTCTGCTCGCCATAGAGAGCCTCCAACGCCCGCCCTACCGCCAGATGTAACCGCGCTCGCTCCACCGGATCCAATCGACTGTACAGATACTTCTGAAATAAAAGGTGCCGAAAACGATACCGCGCCACACTCTGCCCGCCCAACACCTCCACCCCCACCGGCACAACCAGATAATACTGCCGCGTCAGCACACCGCTCAACCGCTGCCCGACCTCAGATTCCGGCAGCCCATGGATCTGAGCTACCACCTGCAAGGTAAATTCATCGCCTTCCACACTGGCCGCCGCCAGCATCGACTGCCATTCCGGCAGCAACTGCCCGATCCGCACCGCAATCGCCCCTTCCACCCGCGCCGGCAACGCATTCCACGAAAGGCCCGCACTCTCGACCCAATACCCCAGCGCATTGCGAATCAGATCTCCCCGCTCCTGCATCCCCCGCAACAATTCGGCCGTGAAAAGAGCCTGCCCGCCGGTATGACGATATAAATTCTCCCGAAATTCCGATCCCAAACAATTCGGCTCGCTGTCCAATAAAGCATCCACAAAAGCCCGTCCATCCGTCTGCGCCAGATCGATCCGTATATCCCCCCACCGATGCTGCAATTCATGGATTAAAGCAGCCAGAGGATGAACGGTCTCCCCCTCCGGCAGAGATCCCCCCCCGCTCAAAACATCAGACCGCAATGCCCCCACAATCAAAACAGGCCGGTCGATCAACCGACCCGCCAGATAAAATAGCAGATTGAGCGAATCCCGATCCACCCACTGTAAATCATCCAATACCAGAACCAACGGGTATCGCGCCGCCGCATCCTGTAAAACCCACATGATCTGAGCAAACAAACGACCCGGTTCCGGTCTCAGTCCACCGCCCGGCGGCTTTCCCCCCGGCAAAAAATGCTCCAGGTCAGGAATATATCGAATCAAAATCGGCAAAAGAACCGATCGCATCTCCGCCAGCCGCGATAACTGAGAACGCACCAAAACCTCTCCCCCGCCGATATCCCCTTGCAATTGCCGCAGCATCTCAAGAAAAGGACAATAAGGATTACCGGGCCCCGTATAAGCGTTGCCGCCGCCGTTGACCACCAACAAATTATCATAAGTAGCCAGCGCACTCCGCACAAAAGCCGTCAACAAACTCGTCTTACCGCTGCCCGCCGGACCGGCAACAAACAACACCTGTCCCTGCCCCTGCCCCTCCTTCACCAAAGCCAGCGCCGCATCCAGACGTCCCAGCTCCACCTCTCGCCCCACAAAAACCGGCGAAGATCTCAAAACATCCGTCCTGATCGTCACCGAACGCCGCTCCGAAAAAGGTAAAGCCGTCAACCGATCGGCGCGAATCTGTTCGTACAAAGCTGTCGTCTCCGGAGCCGGCGCGATCCCCAACTCCCGCTCCAACAAAGCCTGACAGGTCACATACTGAGTCAGCGCCTCCGAGCGATGGCCCGCCAGCGCCAATGACTGCATCAATTGTCGGTGCGCCGACTCGCGCAGCGGATCCATCTCAATCTGCCGCCGGGCACAACGAGCCAGCAAAGCATACTCTCTCTGCTGCTCATAATAACGCCCCAGACAGCTCAAAGCCTGTAACGCCAGCAAATGATATTCCGCCTGTTTAAGCAATCGCCACTCTTCAAAAGCCTGACTGTCGATCAACCAGGGATCGCTCAAAAACTCTCCCCGATAACAATCCAAAGCCTGAACCAGCAGAGAAGTCTGCGCCGGATTGAACGGTTCCGCCGCGCCGCGCCCGCATACCGCCACCCCGGCCTGAAATACCGCTACATCCAGAATATGAGAACTCTCCGGATTAAACCGCAGCGTCTGGCCGGTCGCCAGTAAAAAAGGATCCGCGTTGTCTTTCTCATTCAGCAGCTTGCGCAAAACAAAGAGCGCCTGACTTAAATTGTGATGCGCCGCCGTTTCTGAGACCTCGGGCCATAGCAATCCGGCCAGCATAGCTCGACGATGCTCCCGGCCCGCCTCCACCGCCAGATAAGCCAGCAACGCCCGCGTCTTGTCCGTTCCAAAACGCGTCACAGGCTGACCGTCCAGCTGCACCTCAAACGGCCCCAACAACGAAATCGCTAAATGCGGCAAGGCTCTCCTCGTTTTCCCATTAATCGTACCAGCATCTTCCCATCATCCACCCTGTCCTGAAAATAGCCCCTTGGCCCCCTGATTCCCCAGCCCTTCAACGAAAACTCCCCCTCCTTCTCCCACAGACAAATCATCATTCGGGAACCAAAAGCCTTTCACTATCATTCGTTGGGAGAAGGAGGGGGCCAGGGGGAGGATGAGGGCCAGACCTCCGCGCCCCGCCGTATTTTTCATCCTTCAGGGTGCCGCACCTGCCCCTTTCCCCTTAAGATTCGCCGCGCTGGATAGAAAGGGTATTTTTTATTTGTATTTTCGCGCGCATCAGAATGCGCGCGAAAATACGGGCCTTTTCCAGAATTACCCCGGCGACACTCTCGCGCCCTTTCTTCCCCCTCTCCCTCCCGCATCGCCCGCAGCGGCACCTCATAACGCAGCCACTCGAATCGCGTCGTTGCTTAACAACAAAACAGGGGAGAGGGGCAGGGGTGAGGGCCGGCGCGCGAAAATACGGGCCTTTTCCAGAACAACACAGGCTGTCTACTGTCTACTTCCTACTGTCTACTGATTTGATAATTATTTGATACCCATCCTGTACAATCAAAACCATGAAAGAGCATCTATCGAATTCCTATCAAATCTACCTGCTGAAATTGTGGCAGGATGGGGAATCCGCGCCCTGGCGCGCCGTCCTGGAATGCGCCCAAACAGGAGAATACTACCCCTTCGCCGGCTTGACTGAATTGTTCGCCTTTCTGGAAACCCGGACCGGAACCGCTCCCCCCACCGCTCCGGCTTGGTCGTCTGAGGATAACGAAGAGAAGAAAAAAGTCAAATAATGTTTTCTCACCAACCATGACCATCCGTAAAATCTTAAAGCTTCAAAGGAACCCGTTATGAAACCCTTTCCTGACATTTCCCCTGTTACGTTTCCCGTTTCACGTTTTACGTTTTCCCTGAAACCCTTGCACTCATGGATATTCCTCAGTCTCTGTCTGGCCCTGCTCTTCGGAGCACTCACCGCCATTCCCCTTGCGGCCGCATCCCCCACTTCCCCGCAGGCCCCCACCGTCGTCACCCCCACCCTCCTCTACGTCAACATCGCCGTCACCGGCACCACCCACGACGGCCTCTCCTGGACCACCGCCTTCACCACCGTCCAGAACGCCCTGGACTGGACCAACAGCCACTACACCCAAACCTTTGAAGTCTGGGTCGCCAAAGGCGTCTACTATCCCGATGAAGCCGCCGGCCATGCACCCGGCCAGGAAGGAGAATCCTTCCGTATCAACCGCAACAATGTCCAGCTCTACGGCGGCTTTGTCGGCACCGAAACCCTCCGCAGCCGGCGCAACTGGACCGCCAACCGCACCATCCTCAGCGGCGACATCGACCACAACGACCTCAACACCGACGGCAACTTCACCGCCGAAAACTGGAATGCTATCACCGGCACCAATGCCTATCACGTTCTCTATCTGGACGGATCGGCCTATCAGGCGCTGACGGAAACCACCGCCGTCGACGGCTTCATCATTACCGGCGGCTCGGCCACCGCCAGTTCCCCCAACGACTCCGGCGGTGGGATCTATAGCTCCGGCAACCGGGGCTGCAGCGCCCGGCTCTCCAATCTGCTGATCAGCGGCAACCAGGCCCGCGCTTACGGCGGCGGCCTTTACAACACCAGCAGCAATGGCAACATCGCCAGCCCCATCCTGATCGCCGTCACTTTCAGCGGCAACTGGGCCAACGACGGCGGTGCCGGCCTCGCCAATTACACCGCAGGCGGCATCGCCAGCCCGCAGTTGACCGCCGTCATTTTCCAGGGCAATCAAGCGGAAAAGTTCGGCGCCGGCATGCTGAACCGGGCCTACGGCGGCACCGCCAGTCCCACCTTCATCAATGTGCTCTTCAGCGGCAACCGGGTCAATGCGACCTCCGGCTACGGCGGCGGCCTCTATAACCTGAGCCAGCTGTCCGGCACCATCAATACCACCCTGATCAATGTCACCTTCGCCGGCAACAACGGCGGCGGCTACGGCGGCGCCCTCGCCAGCGACGAGATCTCCGGCACCATCGTCAACACCCTCAACAACAACATCCTCTGGAACAACGATGCCAGAAACAACCCCGCCATCTACAACAACGGCTCCACCACCTCCGCCGACTACAGCGACATCCAGGGCGGAATCAGCGGGCCCGGCAATCTCAATACCGATCCTTATTTCGTCCTGCCGATAGCCCCGGCCTCGGCCCCCACCACCACCGGCAACTACCGTCTCCAACCTTATTCCCCGGCCATCGATGCCGGCAATACCGCCGCCATCACCATCGGCGCTGACCTCGAAGGCCGGCCCCGCCTCGTCGGAGCCGCCGTCGATATGGGCGCCTATGAATCCTCCAACTATCAGCTCCGTGTCAAAAAAGCCGGCTCCGGGAACGTCACCCTGAGCACCATCCCCGCCGGCATCAACTGCGGCATCACCTGCTCCTACGCTTATACCCCCAACACCCTCATCCAGCTATCGGCGCTCCCGGCGATCAACACCAACTTCAATGGATGGAGCGGAGCCGTCGTCGGCACGGCCACCCCCATCACCTTGAATATGGACGCAGCTAAAACCGTGACGGCCCTCTTTACGATCAAAACCTTCCAGATCACCCCCACCGCCGGCGCCCACGGCACCATCACCCCCACCACCGTACAAACCGTCAACTACGGCAGCTCGAAATCCTTTGTCATCACCCCCGATCTCGGCTATGTCGTTCAAAACCTGGCCGTCGACGGCGTTGCCGTCACCCCCACCACCCGCTACACCTTCACCAATATCACCGCCTCCCACACCCTCTCCGTCGCCTTTGGCGTCAAGAACTTTCTCATCACCTCGACCCTCGTCGGCAGCGGCACCGTCGCCCCCGGCCTCCTGCAAACCGTCCCCGCCGGCACAAACCAGATCATGACCATCACGCCCGCCTCCGGCTGGCGCCTGGTCGACGTGGTCGTCGACGGCCTCGCGATCGGTCCCGTCACCAATTACACCTTCACGGCCGTCTCCGCCGACCACACGATCACCGCCTTCTTCAGTGAAGGCCTCCCCCCCCTCTACGTCGACAAAGATGCCGTCGGCGCCAATGACGGCACCTCCTGGGCCAACGCCTACACCAAACTCCAATCCGCCCTCGACTGGTTGAATGCCGGAAACTCCGGCCGCGAAATCTGGGTCGCCGAAGGGGTCTACTATCCCGACGAAGGCGGCAGCCATGTCGACAACAGCCAATCCGAATACTTCACCATCAACCGCAGCTACATCCAGCTCTACGGCGGCTTTGCCGCTACCGAAACGCTGCGCGCCCAACGCAACTGGAACCTCCACCGCACGATCCTCAGCGGCGATATCGACAAGAACGACAGCAACGGCGACGGCAACTATATCGCCGAAAACTGGAACGCCCTGGTCGGCAGCAATTCCTACCACGTCATCAAACTCAACGGCAGCGCCACGATCACCGACAACGTTGTGATCGACGGCTTCACCCTCACCGCCGGCAGCGCCCGGGACGCCTCCGCCCAGGAAACATCGGGCGGCGGCATCGATTGCTGGGCCGGAGAGCCGGGTCAGGCCTGCAGTCCCACCCTCTCCAATCTCACCCTCAGCGGCAACCTCGCCATCGGCAGCGGCGGTGGAGTGGCGCTCGCCGTCATGAACTCCGGAACCGCCGTCAGCCCCAAACTCACCAACGTCATCTTCTCCGGAAACAAAACCATCTATAATAACGGCGGCGGGCTGGATATCATCAACAACAGCGGCGGCATCTCCCGCCCGCAATTAGTCAATGTGATCTTCCGCGGCAATCAGTGCTACAACGGCGGCGGCGGAATGCACACCTATACGAGCAATGCCAGCTCCGTTGCGGTCTTGATCAATGTGCTCTTCAGCGGCAACGCGAGCACAGAATCCCCGATTCAGAAAGGCGGCGGCTTTTACAACCAGGGCCGCGCTTCTATTTCTATGATCAATGTCACCTTCAGCGGCAACCGCGCAACCGCCGATTCCCCCGACAGTTACGGCGGAGCCATTTACAACGAATCCGGCACGATTGGTCTGACGAACTGCATACTTTGGAATGACTACGCCCGGAATGGCCCGGAGATCTACAATGATCCTTATGTCGGCGGCAGCACCCAGGTCAACAACAGCAACATCCAGAACGGCAACCTCAACCTCGATCCCCAATTCGTCAACCCCGCCGCTTACAGCTCCGCCCCCACCACCGCCGGCGACTACCGTCTGAATCTGAGTTCGCCGATGATCGAAGCCGGCAATGCGGCCGGGATTACAGTTCTTACCGACCTCGACGGCAACCCCCGGATTTACGGCCCCAATATCGACCTGGGCGCCTATGAATCGCCCTATCTGCTCTTCAAAGTCAATCGCGTCGGTCCCGGCGGCCGCATCACCAGCAGCCCCGCCGGCGTCGACTGCGGCGCCGCCTGCACCACCGGCTTCCGGCCCGGCACCCCCGTCACCTTGACCGCCGCGCCCTACATCAGCGCCACCTTCGCCGGCTGGACCGGAGACCTGACCTCGACCGCCAACCTCATCACCCTCACGGTCGATACGATCAAAACACTGACCGCCACCTTCGACACCCGCACCTTCATCATCACCCCCACCGCCGGCGCCAACGGCACGCTCAACCCCGCCACGGCGCAGGTCGTTACCTACGGCAGCAGCCCGCTCTTCTCCATCACGCCCGACACCGGCTATCACGTGGCCGATGTCCGCGTGGATGGGATCTCCGTCGGCGCCGTGACCCAATACACCTTCAATAATGTCACGGCCGGCCACACCCTCACGGCCGCCTTCGCCGTCAACACCTACCAGATCGTCCCCACCGCCGGCGCCAACGGCACCATTACCCCCGGCACGCCCCTGACCTTCACCCATGGCAGCACCCAGAGCTACACCATCACCCCCGCCATCGGCTACAAAGTCCAGGATGTCAAAGTCGACGGCGCCTCGGTCGGAGCCGTCAGCCGCTACACCTTCACCAACATCATCGCCAACCACACGCTCGTCGCCTCCTTCCTGCTTTCAACCTTCACCATCACCCCCACCGCCGGGGCCAACGGCATCATCTCGCCCTCCACCGCCCAGACGGCCACTTACCTCATGACCCGCACCTTTACGATCCGGCCCGCCGGCGGCTACCACATCGCCGACGTCCGGGTGGATGGCGCCTCCGTCGGCCCGGTCACCCGCTACACCTTCACCAATGTCACCGCCAACCACACCCTCACGGCCGCCTTCGCAGAAGGCCCCCAGGTAATCTATGTCGATAAAGATGCCACGGGCGCCAATAACGGCAGCTCCTGGGCCAACGCCTACACCCAACTCCAATCCGCTCTCGATGAAGCCAATGCCAGCGATATCATCGGTTATGAAATCCGGGTCGCCGAAGGCGTCTACTACCCCGATGAGGGCGGCGGCCACATCGACAACGCCGTCACCGAGACCTTCTCCATCAACCGCCGGGAGATCCAGCTCTACGGCGGCTTTGCCGGCACCGAAACCCTCCGCACCCAACGCAACTGGACCGCGCATCCCACCATCCTCAGCGGCGACATCGACAAGAACGACGTCAACACCGACGGCAACTTCATCGCCGAAACCTGGAACCATCTGGCCGGCGCCAACGCCGCCTATGTCGTCTGGCTGGAAGGCAGCAATTCCCTGACCGAAAGCACGGTCCTCGACGGCTTCTTCATCACCGCCGGCAAGACCACCGACGGCGGCGCCGGCCTCTACTGCAACGGCAACAGCAGCGACAAAGTCCGCCTCTGCAGCCCCACCCTCGCCAACCTCACCTTCAGCGGTAACTCCGCCGGCGGTAACGGCGGCGGCCTCTATATCAACGTAGATAACAACGGCACCGGCAGCCCGCTCCTCACCAACGTCATCTTCAGCGGCAATCAATCCGACTTTACGGGCGGCGGTCTGGCGATCTACGGCTCCGGCCTCTCCCGACCCCGCCTGACCAACGTCGTCTTCCGCGGCAATCAGGCCACCATCAACGGCGGCGGGATGGCAGTCACGGCCTATTACGGCAACGCCTATCCCGTCCTGACCAACGTCCTCTTCAGCGGCAACTACGTTTCCAACTACATCGGCAAAGGCGGCGGCTACTACAATCTGACGACCTCCAGTTCCAGCTACCCCACCCTCATCAACGTCACCTTCAGCGGCAACCGCGCCGGCACCAGCCTGGGCGCCGGCGGCGCCATGGCCAACCTCAACAGCACCCCCGTCATGACCAACTGCCTCTTCTGGAACAACTACGCCTCCGCTTCCCCGGAAATCTACTCCAACGGCACCCCCGTCAATATCGCCTACAGCGACATCCGGGGCGGCTTCGCCGGCGCCGGCAATCTCAACCTCGATCCCCAGTTTATCGCCCCGATCACCTACACCGCCGCCCCCACCACCACCGGCAACTATCGCCTCCAGGCCGGCTCTCCGCTCCTTGACGCCGGCTATTCCGCCGCCGTCACCACCGCGACCGACCTCGACGGCAATCCCCGCCTCGTCGGCGCCGCCGTCGAGATGGGCGCCTATGAATCCTCTTACCTGAAATTGACCCTCAACCGCGCCGGCACCGGCGGCGGCACCGTCACCAG
>CAZHTS010000093.1:0-11356 GCA_964535315.1 uncultured Anaerolineaceae bacterium
GATTGGGCGGGGTAGCCGCACCGTCCCTCAGAGTATCTCTGTCACTTTACTGCAGCGCGTAAAATAGCCGGGGTTGTGCCCGTGGAGCAGGCCCAACGCCACCGAGATGACCTGCGCCGGAAGGATTTCTAGCACGCCGGTCAGGCAGGGCGTTCCGGTGGGCAGGTGGAACGGGGTGGTTGTCTCACCGGCGCGGTCCACGAGTTCTGCCTTGCCACCGGCGGTGCGAATGTCGGCCAGCAGGTTGGCGTTGAGCGGCCGGCCAGGGCCTTCGCCGGCGTATACCAGGGTGAACACGTCCGGCGTCACCATTTCAAACGGGCCGTGCCGGAAAGCCGCACTGCTCATGCCCTCGGCATGGAAGTGCGCCGCTTCTTTGATGATCAACCCGCCCGTGCCGGCGGCGGCCAGCGATTCCCCCCGGCCTACCAGAAACAGGCTGCGCACCCCTTGCAGGGTTTGCCGGGTCGTGTCCAGGTATTCGTCCCAGTGGGTGAGGTAGCGCTGCGTCTGGGCGACCGTGTTTTGAGCGGCTGCCAGTGTGCTGGCGGTGGGTTGCCCGGTCAGCCAGTCTGCCAACAGGGCCAGGGCGGTGAGCGTGGCGATGTACGACTTGCACGATACTGTGGACTCGCTGCCGCCGTGGGTCAGGACGAGCGCAGTCGCTTTTTGCGCCAGCGGGCTCTCGGCTGAATTGGTGACGCCCACAATATGACAGTCTGCCGGGGCCATGTCCAACAGTTGCACGGTCTCGGCGCTCTTCCCCGACTGTGAAACCGCCACCACCAGGCAGTCGGGGGCCAGCAGCCGGCCGGCAAACTGCACCAGTTCTGACGTTTCGATCATGAGCGACGATATGCCACCGGCGATCAATTTTAGATGAAGCGGGTGCAGAGCATGGTAGGAAGAGCCCATGCCGGTCAGCACCACCTGGCGCAGCTGGCGATTTTCCAGCCGCCTGGCAAACGGGGTAAAGATGCCAGGGTCGAGGACTGACAGTCCGTCGAGGGTGTTTTGCAACGCGGCAGGCTGCTGGTGGATATCTTTTGCGTAGGCGTTTTCACTGAGATCGATGTTCATGATGGGTTCCGTTGGAGCCATACCTGGGCGGCGCCCGCCAGACCGGCGTCACGGCCCAGTTCGGCGCTGCGCATCTGAGTTTTCTCGAAAGGCACCAGCCCGCAACTGGTGCGGATGGTGCTGGCGATTTTCTCATCGAACAGTTTTCTGCTTTGCATTACCCCGCCGCCCAGGGCGATGACGTCGGGGACAAAGAGAGAAACCAGATTGGCCAGACCAATTCCCAGGTAGACGCCTTCCTGTTCGACCGCCAGCAGCGCCTGTTCGTCGCCCTGCAGGGCGGCGGCGCATACTTCGGCGGCCGAGGCGCGTTTTCCGCGCCGGGCAAGGGCCGGCCCACTGGCCAGGCTTTCCCAGCAGCCGCTGGCGCCGCAGAAGCACAACGGGCCGCGGGGGTCGATGACGTGGTGCCCGATTTCGGGGTGTGAGTCGTCTGCGCCGCGGTATAGCTTGCCATCCAGTACAATGCCGCCGCCGATGCCGGTGCTGACGGTGAGATAGATGAAGCGCCGGGCGCCGCGCCCTGCGCCCCAGGCGTATTCGCCCAGGGCGGCGGCGTCGGCGTCGTTCTCCAGGGCGGCGGATACGCCAAACTCGTCCTGGAGCCGCTCGACGATGTTGAAGCCGCCCCAGCCGGGCAAAAACTCGTTTCGCTCCAGGCAGCCGGTGATCGGCTGCACCGGCCCGGTACAACCAATGCCGATGCCTTCCAGCGCCTCACCCGCCTGGGCGGCGGTCTGGCGCAGCGCCTGGATAATGCGCCGCACGCCGTCTTCCCGGCCTTTTTCGGGTTGGGTGGGGAACTCCGTGCGGGACAGCACTGCGCCGCGCCGGCTGAACATGCCGATTGCAAATTTGGTACCGCCAATATCTACTGCGCCAATCATCCCTTTACCGCTCCTGAGGTCATACCTTCAATAAATTTGCGCTGCATCAATAAAAAGACCAGGATCATCGGCAGAGCGCTCAGCACTGTGCCGGCCATCGTCTGCGCCATATTCGAGGTGTTTTTCATGTGTAACTGCGCCAGGCCGACCGGCAGGGTGTACAACGCTTCCGAACTGAGTGCGATCCTGGGCCACAGGAAGTCATTCCAGGCGTTCATAAAGGTCAGGATGACCAGTGTGGCGACCCCGGGTGTGGCCAGCGGGGCGACCACCCGCCAGAAGACGCCGAACTCGCCGCAGCCGTCGATGCGGGCAGCGTCGAGCAGGTCGTCCGGAATGTTGAGCAGGTACTGGCGCATCAGGAAGATGCCGAAGATGCTGGTTAGATTGGGGACGATCAATGCCAGATAAGTGTTGTTCCAGCCCAACGCGGCCAGAATCCGGTACAGGGGGATCAGGTTGACCTGGAACGGCACCATCAGGCCCATCAACATCAGGAAGAAGATTTTATCTTTGCCCGGGAAGGAGAGCTTGGCAAAGGCGTAAGCCGCCAGCGTGTCGAAAAAGACGTGGGCGATGGTGATGGCGCCCGCCACCAGCACGCTGTTCAAGAAGTATCTGCCGAAATGGATCTTGTTCAATACATCCAGATAGTTTTGCAGGGTGATGGGGTTGGGCCACCACTGCGGCGGATTGGTGTACACAAACTGTTCCAGTTTCAACGATGTGCTAACCGACCAGTAGAACGGCAGGATCATCAACAGCGAGGAGGCGATCAGCAGCAGGTAGATGCCCACGCGGGCGAGCAGGTAGAGTGGACGGGTACGAGTGGTCATATTCACCTCTACGCCTTATCTTTCGATAGTCTGAGCTCGATCAGGGAGAAGACGACCAGGATGGCGAACAGCGTATAGGCAATGGCCGACGCATACCCCAATCTCAAATCCAGAAACCGGGTGTATAGCTGGTAGACGACGGTGGTGGTGCTGTTAAACGGCCCGCCCTGGGTCATGACAAACATTTGATCGAAGACCTGGTAACTGCCGATGACGCCATAGATGTACACGAAAGCGATTACCGGTCTGAGCTGCGGAACGGTGATGTTGAAAAATCGTTGGATGACGTTGGCGCCGTCGATCATGGCGGCCTCATACAGTTCTTTGGGAATGGATTGCAGCGCGGCCAGAAAAACGACCGTTTCAAAGCCGAACCCCTGCCAGATGCTGGCAATGGAGACGGAGATCATCGCCACGTTGGGGTTGGTCAACCAGCCCACCGGCTGGAGGCCGAGATTGACCAGTACGGTGTTGAACAGGCCGTTCTGGTTGTACAACATCACCCAGATGGTCGAGACTACCACCAGAGAGGTCATCACCGGCAGGAAATAGGCGGTGCGAAAGAGTGATTGCAGCCTGACCTTCTGGTTGAGCAGGATGGCGGTTAGCAGCCCCAGAGTGGGGCCGATGGCCATGCCCAGAATGACAAAGAGGGTCGTGTTCCACAGCGATTGCAAAAAGTAGCGGTCCCGGGTAAAGAGGTCGATGTAATTTTGCAGACCGATAAATTTGGGCGGCTGCAATCCGCTGTAGTCGTTGAGACTCCACCAGAAAGACACCAGCATCGGCACGAGCAGAAAAATGGTAAATGATAGCAGTGGGACGGCGATAAACAGATAGGGCATGAAGTACTTTTTGAAACCGCGCCGTATGGGATTGGAAACGATACCGGTTGCCATAAGCCTCCTCGATCAATCTCCGCGGGGATCATGATTGTGAGTTGGCTGTCCGCAGACAGCCAACTCGAGAGAAAGAAGAGTGCGTTACTTATTTTTGCAAGGCCTCTGTGGCGACCTTTGCTGCTTCGTCCAGCGCTTCTTGCACCGGCTTTTGTCCGGCGCCGATCTTTTCTAACGCCTGCGAAATGGCCACATCGATATCGTTCCACTGGCGTACGTAGGGATAATGTTTGGCGCTCTTCAAGGCGTCGAGGAAGACGTCGAACACTTTTTCATTGCCGAAATACGGATCGGCGGCGTTGACTTCGGCGCTTTGCAGGGCGGCGGTCAGGGCGGGGGCTGCGCCGGCGGTCTTGTAGACCTGCACCTGGTTCTCAACGCGCATGGCGTATTCGATGAATTTCCAGGCGGCTTCTTTGTTCTTGGATTGAGCCGGGATGACCAGACCGGTGCCGCCCAGATACGAACCAGGCTGTTTGCTGTACGGCTGCGGGGCGATCTTCCACTTGCCGGCCATTTCGGGGGCGGCGCTCTTCAGGATGCCCATGTTATAAGGGCCGTCGGAGAACATGGCGATGCGGCCATCTTTGATGCCCTGGATGCGCTCGCCCTGATCGGCGCCCCAGTAGATGGCCGATTTGTCGGCGAGCAGGTTGGCAAAGGTTTGAATGGCCTCGACCGATTCGGGTGAGTTAAAGATGACGGTTTTGTTGTCTTCGCTGAGCAGCGAGCCGCCATTCTGGAAGATCCACTGCGAACCGTGAAACGTATCGGGCAGCCACTGGTAGCGGTATTTGTCGCCTTCGGCCAGCTTCTTGGAAACTTCGGCCAGTTCGGCCCAGGTCTTGGGGGGCTGCAAGCCCTTCTGCTCGAATAGATCGGCGCGATAGTACAGGGCGTAGGCGTCGAAATCATACAGGGCGGCGACGATTTTGCCGTTGTAGGTGATCGATTCGAGCGCACCGGGGGCATAGGCGTCTTTCCAGGCGACGCCGTTCAGTTTTCCGCCGGAGAGGCCGTCCAGTTCGCTAAAGGCGCCCAGCGCCGCAAATTTGGGCAGCCAGGTCATGTCCAACGTTACCATGTCCGGCGGGGTGCCGCCGGTGAGGACGACGTTGAGCTTCTCCAGGGTGGTTTTCCAGTCCATGCTTTCAAACTGAACGGTGATGTTGGGGTTTTCCTTTTGAAAGCCCTCGATCAGCGGTTTGACCGGCGTGGTTTCGCCGTAATAGTCCCAGACCGTGATGGTAACTTTTTCATCAGCGGCTTTGGGGGCCGCCGCCGGTTGGGCGTTGCAGGCGCTCAATACGATGGCAACCATCAGCACGATCGAAAAAACAAGCCTTTTCTTCATCTTTTCTCCTTCTTGAACTGCCTGAGTTGTAAAAGAAACGACAAGCGTCGTGTCTTGCGGTAATCCCGGTGTCTATTTTTGTGCGGCGACGTAGGCGCGATAGGCTTCGAGCACTTTGGGGTCGTTTCCGAAGAGCGGCGACATGGCTGCATTGAATGAAAACGTGACGATCTTATCGACGTAAGGCGCGGCGGCCTGATGCTGCCGGATCAAGCGCTGGATGGGGGCGGGATGATTGGCGGCCGATTCACTGACGAAATTCTCCAGGTCGTCCCAGCATTGTTTTCCGGCGGCGTGGGCGCCGTCGCAGACTGCCTTGAACCAGACGGGCAAGTCTTCAACCGTGGCGTGGTCGACGCCGACGCCATCCTGCAACATGAGGATGTCGATGCCGGTTTGCGTGAGCACCTCCTGCCAGAACGTGCCCCATTCGGCGGCCGACAGCCCCTCGTTGACGTTAAAGTAAGGCGCAATGCTGGTCTTGAGTCCGGGGTTTAGCCGGTGAAGGTGGTCGGCGACGGTGTTGAGCGCATCGATCATGTTTTGTCGTTGGGTGGCATCTGTGGTGTAACCCGAAACGTTGTCCATCTCCCAGTTAATGTACCAGCCGGTCAGGACGCCGGGGTAACGCGGGGCGTAGGTGGTGTAGATTTCGCTGGCAACCCGGTTCATTTTTTGCGCCTCAGACATCAACCAGGCGCGGTCGCTGCCCTGCCTGTCCCACCATTCTTCGCTGAAGGCCAGACCCATGAATACTTTGAGGTTGTGTTTTTGGGCGGCGGCCAGGCCGGCCTCGATCTGGTCGTACGGGGAATTTTGCTTCCAGCCTTCGAGGCGGGTGGGGTAGATGGTGGTATGGTCTTTGGAATTGGCCGTCCATTGGAAGATGAACAGATCCATCCCCAATTCCTGCATCAGGCGGAATTCCTGATCCAGCTTCTCTGGCGTGTAGTCATCGAGCGTCCAGGGTTGGGTGAAAGAACCGCTGGTGATGGGTTGGATGGTGGGCAGCGGCGCCCTGCCGGGAACGGCCGTGGCAGGGGCGGGGCTGTTCCCGGGCGGCGTGCAGGCCGCCAGCAGGATGCAAAATGTTGCCAGAAGTGAGCCCAGGTTCTTCTTCACGATGGTTTATTCTTCCCAGGCGATGACCGCGCCATCGTATCCGGCGACTTCGATTTGGATCTGGTTGTGATCGAGGGCCAGCGGCGTGATTTGATCCGCCTGGATGTGTTGGGCGGCTTTGAGGCGCAGGGCGCTGCTGACGGTTACAAGCTGTTTTTGGGCCTGATGGTTGGCCAGGACGGCGTAACCGCGGCCTTTCCCCACCAGGGCGGCGATCTCGACCGATGGCCGGTCGGTGTGGAACAAGGGCTGCACGCCGCCGGCCTGGGCCAGGCTGCGATAGATGCGCTGCGTGTCTTCTGCCCGGTCGAAGGCGGCGGGGGTTTCGGCCAGATAGCCCTCCAACGGATAGGTGCACAGCAACACCTTGCCCCTGCCGTAATCGTGCAGGATGATGGCCGGGCGCTGCTGCTGGTCGACGGCGAGCACTTCGCCGTCCAGTACGTCCACGCTGGCCGGCCAGTGGCGCGGGTTGGACGCATCCAGCCGGTAGTGGAAGACACTCCCCGCCGGGATTTCTCCGAAATCTTTGACGAAGGTCAATTCGGCTTCTTCTACCGGGTAGTGATCCGCCAGGACAGCGCCGAACAGGTCGGCCATCTCGGGGATGGCGACGTCGGCGCAGACGGATACGTAGACTACGCCGCCCGAGCGGGCGTAGTCGCGGACGCCGTCCCAGAAGGTGGTGTGGACGTGCGCCAGGTTGAGTTCGGTGCTGGTCAGGGGCGCCGGGAGGAGGAGCATGGGGTGCTGCGCCCAATCGGAGTATTCGCGAGGCATATCCACCTTGAGGCCTGCACGGCGGGCGAGGATAAAGGCATTGAGCCAGGTGCGGGTGATGCAGACGTTGGCGGCGCCGGTGTCGAAGCCGTCTTGAACCGAGGTGTAGGGAATGGGGCTGGGCTGGGTGAGCCCCAATTTCTTGAAGTCGCCGTGTGGTTTGGCCCATTCGTGCGGCACGATCAACGCCGCTTCACCGCGGGCCGGTTCTACGTCGCTGAAATCCATGCGAGCGAGCAGGCGGGCGAAGTCGCGCAATACGCTGCCGCGCGGCCGGTCCTGACGATCCCAGGTGGTCAGGCCGAACTGCGTTTCGTGGGGGGCGCGGAGATAGGGCGTCTGCTTAAACAAGTCGGGGGCGGCGTCGGTGTAACACCAGGGCAAGAAGCCGCAGGCGCCGTTGGCCAGCCCGGAATACAGCGTGACGCGGTCGAAGGCGGCGATCTTTTCCGGGCTGTATTGGGCCGAAGAGGCGCCGAATTCGTGGATCATGACGGGCCTGCCGGCGCCGCGGGAGAGCGTGGTCTGGAACGCTCCGCCGTAGGTGCCCCGTTCCGAGAGCATGGGATCGGGGAAACGGTCGGGGGTGTAGATGGTGTAGGGGTGTACGGAGAAGAAATCCACTTCTGCGGCGATGGTGTCGGGGCGGAAGGGGCCGTGAGCCATGTCTTCCATGGATGTTCCCACGCACAGGATGTGCTGGGGATCGTATCTACGCAGGGCGCCGGCGATCAGGCGCGTCCAATTGATTGCCATGGCGTCGGTGGTCGAACCGGCCACGATCCAGAAAGGCGGCTCGTCGGTGAGATCCCAGGCCAGGATGGCGGGTTCACCGCGGTAGCGCCGGGCAAATTCGGCGGCGTGCTCGGTTTGCAGGCGCAGCATTTCGGGGTCCTGGTGGGGGTGGCGGCCCTGGCGCCAGGGGACGTCCCAATACGCTTCGCCAACCTCGCCGCCGATGAACAGGGTGGGGTGTAAATAGAGCTCGTATTGGTGCGAGAGGCGGATGAACGCGTCCAGTTGTTCGAACGCCTGCGGGTTGTATACGCCGGGGTAGGGTTCAAACCAGGCCCAGAACAGATCGATGCGCACCGTGTTGAACCCCAGGTCTTTCATTTTGGCGTAGTCGGCCTCCAGATCGGCGGCGTCCCAGGCGATGGGCCAATGCAACCCGGTTTTGGCCGGCACCCAATGGGCGCCGATGGGGATGAAGCGCTTCCCATCTCGAAGCAGATAATGATCCTTACAGGCAACAGGAAGGAGAGCCATGAACGTGTACCTCACTCATAGCGGGGAAAAAGAGTTTGTATCGGCCGAGGGGCCGGCCGAATTAGCCTTTGACGCCGCCGGCGGTCAGGCCGGCAATAAACCACTTCTGAGCGACGAAGTAGAAGAAGAGGACAGGGGCCACGCTGATAAAAGCGCCGGTCATCAACCAGGTCCAGTGCATCACATTGTTGCCCTGCATTAAGGCGATGCCAACCACCAGGGTGCGGAGTTCTTCGCTGTTGGTGACGATCAGCGGCCAGAGGAAATCGTTCCAGGTGCTGATGAAGGTGAAGATGGCCAGGATGGCCATGGCCGGCGCCGAGAGCGGCATGTAGATGTGCCAGAAGATGCCGAAATCGCTGGCGCCATCCATGCGCGCCGCTTCCATGAATTCATCCGGGATGTTTTTCATGTATTGCCAGACGAGGAAGATGCCAAAGGCGGTGGTGGCCGTGGGCAGGATGAGCGCCTGATAGGTGTTGATCCAGCCAAAGGATTGGATGACGCGGTAGAGCTCGATGAGCAAAACCTGGCTGGGGACGAGAATGGTGGCCAGCAGCAGCGAGAATAATTTGTCGCGCCCCGGAAACCTGAGCTTGGCGAAGGCGAAGGCCGCCAGCGAATCAAAGAAGATGTTGAGCACGACCACCGAGAGCGTCACAAAAACGCTGTTGAAGAAGTAGCGCGGAAAATTTCCCAGGCTGTTCCAGATGTAGATGTAGTTATCCAGGTTGAACGTTTCGGGGAACAATTTGGGGGGCAGGATGAAAATCTCCGCTTCCGTTTTAAAGGTCGATAGGAACATCCACAGAAACGGAAACACGGTGATGAGGGTGCCGATGATGAGGAAGGTGTAGAGGAAACACTGGACGATGGTTTTGCGTAATTTTTGACTGTGCGGGTTCATCTTTATTTCCTCCACGGCTAATCGGCCTGTTTGCGGTTGAAGTAAAGATTGAGGAGCGAGAAGATCAACAAGAACAGGAAGATGATGATGCCAACTGCATTGGCTTCTCCCAATTGGAGATGGGTGAAGCGAAGGAACAGGTCGTACATCACGGTGCGGGTGGCGTTCATCGGCCCGCCCTGTGTCATGATATAGACCTGGGTGAAGACCATGACGGCCCCGGACACACCGGTAATGGAGAGAAAGAGGAAGGTGTAGCGCAATTCTGGGAGGGTGATGTTTGTAAATTGCTGGAAAAAGCTGGCGCCATCCAGCATGGCGGCTTCGTAGTATTCTTTGGGAATGCCTTCCAACGCGGCCAGGAAGATGACCAGCGAATAGCCAAATCCCTGCCAGGCGCTGGTAATGACGATGGCGGGCATGGCGTTTTGCGGGCTGCCGAGGAAAGACATGGGGGCAATCCCGATCAACGCCAACACGCCGTTGATTAACCCGCGTTTGAGGTACAGCATTCTCCACAGCATGGATACCGCCACCATGTTGGTGACCACGGGCATGAAAAAGGTGCCCCGGAAAAAGCCCTTTCCGACGGAGACCTGGTGGATGATCAGGGCGCTGATCAGGGCAATGCCCACGCCTACCGCCAGCGATTCAACGGTGAACACCAGGGTGTTCTGGATGGCGGTGGTAAACATCTCGTCTTTAAAGAGCGTGATGTAGTTTTCTATTCCTATCCAGCGCTGGGTGGTACCGTCGTAATCGGTGAAACTGGTGTAGATGGCGCGCACAAACGGGATCAGGAAGAACACAACCAACGATAAGGTCGGCGCCAGGGTAAACAGGTAGCCGCTTCTTCCTTCCCATATTTGCCGGAGCAAGCTCTTGTGTTTCGTCATCGAGGATTACCTTGTGGGGGAGAGCTATCCGGTACCTCCCCCACAGGTACCGGATAGGACTGAATCTATTTATTTCCCGATTACGTCGTTGGACTGCTTTACACCGTCATCCAGCGTGGCCTGGATATCGGCGCCGCCAACGAAGATCTTCTCGAGCGACTGGGTCACGATGGTAGAAACTTTGGTCCATTCCTTGATGGTCGGATTGGGTTTCCCGGCGTTGATGGTCTCTTTGAAGATGGTGATGGCCGACTGGTTGCTGAAGTAGGCATCCGGTTCGGTTACTTCGGCGCTTTCCAGGGCTTCCAACTGGGCCGGGGCGGCGCCGGAGGTCTTCCACACGGCGATGGCGTTATCGGTGCGGCTCAGGAATTCGACCAGCTTCCAGGCTTCCTGCGGGTGCTTCGATTTGGCCATGATGGAGAGATGCACGCCGCCGATGTGGGTGCCGAATTTGCCGTCCTGGGTGGGGAGCTTGGCCACTTTCCATTTGCCCGAGAGTTCGGGGGCCGAGGTGCGCAGCACGCCCATCATGTAGGGGCCGTTGATGAAGGAAGCAACCTGGCCGCTCTTGACCAGGGTGGTCAGATCGCCGGTTTCGGGGGTGATCAGCAGGGCGCTTTGTTCGTCAAACATTTTCTTGACGAAGGTCAGCGATTTGACCGCCTCGGGGGAATTGAAGGCGGCTTTGCCCGAGTCATCCAGATACTGTCCGCCAAAGGCGTACAGATAGGGATCCCAACTGTTCCAGTAGGCGTCTAAGGCCGTGCCGTAAACACCCTTGGCGGGATCAGAGACCTTCTTGAACGCGGCGGCCAGTTCGTCCCAGGTGGCGGGGATTTCTTTGATGCCGGCGGCTTCGAACAGGTCGGCGCGGTAGTAGAGGGCGTAGGCATCGAAATCGTAGGGGATGCCGTAGACCTTATCGCCGTCTTTGGCCGCTTCGAGCGAGCCCTTGGGCAGGACTTCTTCGAACTTCTTGCCGTTGATCATGCCGCCGCTCAGCGGGGTCATGTCCAGGTAAGCGCCCGAGGCTTTGTATTCGGGGGCCCACATCAGGCCGGTGGTAACCACGTCCGGGACTTCGCCCGAAGAGATGGCGATGGGCAGTTTCTGCCAGAAGCCGTCCCAGCCCACTTCTTCGAATTTGACCTTGATGCCGGGGTTCTCTTTTTCAAACTGCGGGATGAGGGGTTTGATGGGGGTGGTGTCGCCGTAGAAATCCCAGACCGAGATCTCTACGACCTGACCGGCCGCAGCGGGCGCTTCGGGGGCCTGGGTCGGTTCGGCGGCGGCAGGAGCCTGAGTAGGCTCGGCGGCGGCGGG
>CAZHTS010000093.1:11456-17536 GCA_964535315.1 uncultured Anaerolineaceae bacterium
GGCTCGGCGGCGGCGGGCGCCTGGGTCGGTTGTGCCGCCGGCGCAGGGGTGCTGGCGGCACAGGCCGAGAGAATCATGCTGGTAACCAACAGAATTGCCAAAACAGTCTTTTTCATTGTTCTCCTCACGTGTTAATTACGAAATGGATGGGCCTTACTACCTGCATCGAAGTTTCTTGTGCGATCACCTCCATAAATTTATGGTTCGACGTTTATTTCAAACCCGATTTCAAACAGGCGCTGCCAGGGCAGGTAGAAATCGGAGAGGCGTACTGCTTTCAACGCCCCCGCCTGCGCAAACAATTCTGCCAGGCGTTTCACGTGCTGCTGTAATCTGGCTTCGATCCTCTGGGCGATCTCCCCGGCGATTTTTTCGTCTTCGATGCGTTGTTCGCCCGGCTCAAGCCCATAGCGGGGCATATCTTGCAGCAGGCTGACCGATCGCTCGACTGCCTGGTAGCAATAGTCATCCACAAACCGCAGCAGCAGGAACTCGAGCTGGGCCTTTTGCCGTTCGGGCGTCAGCCCCTCCTCTTTGGCGATGTGGTGGATGACCGCCTGGGCGATGACCGTTCCCAGGGTGTTGCCGGCGGTGTTCCAGCCGCCGTAGCTGGCCAGGTGGGCCACTTCGGGGTGTTCGAGCAGTTCGCCGCCCAGGATCAGGTCGCTGCCGTTGACGAAGGCCACGTCGGCGACGGCTACTTCTTCCCCGCTGCGGATCTGCTCCACCAGCGAGCGGGTGAATTCTTCCGGGCTGCGCCGGGGGGTCTGCATTTCGCGGCGGGTACGCCGGAAGTATTCGTCTGTAAACAGTTGGTCGACGTACTCTTGCAGGCTGGCGGGAACGAGTTGGGAGAGTTCGTCGTGAGTGTACTGGGCGGCCCATTGTAGTTCGCCTGTGCCCTGCTGGATGGCCGGGGCATTGATATACAGCAGGAAATCGGCTTCTTGCGGCGTTTCGGCCAGGATGCCGCCCAGAGGGGCGAGGTGCGCCTTGAGCAGTTCTAGCATGGGGCGGTCTTCATATTCGGTCAGGAGAGTCGCCGAACTGGAACTGCTGCTGCGCGGGTAGACACGCGGCGTAAACGCGCTCCGGTCGCAAATACAGCGGGTGAGCAGCAGGCAGCCGATTTCGTCGCCGCCCGGGTAGGTGATGGCTTTTTGCGTCAGGCCCTTGCGGCGGATGAGCATTTGCAGCTGGCGCGCCTCGGCGATATTCCAACCGTATTCCATGGTGTCGTCTTGCGGCAGCAGCAAATAATCGATCACCCCGTTTTGCACCAGATCGAGCATGTAGCGGTTGACGCGATGATTGCGGGTGCGGATGCCCAGGTAGTCGGTGTAGATTTCCACCGGGATCTGTTTTTTAAGTGCGTCTCTTTCGTCGATTTCGGCTTTGCTGGCTTCATGCAACGCCGATTTATGTTCGAGGTAAGAGAGGCGGAACATGCGGGCGCCGTATTCGCCCCAGTAATATTTTTCTTCCTCGCTCGAGTTGTCGCGACTTACCCGCTGGATGACGCTCGAGGCGTAAATGACCTGCTGCGGGTTGGCCTGTTTTAGTTCCTGGATGACGGATAATTTTTCGACGGCCTGTTCAAAGGTGTCGGGAGCGGAGCGCGAGGGAATTAACCCACCGTAGGCCAGGGTATCTGCGCCGACGATGATGGCGTCTGCGGATGGGGCGTTTTCTTTGAGCCAGGCGACCATCTGGGCGTGCTGTGACTGCCGCCAGGGGTTGCCCAGCCACGAACGCGGCGGGAGCATGACCTGAACGCCGGCGATTTTTGCCAACAGCAGCGGGTAGTCGTAATTGACCGGGCGATCGTCAAGCGGCAACATCACGATTTTGTGGATGTGTTTGGCGGTTCCTTGTGGGGGCATGGGTTCACTTCTTTCGGGTGTTCTGGATGGCGCGGGTGAATTGGGCGGTGATCCATTGCGGACGGGTGATGGCGCTGCCGACCACGACGGCGTGCGCCCCCAGGTGCAGGGCGAACACTACTTCTTGTGGGGTAGAAATGCGCCCTTCGGCAATTACAGGGATCCCTTTGGGCTGGAGCGCTTTGACGATTTTGTCGAGCAAGACGAAATCGGGGCCGGGCAGCAGGGGGCTGTACGAGGTGTACCCGGATAAAGTGATGCCTACGAAATCGGCTCCATCCTCGGCAGCCTGCAAACCTTCTTCAAAGGTGGAGATGTCGGCAAAGGCGGGTTTGCCGAGTTCATGGATAGCGGCGATCATCTGCTTTACCGGCAGATTGTCGGGGCGCTGGCGCTGTGTGGCGTCAAAGGCGATGATGTCGGCCCCGGCGGCGGCGATTTGCCTGGCATGTTCGATGGTGGGGGTGATCCTGACCTCGTAGCCCGGCAGATCATCCTTGAACAACCCGATGATGGGGAGTGCGACGGTGTGATGGATGGCGGCAATGTCCTCGGGGCCGTTGGCGCGAATGGCGATGGCGCCGCCCTGTTGTGCGGCGTTGGCCATGGCCGCCATGATGTGGGCCCCATGCAGTGGTTCATCGGGTAACGCCTGACACGAGACGATCAGACCGCCTTTGATTTGAGCGATGATGGAATCTTTTTTTTGCATAATTACCTGATAAATTGACGTCCGGAATAAAAGGTGAAGCGGTCGCCCCGGTATACCGAGGTGGTGACTTCGATGACGTCATAATTGGGGGAGAATGTAACGCGATGGGCAGTCAATACGGGCGCGCCGGGTTCAAGGTTGAGATAACTGGCCTCTTCTTTTGTGGCGCGGGTGGCTTCAATTTCTGCGTCGGCCCAGGTGGGGACGATTTTGAATTTTTCGCTCATCAGTTTGTAGAGCGAGGTGTTGTTGAGGTCTTCGTCGAGCAGCCCTGGGTACAATTTACAGGGCAGATAACAGGATTCAACGGCCACGGGTTCGTTGTCGGAATAGCGCAGGCGTTTCAGGAAATAGGCGTGTTCGCCTTCTTCCAGCTGTAATTGCATGCGGATTTCGGTGGCCGGGTCGAGTTCCTTGAACTCCAGGAGTTTTGCGCCGGGGGTGCGGCCGCGCGAGCGCATGTCTTCGCTGAAACTGCCGAAGCCGGTGATGTCGCGGATGCGCGATTGCGCCACAAAGGTGCCGCGGCCCTGCTGCCGGAAGGCGCGACCCTGATGGACGAGTTCATCGAGCGCTCGCTTGGCGGTGATGCGGCTGACCTGATACTCCTGCGCCAGTTCGGCTTCGGTGGGCAGCTGCTGGCCTGGTTTGAGCAAACCCTGTTTGATCTTCTCGATGATATCCATCTGGATACGGAAGTACATGGGGGTGTGGAGGTCTGAGTAATTTGAGGGCATAAGAGGGAGGACTTTTTAGATATATTGATATATCAACATAACAAAATCATATACCGAAACCGGCCAGGAGTCAATAGTCAATTTGCCCGGCGTGATATAATAGGCCATACTCTTTTTCTGAGGGACTTTGATGAGCGATGGCGAGACTTATATTCAACGTTTTGAAGCGGCCCGCACCCGGCTGCGTGAGATTGTCCGGCTGGCGCAGGGTAACCCGATGATTTATGAGCCCTGGCGTCTCAAGGAGGTGCTCGATCATATCACCGGTTGGGACGACGCCATCATTGCTTCGATTAAATCGATGCTGGCAGGCGATGTGCCTGCCACGCCGGCAGCCCGCGGCATCGATGTTTATAACGCCGAGACGGTTTCTTCGCGCGAGGCCATCCCTTATGAGGTTACCCAGCGTGAGTGGGAGACCTCACGCCGCGAACTGCTCGATCTGATGTGCTCGATGAGCGATGAGCAGCTGCACCAGCCTTTTATTCTGCCCTGGGGAGAGAGTGGCACGATCGAGACGCTGGTCGACGCTTTTTGTGCGCACGAGGAGACGCACGCCAGCGAGATTCAGGCGATTCTCCAGCGCGGGCGCAGCGTTTGATTCGTCGTTCTTTTTGAAAAAATGCATCCATGACAATGATATACTTGGGGTGCATCCATCCCTAACACACAAGGTGCCGTATGCCATCCATTCTTCATGCCGAAATTCACCAGCAGCCCTCCGTCATCGCCGAATTGCTCGAGAGCGAAGACGCCAACGTTTCGCGTATCGCCGCCGGCCTGCAGGGCCGTTTCAAGTACGTCGTTATTGCCGCCCGCGGCACTTCGGATAACGCGGCGCGCTACGCCCAATATCTCTTTGGGGCGCACAACCATTTGCAGGTGGCGCTGGCGACGCCATCGCTGTTCACCATGTACGCCACACCGCCGGATCTTTCCGAGGCGCTGGTCATCGGTGTGTCCCAATCCGGCCAATCCCCCGATATCGTCTCGGTGCTTGCCGAGGGGCGGCGCCAGGGGCGCCCGACGCTGGCGATCACCAATATCGTTGAGTCGCCTCTGGCGGCCGCGGCTGATTACGTCATCCCGCTGCACGCCGGCCCCGAACGCGCCGTGGCAGCCACCAAGACGTACACCACCTCGCTGGCTGCTCTGGCATTGTTGTCGTGCAAGATGGAGGGCAATGCGCAGCGCCTGGCCGAGTTACACACCGTGCCGGGTGTGTTGCAGCGCGCTTTGGAAGGGCTTCAGGAAAGCCTCTCACGCGTCGAGCGTTATCGTTATGTCGAACGCTGTTCGGTGCTCGGGCGCGGTTATAACTATGCCACGGCCTTTGAACTGGCGCTCAAGGTCAAGGAACTGACCCGTGTGGTGGCCGAGCCCTATTCCTCGGCCGATTTCCGGCATGGCCCGATTGCCACCGTCGTTCAGGGTTTCCCGGTCTTGCTGGTGGCGCCGCGCGGCGCGGTTTCGGCCGATATGACCGATCTGATCCAGCAGTTACGCGCCCTTGGCGCTGAGACGCTGATCGTGTCGGATGATGAGGCGTTGTTGCGGGGCGCCAACCTGCCGCTGCCCATGCCTTCCGGTCTGCCCGAGTGGCTGACGCCGCTGGCGGCGGTCGTCCCCGGTCAGTTGTTTGCCATGCAACTGACCATTGAAAAGGGCCTTGACCCTGATAATCCCAAGGGGCTGCATAAGGTTACCGAGACGCTTTAGCCGTCTCTGATACAAGATTTTAGCAGGCGCAGCGGGCCGGGTTGTGAACGTGTCGTTGCGCCTTTGTACTTCTCAAGCCGATGAAAGAAACCTTTTTCACGTTTTCGGATAATACCTTGCTGTTTAAGAAGTTTACCTGGGCGTGGAGCATCATCCCTCGTTCAGAGATGATCGATCGGCGATGCAGTGATTGCGGTAGCGTTGAAAAGCAGCTTTATCCGAGGAGATATTTCTGCAAAGAAACTCTGCCTGCAATCGTACGGCGTTATCGATTTACGAACTTCCGTTTCGAATTTATGCGAGGGCCGAGTCTGCCTGGTGGGGGGCCTGACATCGCAAAACTATTTAAATAACCCGTGTCTTTCAATGTGTCTATTTGGATCTTTTCAAATGAAGAAGAAAGTCATTATTTGGATTGGGATCTTTCTGGCAACAGTCCTTGGTGCTGTTTTCTGTATGTATGCGGGCATTATTTCGATGTTTGTATTTGGCGGGGATCTCACCGGGCTGGATCGCTGGATGTTTTTCCGCAGAGATTCGTTCTATGTGGGTGCAATGCATTCCAGCGGCGATAGTTCGCGTTTACCTTTGCTGAATCCCTATGTTGGAATGTTGCCCAATGGCTCTGGAAGCAGAGAATGGTACATTGATTTAGAGTATTTCAACAAACAACAAGATGACCCGTTGCGAGACTACGTCCACATCATTGAAATCAAGCAACTGGCGATCGAAAAAGGGGTGCTCATGGTAAATTCAACCCATGTTTCTAAAAATATGTCGATCGCATGGTTCGTATTGATCCCGAGTCAAAAAATTGAAACGGGATTCGAGCATGAAGAGGAATTCCGGCAGTATATTGCCGGGTACGGGATCCAAAATCCGCGTTGGATGACACCGCGGGCGGCTTACAGGCAGTTTAAGGAGACCTCCTGTTTATACTGGATTCCGGATTGCGTGGACGTTATACCGGAGAGGTGATTGAACTATCTGACGGATTGCACGTCACGCGTCTAACACGCTGACCCATTT
>CAZHTS010000094.1:0-17241 GCA_964535315.1 uncultured Anaerolineaceae bacterium
CGGGCCTGGCGTCATGCGCCAGGCCCGGTTTATTGCAGGCTGAGTTCAGATCAGGGCTGAGCCTTGAGGGCGGCGTCGATGGTTTCGATCAGTTTTTCGGCCATGACCAGCTGGCCGTTGACGGTGAAGCTGGGCGTGCCTCTGACGCCTTTGCTCTGAGCATAGTTGACGTCATCGACGACCTTCTGACGATGTTTGCCATCTTTAAAGCACTGGTCGAACTCGGTGGTGTTCAGCTGGATGCCGGCGGCAAACGCCTGGAGGCGTTCGTCGGCGAAGGCGCCCTGTTCTTCCCCGTTCTGGTTTTTAAAAAGAGTGTCGTGATATTCCCAGAACTTGCCCTGATCCAGGGCGCAATAGGCCGCCTCGGCGGCGCGGATCGATTCCTGGCCCAGAAAGCTGAACGGAACGAAGGTGAGGTATACCTTACCGGTCTGGACGTATTCTGCGATGAGCTGCGGTTCCGTCTCTAATGCAAACTTGCCGCAGTAGGGACACTGAAAATCGGAAAATTCTTCGACCTTAACCGGGGCGTTGGGATCGCCCATCGACGTGCCTTCGGTGGCCGGCCGCTGGTTGCTCTGGCGCAGCAGATTGGGCAGGATTAATACGGCGGCGATTAATAACGCGCCGGCAATGGTGATGATGAGGGCGATGGTGCGCTGGCTTTGCTGGTTCTTGCGGCGCGCGGCTTTAAACTCTTCTCGTGTGGGCACTTTTTATTCTCCTTGCTGATAAAGATCCTGGCGAATGGGGTAACGATAATACCTTGTCGACCCGTTATGGTCGGATTTTCCCATAAAAGATGGCTTCTGTAAAGCAGATGTATTTCACCGCGGCGCCTTCATTAAAATGGGATAAGCAAAACGTTTCAACATGGTTTCAAAATGATCTGCAATTGAAAGTTTGCCGGTATAATATAGCGTATCAATTAAAGTTGTGTGAAATTGGTTAGCGGGCATGTCTTGTTTCTGGCGGGGGTGGTTGGCGCCTGGCTGGATGAAGTATTGTGGAGGGCCAATGCCTCATTTCTTGTTGAAGAGATTCTGTCTGGCGGCGTGTTTGGTTTTGTGGTTGTTATCGGGCTGTGCCGCGCCGCTGTCTACCGGGACAGAAATGTTGGCCAGCGCCCAGGGCGAGATGTTGAAACCCACCCTGGCGCCGGGTACGCCGCCGTCTTTGACACAGATGCAGGGGCGCCTGAGAACGAGCACACTGGCAGGCATTCAACAGCGGGGGGTTCTCCTGGTGGGCACGGCCATTGCGCCGCCGTATGGTTTTTATGACAGTCAGCGTAAAACGCTGGTCGGCCTGGACGTAGACGTTATTCACTATGTGGCCGGGCGGTTGGGGGTGGAAGTTGAATGGGTGACGATGCCTTTTGGCGCTTTGCTGCCCGCATTGCAAGAAAACAGGATTGATGTTACGATAGCCGGGATGCATATCACTCCAGAACGGGAGCGAGTCATTGATTTTAGCGCTCCGTACCTCTCTTCAGGGTTGGTGATGTTGGTGCGTCCCGAACTGGCCTGGCAGATTCGTCAGGTTGATGACCTGTCAAACCGGCGCGTTGGTGTTAAAATTGGTGCTACCGGCGAACGCTTTGCAGAGGATCTGAAGGCCAGGGGCGTTGCTATCGAGATCAAACGCTATAAAGAGACGGTCGACTCTCTCCTGGATCTGGAAGTGGGACGTCTGGATGTGGTGTTTAATGATTACATTAACTCGTTGAATTACCTGCAACAAAACAATTCGTCGCTCGTCATTGCCAGGGACGAAGGGCAGGACGTGATTCTGCTGACCCGGGTCGGGCTGGGAATTGGTGTGGCGCAGGGAAACCAGGAGTTGGTGAGTGTGATCAACGATGCCTTATCCCAGATGCGACAAGATGGAACGTACGCCGAAATATGCAACAGGTGGTTGACACCCGATTCAACGAAGTAAGCTGGAGAGATCATTGAAGATGGGCAGGGCCCATTGGAGCCTGGGCGTCAGAATGGCTCTAATGTATTCGGCGCTGATTTTCGCTGTTGCAGGCGCCCTCACCATAGCCTTGTATTTCGAACTCAGGGATGCACAACGTCAGGCAACCCGGGAACGATTACAGGATATCCTTAGTTTCTCCATGCCACTGGTAGACGGAGAGTTCCATTCCTTGATTCGTCAGGCGGGGGATGAGAATAGCTCGTTTTACCAGAACGTATTTGAGACGCTGCAATCGATTAAATCTTCCAGCCTGGCCATTCGCCGGATTTATACCGTGCGCCGCCTGATGGATGGCAGCATGGTGTATGTGGTCGATACCGCCGCTAAACCCAATGCCATTGGCAGCGTCTATGAGCCTCCTGCGATGTTGAAAACCAAACGCCTGGAGGCGTTGTTTTATCCGGCGGTGGAACAGGGACTGTATTTCGACTCCAGCGGGGCCTACCAGCGTGGTTTTGCGCCGATTTATGACGAAGTGCGGCGCCTGGACGGTTTGCTGGTGATTGAGATTGACGCCAACCCGGTGCTGGTCAAAGAGCGCCAGGCGAGCCAGACGGTGTTGATCATCTTCCTGGTGGCGGTCCCGATTTCGATGTTGTTGGGATGGTTGCTGGCGCATCGTTTTACCTTGCCGCTGAGCGAACTGGTGCGCGGGGCGCAGCGGGTGGCGCAGGGGGAACTGGATCACCTGGTGGAGGTCGGGCGCCGGGACGAGGTGGGCGAGGTGGCCGATGCGTTTAACGCCATGACGGTGCAACTCCGCCAGACGGTGGATGCTTTGCGCAGCAGCGAAGCAAAGTTTCGCTCGCTGATCGAGAATGGCACCGACATCATCCTGCTCTTGAACGCCAGCCTTGAGATCACCTATATCAGCCCATCACTGCATCGCTGGATGGGCTATACGGCGCAGGAAGCCATGCAGGCGTCCTGGATGGACGCCATCCACCCGATGGATCTGCCGGTGGCGCAGGCCGGGCTGGCGCGGGTGTTGCAACGCCGCGCCAGCGTCAACGGCGGGATCAAGATCCGGCTGCGCCACAAAAACGGTTCGTGGCGTACGCTGGAGTGCGTGGGCAGCAATCTGTTGAACGACCCGGCGGTGAACGGCATCGTGGTCAACTCGCGGGATATCACCGACCGCGAACAGCGCGAGCACGAGTTACAGAGCATCGTCACGGTGGTAGACGCCCTGCGCGCCGTGCAGGCGCGCGCCGAGATGATGCCCGTCATCCTGGAAGAACTGTTTCGCATGATGACACTGGATGGCGCGGCATTGATTTTACGGGATGCGGTTTCGGGCGAACTGGTGTGCGAACGGGGCGCCGGGGTGTGGGTGTCGTGGACGGGGGTGCGGGTCCCGGCCAACGCCGGTATCAGCGGGCAGGTCATCCTGGCCGGCCGGCCGTATGTCAACAACCAGGTGGATAACAGCCCGGTGTTGACCCGCGCCGAGATGGTGGGGGATGCCCGGGCGGTGGTGTGCGTGCCGCTGACAACCCAGGGGCGAACGGTCGGCGTTTTGTGGGTGGGGCGGTCGCCGTCGACCAACGCCCGGCTGTCGGTTGAATTCAGCGATAGCGAGCTGCGTTTGTTGCTGACGGTTGCCAACATTGCCGCCAACTCGATCCACCGGGCGACGCTCTACGAACAGGCCGAACGCCAGTTGCAACGGCTCTCGGCGCTGCACGCCATTGACGAACTGATCTCTACCAGTACCGACGTACACCTCGCCCTGGACGAGGTCTTGAACCAGGCCATGGGGCAGCTCAAGGTGGATGCGGCGGCCATTTTGCGTTACAAGGCGCACAGCCAGACGCTCGATTTTGCCGAGGGGCGTGGTTTTCGCGGCAGCCTGGTGACGCGCGTCAGCCTGCCGCTGGCCAGCAGCCTGCCGGGCCGCGCCGCCCGCGAGAACCGCACGTTGAGCGCCAGCGTAGAACCCGATTGCCGCGACTATTTGTGCTCTCCCTATCTAATGGACGAGCGTTTTGTGGATTACTATTGCGTTCCCCTGATGGCCAAGGGCCAGATCAAGGGGGTGTTGGAGATCTACCATCGCTCGCCGCTTAACCCCGACCCCGAATGGCTGGATTTCCTGGATACGCTGGGTGGGCAGGCCGCCATTGCCATCGATAACGCCGAATTGCTCAGCGATTTACAACGTTCTAATCGTGAACTGGCGTTGGCCTACGACACCACCCTGGAAGGCTGGTCGCATGCGCTGGATCTGCGCGACAACGAGACCGAGGGGCACACCCGCCGGGTGGCCGAATTGACCCTGCGGCTGGCGCGTTCGATGAATATCCCCGAGGGCGACCTGATCCATATCTGGCGCGGCGCCCTGCTGCACGATATCGGCAAGATGGCCATCCCGGATGAGGTGCTGCGCAAGCCCGGGCCCCTGACGGCGGAGGATCAGTTGATCATGCGCAAGCATCCCGAGTATGCTTTTGAACTGCTTTCGCCGATACCCTATCTGCGGCCGGCCATCGATATTCCATATCTGCATCACGAACGTTGGGATGGTAAAGGATACCCGCATGGTTTGAAGGGCGAGCAAATTCCTCTGGCGGTGCGAATTTTCGCCATCGTCGATGTGTGGGATGCCCTGTCTTCCGATCGCCCCTACCGCAAGGCCTGGTCGCGCGAGCGGGCGCTGGACTATATCCGCGAGCAGTCCGGAAAACATTTCGACCCGGCGGTGGCCGAGGCTTTCTTTAAGGTTGTTTAGGCCAACGATAGGTGAAGACGGGGAAGGTTTCGCCGGTGCGCACAAAGCCGACCTGTTCGTAGAGGGCCAGCGAAGAGCGGTTATCGCTCTGGGTGTTGACCGTGATCTGCCAGATGTTTTCGGCGGTGAAGTGGTTGAACATGTCCACCACCAGGGCGCGCGCCAGGCCGTGGCGCTGCCAGCGTGTGTCTACCGCCAGGCGCGCCAGATGGGCGTTGAGGGTGTGGGTGGTGCTGATTTGATAGGCGATGATTTGTCCATCGTACTCCAGCACGGTGCTGTAGGAGGACGACTGCCAGGCCAGTTCGAGGGCGTCCAACGGGTTTTGCCAGAGCGGCTCGAAGGTCGTGCGATCCACCTCGGCCACGGCCGGCAGATCGCCGGCCTGCAGCGGGCGCAAACGCACGCCGGCGGGAAGGGGGGGATGGGGCTGTTGTAGCGGCTGTTCCCAGCGCAGGACGACGATATCCTGATGGTGGTGAAAACCACTGGTGATGGCCAGGTCTTCGGCCCATTCCTGCAACGCCAGCAGGGCAAAGGTGATGGGGCGGGGCGGGGCGCTCTGGAGCGTCTGATTGAACAGGCTTTGCCAGTACTGCGCCGGGCGATGGGGGCGGGCTACGGCGAACAGACGGATCCAGGCGATGTCGGGCGGCGAGGCCGGGCAGGCCAGAATGGCCTGAATGCCGTACTCATCCTGGGCCAGCCAGTACGCCTGGCTGCCCAGCCAATCCAGGGGGTGATGCCAGTCCAGGTGGCGGTGCAGATAAGGCGCATGCTGAAGCAGATGCATTAATTCGATCTTATCTTCCGGGGCGGCTGGCCGGATGAGGGGAAATACGCTCATGGCCGGAGCAGGGTCAGGCGGGGAGTACCGGTCCACGTCCTAACAGTGCAAACATGATTTTCAGCAGCCGGCGCAAGATGCGCTCGCGCACAGACAGGCGCGGCTGGCATTCCAGGGCGATTTGCATGGTGGCGAGGGCTTCAAAGCGTTGTCCGCTGCGCATCTGTAAGGCAGACAGGCTCTTCAGCACCAGGGCGCGCAGTTCTGCATCGTTGCTCTGGCGCAGCAACTGCGCCGAGCGTTCGTAATATTGCAGGGCGGCCTTGTTCTGTTTGAGCGCCTCGTATGCGGCGGCCTGGTTACCGAGGGCCATGGCCTGCCGGCGCACGTCGCCGGCCTGGGCAAAGATTTCTTCGCTGCCGAGCGCGGCCTGCAGCGCAGCCTGGGCGTCGCCGTTCTTGAGGTGGCAGACACTCTGGTTGTTGGCCATTTCCGCTGCATCGAGCGCCTGCCCGGCTTCGCTGTACAGACGGGCGGCTTCGCCAAAACAGCGCAGCGCCTCGGCGTAGTCTTCGCCCTGGTAGGCGTTTTGTCCCTGGCGGACCCACTCTTGTGCGCTGGCGGCCATCAGTAAGTGATCTCCAACAGGCCCTCTGCAACCGAGCGCAGTTTTTCAACCGATAGTTCGCTCAGGCGGGTGGCCAGTTCCAGATAGGGGCGGTTGACCGGTTTGCATACAAATTTTTGCAGTTCGGGCGGTAGATCGAGGAACTTTTGGACGGCCTGCTGCTGGTTGCGCCAGTTGCCGATGGGGCCGCGTTCGTCGAAGAACGATTCGATTGGGGCGTCCAGGTGCCGGCACATTAATTCCAGTTCGGGGATAGGGATGTTTATCTCGCCCAGTTCGTACGAACGGATGTTGGCCTCGGAAACGCTGGTGCGGTCGCACAGTTCTTTAACCGACAGGTTGACCTTGATGCGAGCGATGCGCAGCCCGGCGCCGATCATGCGCCGGCGCAAGACCAGCAGCCGTTCGCTTTGCGCCGGGGTCTCGTTCATCGGTTTTTCCAGCAGCGATTCGCCGCCCCAAAAATGTTCGAGCGGGATGTCGAGGAAATAGGCGAAGGCCTCCAACTCGGGCAGCGAGAGGGCATGTTGGCCTGCCTCGTACTCCCGGTAGCGCTCTGGGGTGACCCCCATCGCCCGGGCACATTCTTCTTCTGTCCGGCGGGCAGACAAGCGAGCGTCGTAAAGCAACACTCCTAGCTTTTTGGTGCGAATTCGGATGAATTGGTCGGGAGTGGTCATGTCTCACCTTGTCTGATAATTATACATCATCGTTGAATTTTGCCTGGCTGTTTTGTGCATACTTTTGCATAAGGCGTTAGCGACGTCGCGAACTCAGCATATCACCCAGGTTGGCGCCGAAGACTTCGGGGCCCAGCTTGAAGCCGGCGGCTTCCAGGCGGGGCGAGAAGAGCGGGCGAATGCCGGTGGGCTTGAGATCGCCAATCACCTTGCCTTCGGTCGACATGCCGGTTTGCTCGAAGCGGAAGATGTCGGTCATCACCACCGTGTCGCCTTCCATGCCGGCCACCTCGGTGATGGCGGTCACCTTGCGGCTGCCGTCCTTGAGGCGTGACTGTTGGATGATCAGATCGATGGCGGAGGCGATTTGCTCGCGGATGACCTTGACCGGCAGATCCATACCGGCCATCATGCACATCGTCTCCATGCGGGAGAGGGCGTCGCGCGGTGTGTTGGCGTGCAGCGTGGTCAGCGAGCCGTCGTGACCGGTGTTCATGGCCTGGAGCATGTCCAGCGCCTCGCCGCCGCGGCATTCGCCGACGATGATGCGGTCGGGGCGCATGCGCAGCGAGTTGCGCACCAGGTCGCGGATGGTGACGGCGTTGCGCCCTTCGGTGTTGGGCGGTTTGGTTTCCAGGCGCACGATGTGATCCTGTTGCAGGCGCAATTCGGCGGCGTCCTCGATGGTGACGATGCGCTCGTCTTCGGGGATGTAGCTGGAGAGTACGTTGAGCAGGGTGGTTTTACCGGAGCCGGTGCCGCCGGAGATGACGATGTTCAGGCGCGAAACCACACAGGCCTTGATGAAGTTGGCCATGTTTTGGGTCAGCGAGCCGAACTGGATGAGTTGTTCGACGCTCAACTTACCCTTCTGGAATTTGCGGATGGTGATGGTAGGGCCATCGATCGCCACCGGGGGGACGATGGCGTTGACGCGCGAGCCGTCCGGCAGACGGGCGTCTACCGTCGGGCTGTCGGTGTCTACGTGCCGGCCGAGCGGCAGGATGATGCGGTCGATGACGCGCAGCACCTGCTCGTCGTTTTCAAAGACCACGTTGGTTTTGGTCAGCTTGCCTTTGCGTTCGACGTAAATTTTGTTGGGGCCGTTGACCATGACTTCGCTGATGTCGGCGTCGTCCAGCAGAGGCTGCAGCGGGCCAAATCCGAGCATTTCGTCCATGATCTCGTGAAAGATCTGGTCGCGCAGGCTGGTGGGCAGCTGCAATTTGGTGCCCTGGTAGGCCTGCTGCATGATCTGTGTGATCGCCTGGCGGCGCTCATTGACCGGAATGGAGCGTTGTTCAAGCTCGCGGGCGATGACGCCCATCAGGTACATTTTGAGCTTGCCGATTTCCGGGTTCTTGGCGGCGGCGGCCTGAGCCGGGTTGTTCATGTTTCACTCTCCGTGCCGATGATTTCGTCACCGGGCAAGATCCAGATAATGTGCTGGGTGCTGATGGGTAAGAAGTTGCAGCGGTATAATGGCTGGCCCTGCTGGTCCAGGATGGTGACGTTGGTCATGGCCAGAAAGCCGTGCATCTGGTTGAGCATGTCGATCAAGCGTTCGTCCTGGCGCAGGTGGACTTCGCCCAGGATGCGCTGGGTGGGGGTCTGCACGATGACGTTGACGGGGATCTTAGAGATAACCTGGGTAAAAATTTTGCCCTTTTCCTCGAAAGATGAGTACATGGGTCTCCTCCTGTGCACGAGTTAATTATTTTTCAACGGGCGGCATCAAATATCCCAGGCCGGCGCGGGTGACGATATGCTGGGGGGAATGCGGGTTGTCTTCCAGTTTCTGACGTAAGCGGGCGATGCTGACCCACAGGATTTCCTTGTCGTCGCGGTATTGCGGCCCCCAGATGGCGATCAACAGTTCTTCGGCGGTGAGCACCTGGCCGACGTTGTGGGCGAACTGGATGAGCAGGCGATATTCGGTGGCGGAGAGGAAGACCGGTTTCTCGTCCTTCCAGACCTCGGCCCGGGCAAAATCGATTTTGAGATTGCCGTGGACGAAATAGCGATTCTGAATGTTTTGTTCGGAATTCTGGGCGCGGCGCAGCACGGCGCGCACGCGCGCCACCAGTTCGGTGGCCGAGAAAGGTTTCACCACGTAGTCGTCGGCGCCCACGTTCAGCCCGCGCACGCGGTCCTGTTCTTCGCCGCGGGCGGTGAGCATGATGATCGGCACGTTGGAGAACTGGCGGATGCGCTCACAGGTGGCGATGCCGTCCAGTTTGGGCATCATCACATCCAGAATGACCAGGTCGGGGTGGCGGTTGGCGACGATTTCCAGCGCCTGCTGCCCGTTGTAAGCGGTGACGACCTCATACCCTTCGGTTTGCAGGTTGACTTGCAGCAGTTGAACGTATAATTGTTCGTCGTCGACCACCAGGATGCGTGTAGGCATAAGAAACCTTCCTTGTTAACTCAAAGCGTGTCGTGTGATTGGGGCGCCGATAGCGGTAATTCAAGTGTAAACGTCGTACCCAGGCCCAACTGTGAATCAACCATAATCTGGCCGCGATGCGCCAGGACGATTTGTTTGCAGATATACAATCCCAGGCCGGAGCCATGCGTGCTGGCGTCTTGCTCGGGGTTGCGGAAGAAGCGTTCGAAGATGCGCCCCACGTATTGCGCCGGGATGCCGGGGCCAAAATCCTGGACGTGGATGAAGGCGTTTCTTTCATTGGCGCCAATCTGCACCAGCACCAGCGAGCCGGGGGCGTATTTGACCGCGTTGCCCAACAGGTTTTCCATGACCTGCGCCAGGCGGCGCGGGTCGCCATAGATGACGGGTACCCGAGGGGTTTCCAGGCGAATTTGCAGGCTGGGGTAGTGCAGGCGCGCCCGCTCGACGATGTCTTCCATCAATGCGTCGAGGTGAATGGCCTGGAAGCGCATGTTCATCTGCCCGGATTGCAGGCGAGCCGAATCGAGCAGATTGCCGATCAACTCCTGGAGATGATCGGTTTCACGGTCGATGATATTTAGAAATTCTTTCTGGGTGGACTGATCCCACTGGGTATCCTGGCGTAGCAGGGTGGTGGTGTAGCCTTTGATAAAGCCCAACGGGCTGCGCAGTTCGTGTGAGATGGTCGAGATGAAGTCCTCTTGCACCTTGCTCTGGCGGTGCTGGTTTTCGAGGATGTCGTACTCGCGTTGCAGGTTCTGGCGGGCGATGAGCAGTGAAATCTGCTGGGCGATGAATTCGGCCAGCTGCACCTGTTCGGGCAGGAAAGAGGGCCCGCCAAAGCGGATGAAGACGATGGCGCCCAGGCAGCGCAGGTTGACCAGCAGCGGGATGCCGAGAATGTAGGGGCGTTTCAGGCGGTCGCCGCTCTTTTCGGGCGGCTCTTTCATCAAGGTCTGGCGCCGGTCGATGGCCTGCGTCGCCAGGTCCTCTCCCCAGGATGCCTCGGCTTCGTTGGTGCGTCCGCGGCCGACGGCCCGGGCGTAGACCACGTTCATCTCAATTTGATTGTCTTCTACCAGGTAGACAGCCAGATTGTCAAAGATGAAGATGGAGCGTACCAGCCGAGAAATCTGGTCGAGCGCCGGGTGCCATTCGGGGGCCAGGGACACAATCTGGCTGATGTCGTACAGGTGCTTTAGTTCGATCGGTTGGGGGGCGGTGGATGGTTTCATCTTGCCCTGCTGTACTCCTGAACAATTGTGTCCTGGGCCACGGATCAGACAGTGTGACTCAATTTCAAATAAAATGTAAACCGGCTGCCACGGTTGGCCATTGAGGACACCTGCATGATCGAGCCGTGGCCTTCAACGATTTTGCGTACCAGCGCCAGCCCCAGCCCCGTGCCGCTGTAACGGCGGGTGGAGGAGCCATCGATCTGATGGAAAGGCTCAAAGATCGTTTCCATCTGGTCGGCGGGTATGCCAATGCCGTTGTCAATGATCGAGACGCGGGCAAACTCGCCCTGCGCCTCAACGCGCAATTTTACCTTGCCGTTGGCGGCGGTAAATTTAATGGCGTTGTCTAATAATTGTAGCATAACCCAAAAAATTTTTTCCTGGTCTGCCTCGACCAATGTTGGCCCCAGGGTGTATTCCAGTTTGAGGTCAATTTGTTTTTGGGCGGCCTTAGGCTGCGACTTGTGCAGGGCGTTCTGGCACAGCTCTTTCAGGTTACACAGTTGCAGGTGGAGGTTGACCTGGTCGCGTTCCATGAACGAGAACAGGATCAGATCCTCGATTAAATTTTCCAGGCGTTCCGAGGAGCGCTGCATGATCTGCAACGAGCGCTGCTGTTCCTCGTTGAGCGCCCCCAGGTCGCCCGAGACGAGCAAATCGAGGTAACCCTTGATGTGGGTCATGGGGGTGCGCAACTCGTGCGAGATGTTGGCAATGAAGTTGGCCTTGAGCTGGCTGAGTTCGGAAAGCTTTTGCAGCGCAGCCTGGAGCTCCTGGGTGCGCTGTTCTACCCGCCGCTCCAGTTCGCGGTTGGATTCTTGCAGCGCCGAGCGCAGTTGCAGGATTTGTTCGGTGACGGCTTCTTCCAGTGTGACCCGGTCGATGACGCCCATTTCTACCAGCAGGCTGCCCAGCAGATGCGGCTGCTGGCCCTGGTCGCGCAGTTCGCGCTGTTTTTGCAGGGCGCGTTCGAGATCGCTCCGGGTGATGTACTGTTTTTCTACCAGGTGATCTCCCAGGCGGGGGACGAGGATCTCGGGGGTCAGGGGAATGTTATGGGCCACCGGGTGGTTTCCTTATCAGGCGCTCTGCCAGACCCATTCGCCGGCGAGCATGGTGGCCAGCGGGCGGATGTTGTGCAGTTCCTGGGCGGGCAGATCGAAGGGGTCGTCCGGCAGGACGATCAGATCGGGGCAGTAGCCGGCGGCCAGTTTGCCAAAGCGCTGTTCTACACCGGCGGCGTAGGCCGGGCCGCAGGTGAAGGCCGCCAACGCTTCTTCCAGCGTCAGGCGTTGTTCGGGGTACCAGCCCTGCGGGTCGGGGGAGCCATCCGGGCGGCGCCGGGTGACGGCGGCATGCAGGCCGAAGAAGGGGTTGGGCGATTCCACCGGCGCATCCGAGCCAAACGCCAGGGCGGTGCCCTGTTGGAGCAGGGTGCGCCAGGCGTAGGCCCCGGCCGAGCGTTTGCCCCAGTGGCGGTCGGCGATGTACATATCTGAGGTGGCGTGGATGGGCTGCATCGAGGCGATGGTGCCGGTCTGGGCCAGGCGGGCGTAGTCGTCGGGGTGGAGGATCTGGACGTGTTCGATGCGGTGCCGTGGGTGCGGCAGGCCGTGTTCGCTTTCGAACTGGCGCAGCTGGCTGTAGGCGTTGAGCACTTCGTGGTTGGCGCGGTCGCCGATGGCGTGGATGGCCAGGCTCAACCCGGCCTGTACGGCCTGCTGGCCGTATTCGACGATCTGTTCGGCGTCCAGAAAGGCCTCGCCGGTATACTGGCTTTCGTCGCCCTCGTAGGGCTGCAGCATGGCGGCGGTGCGCGGCCCGAGGGCGCCGTCGGCGAACAGTTTGACCGAACCGGTGCGAATGAAATCGTTGCCGAAGCCGGAACGCAGGCCGAGGGCCACGGCGTGCGGCAGATTGGCCAGGGGGATGCCCTTGACCACGCGCAGGTGCAGGGCGCGGCGCTGGTGCAGGATTTGCAGGGCGGCGAAGCAGCGCCCGGAGTCGTAATCGTGTACGCCGGTCAGGCCGACCTGCCACAACGAGGGTTGTGCCTGGGCGATGGCCTGGCTGACCTGTTCGGCGTCGGGTTCGGGGATGGCGTCCTCGACCAGCAGCATGGCGTTCTCGAACAACAGCCCGTTGGGGTTGCCCTGTTCGTCGCGCCCGATGATGCCGTCGGCAGGATCGGGGGTGGCGGCGGTGATGCCCGCCTTGCGCAGCGCGGCGCTGTTGGCCCACGAGGCGTGCAGTGACTTGGCGGTCAGATAGACGGGGTGGTTGGGCGCCAGGGCGTCCAGCAGGGCGGCGTTGCCGAAGCCTTCGGGCCACACGTTCTGGTTCCAGCCGTGGCCGCGCACCCATTCGCCGGGCGGCGTCTGGGCGACGCGCTGCGCCACGCGCTCCAGGCATTCCTGGCGGGTGGCGGTTTCGCAATCGACAAAGCTGAGGGCGTAGGCGTAATTCTCCAGGTGCATGTGGGCATCGGTCAGCCCGGGCCACAGGGTGCGCCCGGCCATGTCTTGCCGGTCGGCGCCGGGGGAGGCGCAGGCCAGGATGTCTTCGTTGCTGCCGACGGCCAGGATGTAGTCGCCTTCCAGCGCCAGGGCCGAGGCGAAGGGCTGGGCAGGATCCATCGTGCGAATGCGGGCGTTGTAGAGAATACGCATGGATTTTTACTCCTTGAGAATTTGAGCAACCAGGTGGTTGAGTTCTTCGTCAGAGAAATATTGGATCACCAGACTGCCGCCGCGTTTGCCGTGGCGCAGGGTGACGCGCGTCCCCAGGTAGGAGCGCAGTTGTTCTTCCAGGGCGGTGATTTCGGGCGGCGGGGTTTTGGCGTCGCTGTGCGCCGGCTTCTGGCCCTTGTATTTGTTGGCCAGCGCCTCGGTCTGGCGCACGCTCAGCGCAAATTTGATCACCTGATCGAGCACGGCCTGCTGCGCCTGGGACGAGAGTTCGAGCAGCGCCCGGGCGTGGCCTTCGCTGATCTCGCCGGCGGCCAGCGCCTGGAGCACCGGGGCGGAGAGTTTGAGCAGGCGCAGGGTGTTGGTGACGGTGGTGCGGCTTTTACCGACCCGGGCGGCGATTTCTTCGTGCGAGAGGTTGAATTCTTCGGCCAGCTGGCGGTAAGCCTCGGCGGTTTCGAGCGGGGTCAGGTCGGCGCGCTGTACGTTTTCGATCAGCGCCAGTTCCAGGCGCTGCTGGTCGGTGGCCTGGCGGATGAGCACCGGCACGGTTTCCAGCCCGGCCAGGCGCGAGGCGCGCAGGCGGCGTTCGCCGGCGATGAGGATGTATTGATCCTGCTGGGGTTCGTACGTGACGATGAGCGGCTGGAGGACGCCATGCTCGCGGATCGAGCTGGCCAGTTCTTGCAGCCCTTCCTCATCCATCTGGTAGCGCGGCTGGCGGGGGTTGGCGATGATGCGCTCGACGGCGACAAACGTGGCGCCGGCCGCCGGTTGTGAACCGTTTTCACCGGGGATGAGGGCGTCGAGGCCTTTGCCTAAACCACCTTTTCGGCTCATGGGCTTATTCCTTAATTAAGGGGATGTGCACGCCGTCCTGTTCCAGCACCTCGTGCGCCAGGGCGGCGTAGGCTTTGGCGGCGGGTGAATCGGGGGCGTAGGTGGAGATGGGCTGGCCGTAGGAGGGCGCTTCGGCCAGGCGCACGCTGCGCGGCACGATGGCCTGAAAAACCTGGTTGGGGAAATAGCGGCGTACTTCGTTGACCACGTCCAGCGCCAGTTTGGTGCGCCCGTCGTACATGGTCAATACCACGCCGCGCACCTTGAGGTCGGGGTAAAGCGAGGCGCGCACGCGGTTGAGCGTCTGGGTGAGCTGCCCCAGCCCTTCCAGCGCCAGGTATTCGCACTGGACGGGGATGATGACGCCGTCGCGGCCGGCGACCAGGCCGTTGACGGTCAGCAGGCTGAGCGAAGGCGGGCAGTCGATGAGGATGTAATCGTAACGTTCGTGGGCGGGGGCGATGGCCTCGCGCAGACGCATCTCGCGCTCTTTCACCTCGATCAGTTCGACCTCGGCGCCGGCCAGGGCCGGCGAAGCGGGCAGCAGCGAGATTTTCAGGCGTGGGTTGTGCAGCACGTGCGGCCCGATGGGCACGGCGCCGATCAACACCTCGTAGGTGCCGTTTTTTACCGTGCGTTTATCGATGCCGAGCGAGGAGGTGGCGTTGGCCTGCGGGTCGAGGTCGACCAGCAGGACGCGCTGCCCGTAATAGCCCAGGTAAGAACCCAGGTTGATGGCGGTGGTGGTTTTGCCGACGCCGCCTTTTTGGTTGACGATGGTGTAAATATGCGCCATACTCTCAGGGCCTTTGCACGATTTCCATAAGACTCTCCTGCACTTCGGCAGGGGTGGGGACGCCTTGTAAGCCGGGGCGGGTGACCGAGCGGGCGGCGATCTGGGTGGCGAAGCGCGCCGCCTCCCAGGGGTCGCGGGTGGCCCACATGCGGTAGAAGAAGGCTGTGGCAAAGATATCGCCGGCGCCGGTGGCGTCGACCTCCTGCACCGCCGGCGGCCGGAAGCGGCGCAGGTCGCCGTTCCAGAACAGGCGGGCGCCGGCAGCGCCTTCGGTCACCACCAGGACGCGGATGGAGAAGAGCATCTCTTCGATGCGCCGTTCGTCCAGCTGGATGTCCTCCACGCTCAAGACGGCGGCGCTGGCGTGCTCGAGCACGTAACCGGCCTCGGGCCAGTCGGTGAAGCGCACGCGTTTGCTTTCGTCCCAGGTGCGCATCCAGCCCTGAGGGGTGACGCCGATGAATGCGCCGGGGAAGGCGCGCACCAGGGTGGGATCGACCTCCTGGTCGACCGGGCCGAGGTGGATGATGGGCGCCCGGCGCCAGGTTTCGGGCACGAGCGAGATATCCAGTTTGCTGGCCTGGTGGTGCAGATATTGGATGCGCCCTTCGGGCGTGGCGATGTTTTCAAAGGTGGTGGCGTATTCGCTCGGGGCGGCCACGACCGGGATGCCTTCCAGGTCGGGCAGTTCTACATCGAGGGCGCAGGCGGTGACGATGCCGGGGCGCAGGCCGAGGGCGCGGGCGGTCAGGGCGGCGTACGAAGCGGTGCCGCCCAGCTTGACGCCGTTGGGGGTCAGGTCCTGGGTGATATGTCCGATGATCAGGTAGTCAATGGGTTCAATCGTGGATAAGGTGCGCATGAGGGTATACTTTTAACTCGCTAACGTTAATCAGAAATTTCGGGCCGGTCTAAGGAAACGTTCAGGTTAAAATTGTCGTCCAGATCGTCTTCTTCGGTGGGGGGCAGTGTTTCGGGGGTGGCGCAATAGGGGCACAGGTTCCAGGGCAGTTCCATTAATTTTCCGCAGTTCTGGCAGGCCTTCTTGAGCCGGTTGTGACAGTTGGGGCAGGCGATCCAGTCGTCGTGCACGCGCCGGCCGCAGCCGGGGCAGAGCGGGGCGTCTTCGATGGATTGCAGCAGGGCCTCTTCTTCCAGCGTGCTCTGGTATTCCTGTTCCAGGGTGCGCGGCGGGCGGATGAGCAGATAGATCAGCACGCCGGGCAGGAACAGCAGACCCACGATGAGCACCGCCAGGATGCGCATCAATGGGTCGCGCGCCCGGCCGCGGATGTCGCGGTAGGTCCAGAACAGGAGGCTCAGCCACAACACAGCGGTGAAAGCCGCGGCAAAGGCGGTGGCGATCAAGACGAAATTGCTCAGAGAAGACGGGTCCAGTGTCATGGTTTTCCTCCAATGCCAAAATTATAGCATGGTTGCGGGTTTCCTGGCGGCGCAGCGGCTTGCGGTTTTGCCCAATCTGCTGTATAAAAAACGCAGCGAATGTACAAAAAAGCGCCAATTGTGGTGCGCCTTTTGGGCGTGCCAGATTCGTGCCACGAGTGGATGAGGAGGGTGAAACTTGGTTCGCGAAATTGCCAACACGTACCGGATTACCGACCTGGAGGTAGCCGAGCGGCCGCGCGAGCGGCTGGCGGAACTGGGGCCGCAGGCGTTGAGCAACGCCGAACTGCTGGCGATCTTGCTGCGGGTGGGCGTTGCCGGTGAGAACGCGGTGCAGATGGGGCAGCGTTTGCTGCGCCAGTTTGGTGGGTTGGGCGGGCTGTATCGCGCCTCGTTTGAGGAGGTGCGGGCGCAGCACGGGCTGGGCGAGGCGAAGGCGGCGCAGATCAAGGCCGCCATCGAGTTGGGGCGGCGGCTGGCGGTTGAGGCGCCCCAGGAGCGTCCGGTGGTGCACAGCCCGGCGGACGTGGCCGGGCTGGTGCAGTACGAGATGAGCGCCCTGGATCACGAGGAACTGTGGGTGCTGCTGCTGGACACGCGCAACCGGCTGTTGAGCACCGAGCGCTTATACAAGGGCTCGTTGAACTCTTCGATGGTGCGGGTGGCCGAGTTGTTCAAGCCCGCCATCCAGCGCACGGCGGCGGCGTTGATCCTGGTGCACAACCACCCCAGCGGCGATCCGACCCCCAGCCCGGAGGACGTGGCGCTGACGCGCACGGTGGTGCAGGCCGGCAAATTGTTGGACATCGAACTGCTCGACCACCTGGTGATCGGCCAGGGGCGCTACGTCTCGCTCAAAGAGCGCGGCCTGGGGTTTGGCTGAGGCTAAGGTGTAAGGGACTCATAAGCCCCTGGATGAGCGGCGATTTTGATTTTTGGCGAAAAAGTTCCTCGTCAGACAATTGACAAAACGGCCCATTCATAGTAAACTCTTTGCCGCTGGCGAGGTAGCTCAACGGTGGAGCAGGGGACTCATAAGCCCTTGGATGTG
>CAZHTS010000095.1:0-16716 GCA_964535315.1 uncultured Anaerolineaceae bacterium
GCCCGGCGCAACCCGTTTCCACGAAAAAGGGATGCCTGATGATCCGGGCATCCCTTTTTAATATCTTGCTCAAAAACCCTCAACAACCGAGCGAACGGGCCGCCCGGCGCTGGCGCAGCCAGTTCGCCAGGCGTTCTTCCCCCCACGTACTGAGCACCGCCGGCGCCTCTAACCAGGCACGGCGCGCCACCGACACACCATATTTACTGCGTTCGAGCTGCTCGCTGCGGTGCGAATCGGTGTCGATCGTCAGCGGAATCCCCAGCTCGACCGCCTGGCGGGCGTGCACCTCGTCCAGATCCAGGCGCAATGGGTTGGAATTGATCTCCAGCGCCACCCCGCTGCGGCGGGCGGCCGGCAAAACCTCGTCCCAATCCAGGTCGGCGGCGGGCAGTTCAAACAACAGCCGGCCGGTAGGATGGGCGATGATATCTACCAACGGGTTCTGCATGGCGCGCAACAGGCGGCGGGTGATCTGGTGGCGCGGCTGCGTCAGATGATCGTGAAGCGAAGCCACCACCACGTCCATTTCGGCCAACGCCTCGGCCGGAAAATCCAGTTCGCCGTCCTCGCTAATATCCACCTCGATGCCGTGCAGCAGGCGCAGACTCTTGCCCAACTTACGGCGCGCCTCACGGATATACTCAGCCTGCTGGCGCCATTTTTCAACCGTCAACAGACAGGAATGATCCGTAATCGCCAACACCTTCAGGCCCAGCGAGCGCGCCTTTTCGGCCATATCCAAAATCGTACCGCTGCCGTCGCTCCATGTGGTATGACAGTGTAAATCGGCAACCAGATCGCTGCACTCGATCAGATGGGGCAGCGCGCCGCTCAGGGCAACGTCAATTTCGTGACCGTCTTCGCGTAGTTCGGGGGGAATGTAAGGCAAATCCAACGCAGCGTATACCTCCTCCTCACTGGTACACGTCACCTCGCCCCGCGCCCCGCTCAGACCCCGCGCCCCCAGGCTCAGCCCGCGCCGGCTGGCCAGCTGGCTCAAGCGCTGATTATGTTGCATGGAACCGGTAAAAAATTGTAGCCGGCTGCCAAATCGCTCCGGAACGTCCACACACAACTGCACCCGGGCGGCGCCGTCCATTTCCAGCCGGCAGGTATGCCCATCGATGCGTTGCATGCTGCGTACTTCGGGATGAGCGGCAAAAGCCGCCAGCACCTTTTCAGGCTGATCGCTGGCAACGACCAGATCGACGCTCCCTACGGTTGGCTGCCAACGCCGCAAACTACCCGCCATCTCCACGCGTTGTACGCCCGGCTGCTGGCGCAACCAGTCCAGCCAGTGGTGCGCCATCCGGCGTGCATTGCGCAGCGGCAGGCGCTGTTCAGAATGAGATAAAACCTGTGAATCAAGAGTAACCATGCCGCCTATTATACTCCCTGCCATACCCGCAATTCTTACAGCCCCCTGACAATATCGTTGCAGATCAATGTTTGATTAATGTATGTTAAGAAATGTTAACACACTCCACCACCCTGCCAGAGCGGCCCAAAGGGTGACTCATGTTATACTTTTCAATGAACGGCCCCATACGCAATCATACGCTGTTCCTTTATGAACGGCGAGGAGGAACCCAGATGAAAACCTTATTGCTGATGCGCCACGCCAAATCCAGTTGGAAACATGCCGAATTGGAAGATCACCAACGTCCGCTCAACAAACGCGGTGAAAAGGATGCGCCCATGATGGGCAAACTGCTCAAGGAAAAAGAGCTCATCCCGCAACGCATCCTGTCTTCCATCGCCGTGCGCGCCCGCCAGACCGTTTCGCTGCTGGCTGAAAAAGCCGGTTTCCACGGCCAGATCGATTACCTGGATATCTTCTACATGGCAGAGCCGCAGGTCTACCTGGAAGCCCTGACCTATCTGCCAGACGACGTCGAGCGGGTGATGATCGTGGGCCACAACCCCGGCCTGGAAGGATTGTTACAAATCCTCAGCAAGCGCGTTGAGGCGCTGCCCACCGCCGGCCTGGCCTATCTATCGCTGCCGATCAAAAGCTGGAGCGAATTGAACGCAGAGACCAAAGGCGAACTGGTCGAGTTCTGGCGCCCCAAGGAATTGCGCTGATGGCTGTTTTTATCCCGGTTGACGATGCCAGCTTTGAGCGTGAGGTATTGCAGTGCAGCCTGCCGGTTCTGGTTGAGTTTGGCGCCGAATGGTGCGGTCCGTGCAAACGGCTCGAACCCGAACTGGAGAAATTGGCGGCGCAATGGGCCGGGAAAGTGCGCCTGGCACAGGTCAACGTCGATGAAAGCGCCGCCACCGCCGGGCGATACCAGGTGATGGGCGTCCCCACCCTCATCCTGTTCGTAAACGGCCAGCCGCGCCAGCGCCTGAGCGGGTTTCAATCCCGCGAACGCATCCTCGAAAAACTCGCCCCAGAACTGGCCTGAGCCGCCAATCGATACCGCTCAGAACGCAAAGCCCCCTTTGCGTTCTTTTTATGATATGCTTGAAGGTATGAACCCTTACCTGAGCGCTCAAATGGTCGCCCAGCACGTCCGCCTGGAAGACGTGCAATGGGATAGTGATGGCCAGACGCTGGTCTGGCTGGAAGGCCGCGCCGACCGCAACGTCCTGGTAGCTCGCCCATTGGCCGAAAGCCGCCGCGACCTGACCGCCATCCACACCCCGCGCGGCGGGGTCGGCTATGGCGGCGGCGAATTCACCGTCGCCGGCGGGGTCGTATTTTTCGCCGAGCGCGACGGCCGCCTGTACCGCCGCAGTCTGAGCTACGACCTGCCGCGCCCCATCCTGCAACCCTTTGGCGGCGCCGCCGCCCCGGCGGTCTCGCCGGACGGGCGCTGGGTGGTTTACGTGTTCAGCGATCAGCGCACCGACCTGCTGGCCCTGGTCGACAGCCAGGGGCTGGACTGGCCGGTGAAACTGGCAGAAGGCGCCGATTTTTACATGCAGCCGGTGTGGAGCCCGGACGGCGCCCGGCTGGCGTGGATCGAATGGGATCATCCCAACATGCCCTGGGACGGCGCCCGCCTCAAGCTGGGGCGTCTCGCCGGCACCCCGCCGCGCCTGGTCGAACAATTCGTCATCGCCGGCGACGAGCATACCCCCGTCAGTTCGCCGCGCTTCTCCCCCGACGGCCGCTGGTTGAGCTATCTGGCGGCCAACGGTGAATGGCAGGATGTGGTGCTCTACGCCCTCGACAGCGGCGAACGGCATACCCTGGTCTCGGGCGACGGTTTCGACGTATCCACCCCCGCCTGGGTGCAGGGACAACGCTCTTACGGTTGGAGCGCCGGCAGCCAGGGCATCTATTATCTACACAACGCCGGCGGTTTTGCCGGATTGAAATACGCCGGGCTGGACGGGCGCAACACGATCATCGACTGCGCCCCCTATACCTGGCTGCACCAGCTGGCCGTCTGCCCCACCGGCGAACAACTCGCCATGATCGCCTCGGCGGCCGGCCTGCCCGAACGGGTGGTGCGCTGGGACGGACAGCAATTGCACGTCGAGGCTTACAGCGAGAGCGAGAGCCTGCCCCCTGACGCGCTGCCCGCCCCGCAGCCACTGTCGTGGAAGACTGCACAGGGGGTTCGCGTGCACGGTATTTACTACCCCCCGGCCGGCGAGCCGGCTGCTGCGCCGCCGCCGGCGATCGTGTACGTTCACGGCGGGCCGACCTCGCAGCGTTCGGCCGCCTACCTGGGCGAGATGGCTTACTTCAACACGCGCGGCTACGCCTGGCTGGACGTAAATTATCGCGGCAGTCACGGCTACGGGCGCACCTATCAAGACGCCCTGCGCCAGCACTGGGGCCTGGCCGATGTCGAAGACGTCGTCAGTGGCGCCGAGGCCCTGGTCTCCGGCGGGCTGGCGGATGGCAACCGCCTGGTCATCCGCGGCGGCAGCGCCGGCGGATACACCGTGCTCAACGCCCTCATCCGCCACCCTGGGCGCTTCAAAGCCGGCGTGTGCCTGTACGGCGTCAGCAACCTGTTTACCATCGCCCTGGAAACGCACAAATTCGAAGAACATTACAACGATTCGCTGGTCGGCCCGTTGCCACAGGCGGCGCAGCGCTACCGCGACTGGTCGCCGGCCTTTCACGCCCAACACATCCGCGACCCGCTGGCCATCTTCCAGGGCAATCAGGACCGCGTCGTGCCGCCCGGCCAGTCGGCCGAGATCGCTCGCGCCCTCGAACACAACCGCGTTCCCCATCTCTATCGCGTGTACGAAGGTGAAGGCCACGGCTTCCGCCGCGCCGACACCATCACCGATTACCTGCAACAGACCGAACGCTTCCTGGCCCAATACGTGCTGTACGCCTGAGGCTAGCCGGCCTCGGGCAGCCGCGCCAGTACCTGCTCGGCCGCCCCGGCGCCCAACAAACCGGCAGCCGGCAGGCGTTGCAGCATCGTCCGCCAGCGCGGCTCGCGGGCAAACACAGCCTGAAAGACCGGCAAAGCCTCTTCCAACCGGCCCAGGTCGGCCAGTGTGACCGCCTGCCAGAACGGCAGCTCGACGATATCGGGGGCCAGCCCGGCCGCCATCTGATAGGCCTGCAAAGCGTCTTCAACGGCGCCCTGCCCCAGCTTTTCGTCGCCCACGTTCATATACTGGTAGGCGCGCTGCACCCTGACCAGCCGGCGCAGTTCGCCGATTGGGTCGGGGTGATCCTCGACGCGCAAATCGATGATGCGCCCGTCCCACGGGCGCATGTGCGCCTCGGTCGAGACGATCAGCATACAGGCGCTTTGTTGGCCGCGCGCATCCCCACCGGCGGCCTGCGCCGCATCCAACGCCCGCAACAGGCGTTCGGATAACTCACCGCTCGCCGCCCGGTACGCCTCGGCCATCGCCCCCCACACCCGGTGGTTGGCCATCATATTGGCCTGCACCGAGAAACCGCCGCCTTCATAATGACCGGCCTCGGCCACACAACGTTCGCCGGTATGCACGGCGCACCGCCCGGTGGCATCCAGCATCGCCACCTGGCGCAGGGCACGGCCTTCGTCGGCCAACAGCAGGCCATCCAGCGCCTGGCGCGGCGCACGCCCGGCGCGCAACAACGCCAGCCCCAATGGCCCATAACTGACATCGACCATCGACTGCGTGGCGACCACGCCCACACCCGGCTCGGCCCAGGCCACCACCGAACCCACCGAAAACCAGTGAGATTGCACCGCCACCCCCATCTGGCGCTGCTCGCCGTCCCAGGCCACAATTGAAAAGGTATGGGCAAAGGGCAAATATTTCATCGCACTACCTCCCAGGGATAACACCGCTCACCCGTACGAATCAAGATACCTGCATTGTATCAGACCTTCTGGCGCGGGTGGGGCGGGAGAATGAAGGAAAGCTGTATACAGGCCTGCCCGGCAAGCTTGCAATTCAGACCAGAATCAACCATAATGGTAAGGAATCAGTCTGACGCTCAGATTCAAGACGCATCTTTTCAATCAGGTTCAGGAGGGCACTTACATGGAAGAATTGGTTAAACTTGTCTCCGAAAAGACCGGGCTGCCCACAGAGACGGCCAAAACGGCGGTAGAAGTTGTCATCAACTTTCTCAAACAAAAACTCCCCGCCCCCATCGCCGGGCAGATTGATGCCGCTCTTTCCGGAGGCGGTGTAGACGGCGTGGTCAAGGGACTGGGGGGGCTGTTCGGATAGTCCTGGAGGAAAACATGGCCAAACTGACTGTGATCGAAGGTATTGGCGAAGCGTACGCCCAAAAACTGGCCGCCGCCGGCGTCCCTACCACCGCCGTGCTGCTGGAAAAGGGCTCCACGCCGGGCGGGCGCAAGGAAATTGCCAGCCAGTCCGGCATCAGCGACGCCTTGATCCTGCAATGGGTCAATCACGTCGACCTGTTCCGCGTCAAGGGCATCGGTTCGGAATACGCCGACCTGCTGGAAGCGGCCGGCGTGGATACCGTCCCTGAACTGGCGCAGCGCAAGGCCGAAAACCTGTATCAAAAGTTGGTGGAAGTCAACAGCGCCAAGAAGCTGGTGCGCAAGCTGCCCACCCAGGCACAGGTTGTCGCCTGGGTCGAACAGGCCAAACAACTGCCACGCGTGGTCAATTACTGATCCGCCCGATCGCTACTCTCCTCCCTGCCCGGCAAATGGGCAGGGATTTTTTTTACAGCGGGCCGCATCGAAAAAGGCCAGCAGGCGGCGCCCGTACTCCTCTCCTACCTGCCAGTAACCACCGTGGCCCACGCCGGGGACGATCCACAACTGTGCGTTGGGCCCGGCCGCCAGGGCCTGCTGCTGCGAACGGTTGTTTTCGGCCTCCAACTCACCGGCCACGATCAACACCGGCCTGGGCGCCAGGCGTGGCAGCGCCGCAATCGGGCTGACCGCCGCCGGCCGCACCCCGGTTTGCAGCCAGTACATGCCTGCCACCAGGCGCTGCACCTGCCATTCGACAGAAAGCGGCGGCGCAGCGGGATGGGTCAGCTCATACCACAAATCCAGGTTATTGCCCTCGGCCACCACGGCGCGCAGTTCGGGCGTTTCGGCGGCGGCCAGGATGACGGCCGTGCCGCCCGCCGAAAACCCCAGCGCCCCCAGCCATTGCACCCCCGGCTGGCTCTGGGCAAAGGCCGCCATACGGCGCACGTCGCCGGCCTCACGATACCCCAGAGTAGCAACCCCGCCGGCGCAGTTGCGGTGCTCGATCGCCAGTGAGCCGTAACCCTGGCGGGCCAGCAGTCCGGCTTCCAGCATCATCCCATCCCGGTTGGCGCCGTTGCCGCCCAACAACAAGATCACCGCCCCGTTTTGCGGCGGGCGCCACCAGCCCCGCAGACGCAGGCCATCCTCACTCAACAACGTGACGGATTGGTAACCGGCCGGAGCCGCCTGCGGCGGCGGGCAGGGCGGATGGGTAAAGGCGCGCACATACCCGTAGCTGAAGGCGCCCAGCAGCACCAGCCAGGCAAACAGCAGGGCCAGGAATAGCCGCGGCGCCACCCACACGACGCGCTGACGCGTCGTCTTCACCTTATCGCCCATCTCTGGCCTCCCATTCCAACAGGCTGCCCCTGCCGGCAATTGCCGCAGGGGCAGCCCGATCCAATACCAGGATCAAAGCCTCAATGCAGTTCGGGGTGCGCCGCCCACAACCGGGCCACCTTCTCTTCGAGGGTCGGCTCGGGGGTCGGGCCGACCGAGACACCCGCCCAGGCGCGCAAATCCTCCAGCGAGCCGTTATACCAGTTCATGTCAAGCCCCTTGCTCTCCATGCCAAAGCCGGGGCCATCGCCCTTGTCGGTCCACTGCCAGAACTTCCAGGTCGTCCAGTTCTTGACCGTCGGCTCGGGCACGCCATAATGGGCGATCCATAGCGGATAATCGCTCAGCCAGCTGGGGAACGGCTTGAGCAAATTAACAATCATGTTGGGGTTGGAGTAGAAGATCGGTTTACGCTTGACCGCCGTCTCCACCTCGGTCAGAAAGGTTTTGATCATCGTGGTCAACGTTGAAACGGCCGGCAGCGGCCAGGTCGAGACCACCTCCAGATCCATGACCGGCGGCAATTCACCGGGATCGTCGGTCAGCAGTTTGATCAGGTACTGCGCCTGCTTGCTGGCGCTGACACGATAGTCAAAGAAGTGGTATGCACCGCGCAGCATCCCCACCGCCTTGGCCCCGCTCCAGTTATACGTAAAATCCTGGTCGGTGAACTGGCCCTGGCTGGCCTTGATGAAAACAAACTGCGCCCCTGCCGCCTTGGCCTTCGACCAATTGATCTGCTGGGGAGTAGCATTGTCGTCTTGCCAGAAGGAAACATCAATCCCCATTGCTCGTTCCATAGCGCCCTCCATGAAAAAATTCGAATGGATGCAATTCGCCCCCCTGATCTTCATGATTATTATAGAAACAAAGCGCGGTAGTGTCAATTACGCCCCAGGCAGAGATCCATGCAGTGCGCCGCTTGACCCTGCCCGGGGCTTGTGTTATGATGACAGGTAGAGGAAGATCAAATTATGTACGAACAACCTACATCGCAGGCACCGTCTGCCGCGCCGGAAGACGCAACGGCAGACTCTTCTGAGATGCAAGCCGCACAACCCGCACAACAAGACTGGCGGCAAATTTGGGAAAATCTGGTACGTTTGGGGTTAGGAGAAGTTGCTTTACGCATCGGCACGGGGTTATCCTCCATCGTGCTGATTTTACTGGTAATCTGGGTCATGGGGAACTTTTATCTCAACGGGCAAATCGACGCCCCGCGTGAAGCGGTCATGGCTGCCGGCCTGCCTACCCCTGTCAGCCCCATCCTTCCGCCCGATTTCACCCCGCAATCGCTGTTTTCAGTCGGTGTGCCACGCCTGGCCGTGCTGCACACCACCCTGCCCAGCCTGCCTCGTTTTGACGTCTCGACCTACGAAGTACAGAAAGGCGACACCATCTTTGGCATCGCCGAAAAGTTCAACCTCAAACCCGAAACCATCCTGTGGGGCAATTACCACATCCTGGCCGACGACCCCCATCGCCTGCGCCCCGGACAAAAACTAAACATCCTGCCGGTCAACGGCGTGTACTATAAATGGAACGCCGGCGACGGCCTGACCGCCGTCTCCAAATATTTCAGCGTCCAGCCCGAAGATATCGTCGCCTGGCCGGGCAACCATTTCGACGCCGATAAGATCGGCGATTACGCCAACCCCAACATCGCCGCCGACAGTTGGGTGATCATCCCCGGCGGGCGGCGCGAGTTCATCACCTGGAGCGCCCCGCGCATCACCCGCGACAACCCTGGCGTGGCCAAGATCATGGGCCCCGGCTTCTGCGGCACGGTCACCGATGGCGCCATGGGCGTCGGCACCTTCATCTGGCCCTCGACCGAAAAGTATCTCTCCGGCTACGATTACTCCACCGAAACCAACCACTTTGGCATCGACATCGGCGGCAAGCTTGGCAATCCGATCTTCGCCACCGATAACGGCGTGGTCGTCTATTCGGGCTGGAACAACTGGGGTTACGGCAATGTGGTCGTCGTCGATCACGGCAACGGCTGGCAATCGCTCTACGCCCACCTGCAAACCATCCTGGTTTCGTGCGGCGCCAGCGTCTACCAGGGCGGCACGATCGGCTACATGGGCAGCACCGGTAACTCCTCCGGCCCGCATCTGCACTTTGAACTGCGCAGCGACAAATACGGTCGCCCCAACCCCTGGGATTACCTGCAAAAGTAATCCGCTCCGGCGGGTGGTCACACCAATCGCAGGGGAGCCTCGCGTTTGGATGGAGGCACACCATGAGCGCAAGCCAAGACATTCGTCCTTCGCCCATTGCCGGTTTATGGTACACCAGCAACCCGGAACAGTTACGCCGGCAGATTAATCAATATCTCGCCCAGGCCGAACTGCCGGAGTTGGCCGGTGAGGTCGTGGCCATCATCGCCCCGCATGCCGGTTATCGCTACTCGGGACGCACAGCCGGGTATGCTTTTCGCACCATCGCCGGCAGGCAGTACGAGCAGGTGGTCGTGCTTTCGCCCTTCCACGGTTATCACCCCGCCCCGCTGCTGGTCAGCGCCCACGCCGCCTACCAGACGCCGTTGGGCGCCGTCCCGGTCGACCGCCAGGCAATTGAGAGCCTGGATCAGCGTCTCAGCGCCCGCCTGACGTCCATCTCGCACGACGAAGAACACTCGCTGGAAATCGAGCTGCCCTTCCTGCAATGCGCCCTGGCCGGCCCCTTCCGGCTACTGCCGGTCATGATGCGCAGCCAGTCGCCGCAAATGGCCCGCATGCTGGGCGAAGCCCTGGCGCAGGAACTGAGCGGGCGTTCGGCGCTGCTGGTGGGCAGCACCGACCTGTCGCATTTCTACGATCAACAAGAGGCCGACCGGCTGGATGCCGAGATGTTACACCAGATCGCCAATTTCTCGCCAGAAGGCATGTTACAGGCCGAACGTGAGGGCAAGGGCTTTGCCTGCGGCGTGGCGCCGGTGGCCGCATTGTTGTGGGCCGCGCATCACCTGGGCGCCAACCAGGTGCACATCCTCCATCACAGCACCTCAGGAGACGTCACCGGGGATCGCTCGTCTGTGGTCGGCTACGGCGCGGCGGTGATCCTCAAGACTGCATGAGCGCCGCCGACATCGCCCTGATCGCCGTCCTGATCACCCTCAACGGTTTCTTCGTCGGGGTGGAATTTGCCGCGGTGGCCTCGCGCCGCGCCCGGCTGGACATGCTCGACGAAGCCAACAGCCGCGCCATGCAGATCGTCCACACCTGGCTCGACCAGCCCGCCGCCCGCGACCGGCTGATCGCTGCCTCACAGTTGGGCATCACCGTGGTCAGCCTGGCGCTGGGGGCCGCCGGCGAAAACGCCTTCGAAGCCTGGCTGGAGCCCTATTTTCACACGCTGGCGCTGCCCGCCACGCTGCAATTCCTGGAGACGATCCTGCCCGCCATCCCACTGGTGCTCTCGCTGACCCTGGTCACCTCGCTGCACGTCGTGCTGGGCGAACAGGTGCCCAAGGTGGCCGTGCTGCGGGCGCCCGAGCGCTTTGCGCTGTTTGCCGCCCCGATCATGCGCGTCTTCAGCACGGTGTTCAAATGGTTCATCGACGTCCTGGATTGGGCCACCCGCCAGATTCTGGAAATGATCGGAATTTCTTCCGGCGACGCGCATTCGCCCACCGTCTCGCTCGAAGAACTGCGCCAGATGGTCAGCGGGCCCGAGGTCGAAGGGGTGATCGACCCGCCGGAACGGGAGATGCTTTCGGCCATCATCGACTTTGGCGAACTGTTGGTGCGCCAGGTCAGCGTGCCGCGCACCGGCATCGTCGCCGTGGAGGCCAGCACCCCCCTGCCCGAGGTGGTACAGACGGCCATTCAGCACGCCGTCACCAAGTTTCCGGTCTACGAGGAAAACCTGGATCACGTCGTCGGCATCCTGCACCTGCGCGACCTGATGGAGGCCATGCACCGCAACGGCAGCGACCCCAACCGCACCGCCCGTGACCTGGCGCGCGAGGCGCTCTTCGTCCCCGAGACCATCTCGGTCAACGACCTGCTGCACCAGTTCCGCACCCGGCGCATGCACATGGCCATCGTCCTGGACGAATTTGGCGGCACCGCCGGGCTGGTCACGCTCGAAGACCTGCTGGAAGAAATCGTCGGCGAGGTACGCGACCCGTTCGACTCGGCCCCGCCCACCATCCAGCCCCTGCCCGATGGCAGCGCCCTGCTGGAAGGGCTGGCGCTGATCGAAGAGATCAACGAATATTTTGGCCTGCACCTGGTCGACCCCTATTACGACACCATCGCCGGTTACGTGTTGGGCAAACTGGGGCGCATCCCCCAGACCGGCGACAGCGTGGAAGACAGCGAACAGGGCATCCAGCTCAAGGTAGACGGCATGGATCACCTGCGCGTCGCCCGCATCCTGCTCACCCGCCTGAAATAACATGCCAGACACCGCCCGCTACCTGCAAATCATCGTCAACGTCCCTCAGGCCAGCGGCGTGTTCGATTATCACCTGCCGGCCGGCTGGCCGGAAACGCCCCAGGCGGGCTGCCTGGTGGAGGTGCCCTTTGGCCGGCAGCGCGTGCAGGGCATCGTCCTGCGCCAGGTCGCCGAACCTCAGGTGGCCGAGACCCGCCCGGTAGAGGCCCTGCTCGACCCGCAGCCGGTGTTGACCGGCGCCCAATTGAAACTGGGCGCCTGGCTGTCGCACCAGACGCTGGCGCCGCTGGCCCAGTGCCTGGAACTGATGCTGCCGCCCGGCCTGAGCCAGCAGGCCGACACGCTCTACCAGCGCATTCCCGGCGTCCCACCGCCGGCGGCCCTCTCGCCGGCGCAAACCCGTTTGCTGGCGCTGCTCGAACGGCGCGGCGACCTGCGCGGCCGCCAGCTGGCCGCCGCCTTCCCCCACCAGAACTGGAAGGCCTCGGCGCAGGCGCTGCAGCGCCACGGCCTGATCCGCACCCGGCCCATCCTGCTGCCGCCCGGCGTGCGCCCCAAGACCGCCCGCACCGCCGCCCTGGGCTGCGCCCCGCAAGCGGCGCTCGCCCGCCTGGCCGAACTGGGGCGCGCCGGCACCGCCGCCGCCCAACGCCGCCTGGCGATTGTGGAATTCCTGGCGCAAGAAAACAAACCTACCAGCGTGGACTGGGTGTACGCCGCCAGCGGCGGCACCTCGGCCGACCTCAACCGCCTGGCCGAGGCCGGGCTCCTCGTCTTTGGCGAGATCGAGGTGTGGCGCGACCCGCTGGCGCAGCAGCAGACCGCCGGCGCGCTGCCTCCCGTCGACCTGACCGCCGGGCAGGCCAACGCCTGGCAAGCCATCCGCGCCGGCATCCTGGCGGCGTGCAGCGCCCAGGCCGTCTCGCCTTACCTGTTGTACGGCGTCACCGGCTCGGGCAAGACCGAGGTCTACCTGCGCGCCGTGGCCGAAACGGTGCGCCAGGGCCGCCAGGCGATCATCCTCGTCCCTGAAATTGCCCTGACCCCCCAGACAGTGCAGCGTTTCCAGGCGCGTTTCCCCGGCCAGGTGGGGCTGGTGCACTCGCGCCTCTCGGAGGGCGAGCGCTTCGACACCTGGCGGCGGGCGCGCAGCGGGCAGTTGCCCATCATCGTCGGGCCGCGCAGCGCCCTGTTTGCCCCACTGCCAGACGTGGGGTTGATCGTCGTCGACGAGTGCCACGACCATTCTTACTACCAGGACGACCTGCCGCCGGCCTACAACGCCATCAGCGCCGCCCTGGAGTACGCCCACCTCAACAACAGCGTGATCGTGCTCGGCTCGGCCACCCCCGGCGTCGACCTGCTCTACCGCGCAGAACGCGCCGGCTGGCGCGTGCTGCGCCTGGCCGAACGTATCCTGGCCCACCGCCACGTGGCCCCCGCAGCCGAAGACGCCCCGCGCACCACCCAGGATCTGCCCCCGGTGCGCCTGGTGGACATGCGCCAGGAATTAAAGGCCGGCAACCGCTCCATCTTCAGCCGGGCGCTGCAAAAGGCGCTGGCCGAGACGCTGCAAAAAGAACAGCAGGCCATCTTGTTCCTCAACCGGCGCGGCGCCGCCACCTACGTTTTTTGCCGCCAGTGCGGCCACGTGCTGCGCTGCCCGCGCTGCGAACTGCCCCTCACCCTGCACGACGAGGACGCCGGGCAAACGCTGGTCTGCCACACGTGCAGCTACCGCCGGCGCATGCCGCGCGCCTGCCCCGAGTGCGGCAGCGCCCACATCCGCCAGTATGGCACCGGCACCGAACGGGTGGAAAAAGAGGTGCAGGTGTTGTTCCCCCACGCCCGCGCCCTGCGCTGGGACGCCGAAACCGCCAGCCGTAAGGGCGCCCACGAGACGCTGATGGCGGCCTTTGCCAACCACCAGGCCGACGTGCTGGTCGGGACGCAGATGCTGGCCAAAGGGCTGGATCTGCCGCTCGTCACCCTGGTGGGCGTGGTGCTGGCCGACGTGGGGCTGGGCCTGCCCGATTTTCGCGCCGGGGAGCGCTGCTTTCAACTGCTGGCGCAGGTGGCCGGGCGCGCCGGACGCAGCCCGCTGGGCGGGCAGGTCGTCTTGCAAACCTACCAGCCGGAGCATTACGCCATTCGCGCCGCCGCCGGCTACGACTTTGACGGCTTCCTGGCCGAAGAGTTAGGCCACCGCCGCCGCCTGAACTACCCGCCCTTCAGCCGCCTGGCGCGCCTGGAATACCGCCACGCCGACGCGCAGCGCGCCGAACAGGCCGCCGCCAGCATGGCCGAACTGCTGCGCACCTGGATCCAGCAGGGCGAACACAACGCCACCGAACTGATCGGCCCGGCGCCGTGCTTCTTCAGCAAGCAAAACGGCCTGTACCGCTGGCAAATCCTGGTGCGCGGGCCAGACCCGGCCGCCGTGCTGCGCGGCCGGCCGCTGGGCGAATGGCGGCTGGCCATCGACCCGCTGGATATCCTCTAGCCGGGCTCAGGGCGCCGGGAGCACGTCCCACGGGTTGAGGAAACCGCCGCCGCGGCGCACCTCGAAGTGCAGGTGCGGGCCGGTGGAATTGCCCGTGCTGCCCGCCATGCCCAACATCTGGCCGCGCTTGACCGTCTGGCCGCAGCGCACGGCAATCTCGCTCAGGTGGGCGTACAGCGTCTGGAAACTGTTGCCGTGGTCGACCATCACCATGCGGCCGTAGCCGTTGCTCGCCCCACCGGCAAACACCACCATCCCGGCCTCCGAGGCCACCACCGGCATACCGGTGCCGGCGCCGATATCCAGCGCCAGGTGCCCGGACCAGAAATCGTTGCCCGAGATAGAATGGTTGGCCGCCGGCCAGATGAAATTGGTGCCGCCCACCACCACCTTGTCGCCCGTATCGCACGTGCCGGGGATGTTAAGCGCCACGCCGGCCTTGCCCTGCGGGATGGTCGGCATCAGCCAGTCGTGCATCTCGCGCTGCCCGCCCGGCACCATGACGAAACTGCCCGGCTCGACCTGCGGGTTGGTGAGATCCAGGTGGTTGCCCGGCCACAGCAGAATATCTTCCATGCGCGCCTTGAAACGCACCGCCACGCTTTCGATCGTGTCGCCCTTCTGCCACAGATAATAGACCCCATCGGTGGGCGGCAGGATCAGCTTGATACCGGGCTCCACCAGGTCGGGGTTACCGGTCAGGGTGTCATAATTGCTCCACAGGATGCTTTCAGGCTTGATCTTGTTCACCTGAGCGATGCGGAAGAGCGAATCGCCCGCCTGCACCTCGTATTCCACCCCCGTGCCGCGCTCGCGCACCGGCACGATGGTGCGCGGGTTGGCGACCCGCACCAACGCGCTGGCGCCCTTCCCCGTTCGGAAGACGGGCAAGGGCACTGCGGGTGTTGGGCGGTCTGGTTGGGCAACCACCACCTCCCCCACCGGGCGGCTGGCTGCGGTCGTCAGTTGTGGGAGCTTACGCACACCAATAAAAACAGTGAGGGCCACCATCAGGATGGCTATTCCCCACGAGGCCTTGACGAGCCAGCTTTTGGGCTGAGCCTCGCCTCGCGGGTTTTGCAAAGAACTCACATATCCTCCGTCAGGCTCTCCAGAAACTCCTGGTTAGAACGGGTTTTCATCAAACGCTGCAAGATGGCCTCGGTGCCCACGGACGGGTCCATCCCGGCGCCCTGCGGCGGCTGGCCGATCATTTGCAGATACATGCGGCGCATCAACCAGGCGCGCTGCAGGATATCCGGCCCCAGCAGCAGTTCTTCGCGGCGGGTGGAAGAGCGCTCGATATCGATGGCGGGGAAGATGCGGCGTTCTTGCAAGCGGCGCGAGAGGTGCAGTTCCATGTTGCCGGTGCCCTTGAACTCCTCGTAAACGACGTCGTCCAGGCGCGAGCCGGTATCCACCAGGGCGGTGGCGATAATGGTCAACGAACCGCCCTCTTCCAGGTTGCGGGCGGCGCCGAAGAAGCGCTTGGGCGGGTAGAGCGCCGAGGGATCCATACCACCCGAGAGCGTGCGTCCGGAGGGGTTGACCACCAGGTTATAGGCGCGCGCCAGGCGGGTGAGCGAGTCCATCAGGATGACCACGTCCCGGCCGATTTCCACCAGGCGCTTGGCGCGTTCGAGGGCAATCTCGGCGGTGCGCACGTGCGAAGTGACCGGCTCATCAAAGGTCGAAGCCACCACCTCAGCGTCGACCGAGCGATCCATATCGGTCACTTCCTCGGGGCGCTCGCCGATCAGGGCGATGATCAGATGCACGTCGGGGTACTCGGTCGAGATCGAGTTGGCCAGCTGCTTGAGGATGGTCGTCTTACCGGCCTTGGGCGGCGAGACGATCAGGCCGCGCTGGCCGCGTCCGATCGGCGCGATCAGGTTGATCAGGCGGGTGGAGAGGATACCGCGATCGGTTTCCAGATCGAAGCGCTTATCGGGGAAAATCGGCGTCAGGCTTTCAAAATTAGGCCGGCTGTGGGCTTCCTCGGGGGTCAAACCATTAATTGTTTCAACTTTCAGCAGGCCATAGTGCCGTTCCGATTCGCGCGGTGGGCGCACGTGACCGATGACCATGTCGCCGCTGCGCAGTTCATAGCGGCGCAGCTGCGCCTGAGAGACGTACACGTCTTCCTGACCGACCTGATAATTGGTGCGCAGGAAACCGACGCCCTCGTTCATAATTTCGAGGATACCGCCGCGCACCTCCAGGCCTTCGCGTTCCGCCTCGATCTGGCGGATGCGCAGGATCAGGTTTTCCTTCTTAAGGCGATTGGCGTTGGGAACATCGAGTTCCCGGGCCATCTGTCGCAGGGTAGCGAGTGGCGCTTTTTCAAGTTCGAGAATCTTCATAGTAATCAGTTTTCACCTTGTGAGACAATTATATCAGGTCCCCTGCTTTGTACAGGTTGTTAAGGGAGAAAAGTGTGCGTGAACAGGAAAAGAAAGAAGGATCCGGGGCGGCGCGACACATCCCTGGAGATTGGGGAGAGGTGCAACCATGCAAACGATTTGACTACAATGTACGAAGCGGAGATAACAAGATTATAGCATGGCAGTTAGTGGGGCGCAAGCAAGATAGGTGACAAGTTTTACCCGAATCCGGTCGCTTTTTTACACCCCTGCGACGTGACATTCCTCACAAAGCCGACCAAAATCGCGCACATGGTTGACAGGTTACCCAAATGCGGTATAATAGGCGACGTTCGAGGTCCACTAGCTCAATTGGTAGAGCAACTGACTCTTAATCAGTGGGTTCAGGGTTCGAGTCCCTGGTGGATCA
>CAZHTS010000096.1:0-5347 GCA_964535315.1 uncultured Anaerolineaceae bacterium
CATTCTGCCGCACATTTGCAGCCACGATTTTGGCATGCTGCCGTTCTGCGCTCATTTTTTGACGCTGACCGAACTGAAAACCGAATTTCAGTGGGAGCGCTCGCCGTAAGGCGGGTGGTTTTTTATGCGGGCAAAGTTGATAGCGCTCTCAAAAAGGGTCTTGACTTTTTGCTGTATTTTGCTATACTATGAAATAGCTTTACTGAAAGCACTTTCAGAGGCTCCCCACCCCCTTCCTATGATTGCCAGAAACCGCCCCTCCACCATCTATGATGTTGCCCGCCAATCCGGGTTGAGCATTACGACGGTGTCGCGCTGTCTCAACAACCCCGAAAAGGTTAACGCCGAGACCCGCCAGCGTGTGCTCAAGGCCATCGAGGAACTGGGCTTTGTGCCCAAGGCCGAGGCGCGGGCGCGGGCGCTGCGCAGCACCGGTCGGGTGGGGGTGATTACGCCCTTCTTCACCGCCCCTTCGTTCGTGCAGCGGCTGCGCGGCATTGCCGCCGTGCTTTCGGCGCATAATTGCGAACTGGTGGTGTACACCGTTGGGAATCAGGAGCAACTGGAAGGTTATCTCAATGCTTTCCCGTTGACCCGCAACCTGGACGGTGTGATTGTCCTCTCGCTGCAATTTCGCCCGGAGCAGATCGAGCAGATCTACCAGGCCGGGATGGAAGCGGTCTTCATTGAGTATAACCCTGCGGAATGCAGCTCGGTGGAGATCGACAACGTTGCCGGTGGGCGGATTGCCGGGAATTATTTGATCCAGCAAGGACACCGTCGCATGGCTTTTATGGGCGAAGGTGATGGTTTCTTACCGGTGTGCGGCATCGATCCGATCAGCCCGCGCCTGAGCGGTTTTCGCCAGGCGCTCGAGGAAGCAGGGTTGAGCCTGCCGCCGGAGTACGTACGTCTGGTGACCTACAGCTTTGAGCACGCCAAGAACGCCGCGCTCGAACTGCTGCGGCTGCCAGAACGCCCGACTGCAATTTTCGCCGCCACCGACCTGCAGGCCATCGGTGTGCTGCGCGCCGCCATTGAACTGGGTCTGCACGCCCCGCAGGATGTTGCCATTGTGGGCTTTGACGATCTGGATGTCGCCGAGTACGTTGAGCTGACCACCGTCCGCCAGCCGCTCGATGAATCTGGACGTGTGGCGGCAGAATTGTTGCTCGCTCGTTTGAGCGACCCCGGCAGGCCGATCCAGCACGTCAGTTTACCGCTTATGCTGGTACAACGTGCCACGGCCTGAAATAAATCTGGTCATTGAAAGGAGGGATGTGCTGTACAAACAAATCAAATCCTTTTTTTCTGTTGGCGTACGATCCATTCAAACTTTGAGAGGAGTTCAGATGAAAAAGAGTATCGCTTCAATTCTGGCCATTCTGGTCGTCGCTTCGATGATCCTGGCCGCCTGCACGCCGCCCGCCACGCCGACGGCTGCTCCTGCTGAGCCCACCAAGGCTCCCGCCCCCGTCGAGCCCACCAAGGCTCCCGAAGCCACCAAGGCCCCCGCGGTTGAGCCCACCAAGGCTCCTGAGGCCCCCGCCGCCCAGGCTGACCCCGCCGGTCAGGAACTGGCCGACGCTTACGCCGGTAAGTTCAAGGGCAAGGTCGTGACGATGGAAGGCCCGTTCACCGATAACGACGCCGTCGTGTTCGAGAAGTCGATCAAAGAATTCGAGGACAAGACCGGTATCGATATCCAGTACTCGGGCTCGAAGGAATTCGAGGCCAAGATCTCGATCAGCGTGGACGGCGGCAGCGCCCCCGACATCGCCGACTTCCCGCAGCCGGGCCTGCTGGCCAGCTTCGTGAAGAAGGGCAAAGTCATCGCCGCCGACAGCGTGATCAGCGCCGACTGGCTGAAGCAGAACTACAAGCAGTCGTGGCTGGACATGGCGACCATGCCGACCGCGGATGGCAAGACCGAGATGGCCGGTATCTGGGCCCGCTTCAACGGCAAGTCGTTGGTGTGGTACCCGAAGGCCGAGTTTGACGCCGCCGGTTACAAAGTTCCCCAGACCTGGGACGAACTGATGACCCTGACCGAGACGATCGCCAAAGACGGCGACACCCCCTGGTGTATCGGTATCGCCTCTGGCGCCGCCACCGGTTGGGCGATGACCGACTGGATCGAAGACCTGATGCTGCGCACCACCACCCCCGAGAACTACGACAAGTGGGTCAAGGGCGAGCTGAAGTTCGACTCCCCCGAGGTTCGCAAGGCCGTTGAGTACGTGACCAAGATCTGGTTCGAGGACAAGTACGTCTTTGGTGGCCGCAAGTCCATCCCCGCCACCAATTTTGGGGATGCCCCCAAGCCCATGTTCGACAAGCCGGTCAAGTGCTGGCTGCACCGCCAGGGCAACTTCATCACCACCTTCTTCCCCGAGGGCAAGAAGGCCGGGACTGACTACGACTTCTTCTACCTGCCTCCGATCGATCCGGCCGTCAAGCCGTTCCTCGTGGCCGGTGACATCTACGCCATGTTCAACGATCGTCCCGAAGTGCGCGCCGTGTTCCAGTACTTCTCGAAGGGCGAGAGCCTGAAGGGTTGGATGGCTGCGGGTGGCGCTCTGTCTCCGCACAACGACGCCAGCCTGGACTGGTACGGCAGCGACCTCGAGCGCGGCATTGCCAAGATCGCTCAGGACGCCAACGTCGTGCGCTTTGACGCCTCGGATCTGATGCCGGGTGCGGTCGGCGCCGGTTCCTTCTGGAAGAAGATGACCGATTTCGTCTCCGGTAACGTGGACGAAGACACCGCCCTGAAAGAAATCGACGCCTCCTGGCCGGCTGCGGCCACCCAGGCTCAGGGCACCGGCGCCGCCGGCGCTGCTGCCGCTGGGCAGGAACTGACCGACGCTCTGGCCGGCAAGTTCAAGGGCACGGTCGTGACGATGGAAGGCCCGTTCACCGATAACGACGCCGTCGTGTTCGAGAAGTCGATCAAAGAATTCGAGGACAAGACCGGTATCGATATCCAGTACTCGGGCTCGAAGGAATTCGAGGCCAAGATCTCGATCAGCGTGGACGGCGGCAGCGCCCCCGACATCGCCGACTTCCCGCAGCCGGGCCTGCTGGCCAGCTTCGTGAAGAAGGGCAAAGTCATCGCCGCCGACAGCGTGATCAGCGCCGACTGGCTGAAGCAGAACTACAAGCAGTCGTGGCTGGACATGGCGACCATGCCGACCGCGGATGGCAAGACCGAGATGGCCGGTATCTGGGCCCGCTTCAACGGCAAGTCGTTGGTGTGGTACCCGAAGGCCGAGTTTGACGCCGCCGGTTACAAAGTTCCCCAGACCTGGGACGAACTGATGACCCTGACCGAGACGATCGCCAAAGACGGCGACACCCCCTGGTGTATCGGTATCGCCTCTGGCGCCGCCACCGGTTGGGCGATGACCGACTGGATCGAAGACCTGATGCTGCGCACCACCACCCCCGAGAACTACGACAAGTGGGTCAAGGGCGAGCTGAAGTTCGACTCCCCCGAGGTTCGCAAGGCCGTTGAGTACGTGACCAAGATCTGGTTCGAGGACAAGTACGTCTTTGGTGGCCGCAAGTCCATCCCCGCCACCAATTTTGGGGATGCCCCCAAGCCCATGTTCGACAAGCCGGTCAAGTGCTGGCTGCACCGCCAGGGCAACTTCATCACCACCTTCTTCCCCGAGGGCAAGAAGGCCGGGACTGACTACGACTTCTTCTACCTGCCTCCGATCGATCCGGCCGTCAAGCCGTTCCTCGTGGCCGGTGACATCTACGCCATGTTCAACGATCGTCCCGAAGTGCGCGCCGTGTTCCAGTACTTCTCGAAGGGCGAGAGCCTGAAGGGTTGGATGGCTGCGGGTGGCGCTCTGTCTCCGCACAACGACGCCAGCCTGGACTGGTACGGCAGCGACCTCGAGCGCGGCATTGCCAAGATCGCTCAGGACGCCAACGTCGTGCGCTTTGACGCCTCGGATCTGATGCCGGGTGCGGTCGGCGCCGGTTCCTTCTGGAAGAAGATGACCGATTTCGTCTCCGGTAACGTGGACGAAGACACCGCGTTGAAAGAAATCGACGCCTCCTGGCCGAAATAAGCCGGATGTGTCTGTTCTCGGTGCCGGCCCTGTAGGGTAACCTGCAAGATCTGGTAGCGAAAGACCGATGAAGGGGGGTGAGATCCCGTATCTCACCCCCCCAACCAGAAAGAGAGGGAGTGCTATGACAAATCCAGGCGAATCCCGACCCGTGGGCCCGTTGGGTTGGTTGGCAACCAACCTTGGGCGAATCCTACTCTCTGTTTTTGTGCCCCTGGTGACGTTCGTCGTCCTCTGGCAGGGCTTTGTTTTCCTGCGCGACAGCGATGCGCCGCAGATCGTCCTCGTTCTGGTGGCGATCATCTGGGGCGTGGGCGGCGTGGCGCTGCTCTTCTACGTATCCAATTGGGTGGTGGAGCAACTGCCCAAAGAGTGGACGCGCCGTTTACAGCCGTTTGTTTTTGTCGGGCCGGGCATTGCCATCCTGGCCTGGTATCTGGCGATCCCGACCCTGCGCACCCTGGTACTCAGTTTCCAGGACGACATCAGCGTGGGGTGGGTGGGCTTAGAGAACTACATCTACGCCTTTACCGATCGCATCATGCTAGAGGCTTTCCGCAATAACTTTTTGTGGATGGTGTTTGGTACCTTTTTCTGCGTCAGCCTGGGGCTGTTGATTGCCGTGCTGGCGGACCGCACCCGTTTTGAGAGCGTGTATAAGGCGATCATCTTCATGCCGATGGCCATCTCCTTTGTCGGTGCAGGTGTCATCTGGAAGTTTGTGTACACCTACAAGGGCGAAGGGGCGGGCATCCAGGAGATCGGTTTGGTGAATGGGATCGTCATCGCTCTGGGGGGCCAGCCGCAGGCGTGGTTGTTGATGCCGCCCTGGAATAACTTCTTCCTGATCGTGATCATGGTCTGGCTGCAAACCGGCTACGCCATGGTGGTGCTGTCTTCGGCGATCAAGGGCCTGCCGGCCGAATTGCTCGAGGCGGCTCGCGTGGATGGGGCGACCGAGGTGCAGTCCTTCTTCCATATCACCATCCCGTATATCCAGGGCACCCTGATTACGGTTACGACCACGATCATCATTTTCAGTTTGAAGCTGTTTGATATCGTCCGGGTGATGACCGGCGGCAATAACGGGACCAACGTCATTGCCAACGAATTTTACCTGGAGCGTTTCACCTATAACAACGCCGGGCGCGCTTCGGCCATTGCTATCGTCCTGCTCATCGCGGTCATTCCGGTGATGATCTATAACCTCCGGCAGTTCCGGGAAAGTAAGGCGTTCTGATGGCTACCAATACCCGCAGTTA
>CAZHTS010000096.1:5447-16608 GCA_964535315.1 uncultured Anaerolineaceae bacterium
CTCCGGCAGTTCCGGGAAAGTAAGGCGTTCTGATGGCTACCAATACCCGCAGTTACTCCCGTCAAAAACTGGCTTCCAGCCTGGTGGTCAACGGCGTACTCATCCTGATCTGCCTGCTGTGGCTGGTGCCCACCCTGGGCGTGTTTATTACTTCCTTCCGCAACTCTGAAGACATTTTCCGCTCGGGCTGGTGGACGGTTTTCCCGCACCGCGCCTACGTGGAGAGCGGCGAAATCAAGGTCGATCCCAACATCGATTTGAACGGCGATTTCAAAATCGAAGGCGTCACCTCGAACTTTGAGGCGCTGCGCAACGGGGTGGTGCTGCCGGACGGCCGCAAGCTGACCTGGTACGGCAACAAACGCACCCGCCTGGTCAAGGTCGCCGACCTGAAGTGGGTGGGGTTTGACGCCGCCCTGACCACCGACAACTACAAGAACGTGTTGACCGGTAAGGAAATCCGTTTCAAGGACGCCTCGGGCGGCGAGATTGTGCGCCAGGGTAATAATCTGAGCGGCGCATTCCTCAACTCCATCGCAGTGGCGGTACCCGCGACCATCATCCCCATTCTGATTGCGGCCTTTGCAGCCTATGGTTTTGCCTGGCTCAAGTTCCCGGGGCGCAAGTTCTTCTTCACCCTCGTGGTGGCGCTGCTGGTGGTTCCGTTGCAGATTGCGCTGGTGCCGATCCTGCAGGACTACACCAAGCTCAACCTGAACGGCACCTTCCTGGCCATCTGGCTGGCGCACACCGGCTTTGGCCTGCCGCTGGCGATCTACCTGCTGTTCAACTACATCAGCAACCTGCCGCGCGATCTGCTGGAATCGGCCTTCATCGACGGCGCTTCGAACTTTACCATCTTCACCCAGTTGATCCTGCCGCTCTCGGTGCCGGCGCTGGCTTCGTTCTCCATCTTCCAGTTCCTGTGGGTGTGGAACGATTACCTGGTAGCGCTGGTCTTCCTGGGCGACAAGAACCGGGTGGTGACCAGCGCCCTGGCGGCCATCGTGGGCGAGAAGGGCCAGGACTGGCATCTGTTGACGGCCGGCGCGTTTGTCAGCATGCTGCTGCCGCTGGCGGTGTTCTTCTCGTTACAGCGCTACTTCGTGCGTGGCCTGCTGGCCGGGTCGGTCAAGGGTTAGTACCCCGAGATTGACAAGGAGCGTGTATGTCCGAAGCTTTCGATCTGAAGCGTGAAACCGGCCGTTCGCTCGAACGTTTGCTGCCGCGACTGGAAGCGCGCTTTGCTTCGCAGACCTCTCCTGAACAGTGGGACGTTTTTGTCCGTCGTCTCAGGCAGTATTTTCCCCGGCTGTTCGGGTTGTATTATCGCCTGTACGGCCAACGGTACGATTTTTTCTATCACCTTGAGGGCCTGCTGGATGGGATGGCCGCCAGTTGGCTGGAACGTCCGCAGGACCTCAAGGCGTTGGATGCCAGCCGGGAAGCCGATCCGCGCTGGTTCCAGTCGCATCAGATGTTGGGCGGGGTCTGCTACGTGGATCTGTTTGCCGGCGATCTCACCGGCCTGCGCGCCCGCATTCCCTATTTCAAAGAATTGGGATTGACCTACCTGCATCTCATGCCGTTGTTCAGGGCGCCGGAAGGCGAAAACGACGGCGGGTATGCGGTCAGCAGTTACCGCGAGGTCAACCCGGCGTTGGGCAGTATGACCGGGCTGGCCGGACTGGCTGCCGAACTGCGCCAGAACGGCGTCAGCCTGGTGTTGGATCTGGTGTTCAACCACACCTCCGACGAACACGAATGGGCGCAGCGCGCCCTGGCCGGTGAGGTGGAGTACCAGGAATACTACCGCATGTATCCTGACCGCCAGATGCCGGACGCCTACGAGCGCAGTCTGCGCGAGATTTTCCCCGACGAGCACCCGGGGGCGTTTACCTATCGCAAGGAAATCAACCGCTGGGTGTGGACGACCTTCCACCGCTACCAGTGGGATCTCAATTACGCCAACCCGGTTGTATTCAATCAGATGGCCGGGGAAATGCTTTTCCTGGCCAATGTGGGCGTAGAGGTGCTGCGCCTGGACGCGGTGGCCTTTATCTGGAAACAACTGGGCAGCGGGTGTGAGAACCTGCCCGAGGCGCACCTGTTGATCCAGGCTTTCAACGCCGTGGCGCGCATCGCCGCGCCGGCGTTGTTGTTCAAGTCCGAGGCCATTGTCCATCCCGACGACGTGGTCAAGTACATCTCGGCCGAAGAATGCCAGCTGTCTTACAACCCGCTGCTGATGGCGCTGTTGTGGAATTCGCTGGCGGTGCGCGACGTGCGTATGCTGCGCCAGGCCTTGCAGGAGCGCTTCCATTTGCCGGGCGACTGCGCCTGGGTTAATTATGTGCGCTGTCACGACGATATCGGCTGGACCTTTTCCGATGAGGACGCCGCCCGGCTGAACGTCAGCGGGCACGATCACCGCCGTTTCTTGAACGATTTTTATACCGGCCGTTTTGCCGGCAGTTTTGCACGCGGGCTGCCTTTTCAGGAAAACCCCAAGACCGGCGACTGCCGTATCTCGGGCACCTGCGCTTCGCTGGCCGGGTTGGAAAAGGCGCTGCGCGAGGAGACGCCGGCCGAGGTCGAACTGGCGGTGCGGCGTATCCTGTTGATCCACGCCATCATCCTGACCATTGGCGGCGTTCCGCTCATTTACCTGGGCGATGAACTCGGCACGCTCAACGACTACGGCTACAGCCAGGTGCCGGCCAAGGCGCACGACAGCCGCTGGGTGCACCGTCCACAGATGGACTGGCAGGCGGCGGCGCGGCGTGACGATCCGCAAACACTGCCGGGCAGCCTGTACGGGCGGCTGCGCGCCCTGGTGGCGCTGCGCCAGCATCAGCTGGCCTTTGCCGGCGGCGATACCGAGGTGCTCAACCTGGGCAACGATCACATCCTGGCTTATTTACGCCAGAACGGCGCCGAGCGGGTGATCGTCCTGGCGAATTTCTCCGAACAACCGCAGACGATCCCCGCACACATCCTGCGCCTGTATGGGCTGGGGTATGCGTACGTCGATCAGGTCAACCAGCAAAAAATTCCCTATCAGGACCTCACCCTGGAGGCGTACGGTTTTGTATGCCTTAAGCGGGTGGACTGAAACGAAAGCAGCCATTTCTCCGGCGTCCGGTCACCGGTTCCGGCGCCACCGGGAGCAGCTCCTGCAGGGGGAGCTGTTCCTTTTTTGACGGGCGCCGTTCCGGTATAATTCTGGACAGCACATTACGATCAGAGGATTTTGCCATGCAACCAACTGCGCTATTTTGCTTTGACGATTTTCAGGTGCATTTGCTGGACGAAAGCGATGTCGCCGGTATTCAGACTGTGTTTGAAGACAGCAACGACTTCTCCTGGCTGGTTGCAGGCCAGCCCAGTGGGCCGCAGGAGGGCGAAGAATTTTTGACCGATCTGCCGCCGGGCAAGGGCGGGGCGGACAAATTCCCGCTGGGGGTGTTGGATGGAGAACAACGGCTGACCGGTGTGCTGGATGTGGTGCGCGACTACCCCGAGCCGGGGGTGTGGTTCATTGGTCTGCTGCTGTTCCCGCCGCGGCAGCGCGGCGGCGGGTTGGGGCGGCGTACCGTTGAGGCGTTGTGCACCTGGCTGCGCGCTCAAGACGCCCAGGCGGTGATGCTGGGGGTGGTGGGCGAAAACCAGGACGGGCTGCGTTTCTGGGAACGCAGCGGGTTTACGGTCATCGACCAGCGCCCGCCGCGCCGTTTTGGACAGAAAGAGCAGGTCGTGCTGGTGATGCGCCGCCCGCTGGTCTAGCTGTAACGGGGTGTTTCGCCCTTGCCGCCGTAATCGATCTCCATGACGCATTCGGCGCAGTTGAAACGCAGCGGGAAACGGTTGCCCTCTTCATCGACCAGCGCCAACGGCTCGGGCCAGGGCGGGGTGTTGCCTCCCGCCTGGCGGGGACACGTGCCGTACTGGTATTTCAGGCAATATTTGGTGATCATCACCCGCCGCCCGCGCAGGTCCAGGCCGCTTTCGGCGGCAGGCTCGATGTATTCCACCCCGTGACGATAATAAAACGCCCGGGCCTTTGCGTTGAGGACGTTGCCGAGATAGGAGAGTTGTTTTTCGGGATAGCGCGCCGCGTCCGGGTCGGGCGGCAGGATGCGGCGGGGACGGGGGCGGGCCTGCTGGCGGGCGGCGGCGAGCTGTTCCACGGCGTCGCGGCGCAGCTGGTTGAGGACGCCCAGCGGGACGAAGTACATGGGGGTCAGGTCGATGGCCACCTGCCCGGCCTCGAAATCGCTGCCGCCCAGTTTGCGCAGCTGGCGCTCGATACTGAGGCGCGCCGGCTCGGGCTTTTCGGCCGGGGTGAGTTGCAGATCTACGACGCTTTCCGCCTGTACGCCGTCTTCATCCATGACTTGCAGGCACAGACCGCCGGCGTTGGCGCGCAGATGAAAATCGACGCGCAGCTTGCGCCCGGTCTTGCTTTTTTGCAGGGCGGCGACGAAATCGTGATCGTAATTGCGGTACACCGCCGCCCCGTTGACCAGCCCTTCCATGCGTTCGGGGAAGATGTCCTGGCCGCGCACCTCGTTCACCGGGGTGCCGTGCAGTTCGCGCCCGGCGTCGAAGAAACACAGCCCGTCGCCGGCGTGTACGGCGGGGGCGTCGTCTTCCAGGCGAAACGAGCGCCGGTCGAGCGCCACGACTTTGCCGAGCAGTTCGCCCAGCGATTTGGGCGTATCGGGTGAGGCCAGCGTCTTATTGCGTCCGCGCAGAAAGTAGCTGGTGTAACCGCGATTGAAAGTCTTGTTGAGGTCGGGGGTGAAATCGAACTGGCAGCGACCGGAAGCGGCGGGGCGCTGCCCGTTGGCAGCCAGCACCTGATCGAGCAGCTGGCGATAATGGCCGACCACGTTCATCACGTAGGCTTTGTCCTTGAGGCGGCCCTCTATTTTGAAGGAACACACCCCGGCGGCGATCAGGTCGGCGACGTAGGCCGAAAGGTTGAGATCGCGCAGCGAGAGCAGGTAGCGGTCGCGCAGCAGCACACTGCCGGAGCGGTCGAGCAGCGAATAGCGCCGGCGGCAGGGCTGGGCGCACTGGCCGCGGTTGCCGCTGCGCCCGCCGAGGGCGTAGCTCATGTAGCATTGGCCGCTGTATGCGACGCACAGTGCGCCGTGGATGAAGGTTTCCAGTTCGATGCTGCTGGCGGCGCGCACGGCGCGGATGTGTTCCAGGCTCAATTCACGGGCGAGGATGGCGCGTTGGAAGCCGACCTGTCCGAGGAAGGCCACCCGTTCGGGGGAGTGGTTGTGCATCTGCGTGCTGGCGAAGAGCGGGATGGGCGGCAGATCGAGTTCGAGCAGGCCGGCGTCCTGGATGATGAGGGCGTCGGCGCCCATCTGGTATAGCTGGCGGATGAGGCGTTCGGCGGGGGGCAGTTCTTCGTCGTGCAGCAGGGTATTGACGGTGACGTAGACGCTGGCCCAGTATTTGTGCGCATAGGCGATGAGCTGCTCCAGGTCGGCCAGGCTGTTGCCGGCCGCCTCGCGGGCGCCGAAACGCGTGGCGCCGATGTACACCGCGTCGGCGCCGCAATTAATCGCCGCCTGGCCTGTTTCCAGGTCTTTGGCCGGCGCCAGCAGTTCAATCCGTTCCATATTTCCCTCGTTTCAATTTTCCGTCACCCGCAGCGGGGGAACGTCAAATGGAATGCCGGCCTGTTCGCCGGCCATGCGTAAGGACCTGACCACCTCGTCCATCAACGGCACGCCCTGAGCGAGGTTGCGTTCGTAGGCTTCAAATTCTTTCTCGCCGTGGATGTAGATGCGTTCCTGATCGACGGCTTTGGGTGATTCCTTGAGTTGTTGGATGAGCGCATCCAGCGCCTGTTTGAACTCGGCCAGCGGGCGGAAGGCTTCGATCTTCATGGCGACGAAGAAGTGTCCGACGTTGGCGCCGCGCGCTTCGCCGGCATGCCCGACCGCCGCGCCGGTATCGGCGCCCGAGAGCACACCGCACAGGATGTCGATCATCAGCGCCAGTCCGTAGCCCTTGTAGCCGCGCATCAGGTCGATGCCGCCCAACGGCAGGAGCGCCCCGCCTTGCAGCACCTCGTCCGGCCGGGTGGTCACGCGCCCGTCTTTGTCGATGCCCCAGCCGGCCGGAATTTCCTTGTGCGCCTTGTCGTAGACGGTGATGCGCCCGATGGGGACGATGCTGGTGGCCATATCCAGCACAAACGGCCGTTCCTGGCCGGCCGGGGCGGCCACGGCCAGGGCGTTGGTGCCCAGGATGGCTTTGCGTCCGTAGGTGGGCGCCACCAGCGGCTGGGTGTTGGTAAAACTCATACCGATCATGTCGTGCGGCAGGGCCATCATGGCGTAATAGCCGGCGATGCCGTAGTGGTTGCTGTTGCGCACGGTCACCATGGCCACGCCGCTTTGTTCGGCCCGGGCAATGCAGTGCTGCATGGCGTGGTAGCCGGCCACCTGGCCCAGCCCGTTGCCGCCATCCAACAGCAGGGTGGTGAGCGTCTCTTTGACGGTCTGCAGCGGGGTGAGCGGGTTGATCTGTCCGCTGCGCAGGCGGTTGCCGTAATAGGTGTGCAGGCGGATGATGCCATGCGAGTCCACACCGCGCAGGTCGGCGGCGATCAACACGCCGGCGGCGATTTCGGCGTCGGCCGGCGGCACGCCCAATTGCGTGAAGAAGCGAATCATATACGCCTTGAGGTCTTCGGCGCGGTAATAAAATGTGCTGGCCATAGGGCTCCTCGCGGAATGAGATGACAATTGTAAATTATAATGGTTTTTTGGCGGGTCTGGTGGATTACCCGATCTTTGTGAAGATGGCCTCACAGGGTTGGGGGAGAATTCTGTCACTTTTGCCGTTGGGACACGATTAACAGTATGTATTCCAATCAACCTGCCCGGAGGCTCAAGGAGCATAATTCATGACCCAATCGATCACACAGGATGTTCATGCTGCAGCGGCGTGGGAGGAGGACGAACGCACACTGCTGCAGGCGGCGCGCCGTAACCCGGCGGATTTCGGCCGCGTGTACGACCGCTATGTCAGGCCGTTGTACGGATATCTGCTCAGCAAGACCGGCAATGTGGCCGAAGCGGAAGACCTGACCTCACAAACTTTTTTATGCGCCCTGGAACGATTGTCCGAGTACCGCCACCAGGGCCATTTTAGCGCCTGGTTGTTTCGGATCGCCCACAATAAGTGGGTGGATTTCTATCGTCGCAAGAAACGCCCGCTGCCAGAAGGTAGCTGGCCATCGTCTGAACTGTGTGACGATGTGCTCCAGCAGGTGATCCAGGGCGAGCGGGCGCAACTGCTGGCGACGTTGGTGCACCGGCTGGGCGAGGACGAGCGCGAACTGCTGCGTCTGCGACTGGTGGCCGAACTGAGTTTTGCAGAGATAGCCGACTACCTGGGAAAAAACGAACCGGCGGCAAAAAAGGCGTACTATCGCCTGATTGAGCGGATGAAGAACGAAATGGAGCAGGTCTATGGATAAGACAACCTCTTTCACCTCTTTTGAACGGGATCTCAAAACGCTCGTGGACGTGCCCCAACCCCGCCCGGAATTTTGCGATCAACTGCGCCAGAAACTGGTCAGCCAGCCGCCCATTGCCCGCCCTACCCGGCGCTATTTTGATTGGCGCTGGGCCGCTCCGGCGGCGTTGACCCTGGCTTTGCTGGTCGCTTTTCTGGTCGTCGGCCCGCAGCGGGTGATTGCCGGGGTGCGGGACTGGCTGAGTTCGTTCATCCCCGGCGTGGGGTTTGTCGAGGAGCGCAGTGACCTGCGCGTTCTGGCCGAACCCGTTCAGGTAGACGCCGGCGAGCTTTCTTTGCGCGTTGAGAAAGGCTATACCCACGGCGAAGGGATGGATCTCCAGTTTACTTACCCGCACGACCGGCGCACCTGCAAGACGCCGGCGCTCAGTCAGGAGGAGAACCGTCTGAAACTGGCCGAGGCGGCCTATTTGCTGCTGCCAGACGGGCGCAAGATGCCACACAACGTTTACCCTGGCGGGCGCTGGCTGCGTTTCCCTGCCCTGCCGGCCGGTGTCAACGAGGCCACCCTGGTTCTGCCGCCGGATATTCACTATGGCTGTACTTCCAGTACACCGCTGCCGCAGGGCTTCTCGCCGCTGTGTATCTGCACGGATGAAGACCTGCTGTGGCGCATCCCACTCAAGTTTGTCGTGCCCCCGCCGGGCAGCGCCCTGCCGGTGATGGATAGCCTGCCGGCCACGCCGGAGACCCGGCTGCTGGCAACATTGCCACAGACCACCCCCACCGGCGAGCCGCCCGCGACCGCCACCCCGGCGACTGCCGGCCAGCCGCAACTGATTGGGAAGCTGGTCGCCCTGCCGGATGGTTATCTGCTGGCGGCCCTGTTGCAATACGAGCTCAACACGGGCGCCAATTATCGCTTTGGGCTCGACAATCGCTATGCCCACCTGGTGGATGCCAGCGGCGCCGAAATTGCCCTCGAAGAAGTCGATCGTTCTGAGGTCAGCGAACAGGCGCTGCAAGGGCTGGAGGCCCGCGACCTGGTGCTGTTCCGCACGAAGACACGCCCGGCCAGCGGCGCGCTGACGCTGAGTTTTGATTACCTGATCAAAGATGTTTATTCGCTCGGCGACGAGACTGGCTTTGAGATCAGCCTGCCGGCCGATCTACAGGCGGACCAGCATCTCCCGCAGGACAGAAAGTTTGATTTTGTCCCCGGCTGGCCGTTCACGCTGAAGGAGGTGTGGGTGACCGACGCGCAGCCGGATGCGCTGGGGGTGGTGGTTACCTTTGCCGGGCAGGGGATCGAGACCATCGAGGTGCAGCCGGTTCCCCCGGATGTGGACTTTATGGGAAGTTCTTCGGGCACCTGTGAGGATTTTGATGGCTGTTTCTATAATGAGACCCGTTTCCCCAGGGTGGCAAACGGTGTATACCGGCTGCGGGTGAGCAGCATTGCCTATCTGACGCCGGGGCCGTGGTCGCTGCGTTTTGATCTTGAATAAGCGCTTGCAGGTGTGTGGGCCGCATCCCGTCGTAATGGCGGGATGCGGCCCCGCAGGGCGCAAAGGTATTCGCCCTGCGGGGCCGGTGGGTTCACTCCTTCTGGTGAACGTTGATGACTGTGGTTATGAAATCGTCTAGCCCCGCTTGTGAGAAATGGACGTCATTTTCACACACCGCTAACTGGCAATCTGGCAATAACCGGGCCGTCATTTCGGCGGTGATCAACGGAACGGCGTTGTCGTAGCGGCTGTGGCGCATAGATACCCTGCTTTTCAGAGCGGAGAGTGTAAATCCCCAATCCAGGCAACGGATGCGTAGATCCTGTGCAATCCCAAAGCAATGGTTTTGCATGGAATCCCGTACGCGCTCTTCTTCCAGTTCCGCTTTTGATAAGTGTGCAAAGAACAGATCGTACGCCAGGGTTTGCAGCCCGGACATGCTGGCGTTCTTTTGCACGGGATGAGGCCAGTGGGCCTGGATGGTTTCGTCGTATAGGGCGGGGATTCCACTCAGGATGAATAGATTGCGCACTCGCTCCGGAAACCTGTGCCCGATGGCATAGCTGTAAGGCGCCCCCGAAGAGATGCCCAAGACGTCAAATTGCTCGAGCCCGAGCCAGGCGATCAGTACAGCAACGATGTCTGCCCAGTCGGCGATATGCTGCATCGGGTAGGGCGATGACTGTCCATAGCCGGGGCGGGCGATGCAGATCAGCCGCGCGCCGCCTGCAATCAGGCGGTCGAACAGGTGCTTTTCGTTAATACTGGCGATTAAGCCGTGTTGAATGAGGATGGGATACCCGGCAGGGTTCCCATATTCTGCATAGGAGAGGGTGTTCCCGTTTTGATAGGTTACCGATTTTTTCATGATGACACGGCCAGCGACGGCGGGGCAGGCGATTTATCGCCTGGTCATGGGTAAAATCACTTTTTTGCGGAGACCACACAGCGAAAACCGAAAGCGTTGCTGCGACCGGCCGGGTGACCGTAACTGCGATTGGCGGTGCGAAGATACGTCATATTGCTATCCCAACTACCACCGCGCACGGCCCGGTATCTGCTCGCGGTCGCGCCTGGAGGATTGCGCTCTGGGGAATGTTGATAATAGTCGCTGGCGTACCAGTCCTGGATCCATTCCCATACATTACCGGCCATATCGGCGCAGCCGTAGGGGCTGTCGCCCTGCGGGCTATAACGTCCCACCCTGGTGGTGCCGTTTTCGTTTTTGCCGAAATTGCAGCGTTGTGGATCTGGCGCCTTCTTGCCCCACGGATAGATGCGCCCATCTGTGCCGCGCGCCGCCTTTTCCCATTCCGCCTCGGTGGGCAGGCGCAGTGACCGGCCCGAGCGCCGTGATAACCACTGGCAGAAAGCCTCTGCATCGTGACAGTTTACCTTTACTACCGGGTGATCTTCCTTACCGGCTGGGGGGCGCCCGTTTTCCCAGTGTTCTGGTTTTTCGTACCCGGTGGCCTGAATGAAAGCGGCATACTGGCGATTGGTAACCGGACAACGCCCGATCCAGTATTCGTCCACGTAGACGCTGTGCGAGGGGGATTCATCATTTCTTGCGGAGGTGTCTTTTTTTCTGTCGCTGCCCATCAGGAAATCGCCGGCCGGGATGCGCAGCAGTTCGAGCGGAATGTCGCCGGGCAGGAGCAGAATCATCGGGGGCGTTCGTTCTGCCGGTGGTTGTGCGGCCGCTCCGCTGGGAGACAGCCCCAACCATTCCAGCGCCATATTTACGACATCGTCGTCTGGCGTGGGCTGACCGGTCGTTGCGGTCGGGGAACGTGGGGCGGCGGGGATGCTTTGTTGTGTCTGGCGCTTGAGGAGTTCTTCTCGCTCGCGGGCGAGGCGTTCTCGTTGGGCGGCGGATTCGGCCTGGCGGTGCAGTTCGTCCCCGGCCAGTTTCAAGGCGGCGCGGGCGCCGGCGTCGTCCGGCTGCACGGCCAGCCGCTCCAGCGCCGTCTGGCGTACGGCCGGCCAGTCGCTGGCAACGATGGCCTGGCGCAGGCGCTGTTCGATCTTATCGCCCCCGACGAAATCGCCGCCGGCGGTGTGCACGTCGCCCACCACCACCGTTCCGCCGTCGCTGTGGATGACGACCGGTGGCGGTTGTACGGGCCTGTTTTCCAGCG
>CAZHTS010000097.1:0-16290 GCA_964535315.1 uncultured Anaerolineaceae bacterium
GTTTTCCGTCTGGGCTCCAGGCCAGGGTACTGGCCTCACTCGGCAATGCTATTTCTGGGGTGGCTGAAAAAAGTGGACACGATTAATGTCCAGAAGGTAACTCGAACTCAGCGGGGCTGCAATAGCCCAACGTAGAATGCAGACGTTGACGATTGTACCAAACCTCGATGAACTCGAAGATAGTCGTCTTCGCCTCAGCCTTCGTTTCAAAAGGATGATCGGCACATTCTCCTTTCAACGTCGCATGGAAACTCTCCATGGCGGCGTTATCGTAACAATGGGGTGGATGAATGAAAGTGAGCGTTCCGATACCATCAATCTCAAAAGCCTCATCGACTACTCTTAATAAGCTCCCTTTTACTTCATCATCTAAACCATTTATCCATTTAAAAGGGAAGTAGTTTCCCCAACATGCTGTAATGCTTTGTGAACATATTAGATCTGCATCATAATCATTTCATAATTCATTTTGCCCACTTTGCTGTACCGCTGCCTACGAAACCCTGCATGATCGATTGCACGCGCCCGCCAAAATTAGCGCCATAGGGATGGCAACGCTTTCACATCCATTGGGGAAGAGCCTTTTCCTCAAGGGGAAGGTCGCACTACTTTTTGTCTAAACTCGAATTAAGAATAGCCGTGTTGTCAATCCAATGAATTAACGTGTCCCCGACGGTTTTCAGACTGGCGGGCGAGACTTTGTCGGCCGTATCGGCGGTGGTGTGCCAGTACGGATAGTCAAAGTCGATGATGTCGACGGCCGGGATGCCCTTGCGCGCAAAGGGCAGGTGGTCGTCCAGGATGCGGTATTTTTCTTTGTTGATGAATTGTGCGCCGTATCCCAACGCTTCGGCCGAGCGCCACAATTCGTCGGTTAACTGCCGGTCTGAGTTTTTCTCGCGGTAGACATTGAGGTTGGCGTCTCCGATCATGTCGATCACCACCACGGCATCCGGGCGGCCTGTCAGGCTGTCGGCAAGCGCCTGTGAGCCCAGGATCCAATCCCAACCGGGAATACTGCCCTGATCTTCGCTGTCGAAGAACACCAGCCAGATTTGTTTATCGCTGGCTGCGGGCAGCACCCGCGCCAGTTCCAGCAGAACGGCCACGCCGGAAGCGCCGTCGTTGGCGCCCGGCACCGGGTCTTTGTGGCGGGATGGGTCGGGGTCTTTATCGGCCCACTGGCGCGCATCGAAGTGCGCCCCGAGCACAATCCAGGGTTGGCCGCTGCCGCGTTTGCCAATCACGTTGCGGATGGGCTGGTTCATCAGGCTGGTCTCCTGGATTTCGGTTTGCCAGCCGGCCTGAAGCAGCTGCGCCTGGATCCATTGCACCGTTTGTTGGTGGGCGCTGCTGCCGGGCAGGCGCGGGCCGAGACTCACCTGATACTCGACATCTTTCATGGCGCGGTTGCCGTCGAAGGCTGCCCGGGGCGCAAAGAGATTGAACCCACCCGGAATGAGCAGAGCGGCGCTGCCAGCAATTAACACAATCAACAGAATGACTTTTTTCTTGTTCATACAGCTTATGCCAGGGAATGATGTTGCAAGAATGTTTCCAGATCGGTCAGGGCGCGCTGGACGTATTGAGCGGCCCGCTCCCGTTTGGCCTTAGGGAGCGCCGGCAAGGGCGGGAGGATGCCAAAATTGGCCTTCATCGGTTGAAAATCGGCCAGGCCGGCGTGGGTGATGTAATTGCACAACGCCCCGATCATGGTGGTGAGCGGCAGGGTGAGCGGCCGCCGGCCCTGTAACAGGCGGGCGGCGTTGATCCCGGCCAGTTGCCCGGTGGCGATGTTGCCCATGTACCCTTCTACGCCGGTGATCTGCCCGGCAAAGAAAATGTCGGCGTAGGCGCGCATTTGCAGCGTGGGTTGCAGGAGCAGCGGAGAGGCGATGAACGTGTTGCGGTGCATCTGGCCGTAGCGAACGAATTCGGCCTGTTCCAGGCCGGGGATCAGGCGCAGGACGCGTTTTTGTTCGGAGAAGGTCAGATTGGTTTGGAAACCAACCAGGTTGTACAGGTCGCCGGCCAACGTATCCTGGCGCAGTTGCACCACGGCGTAGGGGCCGCGGCCGGTGTGCGGGTCGTGCAGACCGATGGGGCGCAGTGGGCCAAAGGCCAGGGCGCGCGGGCTGCGGCTGGCCAGCACCTCGACCGGCAGGCAGCCCTCGAAATATTCTTTGGCCCCGGCCTGCACCCCGGATAGCAGCGGCGTTTCACACTCGTGCAATTTGATACGTTCGGCCGTGCGCAGGGCCTCGACCAGGGTCTCGTACTGCTGGCGATCCAGCGGGCAGTTGATGTAATCGCCTTCGTTTTCTTCGCCGCGGGCGTAACGCGAGGCGCGAAAGGCTATTTGCATATTGATCGAGTCGCGGGTCACGATGGGGGCGATGGCGTCATAAAAAAACAGGCTGTTCTGGCCGCTCAACGCCTGGATCGATTGGCTCAACGAAGGCGAGGTCAGCGGGCCCGAAGCGATGATCACCGTCCCGCTGGGTGGGATTTCCTTGACTTCCTGGCGGACGAGGGTGATGTTGGCATGGCTGCTGATGGCGGCGGTGACGCTTTGGGCAAAGGCCTGGCGGTCAACGGCCAGGGCGCCGCCGGCCGGCAGGGCCGTCTTTTCGGCGCAATCTAACAACAAGGAGCCGATGCGGCGCATCTCTGCCTTGAGCAGACCCGAGGCGCGATCCGCCAGGTTGGAACCCAGCGAGTTCGAGCAAACCAGTTCGGCCAGATCAGAACTGACGTGGGCGCCGGTCGACGGGTGCGGGCGCATTTCGTAGAGGGTGACTTTGATTCCTTGTTGGGCGGCCTGCCAGGCAGCCTCGCTGCCGGCCAGCCCGCCGCCGATGACAATCAATTCTGCCATGATCTTTTCCGGTGATACAGGTCTTGTTTCGATTTTACCACTGTCGATTGAATTTAACCTGGCACAAAACTTGCAACGCATGGAGTACACGACTATACTAACACAGGGTGATGGCTATGTTCCAGTTTCACTATCAATCCTTAAGACCCATGACCACGGCCCATCTGGCGCAGACGATGTCGCTATTGATGTTGACCGCCGAAGAATTACACCAGCAGATTGAGGCTGAACTGGCGGCCAACCCCGCCCTGGAATTATTGGAGGAGCGGCGCTGCCCGACCTGTCATCGCCCGCTGCCGTCCAGGGGCGTCTGCCCGGTATGCAGCCAGCCCCGGCCGGGCCAGGCGGACGAGCCGGTCGTTTTCGTCTCGCAGCGTGAAGATTTTGGCGGCGGCGACCTGCGCCGGGTGGAAGACGCCCCCGAGGACAATTACACGGTTGAGACGGAAGATTTGCCGACCCACGTTTTACGCCAGGTGGCGCTGGATCTGGCGCCGGAAGACCGGCCGTTGGCAGCCTATCTGTTGACTCACCTGGACGACGATGGTTTTTTGACCACCACGCTGCTTGAAGTGGCGCGTTATTTTCACACTTCGCTTGAGCGGGTTGGGCGTATCCAGCAGATGATCCAACGCGCCGACCCGGTGGGGGTGGGATCGCTGACGCCCCAGGAGGCGCTGCTGGTGCAGCTTGAGGTGTTGGCCGAGACCCAGCCGGTGCCCGAACTGGCGGCAGTGGTAATCCGTGAAGGGATGGATTTGCTCAGTCACCGCCAGTACGCCGAGTTGATGCGGCAGTTGCACATCGATCAGGCAGAACTCCAGCAGATCGTGCGTTTTATCAGCGAAAACCTGAACCCGTACCCGGCGCGAGCGCATTGGGAAGAAGGACGGCAGGCGCCGCCGGAGGGCGGTATGGTGTATCATCGCCCGGATATTGTGATTGGTTATTTGAACGACGACCCCGCCAACGCATTGTCGGTCGAGATTATTATGCCGCTGCACGGGACGTTGCGGGTCAACCCTCTGTATCGCCAGGTGGTGCAGCAGGCCGACGAGGAGAAGCGTGAGGCCTGGCGCGGCGACCTGGAACGAGCGGCGCTGTTTGTCAAATGCTTGCAGCAGCGCAACCATACCATACTGCGCCTGATGCAGCGGGTGGCGCAGTTGCAGCGTTCGTTCATCGTGGGCGGGGAAAAGCACCTCAAATCGATCACCCGGGCGCAACTGGCCGAAGAGTTGCAGGTACACGAGTCGACCGTCTCGCGGGCGGTCGCCAATAAGGCGGTACAATTGCCCAACGGCCGTATTGTGCCGCTGGCTAACTTTTTTGATCGCAATTTAAATGTACGTACCGTCTTGTGTGAAATTGTGGCGCGCGAGACGCACCCGTTGAGCGACAGCGAACTGGCGCTCTTGCTGGCCAAAGAAGGTTTCCCCGTTGCCCGCCGGACGGTGGCGAAATATCGCGCCATGTCTGGAATTCTGCCGGCTCATTTACGCCGCCCTCTGACTCCATGAAATGATGACGCCTGTAACCTCTTCTCTGGCCGCGTTGTGGCGGGCCAAAACGCCGGGTCTGGAGGCGTTCGATACATTGTTAAATCTGATGCCGCAGGCGACGGTGTTGGTCGATCGTTTGCGCGGCACGATTGTGGGCGCCAACAGCGCCCTGCTGCAATTGACCGCCTTTACCCAGACCGAACTGGCCGGCCAACCGCTGGTCATGTTGTTGCCGGACGTGACGTTGAGCCAGGCGGACGGCAGTCTAAACGCCGGGCAGCGCTTGAACCGGCGCAAACGCGAGACGTTGGCGGTGTCCATTAAAGCCACCGCCCTGGATACAATGCAGCAATGGTATGCGTTGAGCATTGTCCCGCTGGCGCAGCCGTCGCAAGGGCTGGCGAGTTGGGAAGAGCGTTTCATCCACCACATCTTTCTGCCATCCATCTCGGCGGTAGACCAGGATCTGTTGCCGGCGTTGACGCGCGTCCTCCGCCCCGCCGCCGATTTCCTGGGCACCGATTTGCTTTGCATCTATCAGGCGGATGAGGCGTACCCGCGCTTGAAGAAGATTGTAAGCTGCGAGGGCGATGCGGTGTTCCCGGACGAAATCCCCTCCACAGATTTGGGCCGGCTGGCGGCGCGCACCATCTGGATGCCGGGCCGGCGGGTGATGACCGAGATTCATCGCCAGGCGCGCATTGCGGGGTTGAGCTACGTGGCCTCGCTGCCGCTGGGAGAGGAAGGCGCATATTCTGGCCTGCTGGTGGTTGGGGAACGCAGCCGCCCTCCTGCCGATAAGTTGATGGCCGTGTTGGAGACGTTGGCCAGGTATCTGGAAGCCATGATCCGCCAGGGGATTCTGGCCGATTCGCTGCACCGGGGCGCCGATACGGCGCAGCGCCGCATCGCCGTTCTGGCGGAAATCGTCGAAAACGCACAGCAAGGGGTGTTGGTGTTGGGGCCGGATTTCTGTGTGCGCGAACTCAACCCGGCGGCGGAGTGGATGTTGGGCTATGCTCAAACCGAGATCGAAGGCCAGCCGGCGGAAAATATTCTGGTGGGCGTTGACCGCCTGCTGCCCGCCCTGGAAGTGGCCGTGCAGGGGGTGGCCACCCATAACCTGGGAAATGTCTCTCTGCACCGTAGAACCGGGCAGACCTTCCCGGCCAGTATTCAGATCTACCCGGTGCTTCACGGCGAGAGCCCGCTGGCCATCCTGGTGTTGATCAGCGATGTCAGCGAGCACGAACAGATTCGGGAGCGTACCCAGCAGTTGGAGCAGCGCGCCATCCTGGGCGAGTTTACAGCCGTGTTTGCCCACGAAGTGCGTAACCCGATCAACAATATTTCCACCGGCATTCAATTGCTGGCCAGCCTGCTGCCTGCGGAAGACGCCAATCAGGATATCCTCAACCGCATTCAGGGTGACTGTACCCGCCTGACGCATCTGATGGAGTCGGTGCTGGCTTTTTCCAAGCCAATGGCGCACCAGTTTGAGGCGGTGGACGTGGGCATGCTGCTGCAACGTTTGTTGGATCGCTGGCGCCCGCGCCTGGCGCGGGATAACGTCAGGCATTTCTTCCAGATAGACGCCGCCACCCCGCAGGTGGTCGGCGATCCACGGGCGCTGGATCAGGTGTTTACCAACCTGATCAGCAACGCCCTGGATGCGATGCGCAAGACCGAGGGCGGCACCCTCGCCGTGCGGGTGACGCCCAACAACAGCATCCCCAACCGGCCGCAGGTGGAGGTGACCGTATCGGATAACGGCACCGGCATTGCCGATGATATTCGCGACCGCATTTTTGAACCCTTCGTGACCACCAACCCGCATGGCACAGGGTTGGGATTGCCCATCATCAAACGGATTATCACCGGGCACCAGGGCAGTATCAGCGTCAATAGTTTTCCGGGGGGGACGGTTTTTCACGTATTCTTGCCGGCAGTGATAGGAGAGGCATATGGCAACAACCATCTTGATCGTGGATGATGAAGAAAATGCACGCACTTTTATCGGTAAATTCCTGACGGCGCGCGGCTATGAGGTGATCGAAGCCGCCACGTTGGGACAGGCCAGAGAGTGCCTGCGGCGCGGCGATGCGGATGTGATTCTGTTGGATGTGCAGCTGCCGGATGGATACGGGCCAAACTTGCTGTATGAAACGGCGGGTATGCCGCTGCGGCCGCCGATCATTCTGATTACCGGTTACGGCGACATCGAAATGGCCGTGGATGCGATGAAAAACGGCGCGCATGACTTCCTGACCAAGCCGGTGCAGATCCCACAGTTGGAGAAATCGATCCAGCGGGCGTGCGAAATCGTGTCGATGCGCCGGGAACTGGCGCATTTGCGCCAGTCGCAGCAGCAGAAAAATCAATTTGTGGTGGGCAACACCCCGGCAATGAAAATGTTAATCAGCCAGGCGCAGCGGGCCGCCATGACCTCCACCTCGGTGCTGGTGACCGGCGAGACGGGTACGGGCAAAGAGGTGTTGGCGCGTTTTGTGCATCAGAGCGGGCCGCGCGCCAACAAGCCGTACGTGGCGATCAATTGCGCCGCCATCCAGCCCACCATGCTGGAGTCGGAACTGTTTGGGTATGAGGCGGGGGCGTTTACCGGCGCCGAAAAGCGCAAACACGGGCTGCTCGAGGTGGCGGATGGCGGCGTGTTGTTCCTCGACGAGATTTCGTCCATGCCGTTGGAGATTCAGGCCAAGCTGCTGCGCGTGTTGGAAGAGCGGGCGTTCCGCCGGGTGGGGGGGACGACGTTGATCAAGGTCGACGTTCAGGTTCTGGCGGCGTCTAATCGCAATCTGATGGTGATGATCGGCGAGGGGCAGTTCCGCGAAGACCTGTATTACCGGCTGAAGGTGGTGGATCTGCACCTGCCGCCGCTGCGCGAGCGCCGCGAAGACATCCCCGAACTGGTGGGGTATTTCGTGCGCCAGCACAACGCCCGCATGGGGTTGAATATTAACAATGTAACCCCGCGGGCGATGGCTGCGCTGGTTTCGTATCGCTGGCCGGGGAATATCCGCGAGCTATCCAATGCCATCGAGCGCGCCCTGTTGTTTTGCGACGATGACAGCATCGACGTGGCCCATTTGCCCGCCGATCTGCTAAAAACAACCGAAAAATAGCCGGCTGGCACGCTTCTTGCACCTACGTCTCTCAGGTTATCTTTCCTGGGAGGCGTTATGGTTTCTTTAGGCATGCAGGATTTTCTGATCATTCTGGCGCTGAGCCTGTTGGTGTTGGGGGTGATTGCCTTGTTGACCGGTATTGTGATCCTGGTCACGCGCGTGTTAGGGCACGATATGCGGTTAATCGCCGATCAGACGGCGCGCCTTGTCCAGAAGGGGATTGCAGAAGACGTGGCCGGGTTGGTCGGTAATACCTCGTCGCTGGTGGGGGCCATGAACGAACTGGTGCGCACCACGGCGGGGGTGGGGATTTTTTTGACGCTGCTCGGGGGTGTGCTGCTGGTCGCGGCTTATCTGGTCGTGCAGCAGCTCCCCGGTTAGGGGGTAGGGCATGTGCTTCAAGTAGCCTGAGGGTGAGTGCTCATTTTCTACAGGTTGAACAGGAGCTTGAATGACTTGTGTTGATTTTCTGACCGAAATAAAGCAGTGTTTTTCCCCGGCTGAAAGCCCGGCGCTCCTGGCTGCCTTGCGTCAGGATGGGTTGGTCTGGCAGAGCCTGAGCCGGGGCGAAATCTGGCAAAAGGCGATCACCCGGCTGGGAAGTCGTCTGGAAGCCTGGACGCCGGCCCATCTGGGGCTGCTGGCGTTGGGCAGTGACTGTCTGGTGGAAGATTTGCGGGGCGAAGCGCCTGCCAGTTTGCCACCCGAATTGCAAAAGCAGGTGCTGGGGCGGCTCGAAAAGATAGAAGCTCCCCAGGATTTATCGCAGGCAATGCTGCTGGCGCTGGCGTTATATGATCGCCGGCAAGACGGGCATTCCTGGCAGGAAATCTGTAGTGGTTTTTTATATCCCGTCGATTGGAGCGATGCGCAGTGTTTTGTCGTCTGGCAGACGCCGTTGGCCTGCCTGGCGGGCATCCTGGCCGAGCCGCAAGAAATGTTGGCGGCATTGCTGGCGGGGAAACGTTTTCAGGTGGCCCGGCAATGGGTCAACCACGTTATTTTCAGCAATTCGTTTCTGGCTTCTGAGCAGATCCGCATCTTGTTTGATTTGTTACTGGCCTTTCCGCTGGCGCAGCAGCTTGAGTGGCTGCGCGAACTGAGCCTGACCGGGCGCGCCGGGCTGGCGACGCAGCTGGCGCAAACCCTGTTGGCGGCGAATTTCCCTTCGCTGTCTTCCACCTCTTTGTTGGCGCAGAACCTGCCGGATGAAGCAGACCTGGACGCGGCCCTGCCGTATGCGCTGGGGTTGCAGCGGGTGGCGGCCTTGCACCAGCTGGCCAATAATTCTGCCAAATCGATTGCTCTGCTGCGCCGCGCTCAGGGCTTCTTGCATTCCTGGCTGGCAGCCATTCAGGTGCAGATGGCGGATGCTGCCAGCGCCAACCAGCAGCCCGACGCCGCCCTGTTGGCCGGCGACCAGGCGTTAAAGCTGGCGCCGCTTTCCGGGCGCATTCAGAATGAGCTGGCGATGATTGCCGGGAATTGCGAAACGGTGCGCGGCATTTTTGCCCGTCCGGGCCTGGAATGGAACAGCCCGATGGGACGCATCTGGCAGGCGGGGCGTCTGGCGCAGGCCGGTGAACTGCTCAGCGCCCAACGCCTGGCGCAGCCGGCAATTGAGCAGTGGTTACAACTGGTTACCCGCCAGCCGTACTCCTTGCCGGTTGCCTATGCCTCTGGTTGGAACCCGCTGGAATTGATCCAGACCCTGCAGCGTCTCAAGCTGTACCCTCAGGCAATCGATGCGGCCCAACTGGTGTTGGGCTTGTGCCCGTCAGACGCCGGTCTGTACGGTATTTTGAGCGAGTTGCTGCTGCAATGCGGCGAGAACGAGCAGGCCTTACAATACGCCCGTCTGGCGGTGGCGCTCGATCCGCAGACGGTGACCTGGCGTCGTTTGTTGGGCGAATTGTGGGAAAAGGCGCACGAATGGCCGCTGGCGTACGAGGAGCGCCACAATGTGATTGGGCTGTTGCCGTACCCCGAGCCGTCAGACTGGCTGGCGCTGGCCAACAGTGCGGCCCACATCGGGCAACACGAACAGGTGGTGACGGCCTGCCGGCATGTCCTCGATCACAATCCGCAGCAGCAGCAGGCGATTGTGTTGCTGGGTAAGGCGCTGGTCTCGCTGGGAGATTACCAGGGCGCCATTCCTTACCTGGAACAGTCGACGCAGATCACCCCCGAAGATGAACGGGTGTGGTTGACGCTGGCCGACCTGCGCCTTCAGACCGGCAACGCCGGCCAGTCTTTGAGCACGCTGCGTGAGGCGGCGCGTTTGCGGCCCGCTTCAGAAGAGATTGCCCTGGCGTTGGCAGACGCCTATTTGCGGGCGGGGCAGCACACCGAGGCGCTGCCCTATCTTCGCCAGGCGGCCATCCTTTCGCCCCATTCGCCGCAAATCTCCTTACTGCTGGGGCGCACATTGCGCACCCTGGGCTATCTGGCCGATGCGTTACAGGTTTTAGAGCCGGCCTTTCAGGAATGGCCGCAGGATAGCGATCTGGCGCTGGAACTGGGGCGTGTCCTCATCGAGGTGGGCAACCCGCTGGCGTCTTTACCGGTGTTAGAGGTGGCCTTGCAGGCCGACCAACCCGACTTGGACGCCTATTTGTTGTATGCGCGCACCCTGGTAGGCAGCGGTATGAGCCTGTTTGAGGCGCGGCCGCAGATCGACCTGGCCAACCTGGCCAAGTCACAGCAGGCGCTGCAAAAGGCCCTGGCGCTGGCCCCCGACCAGTTCGAGATCCAGTTGTTATTGGCCGAAGTCCTGGTCGGGCGCGGCGAGAACCCGGCGGCGTTTGACCTGTATCAGAGGCTGCACGAGCACCCGATGGCTTCCTTGCCGGCCTGGCGTTGGCGGATTCAGGCCGGGCTGGGCCAGGTGGCTTATGGCCTGGCGCAGTGGGATACGGCGGTGGCGGCCTTGCACGAAGCTGCCCTGGAGCGCCCGGAAAACGCTTCGCTTTTGCGAATGTTGACCGAAGCGTACCGGGCCACCGGTCTGACCGGCGAGGCCAGTTCGTCGGCGCGCTGCGCCCTGCAGCTTGCGCCGGATGATCTGGGCATGCTCGACTGGTACGTCGAACGCATGATCGAATTCGGCCTGTTGGCGGAGGCAATCGCGGCGTTAAAGACGATGACCCAACTGGAGCCGCGGCAGGCGGGGCATTGGATCCGCCTGGCCGAACTGGCGCATCAAAATGGCGATGCGTTCACGACCCGCTCGGCGTTGGAAACGCTCGTGGCGATGGAAGGGTTGCCGGCTGACGTTTTACAGCGCGCCGGACACTTGTTCCTGGCGTTTAACGATCTACTGCCCGGGCTGTCGTGCCTGGAGCGGGCGGTCGAGGCCAGCTCCGTGCCGTCGGCTTCCATGTTGTTTGAGATTGCCTATCTGCACCAGCGCCTGGGGGACCTGTCTTCGGCGCTCGTTTTTGTGCAGAATGCCTTGCAGGCCGCTCCGAGTAAGGCGTGGATGTACGTTTTTCAGGCGGATTTGCTGATGCTGCTGAAGCGCCCCCAGGCGGCGCTGGCGGCGCTGGAACGCGCCGCACAGATCGAGCAAAGCGCCCCCGGCAGCCTGCTTGCCGGTGAACAGGATGCCAGCCTGTTGGGCGAATGGCGTCTGGCGCGCTGGCTGCTGGGGCCGTTAGAACTGGTGGTGTTGGCCAGTCTCCATTTGCGGTTTGCCCTGTTACATCGCCAGTCCGGCAATCTGGATCAGGCGTATTCGCATGCCGAAGACGCCTTGCGCCTGTACCCGGCAGACCTGATCTTGCGGCACGTGGCGGCGGACCTGGCGGCCGCCCTGTCGTTGAACGATCGCAGCGCCGCGATCGTGGATGAGGCCGCAGCCGCCTGGGATGAATGGCCCGCTCTCGCCGAGACGGAAACGATCACCGGGCTGGGGCGCTGGCAGCACAGCGCATTGGTCGAGATGGCCTGCCTGCGCGCCGAACTGGCGCTCGACCGGGACGAAGAACTGGTGGCAGGAGAATGGGTGGCGCGCGTGGCCGCTCGGGCTGCCCGGCACGAGCACGTGCGTTTGTTACAGGTTCGCCTGCTGCGCCGCCAGGGTGACCGCCAGGCAGCCCTGACCGGCTACAACGCGCTGACCGCGGACGGTAAAACGCGCCCGACGGCCGAACTGGTCAGGCCCGCCCAGTTGAATTCGTTGGAGCAGATGACCTGGGAAGGCCTGGCGTTTACCGACGCGGCGCTGTGGCTGGCCGAAGCCGCGCTCGAAATGGAAAAATGGCGGCGAGCGTTACGCCAGTTTAACGCCTATCTGCGCAATTTCCCGGCCGAGCCACGTGCGTATCTGCGCACGCTGCGCGCCTATGTATACGCCGCCGAGCAGCAGCGGTTGTGTACGGCGCTGCGCGCCGTCGCCCATGCTCCGGGAGAGGGGAGCCTGACGGGGGCGGCTTACGAGGCGTTCGAGCAAATTGTGGCGGATGCCGGCAAGGTATGTACGGCGGTAGACCTGGCGCGCTGGCAATGGCGTGGGCGGGCGGCGTTCCATCCCGTCATCCAGAATGTGCGCCCACTGGCCAACCTGACGGCCACGCCGGACGATACCGCGGCGCTGGTGTCCATCCTGCGCCAGTTGAATAACCTGGCCGGGGCGGCTCAGGCGGCGCGTCGTTTTCCCAACGCCTCGCAGGTGTTGATGCAGCTGGCGTTGTGTTATCTGGAAAACGACCCCGCTCAGGGCGCAGAGATTGCCCGGCGGGCCGTTGAGGCGGCTCCGGTGAATCCGCTGGCGCATGCAACCATGGCGCTGCTGGCCGAGCATGCAGGGCGTTCCTCGTTGGCGTTGCAGTCTCTGGAGATGGCCTTGCTGCATTGGGCGGACGAGCCCGTCTGGCATTCGTGGGCGGCGCGCCTGGCGTCCCGTCTGGAGCGGCGCGATATCGCCATTCAACACTTTGAGCGCGCCCTTGCGCTGCGCCCGGAACAGGTCGACGATGCGCTCGCCCTGGCCGAATTATCCCGCCAGGACGGGACTGCGGGACGGGCGCTTGAAATACTGGAACGCGCCAGCCGGCTGGCGCCAGAGCGGGTGGACGTGTGGTTGGAACTGGCGCAGACGTATCTTCAGTCTGGACGTCTGCGCGAGGCGATGGAGAGCGCCGGGCGGGCCGGTAATTTGCAACCCGACCTGGCGCGCCCGCTGCTGCTCGGCGGCGAAATTGCTTTGCAGCTCAACCAGCCCGAGAAGGCGTTGAAGTACGCCCGTTCGGCGCTGGGGCGCGCCCCCGAGGATGCCAGCGTGGTCTTGTTTGTCGTGCAGGTGTTGAAACGGCTGGACAAACCCACCGAAGCGTTGGCCACGGTTGAAAAGGCCCTGCCGGCCTTGCAGCACGTTTTTGAACTTCAGTTGGAGCACGCCCGGCTGGTGTACCAGGTGCAGGGGGCGCAGGCAGCGCTGCCGCTGCTGAGTGACCTGGGGCAGCAGAACCCGCACGAGGCGCAGGTGTTCACCCTGCTGGCGCGCGCCCGTGCGGAAGCAGGCGATGGCGGCGGGGCGGAAAAAGCGGCGCGCACCGCCTTGCGTTTGCGGCCCGAACAGGCCGAAATGCATCTGCTGCTCGGGCGTTTGCAGCGCAGCGCCGGGCAGCTGGACCAGGCCATCTTGCACCTGTCTGAGGCGGCCCGTCTGGATCCGGCTCATCTGGAAGCCTATCTGGAGTTGGGGCAGGCCTATCAGGAACGCCGGGAATACGTTCAGGCGGTGCGCGTTTACCAGCGGGCCGTAAAGGTGGCGCCGCAGGATAGCCGGGCCTATTACCAGGCCGGGATGCTGCTGCGCGACAGCAAGGATTACGCCGGCGCCGAAAGTATGCTGCGACGGGCAGCCGAGCTCTGCCCGGACGACGCCAATATCCGCCGTTTACTGGCCGGGGTGATTACGTTGAACCTGGTTCACAATTCGTAGGAGGTATGAGTGACGATGGACGCGAGCGAACACGATACGTTGATTGCGAAAAAACGACTGCCACGGAAATTACTGCTGGAATTGCTGGCGGTGGCTCTGGACTGCGACAGCCGGCGTTTTGCCCGCCAGACGGCGCTTTCGTGGCTGGCGGTTTACCCGGGCGATTTACAGGTGGGCTTGTTTTTGGGCAGAGTCCTGGCGCTGGATGGAAAGCAGTTGCAGGCCACCCGTCTGGTAGAAAAATTGTGCCGGCTGGATCCTGAGTTTCTGGCGGCCTACCAGGCGCTGGCGGGGATGGCCGCCGGCGACCCGGCCTTGCAGCAAAACACGCTGGCAAACGTATCTGTGTTGGGCGGCGAGACGCCGCCGGATTACGCCGCGCCCGAGTGGGCGCGCCTGTTGAGCGAAGGCCGGGCGCTGATGGAGAAAGGCCAGTTGGAGCAGGCTGAAGAGCAGGTCCATCGGGTGTTGGGGGTTGCGCCTTACCAGATGCTGGCGGCCGTTTTTCATGTCAAATTGACCCGCGCCCGCCAGGATTTCATGACCGCCTATCGCCTGGCCAGCCTGTACCATGAGCGTTGGCCGGATTGTTTACACTTTACCCTGTGTCTGGCGGAGGCGCGCATGGAAATCGGCGATGAAACCGGGGCGGTGCAACTGCTGCATCGCTGCGTCAACGCCGATTCCGCCGGGCAGGTGGCGGAGCATCTGTGGGGAGGCAGCCATGCCTATCGCCCGCTGTGGCCCGATGCGCTGGAAATTGCCTTCGACCAGCCCATTCCCGCGCCGGTGGCGGTGCGCATGGGCTGGAATCAACTGCCGCAGGGTGAGATGCCGGCAAACGGTGAGCCTGCGTCGCCGCCGGCGCCAGAAGCCGGGGAACGGCCCAAAACCGCCGCCGGCGTTCTGCCTCGCCCGGCGCAGCCCAAGAGTGAAACGGTGCGCCTGGTGGAAGAGGAATTGGAACGCCTGGCGCACCGTCTCAACCAGCCTGCGGTGGGCCGGGTGGATGGCCGTTTTCCGGTGTACGTTATTTTTTCCACCCGCAGCGGGCTGTATACGCGTTACGGTCAGGCCGGTCTGGCGGCAGTCGAGAAGGAGATAGACAACCTGGCCGGTATCGTCCGGCGCCGGCCGGGGTGGGGGGCGCTGGTGTTTTACGCCGACGATCCGGCGTGTACCGGCCGCCTGGGGGTCAAGGCGGTTGAGCCGGATGACCCGTGGAAGCTGAAACTGGCGTTGGTCGATCTCGATCAGGCGCTGGCCAAAAAAGGCGAAATGATCGGCGCCTTGTTGATCGTCGGCGGCGCAGAGGTGGTGCCGTTTCACCACCTGCCCAACCCTACCGACGATGCGGACGAAAATATCGATTCCGACAATCCGTACGCCACCCTGGACAGCAATTATTTTGTGCCCGAGTGGCCGGTAGGGCGTCTGCCGGGGGACGCCAGCGGCGAGGCGGGGGTCTTGCTGGCGCAGTTGACCCAGGTGGTGCGTTACCATACCCGGGCGCCGCGCAAGACGACCTGGTGGCAGCAGATGTTGGAGCGTCTGCAATGGATGCTGCGCCCCTCGTTGCAGCCGGGCAATTTTGGCTATTCGGCGGCGGTATGGCAGCGGTCTTCGCTGGCGGCCTTCCGGCCCATCGGCGAGGCGCAGTCGTTGCTGACCTCGCCGCCCGAGCGTTCGGGCAGCTTTGAGACGCGGCGCCTGATGCAGGCCACCCTGGGCTATTACAATCTGCACGGCGTCGAAGATGCGGCCGAATGGTTCGGGCAGCGCGACCAGCTGGACGCGGTTCCTGGCCCGGATTACCCGGTGGCGTTACGCCCAGACGATTTACACAAAAATGGACACGCCCCCAGTGTGGTGTTTAGCGAGGCGTGTTACGGTGGGTATATTTACCAGAAGAAGGTGGAACAGTCGATTGCCCTCAAATTTCTTACCCTGGGGACGCAGGCGGTGGTCGCCTCGACGCGCATTTCGTATGGTTCGGTCACCACGCCGCTGATCGGGGCAGATTTGTTGGGCAGCCTGTTCTGGCGGCATCTGCGCGATGGCCTGCCGGCCGGGGCGGCCTTGATGCAGGCCAAGCTGGATCTGGCGCGTGAGATGAACAAACGCCAGGGGTTCCTGGACGGCGAGGATCAAAAGACGCTGCTGTCTTTTGTGTTGTACGGCGATCCGCTGGCAACCGCCGACGCTCCGTTGAAGCGGGTCAAGAGTATCCAACGCCTGCGTTCCCATCCGGCGCTCAAGACCGTCTCGGATCAAAAAGCGGGTGCACAGCCGCCGGCCGCGCCGCGCGTTCCCACCGCGGTGCTCAAGCAGGTGCAGCAGATTGTCGAAGATTATCTGCCGGGGGCCGAGGCGACCAGCCTGCGGGTCAATCCCCAAACGGTCACCGGGCAGGGCAGCGGCGCCCGCCCTGGCGCCAAGAATTCCCCCGCGGCCGCCGGCGAACGCGTGGTCGTGACGGTCAGCAAACAGGTGCAGGTGGCGCAGCGCACCCACCAGCACTACGCCCGCGTGACGCTGGATGCGGACGGAAAGATGATTAAACTGGCGCTCTCCCGTTGAGTCGATTCTAAGCCATTCTCCTGCCTCTATCCGTAGGCTCCTCCCCCTGTCCTTCCCCGCCTCCACTCTGGAGGCGGGGAAAATTTAAATTCGTTAGATTGGAAGCATGGGCGCCGTATGGGCCAAAGTCCGACCCCTTATCTCGGGGTTTTAAGAAAGGCGCGGGAGCTGCCGGAAATTTGATATTGCTTCTTAAATGGAGTTCGCATATAATTTACTTTCACCGCCGGAAGACCG